>JANMQY010000062.1:0-53245 GCA_031370785.1 Candidatus Eiseniibacteriota bacterium | reverse complement strand
GTATTGGCTGTGTCGCATAATCAGTATTATGTCTACCTCGTGACATGGAATCCGGCGCCAGCAAACGTGTTCTCCCCCGGTCCCGCTGGTGCCGTGGCAGCATGAAGCCCGCGACGAGGTGCTCGCCGCGGGCTTCACTGTTCACGCGAGGTCGCGTCGCGAACTCAGTGACCGAGCACCAGATTCAGTAGCTTGCCCGGCACGTAGATGACCTTGCGCACCTGGGCGCCGTTGACGTAACGACGGATGCGCTCGTCAGCCAGGGCCGCGCTCTGGGCGGCCGCCTGATCGACGCCGGCGGGCAGTTCCAGTGTCGCGCGAAGCTTGCCGTCGACCTGCACGGCCAGGGTCACGGTTTCCTCGGCCACGCGCGCCGGGTCCCACTCGGGCCACGGCTCGTAGGCCAGCGTCTCGGGATGTCCAAGCCGGTTCCACAGCTCTTCAGCGAGGTGCGGCGCGAACGGCGAGAGAATCAGCACGAACGGCTCGAGCACCGTGCGCGGGCGCAATTCGAGCGGGTTGAGCGCGTTCACGAACACCATCATCTGGGCGATCGCGGTGTTGAACTTGAGATCTTCCAGGTCGGTGGTGACCTTGCGGATGGTCTGATGCAGCACTCGCAGGGCCTCCTCGGGCGCCACTTCATCCTTTACGCGAAGTGAGCCGTCGTCCTCGACGTAGAGCCGCCACACCCGGTCGAGGAACCGGGTGATGCCTTCGACGCTCTTCGAGCTCCATGGCTTGGAGGCTTCGAGCGGCCCCATGAACATCTCGTACAGGCGTATCGCGTCGGCTCCATAGCGGTCGATCATGTCGTCGGGGCTGACCACGTTGCCAAGAGACTTGCTCATCTTGACCCCGTCCTCGCCGAGGATCGTGCCCTGGTGGACGAGGCGCTGGAACGGTTCGAGTGTGCTCACCACGCCGATGTCGTAGAGCACCTTGTGCCAGAAGCGCGCGTACAGCAGGTGGAGCACCGCGTGCTCCGCCCCACCCACGTACAGGTCGACCGGCATCCAGTACTTCTCGAGCTTGGGGTCGACCAGCGCGCGCGAATTCTTCGGATCCAGATAGCGCAGGTAGTACCAGCACGAGCCGGCCCACTGCGGCATGGTGTTGGTCTCGCGCCTTGCCGGCTTGCCGGTGACCGCGTCGGTGGTGTTGACCCACTCGGTGAGATTCGCGAGCGGGCTCTCCCCCGTTCCGGCCGGGCGGAAATCGCTGGTCTCGGGCAGGCGCACCGGCAGCATCTCTTCCGGCACCGCGCTCGGCTCGCCATCCACCCACAGGATCGGGAACGGTTCGCCCCAGTAGCGCTGGCGAGCGAACAGCCAGTCGCGCAGCTTGTAGTTGACCGCGCGCCGGCCGAGACCCTTTGCTTCGAGCCAGGCGGTGATTTTCGGGATCGCGGCCTCAGGCGCAAGCCCATCGATCGAGAAGCTTCCGTCGGGGGTAGTCGAGTTGACGATCGTCCCCGAGAGATTGTCGGTGTACGCGGCCTCGGCCACGTTCCCTCCCCTGACCACCTCGCGGATCGGCAGCCCAAAAGCCTTCGCGAACTCCCAGTCGCGCTGGTCGTGACCCGGCACCGCCATGATCGCCCCGGTGCCGTAGCCCATCATCACGTAGTCGGCGATCCACACCGGCAGGCGCTCGCCGTTGACCGGATTGATCGCGTGTCCGCCGGTGAAGACGCCGCTCTTCTCCTTCGAGAGCTCGGCGCGCACCAGGTCGCTCTTGCGTGCCGCGGCCTCGCGATAGGCGTGAACCCCGCTCTTCATCTGCGGGCGCGTGATGGCGTCCACCAGTGGGTGCTCGGGCGCGAGCACCATGTAGGTCGCGCCGAAAAGCGTGTCGGGGCGGGTGGTGAAGATGCGCAGGTTGCCATGCACCTCGGCCAGGCCAAAATCCACCTCGGCGCCGATCGATCGGCCGATCCAGTTGCGCTGCATCTCGACCGTGCTGTGCGGCCAGTCGACCCGCTTGAGATCGTCGAGCAGGCGGTCGGCGTAGGCGGTGATCTTGAGCACCCACTGGCGCATCGGCTTGCGGATCACTTCGAACCCGCCCACCTCGCTGCGCCCGTCCACCACCTCTTCGTTCGCGAGCACGGTGCCCAGGGCGGGACACCAGTTGACCGGGACCTCGGCGACGTAGGCGAGTCCGCGCTCGAACAGCTTGAGGAAGATCCACTGGGTCCAGCGATAGTATTCGGGGTCGGTGGTGTCCACCTCGCGGTCCCAGTCGTGCGAGAGCCCGACGCGCTTCATCTGGCGACGGAAGTTGTGAATGTTCTCGCGGGTGGTGATCGCCGGGTGGACGCCGGTCTTGACCGCGTACTGCTCGGCCGGAAGGCCGAACGCGTCCCAGCCGGTGGTGTGCAGTACGTTGAACCCGCGCATGCGCTTGTAACGGCACAGCATGTCGGTCGCGACGTACCCTTCGAGATGCCCGACGTGCAGACCCGAGCCCGAGGGATAGGGGAAGAAATCGAGGCAGTAGAACTTGGGACGCGGCGAGAAGTCCTCGGCGCGAAACGTGCGCCGGGATTCCCAGTAGCGCTGCCAGCGCGGCTCGATTTCTGCGAATGGATATCGGCTCATGCTCGGAATGTCGGGGTTAGGGGTGCGCCCGGAACCTCGGGGTCGCGGGAGACTACCCGCAACCGCGGCGCGCGTCACGCGGGCCGGCAAGGCTGCGGTGCGTCGCGGTCGGCATAGCCAGGCGACTCAGCTCGACCCGCACACCTCGCGCGTCACCTGCTCGAGCACCGCGATCGAATCGGCGCGGCCGCCCTTCCACGCGGCTTCGGCGCGATAGACCGCATCCAGCGCGTGAAACAGCTCGCGCGCTCCGCGCCGCCTGCGCAGCGCATCGCTTGCCTCGCGGAATCGCGCCCATCCGCCCAGCGCGCCACCCACCAGGTTGGAGAGCGCGAACAGCACCGTGCCCTCCCCCACGCCTGAAGCGAGCATGCGCCCGAGGCGCTGCGCCGCCATGCGCGGCTCTCCCCCGGCCACCGCGGCGAGGTAGTCGGGAAGCTCGGCGCTCATTGCGGGTCGCAACAGGCGTTCCGCTTCGGCGCGGCTCAGCGTGCCCTGCCCGGCCCACGTCGCGAGCTTGGCCAGCTCGTTGAAGAAGGCGAGCGCGTCGCCCTCGCACGCGTCGGCCGCGGCCTCGAGCACACCGGAATCGGCGCGAACGCCTTCGCTTGCGAGGCGGCGCTGACCCCATGCCAGCAGAGTGCGGCGCTCGGGCGGCATGAGCACGACACGCTCGCTGCACGCCGCGCGGATCGGTTCGAGGGCCTTGCGCGCCGCATCCGCCGTCGATTCGACCAGCACCAGCGACGAGGGGCCGGCCGGCAGGGCGAGCCCGGCGGCGAGTGCGGCCACGCGCTTTTCGCTCCGCCCCAGGTCCTCGATGTCGAGCACCACGATCAGCTCGCGTGGACTGAAGAGCGAGCCACCCTGATAGGCGCCGAGGATCTCTTCCACCCCGCTCTCGGCGGCGCGCAGCACGCGGGCGAGCGGAGCTTCCGGGCAGCTCCTTGCCCATCCGTGGCGGAGCGCGGACAACAGCTCGGCCTTGAGCGCCTCGCTCGGACCCTCGAGGTAGAGGCTTCCCGGGAACTCGCCGCGGTCCGCGCGCTCGAGAATCGCGAGCGCATCGCTGCGCGCGCCGGCACGCGGCGATGCCCCGCGGCGCGCGACCGGTGCGGCTCCCGCGCCGCCGGCGCTACCAGCCTTCGACCGAGCGGCTGAGAATTTCATCGGCGATCTTCGTAATGGCTTCCTGGCGGCCGTCGAGCTCGGTCTTCGCGGTCTGGCCGGGCACGTCCTGCACGTAGTAGTTCGCGGTCTTGACGATGTTCGGGTCGGCCCAGATCTCGCGGTTCTTCACCTGGTCCTTGAACACGACCGCGACCGCGATCGTGACCCGATACTCCTGCGCCTTGACCTGCTCGGAGAAGCCGAACACCGCGTTCCGGTAGAGCGTGATCTTACCCTTGAGCACCGCATCCGCGGATCGCTCGTCCACCACCTTGAGGTGGTTGTCGGCCACAAAGCGCTGGATCACGGCGTCGGTGACCTGCTGTTCGAGCGTGTATTCGGTGGTCGCGTTCTCGAACACCGGGATCGCGACCGTCTTCAGATGCGACGGCAGCAGCGCGGTGTTCGTGGTGTAGGCGCACGAGCCCGCGAGCAGCGCCGCGACCGTGAAAAGGAGACCGAAGCTGCCCGCGCGTCGATTCAAGTCTGGAGGACCTATTCCGAGTGGGTGGCCGCCTCGTCGTCCGGCTGGAGCTGGTAGAGCTTCATCCGGTAGCGGAGCTTGTCGCGCTTCAGCCGAAGCATCTCCGCCGTGCGACTCTGATTCCACTTGGTAGCATATGAGGCACGCAGAATCAAGGCGCGCTCCAGCTCCTCGACCAGCGTCTCGAACGGAATGCCGGCCTCGGGCAGCGTGCCGCTCACGAACTCGTCGATGCGCTGTCCGATCGTCGCCTCGACCGCCGCGCGCGTGCGCGGCGCGAGCTTCAGGTGACGCGGCTCGAGCGTCTCACCACTCTCGAGCAGCACGGTGCGCTCGAATAGATTGCGCAGCTCTCGGATGTTGCCCGGCCACGGGTAGTCGGTCAGCAGCCGCTCGGCGGCCGGCGTCATGTCGCGGAACGCCTTCTTGAACTGACGGGTGAAGCGCTCCATGAACAGGCGCGACAGCGGCAGGATGTCTTCCTTGCGGTCGCGCAGCGCGGGAACGTAGAGCGGCACGACCTTGAGACGGTAGTACAGATCTTCGCGGAACCCTCCCTCCTTCACCATCTTCTCGAGATCCTGATTGGTCGCCGAGATCACGCGCAGATTCACGGTGATGTCCTTGGTCCCGCCGACCCGCTTGAACGTGCGGCGCTCGAGCACGCGCAGCAGCTTGACCTGCAGCATTGGAGCCATCTCACCGATCTCGTCCAGGAACAGCGTGCCGCCGCTGGCCAGCTCCATCAGGCCCAGCTTCTGGGTGCGCGCGTCGGTGAACGCGCCCTTCTCGTGCCCGAACAGCTCGCTCTCGAGCAGCTCGCTCGGGATCGCGGCGCAGTTGATCTCCACGAACGGCTTGTCGTGCCGCGCGCTCATCCGGTGGATGAGATTCGCGAAGTACTCCTTGCCGGTTCCGCTCTCGCCCTCGATCAGGACGCTGGTGGTGTCACCGCACGCCACCTGCTCGGCGATTGCATAGGCCTCTTGCATCGGCGGGCTCGAAGAGTGCAGGAAGTCCTCGTCGGCGAACGCGTGGTGGCGAAGCCGGCGCAGCTCGTGCCACAGCTTCTGCGAGTCCAGGGCGCGCGCGACCAGCGCGAGCAGCTCCTCGTTCTGAAACGGCTTCTTCACGAACCAGAACGCGCCGGCGCTCATCGCCTCGACCGCGGTCTCCAGCTCGCCGAAAGCGGTCATCAGGATGACCGACACCTCCGGCTGTACGCGCTTGATCTCGCGCAGCAGCTCGAGCCCGGTCCCGTCGGGAAGCTTGAGGTCGAGAATCGCGACGTCGGGCATGTCCTTGTCCAGCGCCTCGCGGGTCTCGCGCACCGAGCTCGTGACCTGCACGGTGTAGCCTTCGTCTTCGAGCGCGCGGCTCACGAAATGTCGAATCGAGTCCTGGTCATCGACGACCAGAATATTGGCCTTGCTCATGGTGTTCCTCCGTTGTGCTCCAGCGGCAGTTCCAGCGTGAACGTGGTACCGCGCCCGGGCTCGCTCTGTACGGTGAGTCCGCCGCCGTGGCGCTTGACGATGTCGTGGCAGATGTAGAGCCCGAGGCCGGTGCCTCCGGGCTTGGTGGTGAAGAACGGCTCGAAGATGGTCTTGAGATCCTCGATCGAGATGCCCGAACCCTCGTCGCGCACCCGCATCAGCACGCCGGTCGGACCGACCGCGCGGCGGCGCGCGACGCGCGGGGCCATCGCGGGCTCGAGGCTCAGGTGCACGGTCTGGCCCGGGGTCGAGGCCTCGACCGCGTTCTTGATGAGGTTGATGATCACCTGCTCGAGCTGATCGGGGTCGTGCGGCACCGCGGGCGTGCGTGGGGCGATGTCGATCTTCAGCGTCACTCCGCGCTCCTCGGTGAGCGCGCGCAGCAGCTGGATCGCGCGGGCCGCGGTCTCGTCGAGCGGCGCGGTCCGGGTCTGCAGTCCGCGCGGATGGGTGATGTCGAACAGGTCCTGCACGATCCGGTCCAGACGCTTGATCTCGCTGAGGATGAAGCTCAGGTGCTCGCGGGCCGGCGCGTCGGCTTCCATCGCCCGCGCCAGGTACTGGACTCCGGCCGCGATCCCGGTCAGGGGATTGCGGATCTCATGCGCGACGCTCGAGGTGAAGCGGCCGAGCGCGGCCAGCCGATCGAGCCGCCGCGCGTTGTCCTCGGCCCGCTTGAGCGGGGTCAGATCCATGAAGGTTGCGATTGCGCCGTAAACCGTGCGCCGCTCGCTGCGCAGCAGCGAGGTGGTCAGACTCACCGGCACCGGCGAGCCGTCACGGGCGCGCAACAGCGTCTCCTCGCGCAGGGCCTCGCGGCCGTGCTCGAGCGTGGCATGCAGCTGGCTCTCGCCCTCGGCGCCGAACAGCGCGCCGAACGGCTGGCTCAGTACCTCGGATTCCGAGAAGCCGAGCAGCGCCTCGGCCGCGCGATTGAAGGCGAGGATCTCCCCCTTCATGTTCACGACCGCGAGCCCGCTCGCCATGCTGTTGAGCACGTGCTCGCGGAACCGTTCGCTCTTGCGCAGCTCCTGGTAGAGGCGCGCGTTCTCGACCACTGGCGCCACCGACAGCGCGATCGATTCGATCAGGGTCACGTCCCCGCTCTGGAGCGGCGCCGCGCCCTGCGGCCGCGCCACCCCGATCACGCCGAGCATGGGCATGAGGTCGCAGGCGAGGCAGTGGCGCTGGCGCGCTTCGCGCTCGTGCGCCCAGGTGTCGGCCGCCGCGCCGGGCGGCGGGGCGAGCAAGGAAGCTTCGCCGAGAATGCAGCGCGGCCCGCACACTTCGTGGGCCTCGCCGGTCGGGAGCACGGCGTGGCTGCGCTGCAGTGGCACGCTCACCAGCCCGCCGAGTGCGGCGAGCGAGTCCTGAAGCGGATGGCCGTCCGGCACCGCGAACGGCGGATGGTGCTGCGCCTGGTGCTGGGTCGTGGTGCGATTGAGCCACATCGAGCGCGCGATCGTGCCCGGGTCCCCGACCAGCTCGACCTCGAGTGCGGCGCTGTGATCGCGCTCGCCGTCGCGCCGCGTCCACGTCCCCTCGAGCCGGCCGGTTTCGCGGTTGATCAGGAGCAGGAACACATTCTCGAAGCCGAACGCGCGGCACAGGTAGCGCGTGACGGTGCGTGTGGTCTCGCCGACGTCCTGCGAGCCCGTCATGTGGCTCGCGACCTCGCGCAGCGAGACCAGCTGCACGTTGGTCTCGATCAGCCGGCGATGGCTCCGCTCCAGCTCCTCCACCAGCTCGCGGAGGGTATGGAGCAGCGCCTGGCTGTCGGCCGGATCGAGCGCGGTGCGCGTCTCGCTCCGGTCGGATAGACCACGCACTTCGTCCACCCGGCGCAGGAGATCCTGCACCGGATCGATGTCGTGTTCGTTCCTGGGAGCCGTCATGAACCTTGGTTCACGGCGTCGGCGCAGGGCATGCCGACGCGCGGCTCTTAGGTGAATCGGCACACCGCCTCGGGCGGGAAGGGGGTGGTGCGCCGACCTTGCTGCGAACTCCCTACTGATCGATGAAGTCGCGGACGTTCGCCGCGACGTAACGGATCTGTTCCTCGCTGAGCTCGGGATAGATGGGTAGCGCCAGGGTCTCTCTGGCGGCGGCCTCGGAATGCGGCATGTCGCCGACCTTGTGTCCCAGCATCGAGAAGCACTTCTGAAGGTGCAGCGGCACCGGGTAGTACACCTCGGTGCCGACGCCGCGATCCGCCATGAACTGGCGCAGCTCGTCGCGCTTCGGCACCCGGATCACGTACTGGTTATAGATGTGGCGCGTGCGCGGGTCGTGATACGGCCTGCCGACCCGTGACCCCTCGAACAGCGAGTCGTACAGCGCGGCGTTGCGCGCCCGAGCCTCGCTCCACCGGTCGAGGTGGCGCAGCTTCACCCGCAAGAGCGCTGCCTGCAGCGCATCCAGCCGCGAGTTGGTGCCCACGATCGAGTGATGGTACTTGGGCCGCGCTCCGTGTTCGCGCAGCAGCCGGACCTTGTCGGCAAGCTCGACATTGCCGGTCACGATCATGCCGCCATCACCGGCTGCGCCCAGGTTCTTGGAGGGAAAGAACGAGAAGGCTCCGAAGTCGCCGACCGAGCCCGCGCGCTTTCCCTCCCACTCCGCGCCGATCGCCTGGGCCGCGTCCTCGATCAGGAACAGTTTGCGCTTGTCGCAGATCGCTTTCACCGCGGCCAGGTCGCAGCACTGCCCGTACAGGTGCACGGCCACCACCGCTTTGGTGCGCGCGGTGATCGCGGCCTCGAGTCGATGCGGGTCGAGATTGTAGGTACGCGGATCGATGTCCACGAACACCGGCGTTCCGCCGACATTGGCGATGGTGCCGGCGCTGGCGAAGAACGAGTACGCGGTGGTGATCACCTCGTCGCCCGGCCCGATGTTGAGCGCGCGCAGCGCGAGCAGCAGCGCGTCGGTGCCCGAGGCGCAGCCGATGCCGTGGGCGCACTGTGAGTAGCGCGCGACTTCTTCCTCGAGCCCGGTCACCTCGGGGCCGCCGATGAAGCGCGTGCTCTCCATCACCGAGCGCACGGCGTTGTCGATGTCGGTCCGGATGTCGGTGTATTGAGCCTTGAGGTCGAGCAGCGGCACGGTCATCGCGGCGCGGGTCGGCATTGCACACATGTCACGGTCTCCTTGAGTAGTACTGCCGGGTCTCAGGAATCGACCCAGCCCTGATTTTCGAGCAGCTGTTCGACCGGAACGTCGCGCCAGACACGCGCCGGCGATCCGACCACCACTTTGCGAGCCGGGACGTCCCTGGTGACCACCGAGCCCGCGGCCACCAGCGCGTCTTCGCCGACCGTGATCCCGGGCAGCGTCACGCTGCCGGCCCCGATGCGCCCGCCTTTCTTCACGGTGACGCCCTTGAAATGCTTGAATCGCTCCTGGGTGCGGCCCACGAAGTTGTCGTTCGAGGTCACGACGCCCGGAGCGATGAACACCCGATCCTCGAGCTTCGAGTAGGCGCACAGGTAGCTTTCGCTCTCGAGCTTGCAGAACCTTCCGACCTCACAGAAATTCTCGACCGTGACGCCGCGGCCGACGATGGTTCCGCGCCCGATCCGGACGTTCTCGCGCACCGTGCTCAGATCGGCCATCAGCACCTTGCCCTCGATCTTCGCGCCCCGGTAGAGCACCACTCCGGTGCCCACGATGCACAGCTCCCCCACCTCGAGCGGTGGTAATTCCTGCTCCTTGGTGGTCGCGGAATTCGCGGCCCTCATCGGCAGCTTGCCGAGCGTGGCGTGATCGTCGATCCGCACCTGGTTGCCAATCCGGGTGCCCTCGTGGATCACCACCAGATGGCCGACCCGGCATCCGTCGCCAAGCGAAACGTTCGGGCCGATCACGCACCCTTCGCCGAGCGTGGTGCCTGCGCCCAGCGTCGCGCTGGGATGGACCGCGGAGCTCATGCGACCTCCGCGGCGATCGGGGCGATCGCGACCGGTGCGCCGCCGCGCTCGAGCGACTTCTGAGCCGCATCCAGCACCTTGACCACACGGAGGCCGTCGAGCCCGTCGGTGAGCGGCGTTTTCCGGTCGCGAACGCAGTCCACAAAATGCTGGCATTCGATGCGCAGCGGCTCCTGCAGCGAGATCTTCGGGATCAGGATGTCGCCGGTGCGCACCGTGAGCGAATCGCCGTACGAGACCACCTGCCCCGACTTGTCCACGCCCTTGTCGTAGATCCGGATCTTCTCGCTCGCTTCCATGTCGTCGAAAACTACCATCTTCTGGCTGCCGACCACGGTGAACTTGCGCAGCTTGTGCGGATCGAGCCACGAAACGTGCACGTGCGCCATCTTGCCGCCGGGGAAACGCAGGTCCACGAACACCACGTCTTCGACCTTCGGCTGGAGGAACGCCGAGCCGCGCGCGACCACGTCGAGCGGCTCCATCTCGAGCAGGTGGAGCACGACCGAAAGGTCGTGCGGAGCGAAGCTCCACAGCGCGTTCTCGTCCTTGCGCACCTTGCCGAGGTTGACGCGCTGGCAGTAGATGTAGAACAGCTCCCCCAGCTCGCCGTTCTTGACCATCTTCTTCAAGTATTGGACGCCCGGGTGATAGAGCAGCAGGTGCCCGACCATGAGGATCCGGCCGCGCGCCCTGGCGAGGCGCACCAGCTCCTCGGCCTGATCCACCTGGAGCGCGAGCGGCTTCTCGACGTAAACGTCCCGGCCGGACTCGAGCACGGGTTTCGCAAGCGGATAGTGGCTCACCGCCGAGGCGGAGACCACCACTGCCTGCACGTCGTCGGCCTTGAGCAACGCCTCGATCGACGCGTAGGTCCTCACTCCCGGATACTGCGCTGCGGTCTTCGCCAGGCGTCCAGGGTCGTTGTCGCACAGCGCGGTCAGCTTCGCGCCTTTGACGCTCGCGAAGTTGCGCACCAGGTTTGCACCCCAGTCGCCGGTTCCTACGACCGCGATGCCGATCTGATCCGACACGGGATCCCTCCGAATGGATTTCACAGCAAAAACGGACGCTCGACTCGCGTCCGAACGGCGGAGTCTACCAGCCGTGTCGGAACAGGGTCAAAGCATCGGCCCGAGCACTCATGCTGCCTGACTCCGCAGAGTCTCGACCCGATTACGCCCTGCCTGCTTGGCCAGATACAGAGCCCGATCCGCTGCCTGGATCAGGCTGTTGATGTCGGTACCGTCCCCCGGAAACAACGCAACCCCCAGGCTCACCGTGATGCGCCCGGGGGGCGCGAGCGGGAAGGCGTGCTCGGCGACCGCGGCGCGAACGCGCTCGGCGACCACCATCGCGCCTTCGCGCGCGGTCTGCGGCAGGATCAGCGTGAACTCGTCGCCGCCGTACTTCGCAACCAGATCGAACGAGCGCACCTGCTCGGCGAGCAGGCCGGCGACCTCCTTGAGAAGGAAGCTGCCACGCAGGTGTCCGTGCCGGTCGTTATAACCCTTGAGATTGTCGACATCGATCATGATCAGCGACAGGTCCTGGCGGAATCGGCCGGCACGCTTGATCTCGCGCCGCAGCGCGCTCTTGAGGAAACGGTAGTTGTAGACCTGGGTGAGGTCATCGGTCACCGCGAGGCGTTCGACGTTCTCTCCGAGCCGCAGATTCTCGAGCGCGAGCGAGCCCCAGGCCGAGAGCATCATCGCTCCGTTGAGCGCGGCGTTGTTGAAGGGCGCGGCGCCGCGCCGCCGATAGATCGCAAGATGTCCGGCGGCCTGATCGCGCTGGCGCAGCGGAACGAACATCGCGGGGCCGGCTTCCAGGCCCGGGCAGCGATCCTCTGCCACCATGCGCGGATCGGTCGAACAGTCGCTCATCTGAATCGGTTGCGCGGCCCGGTAGACCAGGCGCGCGAACTCGGTGCCGGTGCGCGCCAGGTCGGACTTGGAAGGGGTGGCCTCACCACGCACCAGCGCGTGACGCTCGCAGCGGCGGCCGGCCGCGACGACTGCGGCTGCGCCGTCCGCCTCCGCCAGCAGCAACGCGGTGCGGAGCACCTGCTCGATCACCCCGCCGCGCGAACGCGCGCCGGGTCGCGAGGAAAGTTCGAGCAGGCACTCGAAGATCTTCTCGTGGCTGGCCATCGAAGGGGTCTTCCGTTGGGTGCAAGGCAATGAGTCCCACATGACTAGGCAATGCCTGTGCCATTTGACTCAGGGGCCCGGCCGCCGGCGCGGAGGCCCCAGCCATCGGGTCGCGAGCAAGCCGGTTCGCAGCGCAAATCCGACGCAGCCGCCGACGAGAAGCAACAGCAGCCCGCGACGCTGCCACGGCTCGAGCGGAAGCTCCGCGTTCAAGTTGAGAAAGACGTGCAGCCCGTAAATCAATGCCCCAAAAAGGATCGCGGAGGTCATGGTCTGCGCGCCCATCCACCAGCGCCACTCCTGGTCGGCCATCGGGTCGGTTTGGGGCATTTCGCTGCGCGCCGGCCCCTCTCCCGATGCGATCTGCAATGCCGCTGCCTCACCGGAACGAATCTCGCCGGGCGCGAGGACTCGGCGCGCAACCCACAGCCGGGTCGCCCCGAGTAAAAAAGACCTCTGTTCCCTCACCAGAAAGCCTCCGGCGAGGAGCGCCCGCTCGAATTCGAGCCCCCCGCCGAACTCGAAGATGGAGGAGCTCAGGTACCGGTAGGCGCTCGGGTCGGGCGAGAGCATCCCGAGCAGCGGCACGATCCGGCGCAGATGAAACGCATGGAACGGCGCGAACCATCCGGGTCGTGGCGCGGCCGCCTCGAGCACGACCAGGGTGCCTCCGGGACGCAACACCCGGCTCATCTCGGCGATCGCCTCGGTGCGCGGCCGAAGATTTCGCACGCCGAAGGCCACCGTGATCGCATCGAGCGCCCCCTTGCGCAACGGAAGGCGAAACGCGTCGGCGCACGCCAGTCTCGGCGCCCACCCGAGCCTGCCCTGGCGCCCCGCGGCGCGATGGAGCATCCCGAGGCTGACGTCCATACCGAGCACGGTGCGGCCCGGCCGCATGAGGCCGGGCAGGGAGACGCCGTTGCCGGTGCACAGGTCGAGCACGGCGCGCGCCTCTTCGGGAACCGCGCGCCACATGACGCGCCGCCACTCGCCGTCCTGGCCGAGTGTCATCAGCCGGTTCAGCAGGTCGTAGCGGCCCGACACGTCGTCGAACATGCTCGCCATCTCGCGAGCGGCATGCGCGCGGAAACGCTCGGGATCTTCGGCGGGATCGGTGGGCATGGCGGCAGGCCCGCGCCAGGGTAAGGGTGGTGCGCCCGACAGGAATCGAACCTGTAACCTTTAGCTCCGGAGGCTAACGCTCTATCCAATTGAGCTACGGGCGCCAAGGGCGACGTTTATAGCACACATCGCCTGCGCCCACGAAGCCCAGGCCAGCGCGGCCTTCCTTCGCTCAGGCCTTCTCCCCGAGCACTCGCAGCACTTCGTTCACGTCCTTGTCGCCGCGGCCCGAGAGGTTGATGACCACGCGGCAGTCGCGGCCCAGCTTCCTGCCTTCGCGCAGCACCCATGCGATCGCGTGCGCGCTCTCGAGCGCGGGCAGGATGCCTTCGAGGCGTGACAGCGCCTGAAACGCGGCCAGCGCTTCGTCGTCGGTCGCGAACGTGTACTCGGCAAGGCCCTGCGAGGCGAGCCACGCGTGCTCGGGTCCGAGCGCGGGATAGTCGAGCCCGGCCGAGACCGAGTGCGTCTCGCGGATCATGCCACGCTCATCCTGCAACAGAAGGGTGCGCGTCCCGTGAAGCACGCCCACGCTCTGCTCCGCCATGCGAGCGGCATGCCTGCCGCTCGCGATGCCGAGTCCGCCGGCCTCGACCCCGACCTTGCGCACTGCGCGATCCCCAAGGAACTCGTGGAACAGTCCGATCGCGTTGCTTCCGCCACCCACGCACGCCACCAGCACGTCGGGCAGCCCGCCCGCGGCCGCCGCGAACTGAGCGCGGGTCTCGACTCCGATCACGCGATGGAAGTCACGCACCATCATCGGGAACGGATGCGGTCCCAGCACCGAGCCGAGCACGTAGTGCGTATCGCGCACGCGCGTGACCCAGTCGCGCAGCGCCTCGTTGATCGCATCCTTGAGCGTGCGGCTGCCGGAGTCCACCTCGCGCACCTCGGCGCCGAGCAGCTTCATGCGCTCGACGTTCAGGTGCTGGCGGCGCGCGTCCTCGGTGCCCATATAGACCACGCACTCGAGTCCGAAGCGCGCGGCGGCGGCCGCGGTCGCGACACCGTGCTGTCCGGCGCCGGTCTCGGCGATCACGCGCGGCTTCTTCATCCGGCGCGTAAGCAGGCATTGCCCGATGGTGTTGTTGATCTTGTGTGCGCCGGTGTGGAGCAGATCCTCGCGCTTGAGGAACACCCGGCATCCCGCTTCTTCCGAGAGGCGCTTCGCCTCGATCAGGGGGGTCGGCCGTCCCGCGAAATCGCGCAGCGTCGTGGCGAGCTCGTCTTCGAATGCGGCGTCGGCCCGCGCGCGCGCGTACTCGGCGGCGAGCTCGTCGAGCGCGAAGATCAACGTCTCGGGGACGAAGCGTCCGCCGTAGGGACCGAAGTGTCCGGTCGAGTCAGGCGTGGAGATCGGAGCGTTCATCGCATTCCTTGACCGCCAGCACGAAGCGCCGCACCAGCGCGTGGTCCTTGATTCCCGGCGCGCGCTCGAGACGGGAGGAGGCGTCCACGCCGAACGGTTGCACGCGGGCGATCGCATCGGCCACGTTGTCCGGGCCGAGGCCGCCCGCGAGCATCAGGTCGCGGGTGCGTGCCAGCGGCTCTGCCGCTTCCCACGGAAACGTCTCCCCCGTTCCGCCGGCGCGCTTTCCATCCGCATGATCGAGCATGACCAGATGGCGTGGCGCGGGCAGCGGTGACTGAAGCACTCCACTCGAATCCACCCCGATCGCGAAGGCCACCGGGAGCGGAAAGTCGCCGGGCCAGCGCATCGCATCCACCCGGTGCAGCTGCACCCGGGACGCGCCCGAGCGCCACGCGAGATCCGCCGCCTCGGCCGGCGTCGGCGACACCATCACCGCCACCAGCGTCACGCCGGCGAGCTCGGCTGCGATCGCTCCCGCCGCGTCCGCCTCGATCAGGCGCGGACTCTCGCCTTTCACGATGAACCCGAGCCAGTCCGCCCCCGCCTCGCGCGCTTCGCGGGCGTCGTTCAATGAGGTGAGCCCGCACACCTTGATGATGGTGCGGCGCGGAGCGCGCATGGCTCAGCCTCTGGCGGCGGTGACGAAGCCGGCCAGCGTCGCCGCGGGATCGGCGCTGGTCATGAATACCTCGCCCATGAGCACCGCATCACAGCGCGTCGCGCGCAGGCGCGCCAGATCTTCGGGTCGCGAAAAGCCGCTCTCGGCGACCGCGGTCACCATCGGCGGCACGGACGGCAGCAGGTCGAGAGCGGTCTCGAGCCGGACCTCGAAGGTTCGCAGGTCGCGGTTGTTGAGCCCGACCAGCGTCGCTCCTGCCCACAGTGCGGTCTTCAGCTCGGCCGCGTCGTGCACCTCGACCAGGCAGTCGAGCCCGATCAGGCGGGCCTCGGTGATGAGGCGTTGCAGCTGGGTCTGAGACAGGAGCGCGGCGATCAGCAGCACCGCATCGGCGCGGCGCACCGCGGCATCGAGGATCTGATACGAGTCGACGATGAAGTCCTTGAGCAGGATCGGCACCTGGACGCGCGGCCGCACCGCGCCGACCCACGCCAGATCGCCGAGGAAGTGATCGGGCTCGGTCACGATCGAGATCGCCGCCGCGCCCCCGCGCTCGTAGAGCGAAGCGATCGCCGTCGGATCGAGCTCGGCGCGCAGCATGCCTTTCGATGGCGATGCACGCTTGATCTCGCACACCAGTCGCAGCGGAGCGCCCGGATTCTCGCGGCGCAGCGCGCGTTCGAGCCGGCCGGCGGGCCGGGTCTTATCCAGTCTCTCGCGCAGCACGTGCGCGGGTATCTCGCGCTTCATCGCCTCGACCCGTCGCCGGCGGTCGTCGGCGATGCGGGAGAGAAAATCGGTCGGTGGAGATTTCATGGACCCTCGCTCGCCTTGATCACCAGCGTTCCGGCGATGATGTCGTGAAGCGCCCGCTTGCGCTCGGTGAACGCGGCCATGAGGTAGCCGATCATGAAGATCAGGCCCGAAAGGATTTTCGCGAAGAACCGCCCGGTCGCCCGCGCGAACGAGATGCGGCGGCCCTCCTGGTCCGTGACCCGGATGTTGAGCGCCATCTTGCCCAGCGTCGCCTGCCTGGGCGAGCTCTCCATGAGCGCGAAATAAAGCCAGTGGATCAGCGACGAAAGCGCGGCCAGGCCCATCATCGAGCCCATCAGTGCGGCCCATTCGCCGCCCGTCGGCTGATCGCCGCGCATCAATGCCCACATCGGCACATTGAACAGCAGCGAAAGCGGCGCGCTCACGATGTAGAGGATGAGATTGTCGATGATCAGGGCCACGAAGCGCCGCCAGAACCCACCGTAGGTGACGGCCGGCGCCTGAATCACGATCGGTGCCGCGACCACGACCGGTGCCGCCGCGGGGAAGTATCCCGGCGCGACGGCACCGCCGCCGAAACTGGAGCGCGATGCCGGACCGGGATCGGCAGCCGGCGCCGGGGCACCGCAGCTGGAACAGAACGCGGCATTCTCGGGCAGCGGGGCGCCGCAGCGAACACAGAACACGACCGGCCTCCTGCAGTGTGCGTCGGACCCAATCCTTTGACCCTGGGCTCGTCGCGCGGTTCAGCCGCGGAATGCCGCGAGCTCGGCGAGCTTCGCGGCGGCCAATCCACGGTCGATGGCATCCTCGGCGCGGGCCACGCCGGCTTCGAGCGTTTCGCTCACCCCCGCCACCACCAGGGCTGCGGCGGTGTTCAATACTACGATGTTCCGGGCGACGCCCCTGGCGCCGCCGAGCACGGAGCGCACCTTTGCCGCGTTCTCCGCGGCGCTGCCACCCGCAACTCCGGCGCGGTCGGTATGGGCCAGACCATACGCGCCCGGGTCCACTTCGAACTCGCGGATCGCACCGTCCTTGAGCTCGGCGACGTGGGTCTTCGCGAACACGGTCAGCTCGTCCAGTCCGTCGCGGCCGTGCACCACCCACGCCCGCTCGCTGCCCAGGGTGCGCAGCACCTCGGCCACCGGCCGCACCAGCTCGTCCGAGAATACTCCGAGCAGCTGGCGCGATGCGCCGGCCGGATTGGTCAGAGGCCCGAGCACGTTGAATACGGTGCGCACCCCGATCTCGCGCCGCGGCTGGGCCGCGTGGCGCAGCGACGCATGATAGTTGGGCGCGAACAGGAACGTGATCCCGAACAGGTCGAGCGAGCGCGCAGCGGCTTCGGGCGTCAGGTCGATGCGAACCCCGAGCGATTCGAGCACATCGGCGCTGCCGGTCCGGCTCGAGACCGCGCGGTTCCCGTGCTTGGCCACCGCCACCCCGCACGATGCGGTCACCAGCGCGACCGTGGTCGAGATGTTGAACGTGCCGGCATTGTCGCCGCCGGTGCCGCAGGTGTCGATCAGCGGGCTGCGCGCGGTGCGGATCGGGGGCACGCGCCCGCGCATCGCGCTCGCCATCCCGGCGATCTCCTCGGGAGTCTCGCCCTTCATGCGCATCGCGACCGCGAACGCGCCGATCTGCGCCGGGCTGGCCTCGCCGGCCAGTACCTGCTCCATCGCGGCCTGCGCCAGCTCGCCGGACAGGTTTTCCCCGGCCACCGCCCGCGCGATCGCGGACTGGATCACCGAAGGCTCCGCTGCTGGCGGCACAGGGTGAGGAAGTTCTCGATCAGGGTAATGCCCTGTCGGGTGAGCACGGATTCGGGATGGAACTGCACACCCCATGACTCGTGCTCGCGATGCTTGAGGCCCATGATCTCCCCTTCCGGCGTCCACGCCACCACCTCGAGCGTCTCGGGCAGCGACTCGCGCTCGACGATCAGCGAATGGTAGCGCGTGGCCTCGAACGGGATGTCGAGCCCCGCGAACAGCCCGCGCCCGCGGTGCAGGATCGGACTGGTCTTGCCGTGCATCAGCCGGGCGGCGCGCACCACCTTGCCGCCGAACACTTCGCCCAGCGCCTGATGGCCGAGACACACTCCGAGTATGGGCACGCTGCCCGAAAGTCGGCGGATCGCGTCCTCGGTGATGCCCGCATCGCGCGGCTCGCCGGGGCCCGGCGAGATGAGCAGGCCTTCGAGCGGTTTCGCGGCCAGCGCGTCCACCGAGATCGCGTCGTTGCGGTAGACCTCGAGCGTGGCCCCGAGCGTGCCCAGGTATTGCACCAGGTTGTAGGTGAACGAGTCGTAGTTGTCGATCACCGCGATCATGGCCGTCCCCGTTCGGCGCGCTGGACCGCCAGCCAGAGCGCCCGCCCCTTGTTCAGGGTCTCTTCCCATTCCTTCTCGGGCTCCGAGTCGGCGACGATGCCGGCCCCCGCGCCCCAGTAGGCTCGCCCATTCACGTACACGAGGGTGCGGATGGCGATGGCCAGGTCGAGATTGCCATGATAGTCGAAATGGCCGACCGCGCCCGCGTAGACCCCGCGCCTGAGCGGCTCGAGCGCTTCGATGATCTCCATCGCCCGCACCTTGGGCGCCCCCGAAACCGTTCCCGCCGGGAAGCATGCGCGCACGATGTCGAGCGGCGCGAGGTCCGCCCTCACCCTGCCGCGCACGTTGGAGACCAGGTGCATGACCTGCGAGTAGCGCTCGACGATCATGTACTCGTTGGTTTCGACCGACCCATACTCCGAGACGCGGCCCACGTCGTTTCGTCCGAGATCCACGAGCATCACGTGCTCCGCCCGCTCCTTCTCGCTCGCGCGCAGATCCTCCTCGAGCGCCCGGTCCTCCTCTGGCCCCCGCCCGCGCGGGCGCGTGCCGGCGATCGGCCGCACCTCGACCGTCGAGTCGGTGCGCCGCACCAGCACCTCCGGGGACGAGCCGACCACCGCGAACTCGCCGAGCCTGAGGAAATACATGTAGGGCGACGGATTGGTGACGCGCAGCGCGCGGTAGGCCTCGAACGCGGGCTGCGTGACCGGCGCGCTCATCCGGTGGCTGAGCACGACCTGGAAGATGTCGCCCGCGCGGATGTGCTCCTTGGCGACCTCGACCGCCTCGATGAACTGTTCGCGCGTGACCGAGGATTCGGGTTCGACCGGCACCCTGCCCTCACCGGGCTCGCTCCAGACGAGAGGCGCACGCAGGCGTGCGACCTCCTGATCGAGGCGCGTGACCGCGGCGCGGTAGGCGGCATCGGGATCGTCGCCGGCGCGTGCGTGCGTCACCACCTTGAGCGTGTGGGTGAGATTGTCGAAAACGCTGACCACGTCGCCGAACAGGAACACCGCGTCGGGCAGGCCCACGTCGTCGCGCGTGCGCTCGGGGATGCGCTCGAACCAGCGCACCGTGTCGTAGCCCAGGTATCCGACCGCGCCGCCACAGAATCGCGGCACGCCCGGGAGCGCGATCGCCTGATGGCGCTTGAGCAGCTCGGCCAGCTCTTCGATCGGCGGACGCTTGCCTTTTGTGACCTTGCCGTTCTCGTGAATCTCGGACTGGTCACCTTTGGCGATGAACACGATCGACGGCCGGCTCCCGAGAAGCGAAAATCGCCCCCACTTCTCGCCGCCCTCGACACTTTCGAGCAGGAAGCCGTGCGCGCCGCTGTCGATCTTGCGGAACGCCGAGACCGGCGTGTCGTGGTCGGCGAACACCTCGCGGTAAACCGGCACCAGCTTGCCGCCGCGAGCGAGCGAGCGGAACTCCTCGAGGGATGGGACGGTCATCGCGCCGCCGGACGGGTCGCGGGCGCGGCGAGCAGCTCGCGCGCCTGACGGCGCGTGGTGTCGGTCGCGAGGTCGCCGGCGAGCATGCGCGCCAGCTCGGCGATACGCGCCTCACCGCGCACCGACTCGATGCCGGCGACGGTTCGTCCCGCGGCGGAGCGCTTGGAGACCTGCAGGTGATGGCTGGCGAGGGCGGCAATCATGGGCAAGTGGGTGACGCAGACGATCTGGCGGTGCTGGGCCAGGCGTCGGAGGCGCTCCCCGACCGCGTGGGCGACCGCGCCACCGATTCCGGAGTCTACTTCGTCAAAAAGCAGAAGGTCAACGCGGTCTTGGGCTTCCAGCGCGGTCTTGAGAGCCAGCATGACCCGCGAAAGCTCCCCTCCCGAGGCGATGCGCTGGAGCGGACGCGAAGCCTCGCCGGGATTGGCGGTGAATGCGATCTCGATTGCGTCGACGCCGCGCGGTCCGAACTCGCCCCCGGCCGGATCCGCGCTCGTCACCGCGAACTCGAGTTTCGCCGCCGGCATGCCGAGCGGTTTCAGGTCGCGGGTCACGCGCCCGCCCCACTCCGTGGCCGCGGCCCGCCGCCGCGTGGACAGCGCGCCCGCCGCCTTCGCGCACGCGGCGCGCGCCTCGGCCACATGGGCGCGCACGCGCTCGAGCGTGCCCTCGGCGTCCTCGCCGCTCGCCAGCTCTTCTCGCAGCTCCTCGCGCCAGCGCAGCAGCTCGGCGACATCGCGCCGGTACTTGCGGATCAGGCGCGCGATCCGCTCGCGGCGCGCTTCGATGCCTTCGAGCGCCTGCGGATCGGCTTCGAGACCGCTCGCATATTCGCCCAGCGATCGGGCGGTCTCGGCGGCGGCGATGCGCGCCTCTTCGAGTGTCGGTCGAAGCGCGCTCAGACTCGGGTCGAGCGCGGCGGCCTGCTCGAGCGCATGGCCCGCGGCCGCGATGGTATCGGTCGCCGCGGCGTCACCCTCGGTCAGACGATCGAGTGCCTGGGCGATCAGCTGGCGCAGGCGATCGGCGTGCTGGAGTCGCGCCGCCTCGATGCGCAGCGTTTCCTCCTCGCCCTCTTCGAGCCGGGTCTCGTCCAGCTCGGACGCCGCGTGCATCAGGTAATCCCGGCGCTCGGCGTAGGTGGCCAGTGATGCTTCGATGCGCTCGCGCTCGGCATCGGCCTCGCGCAGCGCCGCGAGCGAGTCGGCGAATGCGGCGCGCTCCGGCTCCAGCCCCGCCAGGCGGTCGAGCACCTCGAGTCCGGCATCGGGGCGCAGCAGGCTCTGGTGCTCGTGCTGCCCGTGCAGGTCTGCGAGAATCTCGCCCAGCCGGCGCAGCGCGGTCTGGGTGACCGGAGACTGGTTGACCGTCGCCCGGCTCCGGCCGCCGGGCTGCACCTCGCGGCGCACGATCAGTGTCTCGCCGTCGAACTCCAGCTCCCAGGTCGCGAGCAGCTGTCCGACGCGCTTCGCGATTTCGCCGGACAGACGGAACTCACCCTCGACGATGGTCGCCCGAGCGCCCTCGCGCACCACGTCGGCGTCGGCCTTGCCGCCGACCAGCAGGCTCATCGCTTCGACCAGCAGTGACTTGCCGGCCCCGGTCTCGCCGGTCACCACGTTGAGCCCGGGTCCGAACGCGATCGCGGCCTCCTCCACCAGTGCCAGATCGCGGATCCGGATCTGCTCGAGCATGGCTAGAGGCTGCGGCGCGCGCTCCCCTGCCAGCCGAGCTTGGCGTGCAGCGCGCGCAGGAACGGATGGCCGGGATTCTCGAACACGCGCACCAGCGTGCGCGAACGCATGAGCTCGACCATGTCGCCGCGCTCGAGCTTGAGCGGTGCGTGGCCGTCGAGCACCAGCAGCGCCGCTCCCGGGCCGAGCACGCGCACGCTCACCGTCGAGTCGGGACCGAGCACCAGCGAGCGGCTGCCCAGCGAGTGCGGGCATGCCGGGGTCACCACCAGACCGTCCACGTCGGGAGCGAGGACCGGACCGCCCGCCGAGAGGGAATAGGCGGTCGAGCCCGAGGCGCTGGCCGCGATCAGACCGTCGGCGACCAGGTGGCCAAGGTCGAGGCCGAGCGCCGCTAGGCGCATGTGCAGAGCGGCATAGCTCGGCTCGCTGCGTACCACCGCGTCGTTGAGCGCAAACGCGCGCTTGACCACGCGTCCGCGCCGGCGCACCAGCGCGCTCACTCCCGCTCGGGTCGCGACCTTCCACTTTCCGCCGAGCGAGGCGGTCACCGCGGCGTCGAGATCCCGAGCCTCGGCCGAGGCGAGAAACCCGAGCCCGCCCAGATTGATCGGGAGCATCACGCCGCGCTTTCCGGCGAGCGCGCGGCCGCCCGCGAGCACGGTGCCGTCACCGCCCAACGTGATCATCGCCTGGCACCAGGCGGCGAGCTTCGCGAGCGGCATCCCGTCGAGCTTCATCAGTCCGGCCAGATCGGCCTCGACGCCGACCTCATGGCCGCGACGTTTGAGGCGTTCTCGCAGGCGTGCCGCCACCTGCCGCACTCCCGGCCGCCCGGTGTGGCCCAGGATCGCGACCCGGCGGTACGCGAGGCTCATGTGAACTGGCGCTGGGTGGCGGTGGTCCACTCGAGCGCGCGCGCGGCGATGCCGGCGGCGTCGAGTCCGACCTTCTGCAGCAGCTCGTCGCGCCGACCGTGCGCCACGAATTCCGCTGGCAGCGCGAGGCGCAGCAGCGGTGTGCCCGAGAGACCCTGCCGATCGAGCAGCTCGGAGACCGCGCTTCCGAAGCCGCCGGCCGGCACGTTCTCCTCGATGGTGATGATCCGCCCGACCGAACGGGCGAGCCCGACGATCGCGCGCTCATCGAGCGGAGAGGCGAAGCGCGCGTTGACGACGGTGGCCGAGACGCCTTTGAGTGCGAGCGTCTCCGCCGCCTCGAGCGCGGGCAGGACCATGGTGCCGAACGCGAGGATCGCGACGTCGCCGCCGGCGCGCAGTTGTTCCGAGACGCCGATCTCGAGCACGCGTGGCTCGCGATCGGGAAGCGCGTCTTCGGGGATTGGACTGCGCGGATAGCGCACCGCGATCGGCGCGCTGCCGTTCCAGTGCGCCGCAGTCCACAGCATGTCGCGCAGCTCCTCCCCGTTCTTCGGCTGCATCACCACCGTGCCGGGGATCATGCGCAGGTAGCCGATGTCGAACGCGCCGTGCTGAGGCGCCCCGTCTTCGCCGACCAGGCCGGCGCGGTCGAGGCACAGCACGACCTTGAGCTTCTGCACCGCGACGTCGTGAATGATCTGATCGAACGCGCGCTGCAGGAACGTCGAATAGATGGTGGTCAGCGGGAGCATGCCGGCCGCGGCGAGCCCGGCCGAGAAGGTAACCGCATGTTCCTCGGCCATGCCGACGTCGAAGAAGCGGTCCGGGTACTTGAGCGAGAAGGGCTTGAGCCCGGTGTTGTCGGTCATCGCCGCGGTCACCGCCACCGCGTTCGGGAAGCGCTCGGCGATGGCGAGCGCAGTCTCACCGAACACGTGGGTGTAGGTCTTGCGCGAGCCCTTGGAGGCGGTCCCGGTTTCCGGGTCGAACACTCCGACGCCGTGGAAGGTGGTCGCGTCGCTCTCGGCCGGCGTATATCCCTTGCCCTTGCGGGTCACGACGTGGAGCAGCACCGGCTCGTGGAAGCGCTTGAGGTCGGACAGGGTCTCTTCGAGCACGGCGAGATCGTGGCCGTCGATCGGTCCGAAATACTTGAGGCCCATCTCCTCGAAAAGCACGGTCGGGACCACCAGGTTCTGCAGCCCCTCCTTGATGCGGCCGGCGAGCGACTGGGCCCTCTTTCCTTTCGGCAGGTTGCCGAGCAGCTCCCACACGTCGTGCTCGAACCGCCGGTACATGCGGCTGGTGGTGAGCTTGGTCAGATAGCGGTGGATCGCGCCGATGTTGGGCGAGATGCTGTGCTCGTTGTCGTTCAGGATCACGATCAGCCGCTTGCCCAGCTCGCCGACGTTGTTGAGCCCTTCGAACGCCATCCCGCCGGTCAGCGCGCCGTCGCCGATCACCGCGATCACGTGATGGTCCTCGCCCTTCAGATCCCGCGCCGCGGCGAAGCCGAGCGCGGCCGAGATCGAGGTGCTGCCGTGGCTGGTGCCGAACGCGTCGTGCTCGCTCTCGCTGCGCCGCGGATAGCCCGAGATGCCGCCGAACGTGCGCAGCGTGTCGAACTGCTCGAACCGGCCGGTCACCAGTTTGTGCGGGTAGCTCTGGTGGCCCACGTCCCAGATGATCTTGTCGCGTGGAGAGTCGAACACCCGGTGGAGCGCGAGCGTCAGCTCGACCACTCCGAGGTTGGGCGCGAGATGGCCGGCCCGGCGTGCCACGGTCTGGATGATCACGTGGCGCATCTCGGCGGCGAGCTGTTCGATCTCGGGACGGGTCATGCCCTTGAGGTCGGCGGGCGAGTGGATGCGTTCGAGCAGGCTCATCGGGCCGCGACCCAGTACCAGAGCACCGCACTCAGCGTTCCGATCAGCGCCCCCACCAAAACTTCGAGGGGCGTGTGGCCAAGCAGCTCCATGAGTTTCTGGGTACCCTTCTCGGGGTGTTTGAAGTGCTCGTCAATCAAGCGGTTGAGCACCGCAGCCTGGCGCCCCGCGGCCCGGCGCAGGCCCGCGGCATCATACATGACGATCAGGCTGAAAAACAGCGTGGCACTGAACAGCGGCGAGCGGAATCCCTCCTCCAATCCGACCGCGGTGCTGAGCGCGGCGACCGACGCAGCGTGCGAGCTGGGCATGCCGCCGGTCTCGACGAAGCGCCGCAGATTCCAGCGCCTGGTCTTGAAGTACGCGCGCAGGCCCTTGTAGCCCTGGAGCAGGAAGCCCACCGTCAGCGCCAGCCAGAACGGTTCCGTGTTTTACCTCGCGGGATGAAGTCGATGCGCCAGGGACGCAGCGCGGGCAGACGATAAGGGGGTCGGGCCCGACGGGCAAACCGGGGAGCGCGTGAGCGCGAAGCCCGCTAGCGCCGCCGCTCGGCCACCGCGATCACCAGCGCCGCGAGTGTCGCGCCGCGCTGCCCGTATGCCGCGACCCGCTCGAGCGCGCGATTGAAACGTCGCGCCGCTTCGGCCCTCGCCTTTGCCTCTCCCACCGCTCGAGGAAAGGTTGCCTTGCCGCGCGCGTCATCGGTGCCGGAGCGCTTGCCGAGCCTCGCCAGCGAAGAGCCGCGATTGAGCAGGTCGTCGTGGATCTGGAACGCCAGCCCGAGCTCGCGGCCCAGCGCTTCGAACTCGCGCACCGTGCGCCGGTCCGCCCCTCCGGCGAGCGCGCCGAGCGCGAGCGCGGCCCCGATCAGCGCGCCGGTCTTGAGACGGTGGATGTCGCGCACCGCGGCCGCGCCCGGGCGCCGCCCCTCGCCCTCCAGATCCATCACCTGTCCGCCCACCAGTTCGCGGCTGCCGCTCGCGGCCGCCAGCAGCCGCATCGCGTCCACCACTCTCGCCGCCGGCACTCCTGCTTTGGAAAGGCGCGCGAGCATCTCGAACGCAAAGGCGAGCAGCGCATCTCCCGCAAGCAGCCCGAGCGCCTCGCCGTATTTGCGATGGGTGGTGAGCCGGCCGCGGCGATAGTCGTCGTCGTCGAGCGCCGGCAGATCGTCGTGAATCAGCGAGAACGCGTGCACGCATTCGATCGCAGCGGCAGCCGGCAAGGCGCGGCGCCACGGCGCTCCGACCGCCTCGCAAGCCGCGAGCGCGAGCAGCGGGCGCACCCGCTTGCCCGGAGCGAGCGCGCCGTAGCGCATCGCGGCATGCAGGCGTGACGGGCGGAGCCTGGCGGCGGGAAGCGCGCGCGCGAAATAGCGCTCGAACGCCCGGGCGCGCGCGGCCAGAGGGCCCGCGCCCACGAATGGATCGAAGTGCGAAGTGAGGCGCGACGCGCGGCGCACCGGGGTTCCCGCGCGGCCGCGTGCCGGAGCGGAACGGGAGCGCGGTCTCAAAACGGCAGCTTGCCCTC
Organism: Candidatus Eiseniibacteriota bacterium; assembly: GCA_031370785.1. Lineage (GTDB taxonomy): Bacteria > Eisenbacteria > RBG-16-71-46 > RBG-16-71-46 > RBG-16-71-46 > DATJGS01. Next base: position 27,719 of record JANMQY010000062.1, on the reverse strand, counting down.
GGTCTCGTCACCACCGGCGAGCGAAAGCTCGATCGGCTTGGTGGTCGGCGCGGCGTCGGGCTCGTCCGCATCCACCAGCTTCTCGATGCGCTTCTCGGCTTCGTCGAGAGTCTGCGCCAGGCGGCGTGAGAGCTTCATGCCCTCTTCGTAGCGCGCGATCGAATCCTCGAGCGACAGATCCCCGCCCTCGAGCTCATCGACAATGGTCTCGAGCCGGGCGAGCGCGATCTCGAAGCTGGGCTGCTCCGCAGCCTCAGCGGCCGCCGGATTCTTCCTTGGTGCCATGAGTTCCTCCTGGGCGCACCGCCTCGATGCGGGCGTCCGCCTCGCCGCGGGCGAATTCGAGCGCCACCCGATCTCCGATCGCAAGCGCGTCGGCGGCGCGGACCAGCCTACCGTCCGGCCCGCGTGCGATGCAAAAGCCCCGCTGCAGCACCTGACGCGGCGAGAGCGCGCGCAGCCTGTCGTCGAGTGCATGCAGCTGGGTTCGACGTCCGTGCACGCCGTCCACCAGCGCGGGCGTCAACCGCCCGAGTGCCGACTCCACCCGCTCGCGGCGCTCCTCGAGCACGCGCGGCCACTCGCGCAGCCCGTAGCGTCCGGCCATCGCGGACAGCAGGTCGCGAACCGCGCGCAGGCGCCGGCTCACTCCCAGTCGCATGCGCTCCATCAGGTCGTCAATGCGCTGCTGGTGGATGCGCACCACGTCGCGCACGTTGCGGAAGCCGTACTTGTCGGTGAGCGACTCGAGCCGCCCGCGCCAATCCGTGAGCGACCCGCGCACCGCGCGATCGGCGCGGGCATCGAGTAGCCCGACCCGGCGCGCGATCTCGTCGCGATCGCGCACCGCGAGCTCGGCGGCGTTCGAAGGGGTCGCGGCGCGCACGTCGGCGGCGAAGTCGGTGAGCGTGGTGTCTACTTCGTGCCCGATCGCCGAGATCACCGGCGCCTTCGAGAGCGCCACCGCGCGGACCACGACCTCCTCGTTGAACGCCCACAGGTCCTCGAGCGATCCTCCCCCGCGCCCGACGATGAGCACGTCTGCCCTCCCCCAGCGATCGAAGCGGGCGATGGCCGCGGCGATCTCCTCTGCCGCGCCCAGGCCCTGCACGCGCACCGGCGCGAGCACGATCCGGATCGAGGGCCAGCGCGAGCGCAGCACCTTGATCATGTCGCGCACCGCCGCTCCGGTCGGCGAGGTCACGAGCCCGACCGTGCGGGGGAAGCGGGGCAGCGGACGCTTGCGCGCGGGGTCGAACAGGCCCTCGGCATGCAGGCGACGCTTGAGCTCTTCGAGCGCGATCAGCAGAGCGCCGAGTCCGGCGGGCCGGATCTCCTTGATCGCCAGCTGATATTTGCCGCGCGCCTCGTACACCGTGATGTCGCCGAACGCTTCGACTTCCATCCCATCCCGCGGATCGAAGTCGAGAGGAGTGCCGCTCCAGATGACGCAGTCGAGCACCGGGCCGGTCGGGTCCTTGAGCGTCAGGTAGGCGTGGCCGCTGCCCGCGCGTTTCCAGCCCGAGATCTCGCCCTTGACCCAGACGGAAGAGAACGAATCGCGCAGCGCCTGCTTGATGAGGCGCGTGAGCGCCGAGACCGTGAGGATGGGCTGTGGAGCGGGTGCGACGGCCATTGGCGCTAGACGCCGACCCCGGCGCGCGGGCGCTGGGCCGCGAGCACGGTGTTGGCGACCACCATCGCGACGGTCATCGGCCCCACCCCACCCGGGACCGGGGTGAGCGCGCCGGCGACCCACGCCACCGAGGCCGCATCGACATCGCCGGTGAGCCGCGAGCCGGTGCGCGAGCCGGGCGCGGGAACCCGATGGATGCCGACGTCCACGACCGTCGCGCCGGGCTTGACCCACTCGGCGGTCACGGTCTCCGGGCGTCCGATCGCCGCGACCAGCAGGTCGGCTTCGCGCGCGAGCGAGCGCAGCGCCGGTCCGCTCGCGCTGTGGCCGAGCGTCACCGTCATGTCCACGCCCTTCTGCGAGAGCAGCGTCGAGAGCGGACGACCCACGACGTTGCTGCGGCCGAGGATCACCGCATGCCGTCCGGCGAGCGGAATCTGCCAGTAGCGCAGCAGCTCGAGGATGCCGCGCGGCGTGGCCGGAACGAAGCCCGGCAGGCCGAGGCTCAGCCGCCCGACGTTCTCGGGATGGAATCCGTCCACGTCGCGTGACGGCGGAATCGCCTGAAGCACCGCCTGGGAGTCCGCCGGAGCCGGAAGCGGCAGCTGCACGAGAATACCGTGCACCTCGGCGTCGGCGCCCAGCTGGCGCACGCGCTCGATGATGCTCGCGGTGCTCTCCCCCGCCGGAAGCGCCACACGCCGGGTTTCGATTCCGACCTCGGCGCACGCCTCGCTCTTGCGCTTGAGGTAGATCTTCGAGGCCGGATCCTCGCCGACCGAGACCAGCGCCAGCATCGGTGTGACCCCGCTCTGGCGCAGCTTCTCGACTTCGGCGCGGACGCCGAGCCTCACCGACAGTGCCGGCTCATCCCCACGCAGCAGCCGCGCCGGGGCGTCGCCGATCCGGCGCGCGTACGGAATCTGCAGGCGCTGAACGTGGACGGCGCGGCCGGTCGCGGGATCGACGCGCGCCAGCACGCCGTTCAGGCGCTGATCGCCATCGGAAGGCGTGAGCCGCTCCGGGAGCAGAGTGAGAAAGCGGCGCAGCGCCGCCTCGCGGTCCATGCCGATGACCGAGTCGAAGCCGCCAGTCATGCCTGCGTCGGTGACGAATGCCAGGCCTTTCGGGAGCACGCGTTCGTCGGCGGTCTGCACGTGGGTGTGCGTGCCGACCAGCAGACTGGCCCGGCCATCGAGATGCCATCCCATCGCGACCTTCTCGGCGGTGGTCTCGGCATGGAAGTCGACCACGATCACCTTGCAGCCGCGCGCGCGCAGCGCCTCGATCGCGACGTCGGCGGCACGGAACGGACAATCACATTCGCGCATGAACACGCGCCCGAGCAGGTTGACGACGCCGACCGTGGTGCCGTCGGTCGCCCGGAAGCTCGCGTACCCCTGCCCCGGGGTTCCCGGCGGCAGATTCGCGGGGCGCACCAGGCGTGGCTCCTCGGCGATGTAACCGATCGCTTCCTTGCGGTCCCACAGGTGATTGCCGCCGGTCAGGACATCCGCGCCCGCCGAGAACAACCCGGCGGCCGAGTCCCTGGTCACTCCGAATCCGCCCGCCGAGTTCTCGGCGTTGACGATCGTGAGATGCGCGTCGTGCCGGCGCTTGAGCTCGGGCAGCAGCGCCTTCACGACCTCGCGTCCCGGCGAGCCGATCACGTCGGCGATGAAAAGGATGTTGAGCATGGGCTCCTACTTCGCGTAGTCGACCGCGCGGGTCTCGCGGATCACGGTGACGCGGATCTGGCCCGGGTACTGCATTTCCTTCTCGATCCGGCGCGCGATCTCGCCCGCGAGGTTCTGCGCGCGAGCATCGTCCACCTTGTGGTGCTCGACCATGATGCGCACCTCCCGCCCGGCCTGGATCGCGTAGGACTTCTCGACCCCGGGGAAGCCGTTCGCGATCTTCTCGAGGCCCTCGAGCCGCTTGATGTACACCTCGAGGCTCTCGCGCCGCGCACCGGGACGCGCGCCCGAGATGGCGTCCGCGGCCGAGACCAGCACCGGCCACAGGCTCCCGCCCGCATAGTCGTCGTGGTGGTAGCCGATCGCCTCGAGCACCGGCTGTGGCTCGCCGTAGCGGGCGGCGACCTCCATGCCGAGCGCAGGATGCGTTCCCTCCTGATCGTGATCGATGGCCTTGCCGATGTCGTGCATGAGCCCGCCGCGCTTGGCCATCTTCTGATCCATGCCGATCTCGGCGGCCATGATGCCCGCCAGATGCGCCACCTCGATCGAGTGGCGCAGGATGTTCTGCCCGTACGAGGTGCGGTAATGGAGCCGGCCGAGCAGGTTCTGCAACTCGGCGTGGATGCCGTGCACGCCCACTTCCAGGCACGCCATCTCGCCCAGCTCGCGGATCTTGCCCTCGACCTCGGACTTCACCTTGGCGACCACTTCCTCGATGCGCGCGGGATGGATGCGGCCGTCGGCGACCAGGCGCTCCAGCGACTGCCGCGCGACCTCGCGGCGCACCGGATCGAAACCCGACAGGATCACCGCCTCGGGCGTGTCGTCGATGATCACGTCGACGCCGGTGATGGTCTCGAACGAGCGGATGTTGCGGCCCTCGCGCCCGATGATCCGGCCCTTCATGTCGTCGCTCGGCAGGTGCACCACCGACACCGAGGAGTCCGAGACGTGGTCGGCGGCATAGCGCTGGATCGCGAGCACGATGATCTTGCGCGCCTCACGCTCGGAATTGCGCTGCGCGGCTTCGCGCACCTCGGCTACGCGCCGGGCACCCTCGGCGCGTGCTTCACTCTCGATCTGGGCGATGAGCTGTGCGCGCGCATCCTCCGAGCTCATCCCGGCGATGCGCTCGAGCCGGACGGTCTGCTGCGCGACGACCGCGTCCAGCTCCTGATTGCGCGAGGTGACCGCGGTCTCGCGCAGGTTCAGGTCGCTCTCGATCCGCTTCAAGTCGCGATCCTTCTTCTCGATCAGCTCGACGCGGCGGCTGAACGCGACCTCCTTCTCCTGGAACACTCGCTCGGCCTCGAGCTGCGTGGCGCGCGCGGCCTGCATCTCGCGCTCGACCTGCTGCTTGACGCGCAACGCCTCCTCGCGTCCCTCGAGCACCGCGTTGCGCCGCGCCGACTCGGCGTCGCGTGCCGCCTGCTCAAGCAGCCCGTGAGCGCGTTGTTCCGCGCTCTCGAGGCGAAGCGCGCCGAGCCGGGCTCGAATGAAGTAGCCGACCGCAAATGCGACGACGGCACCGCCAGCGATGCCGCCGATAAAGGTCCAAAGATTCATCACGCCATCCCCCGGACTCCGGCGGAGCCCCCCTCTAAGAAGAGGTGCGGCGGGCCGCCTCGAGCCTCAGGCAGGGAAAAATCCCCGCCGAAATGCCGTGTGCACGGGAGTTCTTGAGACCTGGAGTACCAGGTGGGCGCCCGTTCGACCGGGTCAGCGATCCCCATGGTCCATGAAGACCTGAGGGGCGTGGCGTCGCCGATCACTCGGACACCCTTGACGTTTCTGTTGGTTCAAGAACTGCGTGGCATCACGCGCACGGCAGGGAATTCACGAACGTTGCGGAGACCCTCGAGGTCATTTGGTCGATGCGCTGTCCTGGAGCATCTCGTCCAGTACCGCGTTGAGACGCGCCGCCTGATGGTTCAGGCGCTGTTCCGAAGTCTGGTGCTGCGCGCGCTCCTTGAACAGCTCATCGGCAATGTTCAGGGATGCGAGGATTGCCACCTTGGACAGCGAGGCCACCGGAAGCTTCTCGGTGATCTCGCGCATCTTGCGGTCCACGTATGCGGCCACCCCCATGATGTATTCCTGGTTGGCCTCGCCGCGAATGGTGTAGCTGTGGCCGAAGATCTGGACCTGGACGACATTCTTGGTGTCCACGGTGCCCCCGCGTCGCCGCGATTTCCCTGCGTTCCTGTTTGGTTGAATCTCGGCCCTTGGACGCCCTGCCTCCCGCCGTTCGGGCCGGGCTGCGCGGCGCCAAAGACCTAGGCTTCGATCCGCTCGAGCTTCTTGACGAGCGTCTCGATTCGAGAGGTCACGTCGCGTCGTTCGCTCACCCAGTCCCGCTGCTCGCGCTTGAGCGAGTTCAGCTCCTGGAGCAATGCGGCGGCATCCTGACCCTGAAGTTTGTGTTCCATCTCCTGAACGCGGCGCGCCAGGTGTTCGCGCTCGCGCGACAGCCGCTCGCGATCTTCGCGCAGCTGCTGCACCATGGACGCGGCCTTTTCCACCCGTTCGGCCAGTCGGTCCAGATCGATGCTGATGGTCTTAGGTGCGGTCGAGGTCTCGTTCATCGTTCTCTCAGCTGACCGCCGCATTCCTTCGCAACGGCCGCAACCATGCGGTCCTGGATCGCCTGAACTTCGGACTCGGTCAGCGTGCGCTCTGGATGCTGGAACTGGAGCGCGTACGCCAGACTTTTCCTGCCCTCGGGCGTTCCCGGCCCAGCGTACACGTCGAACAGCTCGATCGAATGGAGCCGCTCGCCACCTGCGGTGCGCAGCGTGCGCTCCACCTGCAGGTGCGTGACGTTCGCGGGTACGAAGAATGCGAGGTCGCGACGCACCGGTGGAAATCTGCCGGGCAGCGTCACCCGAGGCGGCGTGGATGTCTGGTTCAGCGAGTCCAGGAGCACCATGAAGAGATGAACCGGGACTTCGATTTCCCAGGCGCGAAGCAGCGTCGGATGCAGCGTTCCCGCCCATCCAATGCGCGAAGTCCCGCTTGCAACCTCCGCACTGGCACCGGGTTTCCAACCGGGCGCAGAATAGGCCCGCCATTCCGGGGTGTCAACGCGCATCTCTTCGAGCCACGCCTCCCACAATCCCTTCGCATCCTCGAACTCGGTCATGCCCTGCATGGCGTCGTGCGCGTGGGCCCAGCGCGGTCCGCACACCAGCGCCGCAAGCATGGGGCGCTCCTCCGGCAGCGTGCCGCCTCGCGACAGGATTCCGCTTCCGATCTCGAACAGCCGGACCGCCGCGACGCCCTGTCGCAGGTTGTGCGCGCACGCCCGAAGCAATCCCGGCACCGGGCTCGGACGCAGCACTTCGCCCTCGCGACTCACCGGATTGCTCAGGCGGACCAGCGACTCCGGCTTCTCCCCGATCAGGATCGCGGCCTCGGCCGCTTCGCGCTCCGAGACCAGCGTCGGCGAGCAGGCCTCCATGAGTCCGCGCGCGAGCATCGCGGCGCGCGCGCGGTTCAGCAGCTGCTCACGCGGTGAGCGCGTCGCGTACATGCCGCCGGTCTCGAACGGCGCCTCGGGGATCCGATCGTAGCCGTGAGCGCGCACCACCTCTTCGACCAGATCGTCCTCGATGGTCACGTCGCTGCGCCACGAAGGCACGGTGACGCGCAGCGGGTCTCCGGCCTCGGCCGCAAACTCGAGCGATTCGAGGTAGCGCTTGGCCTCGGCCGGTCCCATCTCGAGTCCGGTCAGGCGGTTCACGCGGCTGCTGCGCAGCGTGAGGGTGCGGCGCTTGCCGTCGGTGTGGTCGCGCTCGCGCGCCCCGAGCAGCTTCGATTCGGGCGCGACCTCACGCAGCAGCGCGAGGAAGCGCGCCGCGGCCGAGGGGCCGATCCCGGGATCCACGCCGCGCTCGTAGCGGCGCGAAGCCTCGGTCGAGAGTCCGAGGGCGCGCGCGCTGCGGCGGACGCGGGTGGGCTGGAACCACGCGCACTCGAGCAGCAGCGAGGTGGTGGCCTGAGTCACTTCGGTCGCAGCGCCGCCCATGATGCCCGCGATCGCGATCGGCACCTCCTTGTCGGCGATGACCAGAACCTCGGGATCCAGAGCGCGATCCTTGCCGTCGAGCGTGGTGAGACGCTCGACGGCTCGCGCGCGGCGCACCCGGATCGAAGGACCCTTGAGCTTCGCGAGGTCGAACGCATGCAGCGGCTGCCCCATCTCGAACAGCACCAGATTGGTGAGATCGACCACGTTGTTGAGCGAGCGCTGGCCCACCGACTCGAGGCGACGTGTGAGCCAGCGAGGGGATGGGGCCACCACCACGCTCTCGACGATCTGTGCGATGTAGCGCGGGCAGCCCTCGGTGTCCTCGAGCTCGAGATCGAAGTCGGACCGGCCGCTCCAGCGCGCGGCGAGACGCGCGGTCGCGGCGGCGGTCCAGTACCCGCCGAGCGCGGCCTTGACCTCGCGCGCGAGGCCGACTACGCCGAGCCCGTCCGGGCGGTTGAACGGCACTTCGACTTCGAGCAGCGTGTCGGGAGGATCGAGCAGCGTGTCGAACGGCGTGCCCGGCGCGGGCAGCGTCACTCCCGCACGCCAGCGCTCCAGATCGAGAATGCCTTCGTGGTCGTCCGAGATCTCCAGCTCGCGCGCCGAGCACAGCATCCCCTGGCTGTCTTCGCCGCGGATCTTGGATCTGCGGATCACGAGGCCGCCGGGGAGCTTCGCGCCCACGATGGCGAGCGGCACCATCATCCCGGGCTTCACGTTGGGCGCGCCACACACCACGCTCAGTTCACCGGAGCCGCCGTCCACCTTGCACAGCGAGAGCTTGTCGGCATTCGGGTGCTTCGCCGTCTCGAGCACGCGCGCGACTACCACGCCCGGATAGGAGTGTCCGAGCGACTCGATGCCCTCGACGTAGAAGCCGCGGCGGGTGAGTGCATCCCCGACCGCTTCGGGCGATGCATCGGTGTCGATCCACTCGCGCAGCCACGACATTGGAAGCTTCATGTGCCCTCGATGGCTTTCAGTCGTCCAGCACGCGGCTCGCGCGGTCGGGCAGGTGCAGCTCGCGATCGATCCAGTCGTCCACTTCTCGCTCGAGCACGGAAAGCGGCAGCGCTCCGTGGCTCAGCACGAGGTCGTGGAACTGGCGCAGATCGAACTTCGTGCCCAGCTTCGCGCGGGCGCGCTCGCGCAACGCCACGATTCTGAGCTCCCCCACCTTGTAGGCGCACGCCTGCCCCGGCGCCACGATGTAGCGCTCGACCTCGGCGATGACCGCGGGTTCGTCCCGGCCGGTGGTTCTCACCATGTACTCGATGGCCTGTGGCCGCGTCCAGTGCTTGTGGTGGATGCCGGTGTCCACCACGAGGCGCGCGGCGCGGAACAGTTCGGAGCCGAGTGCGCCCAGCGAATCGTAGGCGGTCGGATGGAAGCCCTCCTCGAGCGCGAGCTGTTCCGCATAAAGCCCCCATCCTTCGATGTAGGCAGTGAACGGGATGAGCTTGCGGAAGAGCGGCACGTCTTTCAGCTCCTGCGCGATCGAGATCTGAAAGTGATGCCCTGGGATTGCCTCGTGGTACGCGAGCGTGCGCATTCCGGGGCGGAACACCGCGCCGACGTCGCGGAGATTGGCGAAGAACGTCCCCGGCCGGTCGCCGCCCAGCGACGGCGGCTGATAGTACCCGCCCGGCGCGGTCGCCTCTTCGAACGGCGGCACGCGCTTGACCCCAACGCCTGCCTTCGGCCGCATGTGGAACAGGGTGTCGGATCTGCGCGAGGCGTCATCGATGATGCGTTGATAGTCGGCGAGGATCGAGTCGCGCGCGCCTTCCACGTCCGGATAGTGGAAGCGCGGCTGGTCGCGCAGCCTCGCCACGCTCGCCCCGACGTCCTCGGCGGGCAGATGCTGGGCGCGAAGCAGCGAGCGCATCTGCGCCTGGATGCGTGCGACCTCGGCCAGCCCGAGCGCGTGGATCGAGTCGGCCGAGAGGTCGGTGGTGGTGTGGTGGCGCAGGCACCACGCGTAGTAGGCGTCGCCGTGTGGGAGCTTCCACACCCCATCGTCGGTCCCCGCAATCGAATCGAGGTGCGCGCATTCCGCGATCAGGCGCGCGTAGGCCGGGTAGACCCGGGACGCCAGCGTCCTCTCGAGGTCGGAAAGGTGCGCCGCGCCGCGCTTCGCCTCGAGGCCGCGTATCGAAGGGAGTTTCTCCGCCAGGTGCACGTACAGCTCGTTCTCGCGCGGCGGCACTCCGGTGAACTGCTTCATGCCCGCCAGCACCTTGTCGAGCACGAAGCGCGGCGGAACCACGTTCAGAGATTCGCGAAGCTTCAGCCCCTCGATGACCTGATCGAGCGCGAGCGTGATGGCCGCGACCCGTTTCACGTAGTGGCGCACGTCACGCTCACGCTTGAGCGGGTGCACGTTGATGAGGAAGTCCGGGAGCTGGCTCTGCAGGCCCGCGAGCTGATTCACCGGATAGTCGTGGAACGGGAACGCGGCGCCGCGCTTCAGGTCGTCCAGGTACCAGTCGAGCACGTCGGCCGACAGTCGCTCGTGGCGCGACATCGAGGCGCGGTCGTATCCGCGCAGTGTCGCGAGCGCGCGCTCGGCCCGCGCCTGCCCGGCCCGCTCCGCCGCCGGAGAGAAGTCGTCGAGCCTGGCGTTGTAGCCGTCGAGCGGGGAGCCGTCGAGCACGCCGATCCGGGTGAGCAGCATCGGGTGGTGGAGCGCCTCGACCAGGAACACACGCATGTAGAAGTGGTCGATGATCCACGGCCTGAACCATAGGCTGGGCACCAGGAAGATCGCGAGCGCGATCAGGACCAGGACAGCAAAGGCGGCGCGGCGGCGTCCCATGTCAGAACTGGGCGAGGAAACGGACATCGTTCTCGAGGAACAATCGGATCTCGGGGACGCCGTACCGCAGCATCGCGATGCGCTCGAGGCCCATTCCGAATGCGAAGCCCGTGACCTGTTCCGGATCGTAGCCGACCGCGCGGAACACGTTCGGGTGCACCATGCCCGCGCCCAGCACTTCGAGCCAGCCCGAGCCCTTGCACACGCTGCAGCGCTTCTCGCCGCCCTCGCCCTTGATCTTCCCCTCTCCCCCGCAGATCACGCACGAGACGTCCATCTGGCATCCGGGCTCGACGAACGGGAAATAGATCGGGATCAGCCGGGTGCGAACGCCCTCGCCGTAGATCGAGCGCGCGAAGGTGTTGAGCGTGCTCTTGAGGTCGGCCATGCTCACGTTCCTGTCGACGTACAGCCCGTCGATCTGGTGGAACTGGTCCATGTGGCTGGCGTCCACCTGCTCGGCGCGGTAGACGCGCCCCGGGAACACCAGCCGCAGCGGTGGCTTCCGCTCCTCCATCGCTCGCACCCATCCCGGCGAGGTGTGCGTTCTCAGGACCACCTGCGGGTTGACGAAGTAGGTGTCGTGGGCGTCGCGCGCCGGATGGTCGGGCGCGAAGTTGAGCTTGGTGAAGTTGTACTCGTCGAGCTCGACCTCGGGGCTCTGGTACACCGAGTAGCCGAGACCGTGGAACAGGTCGAGCAACTCGTCGCGGACCTGCGTGAGCACGTGCGGGCGCCCGACCCACGGGCGTCGTCCGGGGAGCGTGACGTCGAGGGCATCCTTGAGCTCGGAAGCGCGCTCGAGCTCGGCGCGCCTGGCCTCGGCGAGATCGGCGAGCAGGCGCTTGGCGATGTTCAGCGCCCGGCCGAGGACCTTGCGCTCCTCGAGCGGAAGGTTCGGCAGCTCGCTCAGGGCCGCGGTGAACGCGCCGCGTTCCCGTCCGATCACCGCCGACTGGACGAGCAGCAGAGCGGCCGGATCGCCTGCGCCCGAGAGCGCCGCGCCCCATATCTCGGTGGCGAGCGCCGCCTCTGGCGCGAACGGTTTGATCTCGGGCAGCCGCTTCTGCCAGTCGGGCAGGAGCGCGTCCGGATTTCCCTTCGGCCAGGCGGGATCGAGTCCCTTCTGCAGATCGGGGCCGCTCATCGGCTAAGCCACCGCCGACTTCGCCACCTCCGCGAGCTTCGCGAACGCGGGCGCGTCACGCACCGCGAGGTCGGCGAGAAGCTTGCGATTCACGTCCACGTTGGCCTTCTTGAGGCCGGCGATCAGTGTGCTGTAGGTGAGGCCGTTGTCGCGCGCCGCGGCGTTGATGCGCACGATCCACAGCGCGCGGAAGTCGCGCTTCTTGCGGCGGCGGTGCTCCCAGGCGAACTGCCCGGCGCGCTGCACGGTCTGAAGCGCGGTCTTGTACAGCTTGCGGCGGCCGCTGAAGTTGCCCTTGGCGGCCTTCAGTACCTTGCGCCGGCGGGCGCGTCCGGGAACGACGGTTTTTGCGCGTGGCATGACGAATGGTCTCCTGCCCCGTTGGGTGTCTGCGGCGTCGGGGTCGTGTGTGTTCTAGGGAAGTCGGATCAGCGCTTTCCGAGCATGCGCAGCACGCGCGGCTGATCTACGTCGGCAACCAGCGACACGCCGACCAGCCGGCGCTTGCGCTTGCGCGACTTGCCGACCATGCCGTGACGGAGTCCGGAGTGGGCACGCATGACCTTTCCGGTGCCGGTGATCTTGAAGCGCTTGGCCGCGGCGCGATTGGTCTTCTGCTTGGGCATCGTTACTCCTTCGCGGCGGCCGCAGACGGTCCGCGCGTGGTTTCAGGCGCACGCTTGACTGCCGGCGCCGGTGGGGTCGCGTTCGATTCGGCCTTCGGCGCCTTGCTCACCTGCGCCTGTTGCTGCCGCGGCATGAGCACCGCGTTCAACTGCTTTCCTTCCGAGCGCGGCGGCGATTCCACCGACGCCACGTCGGCAAGGTCCGCGATCACCTGCTGGATCAGCTTCATGCCGATGTCCTGGTGCGCCATCTCGCGTCCCCGGAAAGTCACCGTGACCTTGACCTTGTCGCGCGAGGTCAGGAAGTCGCGCGCGTGCTGCACCTTGAAGTCGTAGTCGTGATCCTCGATCTTGGGCCGCATCTTGATTTCCTTGAGCTGCATCTGGTGCTGTTTCTTCTTCGCCTTGCGCGCCCTGCGGTTTTGCTCGTACTTGAATTTCCCGTAGTCCATGATCCGGCACACGGGCGGTCGCGCGGTGGGCGAAACCTCGACCAGGTCGAGGCTCTTCGACTGTGCGAGAGCGAGGGCTTCGCGCACTGGCAGAACGCCGATCTGTGCGCCATCGTCCCCGATCACGCGCACCTGAGGCACACGGATGCGCTCGTTGACGCGGACTTCGGGCTGCTTGATGACCGAAATGGCTGTCACCTCCGGTGGATGTTCGCTTCGACGACACCCGGCTCGCGTGACGCAGCACGCAAAAACGCCGGGCGGGATCTCCAAACGGAATCCCCGCCCGGCGTATCGCCGGTGCTTTCATGGCTCGTGATGTCTACGGTCTCACGGCCCGAACCCTTGAGCGTGGCCCGATCGGGCCCGCGGGGGTGAGAAGCGCGGGGCTTCTGCTTGCGGGGCGCAGTCTAAAGGCAGGGTAGCGGTGAGCGCAAGCGCCTTTCGGACATCCTGAGTCCCATCCCCGAAGACGCAGAGCTATTGGGATTGACACTGCCCTTCCCCGTTCCTAGCCTCGGGCCTCGTTCCGGCCATGGAGGCCGGCGACGCATGGAGGTCACCATCATGAAGAAGCTCGCCATATGGATCGTCACCGCTGTTCTGTTCCTGGGCGTCGCCGGTTCGGCGCACGCCGCGCTGTTTCAGAAGGGCCAGACTCTGCTCGCCCTGAACCTCACCGAGGGCGTAGCCGATCTGGTCGGACCGATCAACGGCGGTGGCTACCTCTCCGCCTACGATCACTCCGAGATCGGCCTCGCGGCGCAGTACTGGCACTTCGTCTCGACCGACTATGCCCTCAACATCACGGCCGGCCTCGGCTTCTTCGGCGAGACGGATCAACCCGGCGTGCCCGCGAATCCGGGGGATGAGGACTTCAAGTACTCGCAGAGCTCATGGCAGCTGCGGGTCGGCGCCGACCGGTTCGGGCACTTCTCCGAGCGCTACCACTTCTATGCCGGGCCCGGCCTGCAGATCTGGAATGGCAAGGCCAAGTTCGAGGGCGGCCCGGGCGGGCCGAACCCAACGGTCGAGTCCGAGAGCACCACGCGCATCGCGCTCTCCGGCCGGATCGGCGTGATGATGAAGCTCAACGAGAACATCCAGCTCATGGGACAGCTCGGGCACTACATCGGCCACGCCTCGGCCAAGGACCAGGGTGCCGAGGCCACGTGGTGGCCGAGCGGACACGATGGCGCGATGGGCGTCGTCTTCACCTTCGGGCGCTAGGGACGCCGCTCGATGAAGAGGATGTGCATCGCGGCGGTGGCGCTGGTCACGGTTCTGGTTCTCCCCGAGTCCGCACGATCCGACCGTCTCGGCAAAGGCAACTCGATGCTGTGGCTCGGATTCAACGGCAACAAGACCCAGCTCGTGGGGCCCGCCACCGGCTCGGTCAACGAGTACGAGGACGGCGAGCTCGGCGCTCATCTGGCGTATCACCATTTCACCGGTGACGAGTGGACGGTCTCGCTTTCGGGAGGAACCGATGTCGGGCGGGTGCAGTTTCGTCCGTCCGCCGCGGGAGCCGCGGTCGAGACCTACACCAGCCGGTCGTGGAACGTGCGGTTCGGCGCTGACCGATTCGCGTTCGTCAACGATCGGGCCGCGATCTATGCCGGGCCCGGCCTTCTCTACTGGAGCGGTCAGGCCGAGTACACCGGAAGCGGCGACCCGTTTGTCGATCTGAAATGGCCGCGAGTCACACAGATCGGGATCAATGGCCGGATCGGGATGTATGCCTCGATCAGCGGCCGGACCGCCCTGTTCGGCCACATCGGGCAGGTGATCGCCCGCAACACGGCCAGCGATTCCAATGGCAGGAACATCTGGTTCACGAATCACAACGAAGGGTCGGTCGGGCTCTCCTTCGAGTTCTGACCGAGGTCACGGTCGCAAACCGGCGGGGCCCTGTCGCATGTGCGGCGGGGCCCCGCCGGCGTTTGGGAGCGCCCTCCCGCCCCGGAATCCACCCGGAACCGCCCGGGCCGGCGAGGGGTTGGACATTGAGCGGGACGAATTCCAAGCGTAGCCTTGAAGGCACCCTACAGAGCACCGGGAATGAGGAGGATCCGCGATGCGTTCTCTGGTGAAGTATCTCGCCCTCGCCTTACTGCTCGTCGCCGGGACGGCACAACCCGCGCTCGGGCAGAACCACTACTACTTTGCCGGCGGTGTGTGCCTGCCCGATCACGGGTCTGCGTCGTTCACGGGTGAGACCGGATGGAACGCCTCACTCGGCCTGGAACGAAACTTCGCGCCACCCGCCGAGTGGATCGCCGAAGCGTCGTTCACGCGCGTGCCCGCACCCCCGCCCTACTCCGGAGTGTTCCCGCTCGGTTCCGCGAATGACCTGACGAAGCCTTTCACGTTCACGGGTCCTGCCGCGCGTCTCACCAGCGTCGCGCTCGGGTTGCGACTGCATGGCCCGCTCTCGCGCGTTCAGAACTATGCCGAGGCGCTGCTCGGCGTCGCGAACATCCGCTCGACGCGGAGCGACTGGACCTCGCCTTCCGTGACGAATCCGAAGACGGAAACCAACCTCATGCTCGGCATCGGGACGGGCGTTCGCATGCTGCCGTTCGCTTCGGCTGGTCTGTTCGCCGACGTCCACTATCAGTTTCTGCTCTCGGGCGCCGGCGCGCCGGTGGTTCCGTTCCGGATCGGGCTGGTCACGCGCTGAGTTTCGAATGCGTCGGACCGCGTCCCTGATCCTCATGCTGCTGCCGCTCTGCACGTCGGTTGCGGCGGCAGACATCTACGCTCCTCGCTTTTCGCGAAGCGGGCCTCCTCCCGAGATTCCGGTCGAGCGACGCTGGTGGCTCGAAACCGGGCCGGTATTTCCCGATCGCCAGGGCACGACCGGATACTGGCAGACCGGATTCGGACTGGGCGGCGGCGTCGAGTTCCCCGCGGGTCGTAATCTCGGCCTGTTCGTGCGAATGCACTCGGGACTGCTCCCACTGCGCGGCAGCACCTCGATCGGCGACACGTTGAGCGGAGAATCCTGGGGGCTGTACTCGCTCACGGTGGGCCTGCATCACCGCCTCGTGGCCTGGCCCAATTCGCCGAGCGTGCGCCTTCTCACCGGGATCGAGACGGGCGTCGCGTCGCAGCACTTCGGGCGCTACGACGAGCGAGGGCGCTATTCCAACGGAACGCGGACGGCGCACCGCGAGAACGGGATGCTGTTGGGATTCGGCGCCGGGTTCGAGATCGCCCCCGAGGCGGCACTCGGCGGATTCGCGGAGGCGCGCTTCCACTGGTACTCGGGCGACCTCGTCTACACGTGGTCCACCATCGAGGCCGGACTCACCTTTCCCTGGTAGCCCTCGTCCAGGCTAGCTGCGCTCGCGTGTCTCTTTCTGCAGGCGCTCGAGAAACGCCGGGCGGCTCATCGCCTCGAGCTGCCCCTCGCCTTTGCGGCGCGGTGCAACCGTGCCGGCCTCGGCTTCGCGTGGACCCACGATCAGCATGTACGGGATCTTCTGCAGCTCGGCGTCGCGGATCTTGGCGCCCATCTTCTCGTCGCGCAGATCCACTTCGACGCGAACGCCGCCTTCCTTGAGCAGTCGCGCGGTGTCCTGGGCGTAGTCGTACGCCTTCGGGTTCGCGGGGATGATCATGACCTGAACCGGCGCGACCCACACCGGGAACTCGCCGCCGGTGTGCTCGATGTAGATCCCGACGAAGCGCTCGAGCGATCCGTAGAGCGCGCGGTGGAGCATCACCACCTCGTGGTCCTGGCCATCGGGCCCGGTGTAGTGCACGCCGAAGCGCTTGGGCAGGTTCAGGTCCACCTGGATGGTCGGACACTGCCACTCGCGCCCGATCGCATCGCGCAGCTTCACGTCGATCTTGGGTGCGTAGAAAGCGCCGCCGCCCTCGTCGACCTCGTAGGGCAGGCCACGGCGTTCGAGCGCCTGGCGCAGCGCGGTGGTGGCGAAGTCCCATTCCTCTTCGGTGCCGAGGAACTTTTCCTTGGGCCGGGTCGCGAGGTAGCAGATGTACTCGTACTTGAACGCGCGCAGCAGGAAGTCCATCAGGTCGAGGATGCCTTCGACCTCGTCCGCGAGCTGCTCGCGAGTGCAGAAGATGTGCGAGTCATCCTGGGTGAAGCCGCGCACGCGCTCCATGCCGTGCAGCACACCCGAGCGCTCGTAGCGGTAGACCGTGCCCAGCTCGGCGTAGCGGATCGGCAGCTCGCGATACGAGTGCTTGCGGGTCTGGTAGATCATGATGTGGCCGGGACAGTTCATCGGCTTCACCCGGTAAGGCTGGCCGTCGATGTCCATCGGCGAGTACATCATGTCGGCGTAGTTCTGAAGATGACCCGAGATCTCGTAGAGCTTCTCGCTCGCCAGGTGCGGGGTGTAGACCATCTGGTAGCCGCGGCGCAGATGCTCATCCTTCCAGAAGTTCTCGACCACGTGGCGGATCATCCCGCCCTTGGGGTGCCAGTGGATCAGCCCCGCGCCCACCTCTTCATGCACCGAGTAGAGATCGAGCTCCTTGCCGAGCCGACGGTGGTCGCGGCGCAACGCTTCCTCGACCCGCTTCAGGTACTCCTCGAGCTCCGGCTGAGTCGGGAACGCGGTGCCGTAGATGCGCTGCAGCATCTCGTTGCGCTCGCTGCCCAGCCAATAGGCGCCCGCGACATGGGTGAGCTTGAACGCGCGGATTTCGCCGGTCGAAGCCACGTGCGGGCCGCGGCACAGGTCGAGGAATCGACCGTTGCGGTAGTAGGTCACCTTGGCGTCGGCCGGAATCTGCGAGAGGAAGTGGAGCTTGTACCTCTCCCCCGCAGCTTCGAAGCGCTTCTTCGCCTCGTCGCGCGAGGTCTCGGAGAATTCAAACGGCTGATTCGCCGCGATGATCTCGCGCATCTTCGCCTCGATGCGCTGGAGATCTTCGGTCGTGAACGGCTGGTCGCGCGCGAAGTCGTAATAGAAGCCGTTGTCGATCGGCGGGCCGCCGGCGACCTTGACCTCGGGGAACAACTCGGTCACCGCGGTCGCGAGCACGTGCGCCGCGGAGTGGCGCACGCGATACAGCGGCTCCCCTCCCGGATAGTGCGAGAGGTCGGGTCCGGCGCTGGCGATCGGGGCCTGCGGCATGGGCGAGTCCGTTCCGGGCGATGTGCCGCGGCGGCCCGCCGCAACGCCGGCCGCCGCGAAAATGGTGGGCGATACTGGACTTGAACCAGTGACCCCTTGCTTGTCGAGCAAGTGCTCTACCAGCTGAGCTAATCGCCCTGCGAGGCGAAGCATTAAGCCGCAGCGTGGCGCGGTGTGTCAAGATCGCACCGGCACGCGACGCTCCGCCTCCACGAAGACTCAGGCCTCGGAGACCCCCATGCCGCTCACCAAGGTCAATCTCGCCGAGAAGTTCAGCCGGTTCCGAGACACCTACTCCCCGAAGATCGCCGGCGAGCTCAACGACTCCTACATCAAGCTCGTGAAGGTGAAGGGCGAGTTCGTATGGCATCAGCACGAGGAGGAGGACGAGATGTTCCTCGTGGTGAAGGGACAGCTCACCATCCGCCTGCGCGACGGTGATGTGACGCTCGAGCCGGGCGAATTCCTGATCGTGCCCCGTGGAGTCGAGCACTGCCCGGTCGCCGAGGAAGAGGCTCACATCGTCCTGCTCGAGCCGAAGAGCACGCTCAACACCGGAGATGTTCGCAACGAGCGTACGCTCGAGAAGCTCGAGCGGATCTGAGCGTTGGCGCCTGACGCGCTGCCCGCGGACCCGTCGCCTCACGCGTCCCACGCTGTGGTGGCTCGCTACACCGTTCGCCCCAGCACCGCCGCAATCGTCCGGATCTGGTCCACCAGGTCGGAGTACTGCTCGGGGTAGAGCGATTGCGGGCCGTCCGACAGCGCGTGATCGGGGTCATGGTGCACCTCGATGAGCAGACCGTCCGCGCCGGCCGCAATCGCGGCGCGCGCCATCGGCGCCACCTTGTTGCGGATGCCGGTGCCGTGCGAGGGGTCGACCAGCACCGGCAGGTGGCTCAGCTCCTTCACCACCGGAATCGCATTCAGGTCGAGCGTGTTCCGGGTGTAGGTCTCGAAGGTGCGGATGCCGCGCTCGCACAGGATCACCTGCGCGTTGCCATTCGACAGGATGTGCTCGGCGCTCATCAGCCACTCTTCGATCGTGGAAGCGAGCCCGCGCTTGAGCAGCACCGGCTTGTCGATGTGCCCGACTTCACGCAGCAGCGAATAGTTCTGCATGTTGCGCGCGCCGAGCTGCAGGATATCGGCGTAGCGTGCCACCAGCTCGACCTGCTGGGTGTCCATCACTTCGCTCACCACCGCGAGACCGTGCGCGTCCGCGGCGCGGCGCAGGATCTTCAGGCCCTCCTCGCCCAGCCCCTGGAACGAGTAAGGCGAGGTGCGCGGCTTGTACGCCCCGCCGCGCATCACCGTCGCGCCCGCCTTAGCGACCGCGGCGGCGATTCGAAAGGCCTGCTCCTCGCCCTCGATCGAGCACGGCCCGGCCATGAGCGCGAGCTGAGCGCTGCCGATCGCGCAGCGACCGACCGAGATCACGGTGTCCTGCGGATGAAAGGTGCGGCTCACCAGCTTGAACGGCACCCCGATCTTCTGGACGGTCGCGACCGCGCTCCAGCCGCGCACCTGGTCCCAGTCGACGTTGGCGCCCTCGCCGACGGCGGCGATGCGCACCCGGCCATCGTGATCGGTGCGGTGCACCGCGAGACCGTACATGCGCAATCGGCCCGCGACATCGTTCGCGGCGGCCTCGCTGACTCCGGGTTGCAGCAGCACCAGCATGGATCAGGACCTCACGAGGTCGCGCGTGGCGCCGAAAGCAAGAAGCCCACGCCGACCGGGCATGGGCTGGAAGTTTGCGTTGGAGACGGACCCGTCACTGGACAGACGCACACTCCCGGCCACGCCGAGCGTTGCCGTACCAGCGCCAATACCAGGTGCAACGGGTGAGTCGCATGCGGCCTCCGATGAAACGACGGTGAAGGAGCCTAGCACGCGATTCGAGAAACGGTCAACGAAACCGGCGCTTCAGTGCAGCAGGGCGATGCGTGCGGTCGCGCGAAGCCCCGCGGACTCGAAGCGCGCCCAGTAGACGCCCGCGCCGAGTCGCTGCCCCTCGTCGTCACGGCCATCCCACTCGAGCGAGGTCGATCCGGCTTCGAAGCGCCCATCCGCGAGGTTTCGTACGCTGCGGCCGGCAAGATCGAAGATGGCGAGCGAGGCGTGTCCCGCGAGCGCGAGCGTGAAGCTCAGGCGGGTGCGTCCATAGAACGGATTGGGCGCAGCCCCCGCGAATTCGAGGCGGGATGGCTTCGGATCCACCGCGAGCGCCGGAAGCGGCGTGAGAAGGTAGGCATGCTCGCTGCCGTTGAAGACCCCGACGCCCGCGATCTGGCCGTTCTCGTTGATGTCGCTGGCGCTGGTCAGGAGCCAGCCCGAACCCGGCGCCAGACGCGTATTCAGATCCACCCACGGCGGACCTCCGCTGCAGTACACGGCGCGCTGCTGCTCGACATTGTCGGTCGAGGCTCCGACCACTTCGCCCTGGTTGTTGATGGCGAACGCCGCACTGTAGGGGCCGCCCAGCGTGCCCAGATCCACCATCACGCCGTTCGTCCAGACATAGCCGTGGCTGATGTAATTGGGCACTTCCATCGTCCAGCCCACGACCTTGCCGTAGTCGTTGATGTCGTAGGCATGGCTCGCCCAGCCGCCGAGCGTGCCGAGGTCCTCCGGCACTCCGTCGCGCCACACGCACGCGTGCAGCTCGGTGTTGTCGAACGGGCGCGCGAATCCGACGATGTCGCCCTGCTCGTTGATCGAGTAGGCGCGGCTGTCGGTTCCGCCCAGCGTGCCCAGGTCGTTCATCACGCCATCGCGCCAGACGTAGGCCCGCTCGTAGGTCCCCACCTCATAGGAGCCCACGACCTCGTCG
Source organism: Candidatus Eiseniibacteriota bacterium (assembly GCA_031370785.1). Taxonomy (GTDB): domain Bacteria; phylum Eisenbacteria; class RBG-16-71-46; order RBG-16-71-46; family RBG-16-71-46; genus DATJGS01. Next base: position 7,354 of record JANMQY010000062.1, on the reverse strand, counting down.
CGATCGTTCAGGCCCCACGCATCGATGGGCCAGCCCGACAGCGTGCCCAGATCGAGCATCACGCCGCTGCGCAGCAGGAAGGCGTGACGCTCGCCGGCGGAGGTAAACGCCCAGCCCACCACGTGACCGAGACCATTGATCGCACGCGCCACGCTCTGGTCCCCTCCCAGCGTGCCGATGTCGGTCATGCCGGCAGGCCCTGCCAGGAAACCATGGACGAGGCCGCTGCCCGAGATCTGCGAATAGCCGACGATGTGCGCGTTCGCGTTGAGGCTCAGCGAGCCGCTGAACGAGCCGCCGAGGGTGCCGAGGTCCTTGATGCCGTACATCGGCTGGGCGTGGCTCGCGGCCGCCGCCAGCGACAGCGCGGCCAGTGCGGCGGCGGGTGCCCATCGGATCACGCGCAAGCGGGTAGGTCCTCCGTGCGGCAGTGGCGCCACGCGATGGGGGCGCACGCGTGACCGGGTAAGAGTAGCACCGGAAGCGCTAGCGGTCTCTCCCCCGCAGCGCGCGCTGCCGGAGCCAGACATCCACCAGGGTGATCGCCATCATGCTCTCCGCCACCGGCACCACCCGCGGACAGATGCACGGATCGTGGCGGCCCCGGATCTCGATGGTGGTGGTGCCGCCCTCCTTCGTGGCCGCGGTCTGGGCCTTGCCGATCGAGGTCGCCGGTCGCACCGCGACGCGTACCACGATCTCCGCGCTGTTCGAGATGCCGCCCGAGATCCCGCCCGCGAAATTGGTGCGGTAGCGGCCGCCCTCGAAGACATCGTTGGTCTCAGATCCGTGCAGCGCGCACATGCCGAAGCCGCCGCCGATCTCGACGCCCTTGGTGGCCGGGATCGACAGCATCGCCGCGCCGAGCAGCGCGTCGAGCTTGGCCATGGTCGGATCCCCCCAGCCCGCCGGAACGCCGGTCGCAACGACCTCGACCACGCCGCCCACGGAATCCTTCTCGTCGCGGGCCGCGGCGATGACCTTCGCCATGGCCTCGGCGGCGGTGGCATCCGGGCAGCGCACCGGGTTCTTCTCGACCTGGTCCCAGTCGCGGCGGCTCGCCTTCACGGCGGCCACCTGCACCGTGCCGCCGACGATGCCGACTCCGACCGTGGCAAGCGCGGTTCTGGCCAGCGCGCCGGCCGCGACGCGGCCGACCGTCTCGCGTCCCGATGAGCGCCCGCCGCCGCGATGATCGCGCACGCCGTATTTCTCGAAGTAGACGTAGTCGGCGTGTCCCGGGCGGAACACGTCCTTGAGGTTGTCGTAGTCCTTCGACTTCTGATCGGTGTTCTGCACCAGCATCGCGATCGGGGTACCGAGCGTGACGCCTTCGAAGAGACCCGACAGCACCTGCACCTGATCGGCCTCGCTGCGCTGGCTGGTGAGCGCGCTCTGACCCGGACGGCGCCGGTCCAGCTCGTGCTGGATTGCCGCGACCTCGACCGCGATCCCGGGCGGCATGCCGTCCACCACTACGCCGACCGCCGGTCCGTGCGACTCGCCGAAGGTCGTCACCCGGAACAGCTGACCGAAGGTGGACGACACCTCAGTGCTTCCTGCGCGCGGCGGAAGCCTTCGGCTTGCGCGCGAACGCGGCGATGGTGCGTGCGCGGTAGGCCTGATGCGCGACCACCATCTGCTCGAAGCGCCACAGGTAGGTCGGGCGGATGTCGGCGCGCGCGTCGGCGATCCAGGACTTGCACCGCTCCCAGGTCACGATGTCCTCGCCGGTATGATCGAACAGCATCTCGGCATGCAGGACGCCGTTCACCAGCATGGTCCCGACCATCTCCCAGTACGAAGTGGTCATGCGGAACCAGCGGTCCTCGTCGGAGTGCGAAAGGTAGCGCGACTGGATCTCCGCCCAGCTCGCCGGGTTGAATACGGTCAGGAACCACTGGCGGGCGCGGCGCAGCTCGGGCTCGCGGCGGATCTCGTAGAGCTCGAGCAGCAACTCGGCGTCTGCGTGCGTGGCTTTGCGCATGGTCTCCTCTGGGCTGTGCCGGTGGCTTCCTGACTGTGAACGCGGGCGACTCTATCAAGCCAAGGCGCGCGGCTCCAGCGGCGCGCCACGCTTTTCGCTGCGTCCCGGGTCCGGAACCTCTATCTTTCGCGAGACTCTCACCGTTGCGCTTCGTACTTCGTGCCCCAGGAGACTCGCGATCGATGCACACCCCGGCCCGCCTGCGCGTCCTGCTCACGCTCGGGCTCGCGCTCGCCTCGGCGGCGCCCTCGCATGCCCAGCCTTACGCGCGCTTCGCGGTGGCCGACAGCCTGCTGCCCGCCGCGATCCGGGCGAGCGGCACGCAGTACGAGACGTCGTGGAACTCGCTGCTGGTGTCCGCGCTTCGCGCGCGCCTCACGAAGGCCGACTCGGCGGCGCGGCTCGATGCGCTGGCGCGTCGCGTCGCGGCTTCCGAAACGCCGGCGCTCGGCAGCCGCATTGCGTCCGATGCGCTCGCGCTCCGCTCGCGCTGGAGCGAAAGCGCCCAGCGCCGCCGCGTGCACGCCTCGATCGCCGAGTCGCTCGCTGCGGCACAGCTCGCATCGCGTGATTTTCCCGCGGCGGAGAGCCTGTATCTCGCCGCGCTCGAAGACTACCGGGCGCTCGCCGAGAAGCGGCGCGAGGCCTGGGTGCTGGGCAGCCTCGGCGTGGTGAGCTTTCTGGCCGGCGACTACGAACGCGCCGACAGCGTGTACCGCCAGGCGCTGGCCGCACGCCGCGCGCTCGGCGATCCGCGGATGATCGGGGCGACCCTCAATGTCCTCGGATCGACGAACTTTCAGCGCGGTCGCAACGAGGAGGCGTATGCCTTCTTTCAGCAGGCGCGGTCGGTGCGCGAGCGCACCGGCGAGCGCGCGGCGCTCGGACTGACGCTCAACTACATGGGCCTCGCCTCGGCGGCGCTCGGGCGCGCCGACTCGGCGCGCGTATTCTTCCGCCAGGCGCTCGAGCTCACCGTGGCCCAGGGGGACAGCGCGCGCACCCAGCAGGTGCTGATCAATCTCGCCCAGCAGCTGGTGAGAGACGGAAAGCCGGACGAGGCCCTCCCGCTGTGGCGGCGCACGCTGACCCTCACTCGATCGCTCGGGGACACGCAGTTCGAGGCACACGCCGAGTTCGGACTGGGCTCGGTCCTGCGCCTGCAGGGGCGCTACGCGGAGTCCGCAGAGCGACTCGAGCGCGCGCGGGCCCTGAGCGCCGAGGCGCGCGATGCCAATACCGAGCTGGAAGCCTCCCTCGAGCTGGGTCTGATCTGGGTCGAACTCCAGGATGCGCGAGCGGCGCGGGACCCGCTCGAGCGCGCTCTGGCTCTGGCCGAGGCGCGCCGGGATCGGGATGCGGAGTCGCGCGCCCTCAACAATCTGGGCATCGTCGCGCGGCTGCAGGGCGATCCGACCGGGGCGCGAGTTCTTCTCGAACGCGCGCGGGCGGTGGCCGAGTCGACCGGCGCCGGGACGCTGGAGCACGATGCACTGGCCAGCCTCGGAGTGCTGGCGCTGGAGCGAGGCGATCCCTCGGATGCCGCGACCTGGTTCAGCCGCGCGGCCGCGCTCAATACCGCGATGGCCGTGGAAGTGCGCATCCATGACGCGGTCAATCTGGCGAGCACTGATGCGCTGCGCGGCCGCACCGATGAGGCAGAGGACGGATTCCGGCGCGCGCTGGCGATGGCCAACGAAGCGGGCACGCCCGAAAACGCATGGCCCGCGCTGCTCGGGCTCGGCGACGTGGCGGAGCGCCGCGGCGACTACCCGGGTGCGCTTTGTAACGATCGCCTCGCCGCCTCGCTCATCGACACGCTGCGCTCGCGCCAGAGCGGAGAGCAGCCTTCGATCGTGCTGCTGTCGCGCCGGCTGTTCGCGTTCGAAGCGCTGATTCATCTGCTCGGCAAGCGGGACGCGGCCGTGCCCGAGAGCGGCTACGCGGCGGAGGCATTCTCGTGGGCGGAACATGCGCGGGCGCGCGCATTCCTCGACCTGATCTCATCGAGCGGGCATCGCGCCGAGCCGGCCCGGCCGATCGGTCTCGCCGCCGCGCGCGATCTGCTCTCCTCGGAGCACGAGGCGCTGCTCGAATACAGCGTCGGGGATTCGAGCTCGACGTTGTGGGCGATCACGAGACGCGGCTGGAAGCGCTTCACCCTCCCACCGCGCGCGGTGCTCGAGGCGCGCGCCGAGATCCTGCGGCGTGCACTGGCTTCGCCTCGGACCGCCGACGCGCGTATCGCGCACAATGCGGCGCGGTCGCTGTATCGATCATTGATCGAGCCCGCCGAGTCCATGCTGAAAGGCGTGACCCATCTGATCGTCGCGCCGGATGGCGCGCTCGCGCGCATCCCGTTCGAAGCGCTGCTCGCCAGGGAAATACCCGAGGGCAGGCCCGTCGGGCGCGGCGCGTGGCTGGTCGAGCGCTTCGCGGTTTCTTATGCACCTTCGGCCAGCGCGCTGGCCGCACGCGCGGCCGGCAACGTCTCGGCTTCCGGTTCGATCGTCGCGCTCGGCGCCGTCCACTTCGGCGATGAGCCGCCGCCCGGGCACCGCGCACCGCTCGACTCGCTCCCCCACACCGCGGAGGAAGTGCGCGCGCTGGCGGCGGCGAGCAAAGGGCCGATCGTGACCCTGACCGGCGATTTCGCGACGCGCACGCGCCTGCTCGCGCTTCCCGCGCTGCACCAGGCTTCCCTGATCCACATCGCCACGCACGGGGAGGCCAACGAGGCCGAGCCCGAGCGTTCCGGTCTGTGGCTCGCCGAGGAAGATGGCGTCCCCGGATTCCTCGGGCTCGGCGACATCCTCGGAATTCCGCTCGACGCATCCCTGGTCACGCTCTCCGCGTGCGAGACCGGTTACGGCCGGCTCGAGCGCGGAGAGGGCGTGATCGGTCTGAGCCGCGCATTCCTGGCGGCGGGCGCGCGCAGCGTGGTCGTCAGCCTGTGGAAGGTGAACGACCGTTCCACGGCGCTGCTCATGCAGCAGTTCTACCGCCCGCTGCTTCGGAAACATGCTCCGGCCGCGGCAGCGCTGGCCGCAGCGAAACGCACGCTGATCGCGGATCCGGAGACGCGCTCGCCCTTCTACTGGGCGCCATTCGTACTCGTCGGCGCTTCCGGCCCGATACGCTGAGTCGAGCGACGACGAGCGCGCGCCTGCATCTCAGTCCTCGATGATGATCCCGGGGTCGGCATTGGTGGAATCAGGATCCTGGAAGATCGTGATCCGGTAGACGTAGGTGTGGCTCGTGTCGGGTGCGACCACGATCGCGTCCGACGTGTCGCTTCCGGACGAGAACTCGAATCGCGTGCTCAGGAACGGATGGTTGCCCGCGGTCGGATCGAAGATCGCGACCACGCTGTCCACCGTGCTGTCGGGAACGAAGCTCCAGATCACCCGGTCGTTGAGGTGGAGCCGTACCAGCTTGTCGCTCGAGTCGACGTGGTAGACACCGACGCTGTCCCGGACGACTTCGACGGTGTCAGTAGCACCCAGAAGGAATGCCACGGGAGGCTTCGGCCTGCACAACAGCCAGATCGCGACACAGATGACGATGACGATCAGAATCCACATCAGCCATTTCGGCATGTCCTGCTCCTTTCGGTGGTCGTGCGGCCCGGCCCGGAAGGGCAGGGAGTCAGCCTGATGCTTGCTGCGGTAACGGCGGGGATGAGTGGAAGTTCATTTCCTTCGAGCGTGCTGCTTCACGAGCGAGGCATATCCGGGTTCATTGCGGAGCGCCGCGAGTTCGGGATCGCGCTCGAACTCTTCGAGTCCGTATCCCAGCCGAAGCGCGGCCGCGAGCCACTTCAGCGCCTCCGCGCGATCCTTCGCCAGGTGAAAGACGTTGATCGCGCGCGCCATGGTGTTGACGTCCTCGGGAGCCAGCCTGAGCGCACGCCGCACCGTGCGGACCGCGTCGGATGAGTCGCCGCGCTTCGCCATCCATTCCGCGAGCCAGCCGAGGCTCTCGGCGTTGTTGGGATTGAGCTGGAGCTGGCCGTGCATGAGCTCGATCGCCTTTTCGAATGCGGCCGCGGCGCGCTCGCTCTGCGCCGGCGACCAGCGGTAGGCGTCCCCGAGATTTCCCCACAACCGCGGATCGGCCGGCCGCAGCGCCACTGCCTTCTCCAGCATGGCGGCCGCCGCTTCGGGCTGTCCGAGGAAGTAGTGAACCGTGCCGAGATTGCTGAAGGCGCTGGCATCGGGCCGGATCTCGATCGAGCGATGGAACTCGGCGATCGCTTCCTCGAAGCGTCCCATCCGGAAGTACGCGCCACCGAGGTTGAGATGGCCGCGCAGATTGTCCGGCGACAGATCCACGACCCGCTGCCACATCGAGACCGCCCGATCGTATCGGCCGTGATTGAAATAGAACGCCCCGAGATTGTTGTACACACCCCAGTAGTTGGGCCGCAGTGCGAGCGCGCGATAGTAGGTCTGCTCGGCCAGCGAAGACTTGCCCGCGTCGATCAGTGACCTGGCCAGCTCGGCAAGCGTCTCGGGATGATCCGGGCGCAGCTTGAGTGCGCCCTTCAGCGTCTTCACCGCCTCGGTGGCATGCCCCGAGATGCGCTGCAGCCGGCCCAGCGAGAGAAGGACGTCCGGTGATCGGGGATCGATTTCGAGCGCGCGGCGGCACGCTTCCTCGGCCCGAACCACCCACTCCTTCGCCCGGGTGATCTGGTGCTTATAGAGGTAAGCGCGTCCGAGCGCGGCTTCGACCGCGGCGCTATCGTTGTTGCCATCGCGCAGCGCACTCAGCGATTCGATCGCGGCGTCCACCTGCGCCTCGTCATCGAAACGCAGGAGGTGGCCGAGCGCCTGCAGGTAGCGCTCCTGCGCCGCGATTGCATCGAGGCTGGTGCGCGATGGCGCGATCGGCAAAGCCGCGACTCCTGCCGCCGCCTCAGAAACCGCGGAGGCGGCCGTCGCCACCAGCCCGCGCTGCTCGAGCGCCGCCAGCACCCCGCTCACGATCCGGTCGTGCAGATCGAACAGGTCGGCCGCGGTGCCGTCGAGCGAGTCGCCTGCAGCCTGCACCCCGAGCACGGGATCGAGCAGCGACCAGGTCAATCGCAGTCGCTCGCCGGAACGCTGCACCGTGCCGCGCAGGATCAGGTCTGCGCCCTGAGCGTGCGCGAGGCGGCGCATGTCGGATGCCGCCAGCCCCGGCTCGGGGGGCACGGGCACGACCAGCAGCCCGGGATGCCGCCCGAGCTGTGCGCTCACCGACTCGGTGACGCCGAGCGAGAACAGCTGACGGGCATCGCCCTCCCCCGCGCCCGGGTCGGTGAACGGGATCACCGCGAGGTAGCACGGCGCCGCCATGCTCTCGCCCCAGGTGAGAGGCGTC
>JANMQY010000015.1:0-100595 GCA_031370785.1 Candidatus Eiseniibacteriota bacterium | reverse complement strand
TGGCGTGAAGATCCGACCTTCATCATCAACGACGCGCGCTACGCGGGCGCGAGTGTCCTCATCGCCGGCGCGAACTTCGGCTGCGGGTCAAGCCGCGAGCACGCGCCGTGGGCCATCGAAGACGCGGGGTTCCGCGTGGTGATCGCGCCGAGCTTCGCCGACATCTTCCGCAACAACTGCACGAAGGTTGGTGTCCTCCCCGTGGAACTCCCGGCGGAGTCGGTGAGAGCCTTGATGGATGCGGCGCTCGATGACCCGCAGACGCGGATCGTGGTGGACCTTCCGAACCGCCGCGTCACCGCACCCGGGTTGGACGAGAGCTTCCCCATCGATGACTACACCGCGTGGCGACTGGTCGAAGGACTGGATGACATCGGCCTCACGCTCCGCCAAGACGAGAAGATCACCGCGTACGAAGCCACCCGCGAGGCTTGGCTCCCCACCGCGTAGCCTGGACGGATGAAGCCGGAGCAGTTCGACGAACTCGTGGCGGAAGCGGTCAAAGGCCTGCCCGATTGGGTGCACGACGCGCTCGACAACGTCGAACTCTTCGTCGAACCCTACCCACCGCCGGGACAGCAGGACGTGCTTGGCCTGTATCACGGGATCCCGCTGACCGAGAGGGGCAACCACTACACGGGCGCGTTGCCCGACCGGATCACGCTGTATCGCTCGACGCTGGAGCGCAGCTCGCGGGGTGAGCCCGAACAGCTCCGCCAACTTGTCTGCCACACCGTCGAGCACGAACTCGCCCACCATTTCGGGATCAGCGACGACCGTCTGCGTGAGATCGGGAAGTACTGATGGACCACGAGCGCTGGATGCGCGCGGCGTTGGAGGTCGCGCAAGGATGCGCGACCTCAGGTGATGTCCCGGTCGGCGCCGCGATAGTGAAGGGCGATGATTTCCTGGCGACGGGAGGGAACCGTCGCGAGGCCGACCAAGACCCGACGGCGCACGCGGAGATCGTCGCGATCCGGGCGGCGGCCGCGGCCCTCGGAAACTGGCACCTGGACGGCTGCACTCTCTACGTGACCCTCGAGCCGTGTGCGATGTGTGCGGGCGCGATCGTGCTCGCCAGGCTCGGGCGTCTGGTATACGGCGCGCCCGACCCCAAGGCCGGCGCCTGCGGCTCGGTGCTCGACGTGATTCACGAGCGGCGGCTCAACCATCGGGTCACGGTGGAGAGCGGAGTGCTTGCCGAGGAGTGCGGCGCGCCGCTCAAGGAATTCTTCGCGAAGAAGCGCCGGGCCGCCGAAGAGAAGGCCGAGCCCGGCCGGGCCTGACTCAGGGCCCGCACTCCACGCCTCATTCGGGGCCTGCACTGCGCGTCTGAGTCAGGCGCTCGCGTTCCGCGCTGTCACTTCGCCACCACCGTCCCGCGGAACATGTCCATGCCGCATGCACCGACCTGCGGAGCGGCAGCGGGACGTGTGGCTCGAGCCCACGATCACCAGGTACGGCGCATGTTCTCCCATTGGAAGTCTGGAGCGCAGCCCGACGGCCCGTGCCCGTATAGAGGAAAAAGGCCGGCTTAACCTTTCAAGAAACCCGGTGCCATCCGGAGAAAAACCGGAGGTTTCCCTTGCTCTGGATCAGGCAATGCCCCTAAGGTGCCCCGGTCTCGCGGGCGCGCCACCCGCCGAACCGACTTCGCTCGGATTCGGAACTGCGGTGCGCGAGACAACTGGCCGCTCCCCATCGGCCGAACCACCAATAGTCGATCCCCCAATGCGCCATCGCTCCCCTCGGAGTCGGTGCGGCGACATCACCGCAGGAGGCCTGATCACGCGCGCCACCTGAATTTCGGGCTGGTTCGTTCATGGAGGACGAGTGCGTCAAACCCAGTTTTTCATGGCACTGGTTGTATTTCTCGGGTTGGGGGCCGCCACTGGCCCCTCGAACGCAACGATCAGCACCACCATCAAGCTTCGCTGGACCGCCCCGGGCGATGACGACATGAAGGGGCAGGCGATGCGGTACGACCTCCGCCTGTCGACCAGCCCCATCACGGAAGCCAATTTCGTGCATGCCACCCCTCTCCCCGTGTTCTCGCGCCCGTCGCCGGCCGGCCGCCCGGACAGCGTCACCATGACTTCGGTCAATCCCGGGCTCACCCTCTACTTCGCGCTCAAGACTGTCGACGAGGCGGGCAACTGGTCCGGCATGTCGAATGTGAGCGTACGGCGTGGCGTCTTCGACTATTCGGCCAAGCCAGCGGGGCCCGCAATCGATTTCGCCAATCCCTGGCCGAATCCCGCGCGCGCGGGGGTGCGCATCTCCTACACGCTTCCCAAAGCCGGTGCGGTCAACGTCGACGTGTTCGACATCGCCGGCCGCATGGTTCGGAACCTCGCCCACGGCTCGGCCATGCCCGGCCGCACCGTGCTCCCGTGGAATCTCACCGACGATCACGGACGCGGACTCGATGCCGGCATCTACCTGATCCGCGCGAGTCTCCTCGGCGAGACATTCACGCGGCGGGTGATCGTCGTGCGGTGACCTGCCCGCGGCCACGCGCATAGAGGAGCGGGCGGCAGTGGAAGCTGCGCGCCCGGGACGCTAGGCTGCGCGGATGCGATCGGCCGTCGTCGCCACACTGCTGCTGATTCCCGTCGGTGCTGGCTCGCGACCGTCTGGGCCGCGGCACCCACTTGCGTGTACATGCGTGCTCCGAGCGGCAACATTGCCGCGCTCGCCGATGCGATGTCGCACGGCGAAACCCCGGTCACGATCGCGGCGAGGGCATGCTCGCGACCGGAAGCGGCCGGCTTCCGATTTCTAGAACGAATAGATCGCGTTCAGGAGCAGCGTTGGCTGGGTATTCCTCGTGCCCGTGCGAGTCTGAAGGACGGCCAGATTCGAGCGATCCACGCGCAGGTCTCCGCGCACCAGGAAGTGTGGGGTAACGCGCAGCTCGGCGGTTGCCGTCGCCTCGCGGAGAAACTGGCCCACACCGGTGCGCACCCCGTCGGAGTCGTCGAAGTACTCGGCGCGCACGCACACGGCGAAAGGTTCAGTGACTGCCAGCCGCGCGTAGCCAGCAATGCCACTCCAGTGGCCGTCCTGCTGTGCGGCGGTCGCGCTTTCCTCGGCGCAGATGTCGGCGTTCGCGCCCAGCGTGAGCCGGCTGGTGGCTTTGAAGATCGCCACGACGTCCAGCAGTTCACGAGAGTCCGCGTCATTGGCGTTGCGCTCGGGACCGAACATGCCGCTCACGATCAGCGTGAGCGGCGAGGTCGGCGTCCACGTGAGCTGACTGCCGACGGATTTGGAGCGGTTGTTGTCCCTCGCCACATCCCACCCGTTCACCACCATCATCAGGCCCGAGAGCCTGGGAGTGAACGCGTACGAGGCGCGTACCCCTACGTGCGTGAATGGAATGGCATAACCGAACAGGATGGATCGCGTCACGTTGTCATTCCATCCGTCGTGGCCCTCGATGACTTCGTATCCGTGGCCAGTGATGAACTTGCCCATGTCGAACCGCAGCCCCGAGCCAAGCGGCGCGACATAGCTCGCGAACGCCTGCTGGAGATCGACGTCCTCGGCGTTTCCGCCTGCGTCGCGAAATAGTCCGGCCGAGGCGGTGACGCGCGGAATCGAGCTGCCGAAGTCCACGTCCGCGCGAAATCCTGATTCACGCGGCCTGGAGACCGGCTTCTGCACCACCAGCTCGAGCACGTCGATCTTGAAGGTGTTGTCGTCGAAGTCGAACACGCGGAATTGATTCGTGGCCGAGGCCGGTCGGTTGAAATTGTAGGAGTAGCTGGTCGAGAGAAATCCATTCAGCGTCACCTCGGACGGCCACGTCGGCGCCGGGCCCGCGGCCGCGGCGAGCCGGGGCGCGCAGAAGCACGCCCCGGTCAGCATCGCGATCATGAGCCGACTCACGTGTCGCAGCCCGCGCTCAGGCGATCTCGACATACGCCTGCTCCCCGTGGAGTGCCTCGTCGAGACCGATCTCTTCGTGCCCCTTCTCGACCTTGACCGGAGTGATGCGATCGATCAGCCACAGCATTCCGAGCGTGAAGAAGAATGCCCAGGCGGACGAGAACAGAACCGCCAGCACCTGCCGGATGAAAAACGTGCTGTTCCCGGCCAGGAGCCCGTTCGTCCCTGCCGGGTTGTAGGCCGTGGTGGCGAACACTCCGAGCAGTACCACTCCGAGCGCGCCGCCCACGCCGTGCACGCCCCAGACGTCGAGCGCGTCGTCCCAGCGCAGCCTGTTCTTGAGCGCGACGGCATAGAAGCACACCACTCCCGCGGCGATGCCGATGAGCACCGCCGACTGCGGTGAGACGTATCCCGCGGCGGGCGTGATGGTGGCAAGTCCGGCGACCGAGCCGGTGAGGAGCCCGAGGAACTTGGGCTTGCGGGTCGTGATCCATTCCACCACGAGCCACGCCATGCCCGCGAACGAGGCGGCGAGGTCGGTGTTGATGAACGCCGCGGCAGTCACCCCGTCCACACGGAACTCGCTGCCCGCGTTGAACCCGTACCAGCCGAACCACAGCAGCCCGGTGCCGAGGGCGACCAGCGGGATGCTGTGCGGTCCGCTGTCCTGAACGCGGCGCCGGCCGACGTACAGCACCGATGCGAGGGCCGCGATTCCGGCGATGTTGTGCACGACGATGCCGCCCGCGAAATCGAGGACGCCCCATCTCGCGAGAAGGCCTCCGCCCCACACCATGTGCACGAACGGGAAGTACACCAGCAGCAGCCACAGCGTGAGGAAGATGAAGTAGGCCTTGAACGTGACGCGGTTCGCAAAGGCGCCGGTGATGAGCGCGGGGGTGATGATCGCGAACATCATCTGATAGGCGACGTGAACGATCAGCGGGATGGTGTCGTTCGGCGAGGGGGCCATCAGATCCACACCGCGCAGGAACGCCATGTCGAGGTTGCCGATCACGCCCGCAACGTCGCCCGAGAAACACAGCGAGTAGCCGCACACGTACCAGACGACTGTCGTCCAGCACAGCGAGATGAAGCTCTGGATCATGATGGCGAGAACGTTGCGCCGGCCGACGAGCCCGCCGTAGAAGAACGCGAGGCCCGGGGTCATCAGCATGACCAGGCTGCAGCAGACCAGCATGAAGCCCGTATTGCCCGTGTCGAGATGAAGCATCGCGGCCCCCCTCCGTGGTGGTGCTTCACTTCCGTGCCGGGGACCCGATCTCGAGCGATCGAGCCGAACTCGCGGTGCCGGAGCGCAGGTGCGGAGTGGGTGACATGCCGCGCGGCGACCGGAGAATAGCCGATCGCCGCGGGAAGGCCAGACTCTTGGTGAGAGGGTGGGGGCCGGGCCCGCCGGCCCGCCCGTTACTTCACGCGGACTCCCGAGAGTGATCCGATGAGCCCGAATACCTGCAGCAGCCAGATGACCACGACGATGACCACCACGGCATTGAGGATGTTCTTGATCTTCCGATCCATCGGCACATAGGTGTTGATGAGCCAGAGCAGCACACCCACGACGATCAACACCAGACAGATGGTGAGCAGAGGCATTTTGGCACCTTTCAGAAGGGGGGAAGGTCCGCTTCTTTCAGGAGGTGGAGCAACAACAGGGTGAGGGTCCGCGAGAGGAGCGTCAAGGACGGACGTGGATGGACGCTCCTCGCCCCGCCCCGAACTTCACCCGTCGACCGGCGCGCGAGCGGAATCCGGCGGCCGCCTCTCCTCGGGGGGAGGAACGACCGCCTGGCGATTCCGCTCTCGATCGGCGCCGGACGTTACGGAATGGCTAATTCACGACGGCCACTCGCACGGTGTGCTGCCGCGATCCTGCGGAAAGCTGCAGGTAGTAGATCCCGGGCGCGACGTGACGGCCCTGATCATCCTCCGCATTCCATTTCACCGAGTACTGCCCGATGCCCTGGCGCGTACGCGCGAGATTGCGAATCAGCCGGCCCTGCACGTCCCGAAGCCGCAGCGACACCTCGACTGGCCCCGAGCGCGCGGCATCGGTCCCGATCGAATAGGCGAAGCGCGTGGATCCATGAACCGGATTGGGCGCGGGCGCCGCCGCAAACGTCAGATGGCCCGCGAGCTGACCGCTCACCGGGCCGTTCCATACCGCCACGCCCGAGGCCTCGCGCACCTGGATCCAGTAGAAGTAGACGACGCCGGATTCCGCGCTGCCGTCCAGGTACGAGAAGGCGCGACCGCTGACCGGAATGTCCTGGCGGGTGAGCGCGGCTCGAGAGCTGAAATCTGACGAGGTGGATCTCCACACGCTCGCCGCCGCTCCCGAGTGGTCGTCCACGAAGTCGAGGCTGAGCCGCACGCCGTTCGCTTCCTCGCTCGCCGCCATCTGCGCGTAGGCGACCGAAAGCGGCGAGTACGCCCTGGGCAGCCACACCGTGGTCTCGGTCGTCTCGGCCGTCGGCTGAGGCAGCGGATCGGCGGTCGCATAGGTGGTTCCGGTGCTGCTGCCGAGCGCGTCATTCACGAACATCGAGAATGACGTGATGCGTCCGAAGCGATTGACGTAACCGGCCTCGGCGACGCTCAGGAACCAGGGCTGCCCGGGCCTCGGCGGAAGGTAGCCGGCGACGTTGTCCATCGCGACGAGCCCGACCGACCAGAAGTGCTCGGCATTGCCGGGAGTGGAGCTGCCGGTGTTCGCCGGGCCGGGAAAGGTCACTCGCACGCTGTCCTGGCTCGCCTCGCTGGGGCCGAAAGCGACAAACTGAGGGGCGCCGGGGTTGTAGGACGCACTGGTTCCAACCCGGATCACCAGATCATGATCTGCCGCGTTGTGCGCGATGCTGTAGTAGAGCGTGGCGACGCGCGGAAGATTTCCATACTCCACCGGTGCCGCCGGCTCGAAGTGGGTGGCCGAGCCGAGGTCGACCCAGGCGACGCGGTACCAGTAAGCGTTTCCGGGAGAGAGCCCGGGATCCTCGTCAGCGTAGACGTACCGCGTGCGATTCCCGACGCCCTCGATGTTGGCATGGCCGACCGGAGGGACCCGCGTGGAATTGATCTTCGCAAAGGCGCCGGGGCTTCCGTTCACATCGGGCGCCCGGTAGAGGTCGAAGCCCAGCGAAGGATGCTCGCGCTGCGTCACCCAGCGCAGATAGACGCGTCCGCTGTCCGCTCGCGCGATTGGACGGAACTGCACGACCTGGACTCCGGTCGAACTGTCGAGCGCCTCCTTCGCGGCCGCGTATGCGTCGATCAGGCCCCAGCCGCTACCCGGGTCGTAGTTGGGATCGGTGCTCTGCGGGTAGGTGCGGAACGGACCCTTGACGCTCGGCATGCGGTGCTCGGCGGTGTTCTGAAGGATGCTGCGCATCTGCATCGGGGTCAGCGCGGGATTGGCCTGGAGCACCAGCGCGCACACGCCCGCGGTGTGCGGTGTCGCCATGCTGGTTCCGCTCAGCGTCTGGTACTGCGTGCCGTCGGTGGTGAAGTCACCGTTGGCCGAGATGATCGCGTCACCCGGGGCGACGATGCTCGGTTTCATCTCGTCGATGTGCTCGAGGTCCCCGTCATCCCTTCGCGGACCCTCGTTGGAGAACGAGGTCACCGTGTCGTCACCGCGATCGAGTGTCTTGAGGTGGGACTCCGCGCCGACCGCGATGCTCGAGTCGGCCGATGCCGGGGAGGCGATGTAGTTCATGGAGTCATCGTTCCCCGTCGCGATGCACACCACGATGCCGTTGCGCACGGCTGCGTTCATCATCTGCGCCGAGGCGTCGGTGCCGTCGGAATTGCTGGTGCCGCCGAGCGACAGGTTGAGCACGTCGATGCCGCGATAGATGGTGTCGGCGCCGCTCAGTCCGGGCCACAGCGTGTTCCGGTGGTAGATGCACCACTCGACGCCGTCCGCGGCGCCGAAGCCTGCGCCCGCGTCCGAGAGCACCTTGCAGTCGACCAGGCGCGCGGCAGGTGCGACGCCGCCGAAAAATCCGCCGGGTCCGCCGGTGCCGATCGAAGTGCCGGCGACGTGAGTCGCGTGATAGAAGTCGCTGCCGCCGCTGTGATCCTGCGGGTTGAAGCTCGACGTGAGCGGCGTGTTGAGCGCAGGATCGCCCGCGTAGAACGATCCGCCGCCGAGGAATTTTCCGGCCACGCTCTCGTGCCCGGGATACCCCGCGTTGATCGAATCGGGTGCGTCATTGACGCCGGTGTCGAGGATGCCGACCACGATGCCGGTCCCGTCGAGACCCAGGTCCTTGCGGGCGCTCGGGAACAGGACTTCGTTCTGTGCCTTGCCGACCCCTCGCGAATCGCGCGCCCGCACCACGCGCGCTCCGTAGTGATTGGTCGCGTACATCATCGGAATCGCCTCGACGCGGGTGACGCCCGGCAGATTCGCGATCGACTGGATCTGCAGATATGTGGCCTGCGTGCGTACATAGTCGATGTACAGATACGGATGTGTGAACGGAACTCCAACCGAGCTCAGTGTCGCCACGTCGCCGGCGGTCGGGTGATGGTCGTATCCGACGTAGATCGCAAAGGCGATTGGAACTCCCGCGAACACGCCGATTCGCATGCGCTGAGTGGGATCGGAATTGACGTAGGCGGCGGCCAGGCCGTGAGTGTCGACCTGCTCGATGCGGTCGTCGATTCGGTTGCCGTTGGTGTCGTCGATCCACTGCGCCGCATTCGCGCGGGTTGCGCACAGCGCGTGGACCAGCAGCAGCGTGACGGCGATTGAGTAGCGGTGCAGACGCACTGGGTCACCTCCTGATGAGACCTGGACTCTCGTGGAAGCTGTGTGCGAGCGGCGATTGCCCACGACTGGTCGTGGAGCCGCCAGAAGAATCTGCGGAGGGACTTGAGCAGGGCTTGAGCGGCGCTCGGCGCGCGACATGGAAATCGCTGCGCGGCAGAGGGTTCAGGGAATTTGAGGATTTCCTATGAGTCTGTTCGAGGCGGCTGGCGCGACGCGTGGGGTACCAGGGGTACGGCCCGAGCGAACCGGTCGCGACCCGCGTCGAACCGGTCGCGCCCGCGTCGCCCCCGCGTCGCCCCCGCGTTCGAGCGTGGCCTTCCCCTTGCTTCGGGAGATTCCGGCGGAGGGCATGCTGCCTCCGCGACATCGTGATGGCCGAAGGAAAGACGCTGTTTCGACTGGTCTGTTCAGCGCTCGCACGCATCCAGCACGGCGTCCGCTCGAGAGCGCGAACGTGGTCGAAGGCCTGCAGCTTTTACACAGCGGGCCCTTACTTACACGCGTCGGAGTTCTTCTTTTGCCCCAGTCGGGATGTCGATCTACGCTGCGGCGCGTGCTTCTCGACGCGGAAACGAATCACAACCACTCGGAGGTTACGGTCATGTCAGGCAAGTCGTTCTCGATGTTGTTGCTCGTGCTGTTGCTGGTCCCTGGATGCGCGAAGAAGGCGGATCACGCGGAGGACGAGGCGGCCGAGCACAATCAATACGTGCAGGGAGCGGAGCAGAAGCTCGCCAGCTACGACGCCGACATGGACAGCGTGCGGGCCCGGTTCGCCGCCGCGAACAACAAGGTCAAGGCCGATGCCCAGGCGGATCTCGACTCGCTGCAGGCCGAACGCGACAGAGTGCAGCTCAGGCTGAACGAGTTGAAGGCTTCGACCGAGGACGGCTGGGACAAGGCCAAGGACTCCTTCGCGGAAACGCTCGATAATCTCGAGAAGGCGATCGACCGGGCGAAGAATCGCCTCCGCTGACATCGACCATGCGAGACCATGCTGCATTTCCGATCCACAGGACCGCGTTGACCCTGTGCCACGCTGCGGTGGTCGCCGTGTTGTTCACGGCGCTCATCGCGGGCGTGGCACACGCCTATCGTCCGTTCGACCTGACGGACGCCGATGTCGCGACGCGTCACAATTTCGAGATCGCGCTGGGACCGGCCGAATACGCCAGAGTGGACGCCGAACATTCTCTTCGCGCGCCCAACCTTTCCATCAACTACGGACTCGCGACCGGCCGCGAGCTGGTGCTCGAAGGCGCGAACCACGTGGCGCTGGAATCGACGCCGGGCGAGCCGCGCATGAAACTCGAAGGACTCGCGTTCGCATTCAAGCAGGTGATGCGACGCGGAGGACTTCAGGACGAACCCGGTCCCAGCATTGCGATGGAGGATGCGATCCTGTTTCCCGAGCGTGGCGAAAAGCACCTCGGCGCCGCTGTGAACCTGATCGCATCGTCCGCCTCGAAGCTCGGCACGGCGCATTTCAACGTCGAAGGGGAGCGCCTGGCCGAGGGCCGTAACGCCGGTTTGGCCGGGGTGATTTTCGAAGCCAGCGATCACTTCGGCATCGCTCCGGCCATCGAGCTCAAGGTCGAGGCGGTCGACGGTGGGCTCCCCGAGCATTCGGCCATCCTCGGTCTGATCTACGTTCCGGGCCGGGAGACCGAGTACGACGTGGCGCTCCGGCTGGCGCAAAGCGGGGACGAGCGGATCTTCGAGGTCCGCGCCGGAATGACGTGGCAGGTATCGGCGCACGAGGTGTTGCAGAAGGCCGGGCTCGAGTCCCCACGGCGGCGGCGGCACTAGAGGAACGGGCCGACTCAGCCGGGCGGCGGGTGATCGAGCCGGGCGCGTCTACGCGCTACGCGAAGGGCGTGGACGCGCCTTTGCGCTTCGGCGTGCGTGCTTGCCGTTCGATCGAACTCCGTTCAACGCCAGTGGCGGGGCGCTCGCCAGTCGCTCTCGGCAGTCCTTGAGAAAGGCCAGCGTCAGGCGCTCCTCGAGACTCAGCCCTGCGATCCTGCGCCTGCGGCCGGGCAGATCCAGCCTGTCGTTGAGAACACCGTTCATGTGGCATTCGATCACGGCCGGATGGATGTAGCACTTGCGGCACACGGCGGGAGTGTTGCCGAGCTGCGCCGCCACTTCCTTGATCACCTCGGCCAGCCCGCGACGGATTTCCGCTTCCGAGTCGGCGCGCGGAAGGGCGCGCAACGCGGACAGGGCCTGCACGGTACCGGCCCAGGTTCGGAACACCTTCGCGCTGAACTCGGCACCCGCGATCTCGCGCAGATAGGCGTTCACGTCCGCTGAATCGATGCTCTGCGCCTGGCCGCTCTCGTCGCGGTACTGGAACAGTTCGTAGCCCGGAATGTCCTGGCAAGCCTTGAGAATCTTCACCAGCGGCGGATCGCTGACGCGGACCACATGATGCTTCCCGCTCTTGCCCCGGAACTGAAACTCGATATTGGACCCGGTCACGTTGACGTGCCGATCGCGCAAGGTGGTGAGCCCGAAGGAGCGGTTGGCGCGAGCGTACTCCTCGTTTCCGATTCGCATCATCGTGGTCTCGAGCAGGCGGACGACAGTTGCGAGCACCTTTTCGCGTGGAAGCCCGCGGCGCCCCAGATCGAGCTTGAGGCGCTGGCGGATCGCCGGGAGCGCCTCGCCGAGCCCGATCAACTGATCGTATTTGGTCTCGTCGCGCACCTCGCGCCACCGTGCGTGGTAGCGATACTGCTTGCGGTGGCGCGCATCCCGTCCGATGGCCTGGATGTGGCCGCGCGGCGAGGCGCAGATCCACACGTCGGTCCACGCCGGCGGTATCACCAGCGCGCGGATGCGTTTCAGCTCGGCGCGGTCCCGCACCGCTCGCCCGTCATCGGTGACGAAGCGGAATCCTTTTCCGCTGCGCACCCGGCGGATGCCGACGGTCTGGTCGGAGACGTAATAGAGCCCTGCGCTGCGTGCCGCATCGACCGCGTCGGTGGCACCGCTGGAAACCATGCGTTCCATTGTCTCAGTCGCGCTCATGCTCGAGATGGATCACTCCTTGGAGGTATGAATCGCGTTCCGAGTTCGAACCGCAACTTGGATGGTGCGAATCCGTGAGGGTTGCGCATTCGGTCCCGCCAGCACACGAAACTCTTACAAGCAGGAGCTGTAATTTCACTCTCTCAATGCCCCCGCTGACGTCGTCATCCACATATCCACATGGGGTTGTAGAGATCCGACCTGTGGCACGTCCTCTGCTTATGGCCACAGTTCTGAGTCGCCGCCACCACCGCGGTTGCCCTTTCGAATTGCGTCATGACGCCAATCGGGAGCTACCCATAATGTCTCTGCTCAGCCGCACCTGGCACAAGTTCGGCGAGGATCATTGCGCTCTTCTGGCGGCGGCCATCTCGTACTACGTGCTGTTCTCGTTCATTCCTCTCGTTACCTTCCTCATCGCGATCTTTGGTTTCGTCATGCGCGACCCGCAGCTTCAGCAGAATGCGGTCGAGCGCGTATTGCAGCTGATGCCGCTGCAGGCGGGTTCGGGCGACAACCTGGTGCTCGATTCGATTCGTAACGTCTCACGCCAGAGCGGCACCCTCACCGTGATCGGGCTCATCGGCCTGATCTGGGCGAGCAGCGGGATCTTCGGTGCGATCCGTGACGCGCTCAACATTGCGTGGGGCGCGAAGGGGAAACGCGGATTCCTCATGGACAAGCTTCTCGACCTGGGGGCGGTGCTCGGGCTGGGCCTTCTGTTCGGTATCTCGCTGGCGGGCACTGTGGTGCTCCACTCTCTCCAGACGCTGAGCGCGCAGCAGTCGGGCATGCTGCAATCAGGGCTGACTGTCGTGGGGCTTCTCCTGCCGGCGGTGGTCTCGTTCGTCGCCTTTCTCCTGCTCTACCGCTACGTACCCAACGTTCGCCACGGAGTCGGAGACGTGTGGCCCGGGGCTGTGCTTGCCGCAATCCTGTTCGAGATCGTCAAACACGGGTTTGCCTTCTACGTCGCGCACTTCAATCGCTACCAGGCGCTGTACGGCGCGCTCGGAGCGGTGATGCTGTTCATGCTCTGGACCCATCTTTCTTCGATCATCCTTCTGATCGGAGCCGAGTTCGCGTCGGCGTTCGAGGCCGGCAGGCACGGGCGGCTACTTCGGGAGGAGCCAACCGAGTTCGAGCACGGGGAGCGACTGCCCAGTCCCCGGGCGCCATCATGAGGCAGTGAGGCGTGGATCGCGGCGCATTCTGACGCCGCGGACTCCTCCAGCGGGGTGTCGGTCGGCCCACCACGAGGGCGCCGGAGCCGAGGCCTGGGGGAAATCATTCGGAGCATGAGAGCGGGGCGATCATCCGCGTGGGTCAGGACCCATCAGGGGTCCTAGAACCGTGCAGGATCATCGCTTCGTGAAATATTTGCTTTTTCTTTTGAACAAAAGGGATCGGTTTCGGGCTCCTGGAGCCCCTCCCGACGGCCGTAGCCTCCTGATTTTTCAACCCGCTGCCTCCCCGGCGCGGGTGGCATCCGGCTTGCGAAATCTTCTTTCGACCGCGCTCGGACATCCCCCGTCCGAGGATCGTCCACGGCCGTGCAGGCCGCAGCCACGGTTACCAGAACAATCATCAGAGCTGGAGGCATCGATGCCGGACATTTATCGCAAGGACGGCGCGCGTTCCCCAATGATTACGGGCTCTTTCACCGACCGTCAGAGTGCCGAACGTGCCTATCAGTCACTCATCGCTCGTGGTTACACTGACAAGGAAATCCACGTCATCATGTCGGATGAAACTCGCAAGCGTCTCTATGGCGAGGACGGAAAACTGGACAAGGAAATCGAGATCACCGAGGGGCACAAGACCCTCAAGGGTGGCGCGGTCGGCGGCATGGTCGGCGGCGCAGTGGGTGCCACGCTCCTCGCCATCATCGCGGCAGGCACGTCGATTGCTCTGCCCGGCATCGGGCTCCTGATCGCGGGACCGCTGGCGGGTGCGCTGGGGGGCGGCGCGACCGGCGCGGCGGCCGGCGGACTGGTCGGCATGCTGGTCGGCGCGGGGATCCCGGAGGAGCGCGCGAAGCTGTACGAGAAGGACCTGAAGGGCGGCGCCATCATTCTCGGAGTCAATCCTCGTCACGACGAGGACGCGGTGTACTTCGAGCGCGAATGGCAGGCCCAGGGACAGCACGTCTATCGCTAGATTCGCACCTCACATCGGGGCCCGCGCGACTCATGGGCTTCGAGTGATTCCCGGACCTGCATCGAGTCGCGGGGCGCCCTCGCAAGGCGCGAAGGCGCTCCCGAACTCGACCACGGCCAAACCACGAGGAAGACAAGAGAAAACAGGCGACTTGCATAGCACGACCTTTACGAACCTCCCCAGCGAAAAGGCCCAGTGTGTCAACGACCGTTCCGAGCGACGCAAGTCCGCAACCCGAACCAAATGGATGTCCGCTGCAGATCGAGGCCGCCATCCTGCTGAGCCGCCTGACCGGCGCCCTCGAGCTCGAGGCGCGCAGCAGGGCGCGCCGCAAGAATCGTAGAGGTCCGGATTTCGTTTCGCTCCAGACGCTGTTCGAGGAGATCTGCCGCCGACCCATCCCGATTTCCGCAGCGCACGCAAGCATCGTGGCGGACGTGGCCGCCACGAGCCCTCGCGCGTCGCAAAACCTCGACCCCACCTTCGAAGCATCCGTTTCCACGATTCCTTCCTCGACCCACATTCGTGATGCGTCTCCTTTCACGAATGGACGCGGAGCCCGGCCCGGAGCTCCGGAGAGGCCAGGGGAAACCCCGCGTAGGACGTCACGCGGAAAGGGAGCGACGCGCGCGGCTGTGACTCACCGCCGGCGTCAGGCGAAGCGTACTGAAGGGCGGAATCGAATGGAGGAAGTAGTGGTCAGCGCCGCAGACTCCCGCACCTACGTCGTACAGCTTCGGGAGCGTCGGGAGATCGCAGAAAACACATTCGCCTTTCTTTTTGACAAGCCTGACGGCTTCACGTTCAGGGCCGGCCAGTTCATCGAGCTGTCGCTGAATCAACCGCACGCGGCCGACGCGAGGGGGATAACACGGAGATTCTCTCTTGCGAGCGCACCGAGCGAGAATCTGCTCATGGTCACCACGCGTGTGCGGGACAGCGCGCTCAAGCGCGCCCTGAAGAACAGCCCGCTCGGCACCGAGGTCGAGATCGAGGGGCCGTCAGGCCAGCTGACGCTTCACAAGGATTCCGCATCCCCGGCGGTCTTCATCGCCGGCGGGATCGGGATCACCCCGTTCCGCAGCATGCTGCTGGACGCCATCGCCTCCAAGCTCCCGCACCGGTTCTTTCTGTTCTATTCGAACCGCCGGCCCGAGGACGCACCATTCCTTGACGAGTTGCAGGCGATCGAACGTTCCCATTGGAACTTCACAATGATTGCGACCATGACACAGCCCGACAGGTCGCGGCACAGGTGGTCCGGGGAAACCAGCGTGCTGGATCTGGAAATGATCGAAAGATTCCTGAGGAACGTGAATTCGCCAACGTACTATGTGGCTGGGCCCCCGCGCATGGTTCAGGGGCTTCAAACGGTTCTGGGTCGGCTCGGCACGAAGTCCGAGCGCATTCGATCCGAGGTGTTTCAGGGCTACTGAAGGTCTTCAATCGCCTTGCGGTCAGACAAACACGAGCTTTCAGAGCGACGTCGAGAGTGCGCTCCCCAAACGAGATCTCGACGCCGCTTCCATGTCCCGAATGGGGATTCCGGGATTCATCCAAGAGTGCCGAATGGAGAGCTGGCCATGTCGACCATTCTGAATGACGGTCCCGCCATCGATGCATCGAAGCTCCTTGCCGTGCTCAAGGCGGTGCGCAAGGGCGATTTCTCGGCGCGTCTTCCCGAGGACTGGACCGGCGTCGCGGGCAAGGTCGCAGACACATTCAATGAAGTCGTCGAAATGAACGAGCGGCTCGCCGCCGAGCTCGCGCGCGTCAGCGTGACGGTGGGACAGCACGGCAAGATCGACGCGCGTGCCTCGCTCGGCACGGTGACCGGCTCCTGGTCCGACACGATCGCGGCGGTCAACAGCCTGGTCGCCAATCTGGTTCAGCCCACGGCCGAGGCGGCGCGCGTGATCGGCGCGGTGGCCAAGGGCGATCTCTCGCAGACCATGGCCCTCGAGATGGACGGTCGCCCGCTCGAGGGCGAATTCATGCGGACTGCGCAGACGGTCAACCGGATGGTCGATCAGCTCGGCGCGTTCGCCGCCGAGGTGACGCGTGTGGTGCGCGAGGTCGGCACCGAGGGCAAGCTCGGCGGCCAGGCGCGGGTCAAGGGCGTGGCCGGCATCTGGAAGGACCTCACCGACAGCGTCAACCTGATGGCCTCGAATCTCACCGGCCAGGTGCGCAACATCGCCGAAGTGACGACGGCGGTCGCGAACGGCGACCTGTCGCGCAAGATCACGGTCGATGTGAAGGGAGAGGTGCTCGAGCTGAAGAACACCATCAACACGATGGTCGACCAGCTCCGCTCGTTCGCCTCCGAGGTGACGCGCGTCGCGCGCGAGGTCGGCACCGAGGGAAATCTCGGTGGCCAGGCACGGGTCGAAGGCGTCTCGGGCACGTGGCGCGACCTCACCGACAGCGTGAACCTGATGGCCTCGAACCTCACCGATCAGGTGCGCAACATCGCCGAGGTGACGACTGCAGTTGCCAACGGCGACCTCTCCAAGAAAATCACTGTAGACGTGCGTGGCGAGATCCTCGAGCTCAAGGACACCGTCAACCGCATGGTGGACCAGCTCAGCTCGTTCGCCTCCGAAGTGACGCGTGTGGCGCGCGAAGTCGGCACCGAGGGCAAGCTCGGCGGCCAGGCCGACGTGAAGGACGTCGCCGGCACCTGGAAGGACCTGACCGACAGCGTGAACTCGATGGCCTCCAACCTGACCGTGCAGCTGCGCGACGTGTCCAAGGTCGCGACCGCGATCGCCAACGGCGACCTGACCCAGATCATCACGGTCGAGGTGAGCGGGGAGATCCTGCAGATCAAGGACGTGATCAACCGGATGGTGGACCAGCTGCGCTCGTTCGCGGCCGAAGTGACACGCGTCGCGCGAGAGGTCGGCACCGAAGGCAAGCTCGGCGGGCAGGCCAACGTGCGCGACGTGGCCGGCACGTGGAAGGACCTGACCGACAGCGTGAACTTCATGGCGTCGAACCTGACCTCACAGGTGCGCAATATCGCCGACGTGACCAAGGCGGTCGCCGCGGGCGACCTGTCGCGCAAGATCACGGTGGACGTGCGCGGCGAGATCCTCGAGCTCAAGGACACGGTCAACCGCATGGTGGACCAGCTCAGCTCGTTCGCGGCCGAGGTGACCCGCGTCGCGCGAGAGGTCGGAACCGAGGGCAAGCTCGGCGGCCAGGCCGACGTGAAGGAGGTGGCCGGCACCTGGAAGGACCTGACCGACAACGTGAACTCGATGGCCTCGAACCTGACCGGACAGGTACGCAACATCGCCGAGGTGACCAAGGCCGTCGCGACCGGAGATCTTTCCAAGAAGATCACGGTGGACGTGCGCGGCGAGAACCTCGAGCTCAAGAATACGATCAACACCATGGTGGATCAGCTCAGCTCGTTCGCCTCCGAAGTGACGCGCGTGGCGCGCGAAGTCGGCACCGAGGGCAAGCTCGGCGGCCAGGCCGACGTGCGCGACGTGGCCGGCACCTGGAAGGACCTGACCGACAGCGTGAACTTCATGGCGTCGAACCTGACCTCGCAGGTGCGCAACATCGCCGAGGTCACGACCGCGGTCGCGAACGGCGACCTGTCGAAGAAGATCACGGTGCACGTGCGCGGCGAGATCCTCGAGCTCAAGGACACCGTCAACCGGATGGTGGACCAGCTGCGCTCGTTCGCGGCCGAGGTGACGCGCGTCGCGCGAGAGGTCGGCACCGAGGGCAAGCTGGGCGGGCAGGCCAACGTCGAAGACGTGGCCGGCACCTGGAAGGACCTCACCGACAGCGTGAACTTCATGGCGACCAACCTGACCGACCAGGTGCGCAACATCGCCGAAGTCACGACCGCGGTCGCGAACGGCGACCTGTCGAAGAAGATCACGGTGGACGTGCGCGGCGAGATCCTCGAGCTCAAGGACACCGTCAACCGGATGGTGGACCAGCTGCGCTCGTTCGCGGCCGAGGTGACGCGCGTCGCGCGAGAGGTCGGCACCGAAGGTCGACTGGGCGGACAGGCCGACGTGCACGGCGTGGCTGGCACCTGGCGCGATCTGACCGACAGCGTGAACTTCATGGCGTCGAACCTCACCGCGCAGGTGCGCAACATCGCCGATGTGACCAAGGCGGTGGCGAACGGTGATCTGTCGCGCAAGATCACGGTCGATGTGAAGGGCGAGATCCTCGACCTGAAGGACACGGTCAATCGCATGGTGGACCAGCTCAGCTCGTTCGCCGCCGAGGTGACCCGGGTGGCGCGCGAAGTAGGCACCGAGGGCAAGCTCGGCGGGCAGGCGCAGGTGCAGGGTGTCTCGGGCGTGTGGGAGGACCTGACCGACAACGTGAACTCGATGGCCTCGAACCTGACCGGGCAGGTGCGCGGTATCGCGCGAGTTGTGACCGCGGTCGCGAATGGCGACCTGCGCCGCAAGCTCACGCTGGAAGCCAAGGGCGAGATCGCGGAGCTGGCGGAGACCATCAACTCGATGATCGACACGCTGGCGACCTTCGCCGACCAGGTGACCTCGGTGGCGCGCGAAGTAGGCGTCGAAGGCAAGCTCGGCGGCCAGGCACGAGTCCCCGGCGCAGCCGGAACGTGGAAGGACCTGACCGTCAACGTGAATCAGCTCGCGGCCAATCTCACCACCCAGGTGCGCGCGATCGCGGACGTCGCGACCGCCGTCACCAAGGGCGACCTCACCCGCGAGATCAAGGTCGAAGCGCGCGGCGAGGTGGCAGTGCTGAAGGACACCACCAACGAGATGATCCGCAACCTGCGCGTGACCACGCTCAAGAACAGCGAGCAGGACTGGCTCAAGACCAACCTTGCGAAGTTCAGCCGCATGCTGCAGGGCCAGAAGGATCTGCTCACCGTCGGCAAGCTGATCCTGTCGGAGCTGGCGCCGGTGGTGAATGCGCATCGCGCGGCTTTCTACCTCATGGATTCGACCGAGTCCGGCGAGCGACTCCGGCTGCTGGCCGGCTACGCGCTCGAGGAGGACCTGGACGCGAGGCAGGAGTTCCGGGTCGGGAGCGGGCTGGTCGGGCAGTGCGCGCGCGAGGGGCGCATGATCGTGCTGTCGAACATCCCCCCGGATTACATCCAGATCAGCTCGGGACTGGGGCGCGCCGCGCCGCTCAACCTGATCGTCCTGCCGGTGATCTTCGAAGGCCAGGTGCGAGCGGTCATCGAGCTGGCCTCGTTCGAAGGGTTCAGCGCGACCTATCAGGCCTTCCTCGATCAGCTCGCCGAAACCATCGGCATCGTGATCAATACGATCGAGGCCAATACCCGGACCGAGGATCTGCTCAAGCAGTCCCAGTCGCTCGCCTCCGAGCTGCAGCAGACCAACCAGGAGCTGCAGGAGAAGGCCCAGCTGCTGGCGCACCAGAACGCCGAGGTCGAGCGCAAGAATCGCGAGGTGGAGCAGGCGCGGCAGGCGCTCGAAGAGAAGGCCACCCAGCTCGCCCTGACCTCCAAGTACAAGTCGGAGTTCCTCGCCAACATGTCACACGAGCTGCGTACGCCGCTCAACAGCCTCCTGATTCTCTCGGATCAGCTCTCGAAGAATCCGGACGGCAATCTGACCGCACGGCAGACGGAGTACTCGAAGACCATCCATTCGTCCGGCAACGACCTGTTGAACCTGATCAACGACATCCTCGACCTGTCCAAGATCGAGTCGGGCACGGTCGCGGTCGAGGTCAACGAGCTGCGCTTCGATTCGCTCCGGGGTTTCGTCGAGCGCACGTTCAACCACGTGGCCGAGCTCAAGAACCTCGAGTTCGACATCCGGCTCTCGCCCGGGCTGCCAAAATCCATCCAGACCGACGCCAAGCGCCTGCAGCAGATCCTCAAGAACCTGCTGTCGAATGCCTTCAAATTCACGCGCCAGGGCCGGGTCGTGCTCGAGATCGCGCCGGTCTCGGGTTCGACCCAGTTCGAGAAAGGTACGTTGCGCGGTCAGGATGGCGTGATCGCCTTCACGGTCTCGGACACCGGCATCGGGATTCCGCAGGACAAGCAGCACATCATTTTCGAGGCGTTCCAGCAGGCCGATGGCAGTACCAGCCGCAAGTACGGCGGCACCGGCCTGGGGCTCGCGATCAGCCGCGAACTGTCGTGGCTCCTCGGCGGCGAGATCCGGTTGCACAGCGCGCCCGGCGAGGGAAGCGCGTTCACTCTCTATCTGCCGGCCTCGCTCGCGTCCACCGTGGTTCCTCGCCGGATCTCGCTGCCCTCCGGCGACACGCGCAGCGCCACGCCAATGCGTGCCGTCGAGGCGCTGGCGACGACCGAGCCGGCGGCCGTGACGGACGAAGCGGACGATGACCGGCACGACATCGTGCCCGGGGATCGCGTGCTGCTGATCGTCGAGAACGACCTGCCGTTTGCGCGCATGGTCCACAACGTGGCTCACGATCACGGCTACAAGGCCGTCATCACCGGCTTCGGCGCCTCCGCGCTCGGTCTGGTGACGGAATACATGCCGCATGCCATCACGCTCGACATCTCGCTGCCCGACATCAGCGGCTGGCGGGTGCTGGAGCGTCTCAAGCAGTCCGCGGCCACCCGGCACATTCCGGTTCAGGTCATCACGACCGATGACGACCGCGAGCGCGCGCTGCGGGCCGGGGCGTTCGGCGTCGCGATCAAGCCCTTCCAGGCCATCGAAGGACTCGATGAGGTGCTCACCGGACTGTTTGGATACGCGGAACGAAGTACCCGCGAGATCCTGATGGTCGAGCCGGATCCGGAGCGGCGCACGCAGCTTCGTGAATTCCTCCCGCAACGGGGTGTGGAGATCCTCGAAGCCGGGACGGTGAAGGAGGCACTCGAAACCCTGTCGGAGCACAAACCCGACTGCATCATCCTGAATACGGCGTTGCCGGATGCGACCCCGAGCGAGGCGGTGGATCGCCTCATCGCGAGCGGCCGGATCGCGGAATTGCCGGTCCTCGTGCACGGCGCGAATGGTGTCTCGAACGACGAGGCCGGTGCGCGCAAGCGTCTACTCCAGTCCTCGCTCGCGCGCGAGATCCAGAGCCCGGAGCGTCTGCTGGATCTGTCCGCGCTGTTCCTGCACCGGCGCCTCGAGGACCTCAGCGAGACTCAGCGTCAGGTGATTCTGAGCCTGCACGATGGCGACAAGGCCCTGAGCGGT
Organism: Candidatus Eiseniibacteriota bacterium; assembly: GCA_031370785.1. Taxonomy (GTDB): domain Bacteria; phylum Eisenbacteria; class RBG-16-71-46; order RBG-16-71-46; family RBG-16-71-46; genus DATJGS01. The sequence continues at coordinate 79,520 of JANMQY010000015.1, read as the reverse complement.
CAAAAGGTGCTGATCGTCGATGACGACATCCGCAACATCTTCGCCCTGACCAGCGCGCTGGAGCAGCATCAGATGAATACGCTTTCCGCGGAAACCGGACGGGATGCGATCTCGATGCTCGAGGCCAATCCGGACATCGATATCGTCCTGATGGACGTCATGATGCCGGATATGGACGGCCTCGATACCATTCGTGAGATCCGGCGCAATCCGGCGTTTCGCGACACTCCAATCATCGCTGTCACCGCCAAGGCAATGAAGGGCGACCGCGAGAAGTGCATCGAGGCGGGAGCCTGGGACTACCTCGCGAAGCCGGTCGATCCCGACGAGCTGCTCGAGATGATGCGCGCCTGGCTGGTGCGCTGAGATGGCGGAGACGAACGTGCCTGATCGCGTCAACATCCTGGTCGTCGACGACCTGCCATCGCAGCGCCTGACCATCGAGGTCAGCCTCGCCGATCTCGGCGAGAACGTGGTGTGCCTTTCGTCCGGACGTGAGGCGCTCAAGTTCCTGCTCGACAACGATGCCGCGGTGATCCTGCTCGACGTCAACATGCCGGAGCTGGATGGATTCGAGACCGCGACGCTCATCCGCCAGCGCCCGCGGACCGCGAACACCCCGATCATCTTCCTGACCGCGGACCCGGACGAGATGCAGGCCGCGCGCGGATACGCGCTCGGCGCGGTCGACTACGTCATCTCTCCATTCCTGCCCGACGTGCTGCGCACCAAGGTCAAGGTGTTCGTGACGCTCTCCCGCGCCAACGAGCGGTTGCGGCGGGAATCCGAACAGCGCGTCGCCCTGACCCGCGAACAGACGGCGCGCGCGACGGCCGAGGAGCAGAGTCGGCGCCTGCGCGTGCTGGTCGAGGCCGGCGGGGTGCTGACGCGATCGCTCGACGGTTCCGGATTCGAGCTCGAGCTGCTGAGGCTTTTCGTGCCGCTCCTCGCCGACCAGGCCGGGATCGCGTTTCCCGAAAACGGTCCGCACCGCGGGCCGCCGACCTGGATTCATGCGGCGAACAACGGCAACGAGGCGCTCCCGGCATCGCGCGCCATTCCGCACGAGCTGGTGGCCTCGGTGGAGAGCGTGCTCGCGTCGGGTGTCGCCCAGGCGATCCCCGGAACCAACGGCGGGGGTTCCGCCGGGATCGTGATGCCGCTGGGAGTGCACGGCCAGCTCTACGGCGCCCTGGCGGTGGCGAGGGAGTCCGGACAGCCGTACAGCAGAGAGGATCTCGAGCTTCTCGAGCTGATCGCCGGCCGCACCGCGGTTGCGCTCGAGAACCGTCGCCTCTATCGCGAGCTGCAGGAGCGCGATCGTCGCAAGGACGAATTCCTCGCGACGCTCTCGCACGAGCTGCGCAATCCACTGGGGGCCATCACCACCGCCGCGCAGGTGCTGCAGATGACCGTGGTTTCCGACGGACCGGCGTCGCATGCGAGCCAGGTGATTGCGCGCCAGTCCTTGCACCTCGCGCGGATCGTGGATGACCTGCTCGAGGTTTCGCGTGTGACCGCGGGCCGCATTCGGCTCTCGCTCCAGCCGCTCGACCTGAAGGACGTCGTGAAGCGCGCGGTCGATGCGATGCGCGCCTCGGGAAGGCTCGACCCGTACCAGGTCGTGGTGACGGGGGAGAGCGTGATGGTCGAGGCGGATCTCGCCCGCATCGAGCAGGTAATCACGAATCTGCTCGTCAATGCCGTGAAGTACACCGATCCGGGCGGCCGGATCGCGGTCCAGATCGCTGCTGAGGACGATCGAGCCGTAGTGCGCGTGTCGGACACCGGCATCGGGATCTCCCCGGAGCTGCTGCCCGACCTGTTCGAGGTATTCGTGCAGGGGCGCCAGGCCCTCGATCGGGCGGATGGTGGCCTCGGCATCGGGCTCGCGCTGGTGCGAAAGCTGGTCGAGCTTCAGGGCGGCACGGTGGAAGCGCTCAGCCCTGGCGCTGGTCAGGGAAGCACGTTCGTCGTGAGGCTGCCGCGCCTTCGCAATACTTCCGAGCGCCTGATGAAGCAGGATTCGACTCGCAAGCTGGGCGCGGCGCTGACCGTTCTGGTGGTCGATGACAACGCGGATGTTCGCGACATGCTGCGTACGCTCCTCGAGCTGGGAGGCCATAAGATCCACGAAGCGGCCAACGGACCCCAGGCCGTACAGAAGGCGATGGACATCGATCCCCACATCGCTCTCGTGGATCTGGGCCTCCCGGGATTCGACGGGTTCGAAGTCGCGCGTCGCCTGAGAAAGGATCCGCGCACCCGGGGCATGCTGCTGGTCGCGGTCACCGGCTACGGCATGGCCGACGACCAGCGCAAGAGCTCGGAAGCGGGCTTCGACGCGCACGTGGTCAAGCCCGTGACACCCGAGCGCCTCGATGAGATCCTCGCCCTGGCTTCGCGCCGGGCGTCGATCAGCGCTGCGCGTGAGGCGACGGCCACATCGAATGCGTCCGGATCCACCTCGAAGGAATCGCCTTCACAGTAACGCCGGATCGCGGCGTCCACCCAGGCAGCCCCCGCAGTTCGACCCCGAATCATTCGGAGGTGCGCGCATTGCCCGCCTCACCCATGACTGCCGGCCCGCAACTGCAGATGGCCGTTTTCGTCGATTTCGAAAACATCGCGCTGGGCCTGCCCCCCGGGGATTCCGTCTTCGAGGTTCGCCGCATTCTCGACCGGTTGCTCGAGAAGGGAAAGGTCATCGTCAAGGTGGCCTACGCGGACTGGAACCGCTTCCGCAGCTACACGCAGAGCCTTCACGAGAACGGCATCGAGCTGATCGAGATCCCGAGGCGCGCCCAGACCGGCAAGAACTCGGCGGACATCCGGCTGGTGGTGGATGCCATGGATCTGAGCTGGAGCAAGGTGCACATCGACACGTTCGTGATCGTCTCGGGCGACAGCGATTTCTCTCCGCTGGTCGCGAAGCTAAAGGAGAACGGCAAGCACGTCATCGGTCTCGGCATGAAGAAGTCGACCTCGCCGCTGCTGGCGAACGGGTGTGACGAGTTCATCTACTACGAGGATCTGGAGCACGGCGCGGCACCGGCCGAGTCGAATGCGAAGCCGGGGCGCGAGAAGGAAGAGGCGTTTCGACTGCTGGCCGATACGGTTCGCGCGCTCCAGCGCGAGAATTTCGACGTGATCCAGGCCTCGCTGGTGAAGGACACGATGAAACGCAAGCGGCCCGCGTTCAGCGAGGCGGCGCTCGGCTACGGCAGCTTCAGCGAATTGCTGGAGGACGCCCAGGAGGCCGGGATCATCACGCTGAAGAAGGACGATCGCAGCGGAACCTACGTGGTGACCGCGGTCGCGAGCGAGCGTCCGCGGCGAGCCGGCGCCCCGAGCCAGCGCCCTCGGTCCGATGGGAACTCGGGCGAGCGCCCGCGCGCCACCCATGAGCGCGCCCGACCCCAAGTCGAGCGGGCGCCCTCCGCCAGGCCCGAAGTCGAGCGCGCGCCGTCGGAAGGCGAGCGCCCGCGCCGCCGGCGAGCCGCCCGAAGTTAGAAGGGCCCGGGCCTGGCCGTCGAGCATTCCTGATTGAAGATCCTTCCTCCCTTTGAACATCTTACGTGCCCGATCGGGGGGCAGCGGCTTCGCGGGGCGGAGGCTGGAATCACGGCCGACCGGCCAAGCTCATGGCTCGACAGGACCTTGGAGGGGTTCGCTCCCTCCGAGGTCCTCTTGGCACTGAACTGGCGTGTGCATCCCTCCTGGCAACACTCGGGCAGCACAATTCCCATTGGGCCGCAGGTCGATCCGTCGATCCAGGTGAGTGCGGGCGCAAGCGCGCCAGCCGCCCCCGGCTCGCGGTGAAGTTCTTGAAGTTTGATCCAGTGGCTCTTGAGTTGGCCGTAGCAGGTGTACGGCACGCGGCGATCGAATGTATCGCCTGCAGATGAAAGGAAGCCTCAAATGAAACGAACGCTAGTTTCCACGATTGGCATGCTGATCCTGACGGCTGGGGCAGCGATGGCAGCGAACACACCGTCCACCACTGCGTACCACTTCTCGTCGCACCCGATGATCGCGGGCGAAGTCGTCTCTGTGAACGACCACCAGATGGTCGTGAACACGGATCAGGGCGAACAGGTCACGCTGGTGGTCGACACGCGCACCCAGGCACCCAAGGATCTCGCACCCGGAATGGTCATGCGTGCGGAGTTCGAAGCGATGGAGGACTGCCGACTGTACGCGCAGCGTATCGTTCCGATCCGGGATGGCATGCAGCTCAATCGTCTGCAGGCCTATGCGAACACCCGCGACAGTCGCGAGACGATCGCACGCAATGCGACCGGCCCGCGTCGTCCGGTCCTGTACACCTCGGAGATGAACGCAAGCCAGGCCGGTATCGTGGATACGCGCGAGACCCGGCTGCAGACCATTGGCCCGCATTCACCGGGCGCCATGGTTTCGGCGACCCCGACCTCGGCGGACTACGTGTTCTCGACCCGTCCGATGGTTACCGGTCGCGTTCTCTCGGTCAACGATCATCAGCTCGTCGTCGTCACCGACCAGGGTCAGACGGTCGGTCTGGTCATGGACTCACGCACCATGGTGCCCAGCGAAGTCGCACCCGGGTCGATCATGCGCGCCGAGTTCAAGCCGATGGATGACGGTCGCTACTATGCGAAGCGCATCGCCTACGTCGGCCCCGGAGTCCCGGAGCGCGAGCAGGCCTACGCACACACCCGCGACAGCGACGCGCTTCTCGCCGTGAACACGATGGACTGCAACTGCCCGTCGGTCGTGGTGCAGAGTACGAGCTCGACGGTCGGACACCGCGAGATCATCCGCTCCGAACCGATCGCGCAGAATCCTGCGCCCTATAGGGACACCGAGACGCTGCCGCAGACTGCGAGCGGTCAGCCTCTGATCGGACTGCTCGGCGTGCTTTCGCTCGCAGCAGCCGGTGCCTTTACCCTGACGCGTCGTCTGCGCCGGGCCTGAGATCGAACGTCGGTCATTGACCGTCTGAAAATCACGATCGGGCGCGGGGCACACGCTCCGCGCCCGATTTACGCTGCATCAGCAGCAACACAGGGAGGGTTTGAGTCATGTCTGAAAGATCCAGCAGTGTGGGGACGGGTGTACTGGCGTTCGCTCTGGGCGTCATCGCCGGTGGGATCGCTGCGTTGCTGCTCGCGCCGGCCAGCGGCGAGGAAACCCGCCGCAAGATCGGCGACCTCAAGTTGCGCGTCGGCGACAGGGCGCGCAAGGGGATCGATGATGCCAAGCACATCGTCGGGGAACAGAAGGAACGCGTGGCGACCGCGATCGTTGAGGGTCGCAAGGCCTATCGCGAGTCGGTAATCTCCGAGCGCGGTCAGGGCGGGTCGAGCACGTAGGCAGCGTGGGGAGCCCGGCGCGCATCAGCTCCGGGCTCCCCAGTCGCCATCTCAAACCAGAGGCCGTTCTTTCATGACCCAACGTCACTCGCGTCGGTGGCTGGAAGGAGCGCTGTTCGTCCTGGGCGTCTTCCTCCTCGCGGTGTATCTCAAGAATCAAGGCGAGGCGCAGGCATTCCAGTCGGCCCAATCGAGCCGGCTCGAGAGCGCGGTGCTCGAGACCCGGTCGCAGGATCGCGCGGTGGCCTCGGCGCAGGTCGCTCCGTCGGCAAAGCTTGCCAGGGGGGTCATCGGGCGAATCGAGATCCCACGGCTGAAGATCTCGGCGATCATCGCCGAAGGCGTAGACACTCCGACCCTCAAGCGCGCGGTGGGTCATATCCCTTCGACCCGGCTCCCCGGCGAAGTCGGCAACGTCGGTCTGGCCGCACATCGTGATGGCTTCTTCCGAGGGCTCGGCGAGGTGCGCAAGAACGACCTCATCCGCATCGTGACCCCTCGAGGCACGTACAGCTATCACGTGGAGTGGGGCGAGGTGATGGAGCCGCACCGCGTCGATGTGCTCGATTCCACCAAGGAACGCTGGGTCACGCTCGTCACCTGCTATCCATTCAACTGGATCGGCAAGGCGCCCAAGCGGTTCATCGTCCGGGCAGAACAGTTCGAGCCCGCTACCTCGTCACGCTAGCCGGCGGGCCGTCCGGCGCGATCCGCACCCCGTCTCGCAGTATCCCTCAGGTTTCCCTGCGCAGTCCGCTCTGGCATTGACCGAGGCCGTGCGGCTATCATCAATGCCGCACGAGGTGCACGTCCTTCCCGCCCGAAGCGGCCGCACGCCTCGGTATCCCGGCCAACGGCTCGAACTGCAACTAATGACTCCGGAGGTGCCCCCATGTCCATTGCCACTATCGTGCGTCAGATCGCGCCCGCTCGTCTTTGCGCCGCCCTGCTCGCCGGCCTGCTGCTCATCGCCAGCGCACCGGCAGCTCGAGCGCAGGAAGAGGAGCTGTTGCCGCCCAAGACGCTCGATCGCAAGTTCCCACAGAACCAGTTCTGCGCGATCAAGGTCAGCATGCCGTTCACGGCCAACGCGACATCGGCGCGAATCGTATTCGAAGCCAAGCGCTTCGCACCCGACTTCAACAACGATCTGCAATGGACCGAGCAGTATATCGACAACGTGGTCGTCGCCACCTCCGCCGACTACGCCGCGAATTTCGGACCACCGCCGGCCGGCTCGCAGTCCGAGAACTGCTATTTCGATAATCCCCAGCCCCCGCCCACGCCCTACTTCTATTTCAATCGCGCGGGACTCATCCTGCCGCTCAAGGAGCTGTTTGACGTCGATCCTGCGGGCACGGGCTGGGATCTCACTCACGACGCGTACTGGCGCACCGACTACACCGCGCCAAGGGATCCGGAACACGACACCGACTACATTGGCGGCTCGCTCGGGCTCGGGCACGACTCCGCGACCCGGTCGATCACGGACGTGGCCACCACCGAGATCCATCTGACCAATCTCGTCTCCGGCCAGGATTACGATCTGTCCGCATGGTGGAGCGTTGGTGCGGTCTTCTTCGGCTCCACGTACGAGTACCTGACCATCACCGTCTACGGACCCGCCTCGACGCCGCTCGTCCGCCGCAGCTGGGGAGCCATCAAGGCCAGCTACAAGTAGTCCTCTCGCGCGGTCAGCGCGTACCGGTCAGCACGAACGCGGCCCAGTAGCGGGGGTCGGACCAGCTCGGGTGCGCCCGTACGCGGCGCTTGGCGTCGCGCAGCAGCACCGCCACGTCGCTGTCGCGGCCGCGTTTGTAACCGGCGGCGATTCCATCGAACGTGTCGGCCACCAGTTCGGCGGTGGCCAGATCCTCGACGGCCCACAGGCTGGCCACGACTCCGCGCGATCCCGCGGCGAGAAAACCTCGAGAGAGCGCGAACACGCCTTCGCCCGGAACTCGCGGGCCGCGATGCGTCTCGCACGCCGAGAGCACCGCGAGGTCGCAGTCGAGCGGCAGCTCGTAGATCTCGTAGAGCTGAAGCAGTCCGTCGTCCGCGTTTCCGCCGGCGGCTCCCGTGGGAGGCGAGAGCACCAGACCCGCAAGCAGGTCGCCGCGCGTCTCGGTGACGAACCCGTGCGTGGCGATGTGGACGAAGCGCTTGCCCGCGAGTGAGGCGCGTACCGCCTGCTCGGTCGCGGCGGCACCGGCCAGCACCTCGACCTTTTCCGGCGCGAAGGCGCGCACCAGGCGCTCGCTCTCGACGCGGGTGCCGGGCAGAGGCCTCCATTTCCTTCCGGAAGGATCGAAGCGCGGGAGCGTGGCCATGGGTCCGGATCCCGGCGCCGAGCCGCTCGCGGGTACCTCGCCGACGTCGAAGCGCGCATCGGAAACGCTGAGCACCACCGATCCGATCGAATTGCTGCGGCGCGGGACCGCGCGCCGCTCGAGAGACAGGAGCGAGGTTGCCGAGGCGGCATACGAAGACGCCGGTCCGTCATCGAGCCAGTAGCGCACCTCACGCCCCGGCCGGCGCGGCATCACCACCAGCGCCTCGAACGGCAGCAGATGGAGTGCGCCATCCGGAGCGATCACGGCATGATCCGCGCGGCGCAGCTCGGTCCACACCGCCGGCGGTGCCAGCACACGCCACAGCGCGTGCAGCCTGAGCTCGCGGCGATCGGGCTCGGAGGACGGGCCGAAGACGCGCGCCACCTGGGTCAGCGCCTTTCCGCTCAGCTCGTCGGCAAGTCCGACGCGCGCGGCCAGCGGGCGCGCATCGGGGCGGCCGACCATCACCTGCTCGAGCGACGCAGTGGTGATCGGCCCCTCGGGAATGCCCAGCCGCTTCGCCGCCTCGGCATCCACCGACAATGCGAAAGCCGATGGCGGGCGGCCCCGCGACGGAATCACGAAGGCCCACGAACGCGCCTCGCCGATGTGATATTCGATCAGCACGGTGCCGGCTGGAACCAGCGAGCCCTGGATGTCGGCGATCGACGCAGTCCGTCCGTCGGAGCTCAGCACGCGTCGCCACAGCGGGCTTCGGTCCTTCAGCGCCTCGCGTGCGCGCCCGAGGTCCCATGCGGCCGAGTCGCGCGAGGCCTCGAGGCGCGCGACTCGCGCGGGCCGCTCGGACTCCGCCACGCCCTCGCGGCCTCGCTCGGCGTCGATCAGGTGTTGAGCCTGGGCGAGCCGATTGCGGGCCGCGCGCTCCGTGGCATCGAGCCCCGAAAGCTCATCGGACGGAATCCCGGCACGCAGGTTCACCCCGCTCGCGGAGATCTGATCGAGCAACGCGCGCGCGCGGGCGCGCTCGTGGGTCTCGAATGCGCCGGCCACATCGCCGGCCTCGAGCTGCCAGCCCATCAGCTCGTCGTAGAGCGCATGGTGTCCGGCCACGAATCCGGCGCGGGTCTGCTCTCCGCCGCCGCGGCGGGCGCGCAGGCTGTCCACCGCTGCGAGCGCGCGGCGCATGTCCGAGATCGCGTCCGCTCTGCGGTTCGCGCGCGAATTCATCTGCGCACGCAGCGACCAGGCGTCGAGCCGGGCGTCGGGGTAGGAGGGGCTCGAATCGAGCACCGCGATCGCGCGCGCGAGAAGCGGCGCCGCTGTCGCATCGCCGGCCCGCGGATCCCCGGCGAGGCATCGCGCGAGCGCGGCGCGGGTGACCGCCGCTTCGGGATGCGCAGGGCCGAGCGCGCGCTCCCTCAGTGCCAGTGCGCGGGTGTAGGCCGACTCCGCCGCCGGGAAGTCTTTTCGAGCTTCGAGCAGCCCCGCCAGATCGTGCAACGTCTGGGCGAGCAGCGGATGATCGGGACCGAGCCGCCGGATCGTGATGCGCTCCGTCTCGCGGTAGAGCGTCTCCGCCCGCGCGGACTGTCCGAGCGCCGCGTAGAAAACCGCCGCCTGATTGAGAAACAGAATGCGATCCGGGTGGTCGCCGCCATACGCCTCGCGTGAAACATCGAGCGCTCGGGCGTAGAACGGTTCCGCTTCGATCAGCCGCCCCTGCAGGCGGTAGACCTCGGCAAGATTGAGTTGCGCCGTGGCCAGCGCCGCAGGATCCGGACTCGAAGCGTGCTCGCGCAGCGCGAGCGACCGCCCGAGCAGCGGCTCGGCGTCGTCGTAGCGCGCGAGATCCTTGTAGAGCCCGGCGAGGTTGTTGACCAGCACGGCGCTCATTCCATCGTCGGCGGGCAGCGCCGAATCGGCGAGCGCGAGGCCACGCCGGAAATGGCGCTCCGCGTCCTCGTATCGGTCCTGTACGCGGGAAATCTCGCCCATGTTGTTGAGCGCATCGGCGAGGCGCCCGACGTTCGGCAGCCGCGCCGATGCGTAGATGGCCAGCGCACGCGACAGCTCGCTTTCGGCCTCCTGGTAGCGCCCGAGATTGAACAGGAAGAGCCCGATCTGGCGCCGACTGTTCGCGACGCGCACATGCGTGGAATCGAGCTTCGCGAACCGGATCGCGAGCGAGCGTCGCTCGAACTCGAGCCCACGGTCCCAGCGGCCGAGGTAATCGTTGAGCGTCGCGAGCGTGCTCGCGGTATTGGCGATGGCGAGATCGCTCGGGCCCAGCGCGCTCTCGCGCAACGTCAGCGCGCGCAGAAAGTACGGTTCCGCCGCCTCGAGCGCCTCGGGCGAACCCACGCCGAAGAACCGCACTCCCAGCGAATCGGCGAATGACGCCACCGCAAGCGGACGCCGGTCGCGCCGCTCACGGAGCTTCAGTGCCGAATCGCCGAGGACTCGGGCCCTGGGGATCGACTCGCTCGAGAGCGCAGCGGCGAGGCGCTGATCGAGAGAAGAGTCGGGAGACGCGGCGTCGGCTCGCGCGGCGTGCAGCAAGGTCGCCGCCGCGACGAACAAGGCCTGCATCTGGAGGAAATACCCTGGCGATCGCCGCACCGTGTCCCCGTGGGCTCGTGCGCGTGTCCGGCTGTTCGGTTGCAGTCGCTGGGGGAAGTTACAGGATCGAGGTCCATGTCGCCCATGTGGTAACCGGGGCGGGTCATTTCAATAGACAAGCCGCCCACGGGAAGGTACCCGTGAGCGGCTTCGCGCGCTTCAGTGCCGTGCGTCTACCAGCCTGCCTTGCAACCCCTGGGTCCGACCGAGTTACTCGGAGAAGTGGAGGATCGAAACGCTCACGGTCTTGTTCGAGAGGTTGACCTGGGATCCGGAGAGCTCGACCCACTGCTTTGCGACCGGATCGGCCCAGTAGCCGGCCAGATCTCGAGCCTGCAGTCCGGGTTGCTGGTGTTGGCGACACCGAGCGCGACGGTCGCACTGCCCTCGACGGCGCCGGGAGGCATCACGACACGCCAGCGTCCGTTGCTGACCGAGCCGCCAAGGCTTCCCACCAGGTTGAGCGTGCGGACGATCCTCCGACGGGTCAGATGAGCGGCGACTGTAGTGGGCTGAGCGGTCCGAATCACCCCGGAATCCCGGCCTGCGAAACACATCGTCGCCCCGCGAGCGATTCAGTAGCATGCACGGATGATCTTCAAGTCCCGCAGGTCGGTCTGGTTGTTCGCCGGGTTCGTGCTGCTCGTTGCCATCGCGGTGGGCGTCTACGTCCGGTACAACTCGAGCCCGCTGGTTCTGGATGCGCCTCCGCCTCCGGTAGTCGCCGAGCCCCTCGACACGATTCCAGAAGTTCCCGCGTCCATCATCGAAGCGCTGGTGACCTACAACCTGGGCACGGCGGTAGATTCGCTCGAGGCCGCGGTGCCGCGGACTTATGGCGACATCGAGACTCGGCTGCCGGTCCCGGCCAACACCCGCGCGAGCTTCGGATTCGCGGTGAGCCGCTCGCCGTTTCGGGTTCGAGTCAACGGGCAGACGCTATCGATCTCGACCGATATCGAATACCAGGGACGCGTGTGGTATCGCCCGCCGATCGGGCCCGAATTGAGCGCAGGGTGCGGCGTGGGTGACGCGCCGCGTCCCCGCGTGCGCGTGACGCTCGCCTCGACCGGCCGGCTGACCCCACGCTGGCAGCTTCAGACGAGCACACGCGTGGTGCGACTGGAGCCTTACAGCGACGAGCCGCGCGATCGCTGCCGGCTGACCGTCCTGCGTCTCGATGTTACCGACCGCGTGATCGATGCGACGCGGGCCATGCTCGAGCAGCATCTGAAGAAGTTCGACGAAGCGGTGTCGCGATGGCCGGTGCGCCCGAGGTTCGTCAAGCTCTGGGGACAACTCCAGCGTCCCATCCGGCTGGCCGAAGGCATCTACCTCGAAATCAATCCATACGCCGCGCAGCTCGGGTCGGTCGGCGCGGTGGGTGACACCGTCATGGCGCGATTACGAATGATCGCCTCCCCGCGTGTCGTCACCGGCGATCAGCCTTTCGAGGAGCGCCCACTTCCTCCGCTCGAGGCGGCCAGCAACGTCGGAAACGGCGCGCACGTGGTCGTCGAGGCGTCGATAACCTACCCGGTCGCCAGCACCCTGCTACGACGTGCCCTCGTAGGCCTCAAGATCGTGCAGCAGGGTCATCGCATCCGGATCCGGGACGCACAGCTCACCGGTATCGGCGGCGGGCGCGTCGCGCTCGGCGTAACACTCGCGGGCCGGGTGCGCGGCCGGCTCTACTTCACCGGCACCCCGAGTCTCGATCCGGTCAACCATCAGGTCCATGTGCCCGATCTCGACTACGACGTCGGCACTTCACAGATGTTGGTCGAGAGCTTCGCATGGCTCAGGGGTGTCGACATCCGCGACTTCCTGCGAGACCGGGCGCGCCTGCCCGACTCGGCCGCGGTCGGAAAGCTCAGGGTGCTCGCCGAGAAAGGCATCAACCGCACGCTCGCCCCTGGAGTAACGCTGAGCGGGACGATCCACGACGCACAGGGAACGAGCGTGCGCGCGACGGCGCAGGAGATCCGGATGCGCGCGGTGGCGGATGCGGAGTTCAAGCTCGCAATCGACAAGGCGCCGACGATCCCAAGGCCGCCGCAGATGGCGAAGGTGGAGGGGAAGTAGGCCGGGGTGCCTCCATGTACTCCCGCCAACGGCGTTCTACTTCTTCCCCGGTGTCGGCACATTCAGCAACAACGATGCGATCGACTTCGGCCTCACCTACCGTTTCGCCGGGTTCACCCGCATCGAGGGTTTGTTTCCTGCGGGCGCGATGGTGAACTGAGGCGTCCGGGCTCCCCCGGGCGCCAGTGAAGTCTCTTTGCGAACACTCCCGGCGGGGGTACGCTCATGGCATTCCGGCATACCCTACGACCCCGTCGGCGGGCCTCTTCTCGAGGCGTCCCTTCGGCCATCCCCATGGTTCCGCTGCGGAGCCCGAGACCGAAAGGCCTCCATCCTTGCGCAATCCACCCCTGAGCTTCCTCGCCCCGCTGCTGGTGCTCGCGTCGTTCTTCGGACCGACGATCACGACCGGATTCGCGGCGACTCCCTATCCGATGTCGAGCGGCAACTATTTCGAGACCTTCAACGACATCGCGAACTGGACCAACAACTTCGCCTCCGGTGTCGGCGCCCAGCGCTGGTCGTCGGTCGGCATCAACGCGACCGGGACGATCCCCGACGGCGTCCGGATCACGGTGAGCACGGCGACGTTCGTGACGAGTACCACGGGTGGGGTGCAGAAGGGCTCCGGCAACATCCAGCTGCTCTCCACGAACGGCACTGACAACATCAACGCGGACGCCATCGATCTGTTGCTCGATTTCACCGGCGTCACCGCGGGCACCCTGAGCTACGACTTCGCGACCGTCTTCAACTCCACCGGCAATCGCAACGGTTCGCTGCGCGTCTACACCAGCATCGACGGCACGACGTTCACCGAACTGCCCGCCGCCTCAGTCGTCAACTTCACGAACAACGTCGCGTTCTCGCAGCAGATCTCGCTCGTGCAGTTGCCGCCGGCGTTCACGAACTGCCCGACGGCGCGCATCCGCTTCTACGACTACAACGGCACCGGGCCGGCGGGTTCCTCGGGCGCACGTCCCAAGGCCTCGATCGACAACGTCGCGGTGACCGGCACCTTGATCGGTTCGGGCGGTCCCGGGGGACCGGTGATGTCAAACTTCTCGACGATCCCGGCGCCGCCGCTCGACACGCTCGGCGTCACGGTCCAGGCCAGCGTGGTCGACAGCGCGCGCGCGCTGAACGCCGTTTCGCTGGCCTGGGGGACGACCAGCTCGTCGCTTCCAAACGTCATCAGCATGGCGCCGGCGACCGGGGACTATTGGCAGAATTCGCCGCCCATTCCGGCGCACGCGGGCGGCACGGTCATCTACTACCAGGTCACGGCGTCCGACGACTCCGTGACCGTCCAGTCGCCGGTCCTCAATTACACCGTCACCGGCACGGGCGGCGGCAGCACCGGGGCGCCGGTCATCACCTCGGTCTACGAGGCCAGCGACTCGACGCTGCAGGTGTTCTTCAACGTCTGGGTCGACCCGGCGACTTCGCAGGTCCCGGGCAACTACAGCGTCAATGGAATCGTCGCCGTGAACGCCGTGCGTAACTCCGTCGACTCATCGCAGGTGACGATCACGGTGCGCGCCATCCCGGCGGGAGATAGGACGCTCACCGTGAACGGCGTGGGGGATCTCGCCGGTCACTACACCAACAACGCGACGTTCGTGTTCCACTTCGTCGATGTATCGATCCCCGCGGGCTACTACGATGCCGTGACCGGCCTGCACGGCTCGGCGCTGCTCATCGCCCTGCACAACATCATCAAGGGTCACACTTCCATCAGCTACAGCGCGACGGCCACGGCCTTCCGCAACACGGACAAGCGTCCGAACGGCAACGTGTGGGATGTGTATTCCGACGTCCCGGGAGGTACCCCGCCGTACGAGTTCGCGTTCGGCCCGCTGGGTTCGGGCGGCAGCGAGGGCATCGCCTACAACCGCGAGCATTCATTCCCGCAGTCGTGGTTCGGCGGCAGCGTGCTTCCGATGTACTCGGACCTGTGGATCATCTACCCGACGGATTCCAAGGTGAACAGCCAGCGCGGCAACTATCCCTATGGCAAGGTCGGCGCCGCCACCTGGACGTCGCTGAATGGCAGCAAGCTCGGCAACTGCGTCTCGCCGGGATACAGCAGTACCTGCTTCGAGCCCATCGACGGCTACAAGGGTGATCTCTCTCGCAGCCAGTTCTACGTCGCGACGCGGTACTTCAACGAGGACGCCTCGTGGCCGGGCGGCGCGCCGACAGCCAAGTCGCAGCTGCTTCCCTGGGCGGCCGACCAGTACCTGCAGTGGAGTATCGGCGATCCCGTGAGCTGGAAGGAACGCGTGCGCAACGCGGCCATCTACGAATATCAGCGCAACCGCAATCCGTTCGTGGATCACCCCGAGTTCGTGATCGCGATCTACGATTCGACGAACGTCGCCGGCGTCGACCCTGCGGACGCGCCTCGGCACGCGATGCTGCAAGCGCCAAGGCCGAATCCGTTCCAGGCGCGCACCGTGCTCGCGTACGACCTGCCGCGGCGAGGCCGCGTAGTACTGCGCATCTACGACGTCAGCGGGCGTCTCGTGCGCTCACTGGTTTCAGGCGCGTGGCACGAGGCAGGTCACCACTCAGTCGAGTGGGACGGCCGCGATGCTGCGGGAGCCGTGACCGGGCCCGGTCTCTACTTTGGCCGGCTCGAGGCGGGCGGGGAGAGCGACGTGCGGCGCTTCGTGCGCATTCGCTGAATTGGAATAACCGGGGTCCCACCTTGCGCCAAACCCGCCGAGTCGTGTAAACACGCCAGCGGAGAGGTGCGAGAGTGGTTGAATCGGGCGGTCTCGAAAACCGTTAGGGGTGCAAGCCCCTCGAGGGTTCGAATCCCTCCCTCTCCGCCAGTTTGGCGCGCAAGCCCAACGGACAGCGCCTGTGGCACTTGACCCGCCCGCGGTTCGCCGCGAGCGGGTCTTTGCTTAAGCGGTCACGAAGGGTCAACTTGGGACGGTGAGGGACTCTAAAGGGGTACCCAAAGGGTACCCGGCGCAGTTGATCGACGGGCGCTGGTGGGGTTCAGAAGAGCTGGGGATGAGCGGCTCCCATCTGCTCGCGACTTACCTACAGATGAAACGTTGAGGGAGCCAACGGCGGAGACCGCGTTCCTATGAGCGGTCCGCTGCTTCGGCCCCCTCCAGAGCAACGCGGTCCGGGCTGGGGGCCGCTTTCTGCGGGCAGACATGGACGACCGCTCCGCCGAAGGAACGCACATGCGTTCGGAGGACCTCTTGGACCTCGTCCGTGATCTCGTGCGCCTGCTGCACCGACAGGCTGGGCTCCACCGCAATGTGGAGATCGGCGAAGACCTTGTGACCGACCCACCGCGCGCGGGCCTGCTGAACTCCCTGGACGCCGGCTACGTGCAAGGGGGTGTGTTCAACCGTCTCAATGATGCTCGGCTCGATGCCGTCCACCATGCGATTGAAAACAGCCTTCGACGCGTCCTTGACGATGAAGAGGATTGCGATCGTGATGAGAAGCCCAATGATCGGGTCGACGATCGGATATCCGGCCCAAACGCCGATCACGCCGAGAAGGACCGCAAGACTCGTGAAGCCATCCACCCTGGCGTGTTGGCCGTCCGCGATGAGCGCCGCGGATTCAATTTCCCGGCCCACCTTGAGCCTGACCACGGCTACGGCCTCGTTCCCTATGAATCCCACTAATGCCGCCACCGCGACCGCCCCGAGGTGCGTGATGGGGTGCGGATGGATGATCTTCATCACCGATTGATATGCGGCGACGCAGGCCGAGAAGAAGATGACGCCAACGATCACCACGCCTGCCAGATCCTCGCTCTTGCCGTAGCCATAGGTGAAACGGCGCGAGACGCCGCGCCGGGTGAGCGCGAACGCGATCCACAACGGAATACTGGTGGTCGCGTCGCCGAAGTTGTGGATCGTGTCCGCAAGCAGGGCCACCGAGCCGGAAAGCACAACGATCGTCACTTGGATGAGCGAGGTCACGAGAAGGACGACAAGTGAAAGCTTGAGCGCCCAGATACCGCGCTCGTGCGTCTCCATCGTTTCGTCGATCTTGTCTTCAATACTGTGCGAGTGGCCAAAGGTGCTGCGCAGCCAGCCGACAATACCGCCCCCATGAGCGTGCGAGTGTCCGCCCGGCCCGTGCGAATGGCCGTGCCCCTCCTCGGTGAAAACCGCCTCGTAGGCGCGCAAGTCGGATCCTTGCTGGAGCGTCAATCGTAGGCGGAACTCATGAGGTTCAGGTATGTCCGTCGTGGAGCGAAGATGACCCGCTCCGTTCACGAACTTGAAGACCTGCTTCGTGCCGTCCGGGCGGATCGTCTCGATGGAAACGTCGGAGCCGGGGAGCGGAGGGCGCGGCCGCTTGTTCACGTCGAAGAAGTAGAGCCTGAAATGAGGCGGAACCCGGGTTTCGAAGACGCTTATTTCCACGAAGCCGTCCGCAGATTGAATCCAAGTTCCGCCGTGCGGTGCACTGTCGGATGTCACCAGCTTCATTTAGTTCCTCCGCAACCAAATGCCGCAGGCTCCTTAGAGATATTTTGAAATCGCCTTGAAATCTTCGAGCGCCCGACGCGATGCCGCACCTGGATTGCTCACTGATTCGTCGAGGCAATGGTTGACATGATCGTGGATCAGAGTCTTCTTCGCGTTTGCGACGGCACTCTCGACGGCGTGCAACTGCTGGGCGAGCTCCAGGCAAGGTCGTTCATCCTGCATCATGGCGATGACACCATTGAGGTGGCCGACAGCACGCTTCAGCCGTTTCAGGATCTTTGGGTGGGTCTCATGTAGTGTCTTCATGGGATCTGTACCCTATCCTCCTGGATAGGATTTGGCAAAAAGGACGTCTGCCCCGAGGCTGCACGAACAGAGCGACTGCCCGTTCGTCTTTGACAGGGTGGTGCGGGGAGAGCCAATGCGATTGGGACGCGCATCTACGGATCGTGGTTCCATCCGCCCAGGCGGCGGGCCGTCCTTCACGAAGTCGATCGTCCGACGCGATGGCGTCGGACGCCTCGTGGATAAGGAGGCGACTCGGCGTTCAGTTTCGAAGCCAGCGGTCCTGAGACCGTTCCATTCGCGCAGGCAAGTCATTGGAATCACGTGCGAAGAGTTGCGGAACTGGGGGAACCGCGGATCTCGAAAACCGTTAGGGGTGCAAGCCCCTCGAGGGTTCGAATCCCTCCCTCTCCGCCAGATCTTCGAGGGGTTGTGGGCAGAGGTTGCCCGCGGCCCCGTTTTCATTTTCCGGTGCTACTTGGTCGGCGAGAGCCATGGCGAGTTGAGCATGTGAGCGCCACCACCACCGCGAACGCCCACGCCGCCCGGCCGCCGAAAGTGTCCAGTTTCCGCGCCCGCATCCAGTAGTAGCCGCACCCCGCGCACACGAACGCCAGCTCGAACCACCACCAGTACGCGGTGTGCCAGAGCCCCAGCCCCAGGTGCGTGCGGCTGCTGGGCCAAAGCGCGAGATCTTCCGGATGCATGAAGAAGTCGAGAATGAAGTGCGAGAAGACCGCGAACCCGATGGTCAGCGCGATCACCCGTCCGCGCTTGAGGAACGGCAGAGCCCACGCGACGACCACACCAGCGACATGGCCAGCGAGTGTGACCAGTCGATGTAGTCGAGCTTGAACCCGGGGGATTGGCCGGGGGTGAGCGATGCTCGTTCGATCCCGGGCAGCCGAACTCTGCGAGCGACTCATCGCCCGGTGTTCGCGACAGCGCGTCGCAGTGTGCGCGACAGGCTGTCCCGTTTCCCTCCGGAATCCGCCTCGATTTCGATTGGTGTCACTCCTGTATCGCTATGTACTGCATGGCGTTGAACCCACAATCAGAATCCCGGCACCGTGCTTGCGTGAGGGCTCCCGTGCCTCACGAAAACGGAAGCGGGTTGCTGCTCCCCCTACCCGCCAGTCCGAACACTCCAGAAGGTCGACCCGACGCTGCGGGTCGAAGAGTTCCTCGGTCTTCGACAAACACTTTTGACTGCCCCGCGCCTCAAGGCGGGGTTGGGCAGCCCCCCGCAGGGGCTCACCGTGCGCGCTGCGCGGCCAATGGAGGTCTAGAGGTGACTGTTTTTCACAAGGCCGCACTCATCCTTTCGTCACTCCTGATTCTTTCGGCTCGGTCTGCCTTCGCCGACACGGCGGCAACCGGGACCATCTCCCAGACGCTGAAGTGGACGGCTCCGGGCGACGACGGCATGGCCGGTCGCGCCACGAGGTACGACTTGCGGTACTCACTTCTTCCGATCACGCCCAGGAACTTCTCCTCGGCAGCGGCCGCGAGCGGGATGCCTACGCCGGCGACGCCCGGCACGCAGCAGTCGGTCACGATCTCCGGCCTGGATGCAACCGCTTCCTACTTCTTCGCGATGAAGACGGTCGACGATGTCGGCAACTGGTCGACGATGTCGAACGTGGTCACGCGCGCGGGGCAGACGGCGGGTTCGGGCGATCAGCTCGTGCTTTCGTTCTCTTCACCGTATCCGAATCCGGCACGCCAGTCGGCGACCATGGCCTTCACGCTGCCGCAGGCGGCGCTGGTCCAGGTGGACGCGTTCGATATCCAGGGGCGCCACGTGCGTACCATCGCGTCGGGACAACGCGACGCGGGTCGCGGCGAGCTGAACTGGGATCTTCGTGACGACTCAGGTCGCACGCTCGAAGCGGGCGTCTACCTGGTTCGCGGCAAGCTGGCCGGACAGAGCTGGACGCGTCGAGTCATCATCGTGCGTTGAATGCAGCTGAATGCAGTGGGGCCCGCCCTTGCGCTGATCACATCTAGCCGGTACATCGCGCGGGCCCCAAGAACTTCCAGGTCGGGGAATCCAGCCCGACTGAACCCGGTGAGTTCCCTGCTTGATTCGTGCTTGCTGGCTGCTGGGCTGATACACCTCTCGCGAGCGAAGGAGTTCTGCGACTGGCTCACGGTCAATGTGGGGAACCTCTTTTCGCTCCCTGCCTTGCGATCACCCGAGACGCGGGCGGTTTCCCCTGGCCGCCTGCGTCTCCCTGGGGTTCGGTGCGCCGCACCTCACTCGAGCAGTGACTCGAGCTGCGCTTCGATGATCGCGTCGATCCCGGGCGTGAAGCCGACGTCGCGGTAGCGGATGGTCCCGGCCTTGTCGATCAGGAACACGGTCGGGAACGCCTCCAGCTGGTACCCCTCGACCGCCACGCGATCGTGGTCGTACACCACCGGGAACGTGTACTTGTTCTCCACCATGTAGCGCTTGGCGAAGGTCAGGTGCAGTTCCGCACTCTGAACGCGCTCCCAGTTGACACCCACGAACGCGACGTTCGGATTGTCGCGATAGTGCCGGTAGAGCGCCTCGAACTTGGGAAGCTCCTGGCGGCATGGCCCGCACCACGAACCCCAGAAGTCGAGCACCACGACCTTGCCCTTGAACGAAGTGAGCGCGACCGGCCTGCCTTCGAGGTCGGGGAGCGTCCAGTCCGGCGCGGGCTTGTCCATGCGCTGCGTGGTCAGCGCCACGTTCCGGCGTGAGGCGCGGCGCAGCGAGGTGACCGCGGAGTCGAGTCCGGCCAGCGAGCCGTGGCGCTTCAAGTAGATGGCGCGCAGCGGTGCAGCGGCACTGGTATCGGTCGCCGCGAAGACGCTGAGCGATCGCAGGTAGGCGCGCTCGGCCGCTTCGTCGCGTCCCGCCTTCTCGTTCGCGCGGCCCAGCTGGAAGAGCACGCTCTGGCTGTCGGGAGCATCGCTGACCGCCATCTCCAGCTGCGCGATCGCCTCGGCATACTGCCCGCGTTCGATCTGCACCCTGCCAATCACGAGGCGCGCGACACCCTTCAGCGCGCGGTAGTTCTCACCTTCGGGTGCCTCGGCGACCGCGCGATTGGCGTAGAGCAGGGCGGTGTCGAGCGACCCACCGTTCTCCATCAGATAATTCGCAATCGTGAAGTAGAACGGCGTCCGCGCTTCGGGACGATTCGGCAGATACGGAATCGCGCGCTCGGCGTCGGCCATCACGGTCGCGGCCGGCGCGTGCCCCGCGACGAGCGCCTGCACGATCATGACGTGAGCGAGCGCGAGGTACTGGCTGTCGGGCTTGCCGGCCAGATACCCGCGCAGCCGGCGCACGACGTCCGCGGATTTCGAGCTGTCGGTCGATGCCTGCATCAGCTCCTGAAAATCGCTGGTCGAGAGTGCGCTCGATGGCTTCGCGGCCGACGTGCGTTTCGCAGGTGCTTTGGCGGCGCTCGAAGGCCTGGTGGGCGCGGTGGCGCGTGTCGAGGCCGGCGCCTTCGCGGTGCCCGGGGACCTGGGAGGCGTCCCGGTCGGAGCGGCGGCGGCCGCCGGTGCAGCGGTCGCGGCCTGTACCACCTGGGTCGCGGAGCACAGCAGAAGCGCCACCGCGAGCGCGGCGAGCATTGGGCGTGAAGCGTTGCGCATGGAGTTCGTCCTCTTGCTCGTGCCGGAGGGCCCCGGCAGGCGCGAATCGCGAGCGGAGATTCTAAGTCATCGCGCGGATTCTGCCGAGTCTCGCGCCAGGTGTGCGTCCCGGCGCGCGCTCCGGCGCTCGGGTGCGCGCCGCCGCGGTTGTCGCTCACTCGCGGGCATGATAGAAATTCCCGCGCTAATCCGGCCTTCTGCCCGTTGCGGAGAGATGTCCGAGTGGTTGAAGGAGCACGATTGGAAATCGTGTAGGCGCTTATACCGCCTCGAGGGTTCGAATCCCTCTCTCTCCGCCATTCCTTTCAGCCAGGAGCCTCCGCACATGCGCCACGGCCTGCTGGTCGCCCTCGTGCTGCTCGCCGCACCCGCCCACGCCGCCGACGCTCCAAAGAGCGCACCCGCCGCGGCAAAGGACTCGAGCACCGCCTTGCCGGTGATCACGCACCACCAGATCACTGTTGGCGGCAGGGCGCTCAAGTACACGGTCACCACCGGCAAGCTGCCGCTCAAGAACGAGCAGGGTGAGACCGAGGCCGAGATCTTCTTCATGGCCTACACCGCCGATGGTGTGGGCGGTGCCGCGAAGCGGCCGCTCACCTTCTCGTTCAACGGCGGCCCGGGGTCGGCCTCGGTGTGGCTGCATCTCGGTGCGCTCGGCCCCAAGCGCGTCAAGATGATGGACGATGGCGCAATGCCCTCGCCGCCCTATCGGCTGGTGGACAACGATGCGACCTGGCTTGATCAGACCGACCTCGTATTCATCGATCCGGTCGGCACCGGCTACAGCCGCGCGACCAAGCCCGAAAACGGCAAGAAGTTCTGGAGCGTGAATGGCGACATCGAATCGGTGGGCGAGTTCATCCGGCTCTACCTCACGCGCTACGAGCGCTGGGGCTCGCCGCTGTTCCTGGTCGGCGAGAGCTACGGCACCACCCGCGCGGCCGGGCTCTCGGGCTATCTGGTGGAACGCTCCGGCATCGCGTTCAACGGCATCCTGCTGGTCTCGAGCATCCTCAACTTCCAGACCGCCGACTTCACGCGTGGTAACGAGCTTCCGTACACGCTGTTCCTGCCGACCTACACCGCGACCGCGTGGTATCACCACAAGCTCCCGCCGGATCTGCAAGGGCAGGCGCTGAACAGGACTCTCGACGAGGCCGAGACGTGGGCCGCGACCGACTACGCCCGCGCGCTCGCGATGGGCGATCGGCTGGGCGGCGCCGCGCGCGACGCCGTGCTCGAAAAGCTCGCGCGCTACACCGGGCTCAAGCGCGAGTACCTCGATCTCGCGAACCTGCGCGTGGACATCCAGCATTTCTGCAAGGAGCTGCTGCGCGATCAGCACCGCACCGTGGGGCGGCTCGACAGCCGCTTCAAGGGCATCG
The DNA here is from genome assembly GCA_031370785.1 of Candidatus Eiseniibacteriota bacterium. Lineage (GTDB taxonomy): Bacteria > Eisenbacteria > RBG-16-71-46 > RBG-16-71-46 > RBG-16-71-46 > DATJGS01. Next base: position 57,378 of record JANMQY010000015.1, on the reverse strand, counting down.
ACGAGCGCGGGACCAGCGAGACTCCGGACTTCGACCCCAGCCTCTCGGCGATCCGGCCGCCCTATACCGCGATGTTCAACCAGTACGTGCGCTCCGAGCTGGGATACAAGACCGACCTGACCTACTACATCCTCGGGGGCGGTGTTGGCGCGTGGGAGTGGGGCTCGGCGCGCCAGGGCTTCCCGGACGTGAGCAGCGCGCTGCGCAGCGCGTTCGCGAAGAATCCCGACATGAAGCTGTTCGTGGCCTCTGGCCACTACGATCTCGCGACGCCGTACTTCGCGACCGAGTATACGCTCGACCATCTCGAGCTGGATCCGACCGAGCGCGCGCGTGTGACCACGCACGAATACGAGGCCGGTCACATGATGTACATCCACGCTGGCGAGCTGGCGAAGCTCAAGCGCGACGTCGCCGCGTTCTTCCAGGACGCGCTCAGGACGCGTTGAGGCTTCCGGCAACACTGGTGCGCAAGATTCGAGAGGTGCTCGACGCGCCGCCGAAGTGAGCCCCTCGCGCGCCAGCCGATGCGACCGCGCGCGGCGGTGCGCTTGACGTGGGCGCGCTCACTGTTAGAATGCGCCCGCTCGGTTTCTCGCGCGGCCCACGGGTCTCAACGCGCGAGTAGCCCCCAGGTTCCGTGGGGATGTAGCTCAGCTGGGAGAGCACCTCGTTCGCAACGAGGGGGTCGGCGGTTCGAATCCGCTCATCTCCACCATTTGTTCCGTCCGTATCGACAGTGGGCCAGGCCCAGCGCAACCCGAACTTGTGAACCCCGTCAGGACCGGAAGGTAGCAGCGGTAAGCAATCCGTCGGGTGTGCCGCTGATCATCCTGGCCCTTTTCTCAACGGGACTGCATGGCCCATCGCGCGCTCACGCTGAAGTATCGCCCTCAGGTCTTCGCCGACCTGATCGGGCAGGACCACGTGAGCGAGGTGCTGAGCCGCGCTCTCGAGGGCGGCCGCGTCGCCCACGCCTACCTGTTCACCGGAGCGCGCGGTGTCGGCAAGACCACCAGCGCACGCATCCTGGCCAAGGCGCTCAACTGCGAGCAGCGCCTCTCGGGCAAGCTCAAGGGCGCCGATCCCTGCAACGTTTGCACGAGCTGTACCGAGATCACGAGCGGCGTCTCGCTGGATGTCACCGAAATCGACGGCGCCTCCAACCGCGGGATCGCCGACGTACAGGCGCTGCGTGAGCGCGTGCGCTTCTCGCCGACCGGAGGCGGCCACCGGGTGGTGATCATCGACGAGGTGCACCAGCTCTCGAACGACGCGTTCGCCGCGCTGCTCAAGACGCTCGAGGAGCCGCCGCCGCACCTGGTGTTCCTGTTCGCGACCACCGATCCGCAGAAGCTGCCGGACACGATTCGCTCACGCACCCAGCGCTTCGACTTCGCGCGCGTCGCGCTGCGCAAGGTCGCCGATCGCCTGCTCGAGATCGCGCGGCGCGAACAGGCCGACCCGCAAGGCGTCAAGCTCACGCTCAGCGAGGGCGCGGCGCTGCTCATCGCGCACAAGTCCGAGGGCTCGATGCGCGATGCGGTCAGCGCGCTCGACCAGGTCGTGTCCGCCGGCGAGAACGAGATTCGCGAGGATCTGGTGCGCCGCGTGCTCGGCATCGCCGATCGCGAGGCGTTCTTCGCGATCGCCGACGGAATCGTACGCCGCGATCCCAGGGGCGCATTGCACGCGCTGCATCAGGCGTTCGAGAAGGGCATCGATCCCAAGGAGCTGGCCGAGGGCCTGTGCGAACACGTTCGCGCGCTGCTGGTGCTCAAGGTGGATCCCGCGGGCGCCGACCTCGTGGCCGCCAGCGGCGAGGAGCTGGCCCGCCTGCTGAAGCAGGGCGAGGGCTGGGCCGACGCGGACCTGCTGCGCCTGCTCCGCATCACCTCCGACGTGCAATGGCCGATGCGAGACAGCCCGCACCCGCTGGTGCACCTCGAAGCCGCAGTGCTTCAGATGGCCACGCTCGAACCCGGCGAGACGCTGGGCCGCGTGCTGGAGCGTCTCGAAGCGCTCGAGCGCCGGCTCGCAGGTGGCGGGACTGCCGGCCCGGCTCCGTCGACGCGCGGCACTCCGCCTCGCGGCTCGGCAGTCGCTCCGCGTGTAGTCGCCGGCGGGGGCGGACTACCCGATGACTCGCGGGGCCCCGTCGCTCCTCGCCGCCACCCAGATGACTTCACCGCGCTCCAGCCCCGCTTGCCCTCGGGCAGCCCGCCCCCGCCGGCTGTCGCCGCGGCACCGGTAGCGGTCGCAGCGGTGGCCGCCGCTACGGCGATGCTGGTCGTCGAAGTCGATGCCGGAGTCGAGGCCGCATGGCAGCAGACGCTCGAAGCGGTGTCGGGACGCAAGAAGCTGCTTGGCGCGTTCCTCAGGGAGAGTCGCCTCGTCGGGCTTTCGGGCCCGGCGGTGATCGTAGCGATGGACGATCTTCACCGCGCGGTCGTCGACGAGAAGGAAAACCGGCAGATCGTGGCCGAGGAGCTGCGCCTCGGGTTCGGGCGTGCGCTCGAGATGCAGTGCGTGCCGCTCGACGCCGCCGAGCTGGCGCAGCGGCGTCCGACGCAGGAGAGCGTAAAACCGATGATCGACAAGGCGATCGAGTGGTTCGAAGGCGACATCATCGAGCGCGGCGCTCGCGACGGAGAAAGGAAGAACGGATGAAAAGCTTCGGCGACATGGTGAAGCAGGCTCAAAAGGTGCAGAAGCAGATGGCGGATCTTCAGGAGAAGCTGGCCGAAGAGCGCCACGAAGCCAGCGCCGGCGGCGGCGCGGTCCACGCGGTGGTGGACGGCAAGCAGATGCTGAAGGAGCTGAAGATCCGGCCCGAAGCGCTCAAGGATGCCGACCCCTCGCTGCTCGAAGACCTGATCCTGGTGGCGGTCGGCGAGGCGCAGCGCGCCTCCGAGACCAAGATGAACGAGACCATCAGCAAGCTCACCGGCGGCTTCAAGCTGCCCTTCTGACCCCCACGGCCCCCGGATGTACAGCTCGAAGTACCTCGAACTCCTGATCGAGGAGCTGGTCAAGCTGCCAACCATCGGCGCCAAGAGCGCGCAGCGCCTGGCGCTCCATCTTCTACGCGCGCCGAAGGACGATGCGCTGCGCCTGGCCGAGGCGATCCGCGCGGTCAAGGAGCGCGTCGGCTTCTGCGCGGTGTGCGGCAACTTCACTGAAGAGAACCCGTGCCGCCTGTGCACCGACGGCGGCCGCGACGGCGCGATCGTGTGCGTGGTCGAGCAGCCCGGCGACGTGCTCGCGCTCGAGCGCACCGGCCAGTTCAGGGGCCGCTATCACGTGCTCGGCGGCGCGCTCTCGCCGCTCGAGGGCGTGAGCCCGGATCAGCTGCGCATCCGCGAGCTGCTGGTGCGCATGCGGCCTTCGCCCGAGGGCGTCGCGAGTCCGATCCGCGAGATCATCCTCGCCACCAACCCCAACGTGGCGGGCGAAGCGACCGCGCTCTACCTTTCGCGCCTGCTCGCCCCGCTCGGGGTGCGCGTCACGCGCATCGCGCGCGGCGTGCCCATGGGCAGCGACCTCGAGTACTCGGACCTCGTGACTCTCGCTCGCGCCCTCGAGGGACGGCGCGAGGTCGACTAGCGCGCGGCGCGTCGGCCAGCCGCCTCCCATGCTCGATACCTTCGGCATCGTCTCGATTCTCCTGATCACGGCGCTCAACGGCTTCTTCGTGGCCGCCGAGTACGCGCTGGTGACGGTGCGCTGGACCCGGATCGAAGAGCTGGTGGACCGAAACGTGTTCGGCGCGCTTGCGGTGCAGAGAGCGATCGAGAAGCTCGACGATACGATCGCGATCACGCAGCTCGGTGTGACCCTCTCGAGCCTCGGACTCGGCTGGATCGGCGAGCCCGCGCTGGCGCGCATGCTCACCCCGATGTTCATGCGCGTGCCATGGCCATGGGGGCTGGCCGTGACGCATGGGATCGCGATCGCAATCGCTTTCATCATCATCACCTACCTGCACGTGGTGCTGGGCGAGCTCGCACCCAAGGCGATCGCGCTCCAGCGCGCCGAGGCGGTCGCGCTGCTCTCCACCGGTCCGATTCTGGCGTTCGGCGCCATCGCGCGCCCGCTGATCACGGCGATGCGCGCCTCCGCCTCACTTGTGGTGCGGCTGCTGAAAGTGCCGCCGGCGACCGCGGAGCAGGCGGTCCACTCCATGGAAGAGCTGGACATGCTGGTCGAAGAGACGCAGGAGGCCGGAGTGATGGCGCCCGACCAGGCCAATTACGTGCGCAACGTCTTCGAGCTTTCGGACAAGAAGGTGCGCGACATCATGGTCCCGCGCGAGAAGGTCGTGACGCTCTCCCTGTCGGCGTCCGAAGAGGAGATCCTCGAGACCGCGCGCGACAGCGCGCATACCCGCATGCCGGTATGGGACGGGGATCCCAACAACATCGTGGGCATCGTCAACACCAAGGATCTCTTCCACCTGTTCAGCCTGAGGGGTCTGGTCATCCTGATGGACGCGATGTATCCGGCGCTGTTCGTCGACCCCGACGAACCGGTGGCGCGCCTGCTGCGCCGGTTCCGCCGCGAGCGCCGGCCGATGGCGGTGGTGCGCGACAAGGACGACAAGTTCCTGGGGATCGTCACCCTCGAGGACATTCTCGAGGAGATTGTCGGCGAGATCGAGGACGAGCACGACTAGGGCGGCAGCCCCTGGAATTCGGGGTGAATCCCGCGACGCCCGGCCCGGAATTGTCTCTACCGGCCCATCCTCCCCCGCCGCTCGCCTTCCCGTCATCTTCCAAGGTTGCAATCATTTCTTGTTGCGGACTGGTTCGCGTGTTAGTACTCGGCCCGGAACACGGACGTGCCCGGAAGTGTCCTCGGTTGCCTTTTCCGCCGGAGTGCGGGGGGTGCCATGCCACAGTGGACTCTGTTCGAAAACGACTTTCGATCCATCGATCAGGTGCTTGGTGAGCTGCTCGAGCGCACCAACGCACTGTCGGTGCACCTCGTAGACCGCTCCGGCCAGCTGATCACCACGGCCGGGCGCACTGCCGACTTCGACGCGACGGCGTTCGCCAGTCTCATCGCCGCCGACTTCACTGCCAATGCCGAGCTTGCCCAGTTGCTCGGGGAGACCGGCGTTCAGGCGGTGGTGAGCGAAGGCCGGAGCCGGTCGGTTCACTCCTGCATGCTCGCGGACCGCGTCATCATGTGCACGGTGTTCGACAGGCGCAGCACGCTGGGCCTGGTGAGACTCCGTGCTCAGCGCGCCGCGCAGGAGCTGGATCAGGTGTTCCGCAGCCTTTTCGAGCGGGTCGGATTGGTCGAGACGGCCTCTGCAACGCCGGAGTTCGTGGACGCTGCTGGTCGCGAGGTGGACGCGCTGTTCGGCGAAGCCTAGGTCGGCGGCCGATTCGCCGCGCCACACGCGGCGGAGGGCCGTAATCGCATCCGCGTCCCCGTCCAAAGCGGGGGCGTCTGGCTCGCCGCGTCGCGCGCAGCGCAACTGTGGGGACGAAATGGCGCTCATCAATCACCGCGCGCGCGAAATCAACTTCAAGATCGTCTACGTGGGACCCGGGCTGGGCGGCAAGACCACCAACCTGCAGTCCCTGCACGACCGTCTGCCCCCCGAGCGCCGCGGCCGCCTGGTTTCGCTCTCGACCGACCACGACCGCACCCTGTTCTTCGACTTCCTGCCGATCGAGATCGGCCAGGTGAACGGCTTCACGACCCGGTTCCACCTCTACACCGTGCCCGGGCAGGTGTACTACAAACTCTCGCGTCGCGCCGTGCTGCAAGGGCTCGACGGCGTGGTGTTCGTCGCGGACTCGCACCCGGCGCGCGAGCAGGCCAACTACGATTCGCTCATCGACACGCGCGGGCATCTCGACACGCTCGGACTCACTCCCGATCAGCTCGTTCGCATGCCCTGGGTGTTTCAGTACAACAAGCGGGATCTGGTCGCCGCGCTGCCGGTCGAGCGCCTGCGCGCGATGCTCAACCCCTCGGGCGCGCCCGAGTTCGAAGCGATCGCGCGCCGCGGGCAGGGTGTGAGCGAGACCCTGCGCGCCGCATGCAAGAGCGTGCTTGCGCGCCTGTCGGGCGCGCCGAGCGCGGTGCGCGCCAGCGCGCCTCCCTACCCGGTTGCGGATCCGGTTCGTCCGGCCGTGCACTCGGCGCCAATGCGCCCTGCGACCGCTCCGGCGTCGATCGCGGACGCGCCCGCGGCAGTCTGGTCGAATAGCGCGCCCGCCGCCTCGGCGCCCGTCGCCAAGTCGCAGGCCGTCGAAGCGCCGGCTCGCCCGTTCATGGCGCGCCCGCGCATTCAGACCGCGCCGCGCCGCCCATGGCCCGGACCGGGCGGAGGCGGCACCCGCATTTGAAGAGGCTCGTTCTGCTGCTCGCGACGCTCGGCCCCTGCGGCTGGGCGCCGATCGCGCCTGCGACCGCGGGCAGCGCCGTGGTCACCGTGGTCGCCTGGTTCCTGCCGGTTCAGCCGTGGCTGATCTTCATCGCACTCCTCGTCGCCGGCACCGCGCTCGCGGTCTGGGCGGCCGGCGAAGCCGAGAAGCAGCTCGGCCACGATGCCAAGCCGATCGTGATCGACGAAGCGGTCGGGCAGACGCTGGCGCTGCTGTTCGTGCCGCACTCGATTATCGCGTTCGCGGCCGCATTCATCCTGTTCCGGATCTTCGACGTATGGAAGCCGCTCGGCGCGCGCCAGATTCAGGCACTTCCCGGCGGCCTGGGCGTGGTCGCCGACGACGTCATGGCGGGACTCATCGCGTGCGGCGTCTTCCACCTCGGGGTGCGGGGCGCGCACGCGCTCGGCTGGCTGAACTAGCCGGCGTCGCGACATCCGGGCGGGGCCACGACTCTCGGCAGAAGCACCGGCGCGCGGGCGCGCCGGACTCCTCAGGCCTCGACCAGCCCCTCGCGTTCCATCGCCGCCCGCAGCTTGCGACGCGCCTTCTGCAGCACGCCGCGCGCTCCCGAAGGGGAGTCGATCGCCAGACGCGAGGTGATCTCCTCGATCTGCAGCCGCTCCTCGCAACGCAGGCGCACTGCCTCGAGCTCCCGGGTCTCCAGCGTGCGCTCGATCAGCCCGACCGTACGCTCCATCCAGTCACGCGAGGCACACTCATCGTCCGGCGAAGGCTGCCGCGCGTTCAGCGAGTCCGGCTCGATGTCTGTCGCACGCACCAGCATGCGCGGACGCAGCGCACTCAGGCAGCGATGGCGGGCGATCGCATACAGCCAGCACACCCACGGGGCGTGCGCGCGGTAGCTGTCGAGCGCGCGCCAGGCGTTGAGCAACACATCCTGCGCCAGGTCGCGCGCCAGCTCCGGCTCACGCACGAATCCGTAGCACCAGCGATAGATGCGCTGCTGGTGGCGTCCGAACAGCTCGAGCGCCGCGGCGTTGGACTCGCGCAGGTACGTGCGGCGGGCGAGCAGGGCCAGCGCCTCATCGCTCCACGCGGCGTAGCTCGTGCGCGATTGGCGGCGGCTCGAGGGACGCGCCGGGCTCTCGCTGGCCGGGCGGGTGGGGCCGGGGCTGCGGGTGATGCCGATGGCGCGAGGCACGAGCTGCGGAGTCGGCGCCACTGCCGGCCGTGAATAACGAAGCGCACTCGACATGGAACAGCTCCCGAGCAGTCCGAAGCGGGCGCGAGCGGACCGCGGGTGACCTGGGCAGGCTCATTTCGAGGGAGTGCGACTCGTTGGGACGCGCGCCCCGCGGGGCCGAGAGATCCCCGCGCCTGCCGAACCTGGCGTTCGCCTTCGCCGGGCTCAGAGCAGTACGCGCAGAATCGGTCCGAAACGGCTCACGGTAAGAGCAGGGGGGAGGAGTCCCGGGACGGCGTTGGCCGCTGCGGCCCTCAAGACTCGCCCCAGCCATTGGCTTGGTCGGCGACCTGCTTCCGACGTCAGTTCGCCCGACGGACTGCGACCCGGGCGTCCAGGACCAGGCAACCATGCCCAGCGTCAAGGTTCGCCCCGAGGCCTCCGCCTTGGCCAGGGTACCGAGGGAGTCTCCCGCATGGTCCCTTTGTATCGTCGCGGTCACCTCACCTCAGGAGTATCGTGCCGCGAGTCAGAGCACCAAAAGACGCGCACGGGCCTTGTGGAGGACAGCGCATGAGACGATTGCCTGCTCGCATTGCGGCCATCTTCTGGCTAGCTTGCCTGCCTGCCGGTTGTGGACAGCGTGATGGCAACTCGTACGACCAGTCACGAATGGACCTCAAACCCCCGGCTGCTCGGCTCTCGAGCACACGTCACACCGGTCCGCTCTCCGAGGGCGATGCTCTCAGCCACGGTCCCAAGCTCGAACCGCTGAAGAGTGAAAAAACAAAGACCATCCACCTCGACACGATCGCCCAGATCGTCGAGATCGCCCCTGGCATCCGATTTCTAGCCTGGACTTTCGGCGGGCAGGTGCCGGGTCCGACGGTTCATGCCCGCGTCGGTGACCGCATCCACTTCAGCATGACCAATCGCAGCGATGAGGCCATGCCCGGGCCGGTCTCCTTTGCTCAACCGATGATGCATTCCATGGACTTCCATGCGGCCATGGTTTCGCCGCAGGATAAATATCATTCCATCGCCCCCGGGCAAACCATCACCTTTGAGTTCACGCTCAACTATCCGGGCGTGTTCATGTATCACTGCGGCACGCCGATGATCCTGGAACACATCGCTTCCGGCATGTACGGAGTGGTCGTGGTCGAGCCGCGCGGTGGCTATCCGACGCACGCAGATCGCGAGTACGTGATCATACAGAGCGAGTTCTATGTCCAGCTGGATCCCCAGGGTCGAAAGGTGGACGAGCATCCGCTCTATGTTCTCGACACCAAGAAGGTGCGCACCAAAGAGTCGACTTACACCGTTTTCAACGGGCGCTACAACGGTCTCGTCGACAGTCCGCTACCCGCCAAGCCGGGCGAGCGGGTGCGGCTCTACGTGCTGAATGTCGGCCCCAGCAACACCTCGAGCTTCCACGTCGTGGGAACCATTTTCGACCGCGTCTGGATCGACGGGAATCCTGACAACCAGTTCCGCGGGATGCAGACGGTGCTCTTGGGATCGAGCTGCTCGGCGATCGTGGAGTTCGTAATCCCCGAGGCGGGCAAGTACGTCATGGTCGACCACCATTTCGCGAACGCAACGCAGGGGGCCATCGGGCTGATCGACGCGACCGGAGCGACGAACGATACTCTGCCGATCGAGCACCACAACATCCCCGCCAGCGGAACCCCCGATGATCCGGTGGCCATTCGCGGCAAGTTGAACTTCGAGAGCAAGTGCCTCGCCTGCCACTCGCTCGGTGCTGGTACTCGAGTCGGCCCGGACCTTCTTGGAGTCGATCGGCGACGCAGTGAAACCTGGCTCAGAAGCTGGCTGATGTCGCCCGAGAAAATGATGGCGACCGATGACACCGCAAAGGCGCTCCTCGCTCGCTACATGATCCCCATGCCGAATCAGAACCTTTCTCCAGAAGAGGTGCGGGAGATAATGCAGTACTTCAAATGGGCGGACGCCCATCCGAGTCCGGCGGGGTCCACACCAGTGACCACGGACAAGGCGCTCAAGGAGTGACGGCGATGCCATCGGTGCGCCGAGTTGTATTCGCGATCGCGGTTTCGAGTCTGGTTGGGTCTGTCCCACCTGCCATGGCCTGCGGCCACTGCATGGAGGACAAGGTCGCCGCGACCTACGACCATGCCGTGATGACAGCTGCCCAGCGGCATGGCCACGCGGTCGTGTTCGCGGAGATCCAGGGTCCGATTCCGCCGGGCCCGGCACTGGAGGCCTGGATTCTTCGGAGCGTTGAGTCCTGCGCCGGCGTCATCGCGGGAACGTCTCGAGTCTCGCTCGCGCCGGCCGCCCTGTCTCTCGCGTACGACCCACGGCGCACCGGAGCAGGCTCGCTCGTGCGAAGAATCAACCTGCGACTCTCCCGTCGCGGCCTGCGTGCCGCGTTGATCGACACGCCCTTGCTGGCCGCGCCGCCTTCGGGCTCAAACCGACGACCCACGTCGAATTGATCGCAGGGGAGAGGGCAGAGTAGCGCCGGCGGTGGCTTCGCGCGCCTGAACTACCGCCGCAGCGCCGTCGTCTTTGCAGCCGCCAGCACCGAGTCCATCCGCGCCATGCGCTCGCGCATGATCGAGCGCTGCTCGAACAGCAAGGTGCCGGACTCATCCGCTGCGGTGAGCGAGTCGAAGACCGCATAGCAGCGATCGAGCGAGCGGCGCGCGGCCTGCCAGTGGGGAAGGCTCGGACGTCCGGCAGCCGATGCGGCGCGTGCGCGGTGCTCCTCGATCCACGAATCCGCCTCGTCCGCGGTCTCGAGTTCGGCCGCGGCAGTCGGGCGAAAGTCGGGATTGCGATACATCGCGGTCCAGCGCGCCTTGCCTTCTCGAAGCAGCGGCAGTGCGCGATCGATGTGCCCGGCAACCGCCACGAAGTAGCCCACCAGGAATCGCGAGATCACGCTGTTCAGCTCCATATCCTTGTTGCCGACATCCACGCTGGCCAGCGTGTCGACGATCGCCGATGAGGCCTCGGCGTGCCACAACGCGCGCTCGGCGTCACGCATGCGGTACCACGAGATCATCGCCAGCAGACTCTGATTGACGGCGCGCTTGATCTTGAGCCCGGGATCGCTGGGCGCACGGCGCTGCAGATTGACGAAGAGGCTTTCCGATCGGTCGAGCGCCGCCATCGCGCTGTCGGTACGTCCCGAGCCGTTCATGAGCGTCTGCGCGTAGTTCCAATGGACTTCGCCGAGCAGGCTCTGCATCTTGGCGTCCGAAGTGTCGGGCCGCACCATCGCGGCGAGCCCGCGGCGGCCCTCTTCCATGAGCGGCAGACCCTCGCCCGTCTTGTTCGTCGAATAGTAGAGCTGCCCCAGGTTGTAGCGGCGCACGTTCAGATTCGCCTGGTAGTCGCGATTCTTGGGGTACGCGGCCGAGAGCTTCTCCGCCGCCGCGAGCGCCTTGCGATGCAGCGTGAACGCTTCCTCCCTGTGGCCGCGGATCTGCTGAAAGTTCGCGAGCTTGGTGTACGCGCTCACCAGCCCGAACAGCACACGCGAATCATTCGGCAGATCGTGCTCGAGTCCCTCGCGTATCGCTACGGCCTTGCGGAAGTTCTCGTAGGCTTCGCCCGGTTTGCCCACGTTGGGCTGAAGCCCCATGCCCTGGACGATCGCGATGCGCTCGTACGCGTCGGCGAGCTGGAGTCGGAGCGTCGTGTCGCGGGGCCCGGCATCCCTGGCCAGCTTGTCGAGGAAGCCGACCGCCTTGTTCAGCACCATCTCGCGCACCGGCGCGCCGCCCGGCAACTTCTCGACCGCGTCGTGCACGTCGAAGATGAGCGTGTTCGCGAGCGAGCGCACCAGCTCGTAGCGCTTCTCGGCGACCGCGCGCTGCTGTTGTTCGGGTGCTCGAGCGTCGCGAGGATCTGGCGCTCGCGCATGAAGCGCCGCACCAGCTGGTCGCCCCCCAGCCCGTGGCGCAGCTGTTTGAGCGCGCCGCGCTGCTGGAAGCCGCCCTCGGCGCGCTCGACCAGCAGCACGACGCCCATGCCGCCTTCCCCGAGCGGCCGCACCACGCGCCACGCGCCGATCGCGGCGCCGATCGAAGAATCGGAGCGCGGCACCTGCGAAGCCATCGCGCCGCCCGGGCCGTACTCGAGGAACCCGGTCGCCTGATCGTGGTGCCCGAGCAAGGATCGCACTTCGGCGGCCAGCACTTCATCACCGCCGCACTCCTCCGCGAGGAAACGGTCGCGCTCGCCCTTGGGCAGCGCGAGCGCGCGCTCGAACAGCCCGGAGACGGTCTGCCAGCGCTCGGTCACGGAGCCTGCTCGGCGAGCTCGCGGTGGAGCCACGCGCGCGCCATCAGCCAGTCGCGCTTCACGGTCGCGAGAGAGACCTGGACCACCTCGGCGGTCTCTTCGAGCGTCAGGCCGCCGAAGAAGCGCAGCTCGACGATCTGCGCCTGGCGAGCATCCAGCGCGGCGAGCTTCTCGAGCGCCGAGTCGAGCGCATCGATCTCGACGTCCCCGCCCGGCGCGAGCAGCTCGACGTCCTCGAGCGCCACGCGCACCGCATCACCGCCGCGCTTGAGCGCATGCCGGCGCCTCGCCTGGTCGGCGAGGATGCGGCGCCTCGCCTGCGCGGCGAGCGCGAGGAAGTGCGCGCGGTCCTGCCAGCTCACCGCGCGCTGATCGACCAGCCTCAGGAACGCCTCGTGCGCGAGAGCGGTGGGCTGGAGCGTGTGGCCGACGCGTTCGTGGCGCAGATAGCCTGCGGCGAGGCCTCGCAGCTCGGCGTAGAGGGCGACCAGCATCTCATCGAGAGCCTCACGCTCCCCGCGCCGCGAGCGCAGCAGGGTCTGCGTGAGGTCGGGGGTCGCGGCCATGCGCGAATTTTGGCGGAGTCGCGCACGTGCCGCAAGTGTTGGAGTTGCCGGAGCCACGGCAGTTGCCGAACCGAAGCGACTCCGGCAGAGTCAGCCGGGTCCCTGTTCCGACCTCCCGAGCCCGGAAGCGCTTCCATGCAGATCGAGATCATCACCGTCGGGAACGAAGTGCTGTCGGGCCGCACGCTCGACACCAACTTCGCCTTTCTCGCCCGCGCGCTCGAAGAAGCGAGCGTGCAGGTGGGGTGGCACACCACGGTCAGCGACACCGCCGAGCGCATCGGGGAGGGGCTGAAGAACGCGCTCGAGCGTGCCGGCGCGGTGGTGATGACGGGAGGGCTCGGGCCGACGCCCGATGACCTCACGCGCCAGGCGGTAGCGACCGCGCTCGGGCGGCCGCTCCAGGTCGATGAAGGCGTGCTCACGCTGATCCGCGAGCGCATCCGCCGGCTCGGCCGGCCGCTGCCTGCATCCGTCGAGGCCCAGGCGCTGCTGCCGCGCGGCGCGAGCGCGTGGCCCAACAGCAATGGCACCGCGCCCGGCATCCTGATCGAGCACGATGGCAAGCCCGTGATCCTGCTGCCCGGCGTGCCGCACGAGATGGAGGCGCTGACCCTGGAGTACGTCGTGCCGTTCCTGCGCGAGCGCGCGGGCGGCGCGGTCGAGTGCTTCACGCTGCGCACTGCCGGCATCTTCGAGACCATGCTGCAGGAGCGCATCGGTGAGCTGCCTCTTCAGTGGCCAGGCGCCACGCTCGCGTATCTGCCGAGCTGGCTCGGCGTGGACCTGCGTGTCTCGGTCGCGGGCTACAATTCGGCCGAGGTGCGCGAGGTCGCGGCGCGCGCTTACGAGGAGCTGCGCGCGCGGGTCGAGGGCGTGATCTACGCCGAGGGCGCCGAGACCATGGAGCAGGTCGTGGGCCGCACGCTCGCCGAGCGCCGCTATCGCATCGTCACGGCCGAATCCTGCACCGGCGGCCTCGTCGCCAAGCGGCTTACCGACGTGCCCGGATCCTCGCAGTGGATGGATCGCGGCTACGTCACCTACTCGAACGAGTCCAAGGTCGCGCTGCTCGGCGTGAAGGCGAAGGATCTCGAGAAGCACGGCGCGGTGAGCGCGCCGATCGCCGAGCAGATGGCCGCGGGCGCGCGGCGCATGGCCGGCGTCGAGGTCGGGGTCAGCGTCACCGGCATCGCCGGGCCCGACGGCGGCAGCGAGCAGAAGCCGGTCGGCACCGTGTTCATCGGAGTCTCGACCCCGGGCGGCGATGCCGTGCGCAAGTTCCGCTTTGCCGGGGTGCGGCGCGTGGTCCGTGAGCGGAGCGCCCAGACCGCGCTCGACATGGTGCGGCGCTCGCTGACCGGACTGCCGCTCGAGCCCGTGCTCGACTGATCGTGCGCACCTTCCTCGCCGTGTTCCCGCCGCCCGAGACGCAAGCGGCGGCGCACGCCGCGGGGGAGAGGCTGCGGGCGCCCGCCGACGGCGGCGAGAGCAAAGGGTGCGATGGCGTCTCGTGGGTCAAGGCCGAGAACCTGCACTACACGCTGCGATTCCTCGGCGAGATCGGCGAGGACGGAGCACGCCGTGCCGGCGAGGCTGCGATCCGCGCGGCCGCCGCGCACTCCCGCTTCGCCGCGGCGCTCGGCCCGCTCGGCGCATTCCCGAAGAACGCGCCTGCGCGCGTGCTGTGGGTGGGGCTCGCCGAGGGCGTGGATGCGTTCGAGGCGCTGGCGCACTCGCTCGACCACGAGCTGAAGAAGGTGGGATTCGGCGCGCCCGACATGCCGTTCTCGGCGCATCTCACGCTCGGCCGCGTGCGCAATCCGGGGCGCGACTGGCGCGAGCGACTCACCGCGGCGCCATCGCTCGCGGACGTGCCGGGCGCCCGCTTCCAGGTGCAGGGCATCCGGCTGATCGAGAGCACGATGTCGCCGCGCGGCTCGGTCTATCGGGTGCACGTCGAGGCGCCGTTGCGGGAGTGAGTGTGACGAGTGAGCGTCATTGCGTATGCCAGACGATAGCGGAGACTGTCGTCTCGACACTGAAGGTGGCTGGACCATTGAGAGCGGTCTAGCTAGGTGCTGACCTGGACGCGGGTGACGATTTGGTGACACCTCAGTGACCGCAGCTGGCCACTGCTGGCCACTGTTGTTCACCAGAAATGCGAAGCCCCCCACGGCTCCAACTCCATGGGGGACATGCACGCCAACGTCATCGAACCCGCAGCGGCGTATCTTGGTTATAAATTTTCGAGACCGGTGCTCTTCCTCGCAACGCTGGCCAGGGTCTCACCGTCCTCTCACGTCCACCGTCGTCCACCGGGGACCATGGGCACGAAGCGCCCTGACGCAACCTTACCTACGGGGCCAAAGCCGAGGATGTTGGCGCGCAGCGCTCCGTAATCAGGTCACGCAAATCGGCGATCCGGCGGGCACCCCGCCGCGCGCCAGAGCGCGCGCAGCGGGGCCTCCCGTGCCGCGGCCTAGTACCCCACCCAGACGAACGCCCGCAGGTCGTCGGTTACCGGGCCGTGGACGTTGTCAGAGCCGTGCGCCCAATCGATTCCTAAGCGGGCGTTTGGATTGATGTAGTAGGCGACGTTCATCACCCCAAGGCTGCGGTCCAGCACGCCCGACGCGCCGTTGACCTTGGGCACGTACTGGTGCTCGTAGCGAGCGGTGAGGACCCAGTGCGAATCCTTGTCGAGCAGGCACATCGCCTCGAGCAGCCCGGTATGCTGCCGATCGGCGGTGCCGTCCGGCTGGTCCTGGAACGTCTCGTAGGTGTAGCCCGGGATGAGGATGAGGCGCCCGCGATCGACGTAGGCGTTGAGCTCGGCCCGCGTGTGCTGAGAGGAGGTCACGTTCGCTTTGCGCGGGTCCTGATGGTCGAGATAGACGCGCGCGGTAATCATGTGTCCACCGATTTCGCGAGTCACCCAGACGTAGGTGTTCTCGAGCTGGTTGAAGGTCTTCGAATCGGGCTTGTGGGCGAGCGCGCTGTCGGGGCTGCGCGAGCTGTTGACGAGGCCCACGGCGTACATCCAGTTCGGGCGCGCGCCGTTCAGCTCGAAGCCTGCTCCGTCGAGTGTCACCGGGCTCAGGTACTCGGTCAGCGCGGTCTTGCGGGAGTCCGCCAGGTACGGGGTGTCCGCGTCGAAGATACCCGCCTTCACGTTCAGGGCCCCGTCCTTCAGCACGTCGTCGAACTGCACGAACGCCATGCCGCTCTGCAGCGGCCCCCCCGGCCCCGCAAAGTCGTTGTCGAAGTGAAAGGTGATCTGCTTCGCCAGGGTTCCGGCCGAGTGGAATTCCACCTGCTCCTGCTCGAACGCGCTGAAGTTGGTGCGCTCGTGGCTGCCACTGCCCATATCAGTGTTGGTGGAGTTGAGGTGGTAGGCGACGTTGCCCACAAGCGCGAGCGGAAACTCCTTGGCGGTGCTGTCCCACGGGGAGTCGCCCTGGGTGCCGGGCATGCGGTAGCCGTTCTGCTTGAAATGCATGCCAAACGCGTTGAGGCGCGGAGCGGCGAGGTGGCAGGAGGTGCACTGCATGTTGTACTTGCGCCCGAACAGGGGAAGCGTCTCGCCGGTGCGCGGGAGAAACCCGGCGAGCGCGAGCAGCGGGGCGAGGAACAGCGCGGATCGGATCCAGCGCAACATGACTCGACTCCTTTCGCGTTGCCGGCCGTCCGCCATGCGGAGAGGCCCGGCTTCGACGTGCCGAACGTTCCCGTCCGAAAAGTCCACGGGATCTAACCGGGATGAATATCGCCCTCTCGGGCATGCCGCGCCCACGGTCCGATGGGGGAAACTTCGGTGGTCCGAAAGGACCCCCGAAGCGGGTCGCGGGCGCAGAGCCCTGGGGCGCGAGCCCCGAAAACGCGCGATGGGTGAGGTCTTTCGACCCCGCCCATCGGCGCATCGCCGCCGCGTCCGGGATCGTCGTCACCTTGAACTTCCCGCCCCGCACCGTGCCCTGCAGGCCCAGGCGGCGCATCAGCCGCGCCACCGTGCAGCGTGCGACCACATGGCCCTCGCGCTTCATCTGCTTCCACACCTTGCGCGGACCGTAGACTTCCTTGTTCTCGTGCCACACCCGTCGGATGTGCTCGCACTGGGCCTCGTCGCGCCGCGCACGCGCCGGCCGGCGCTCGGGCTGTCGCTCCCGGGTCTTGAACTCGTGGTACGTCGACGGGGCGATCGGCAGCACCTTGCAGATCGGCTCGACCCCGAACTTCTCGCGGTGGTCGTTGATGAAGTCCACCATCACTTTGCTCGGCGGTCGAGATCCGCCTTCGCGAAATGCGCCGAAGCCAACCGCAGGATCTCGTTCGCCCGCTTCAGCTCGCGGTTCTCTCGCTCGAGATCCTTCAGGCGGGCTCGTTCGTCGCTCGTCAGGCCGGGGCGCTTGCCCTGGTCTCGCTCAGCCTGGCGAAGCCAGTTCCGCAACGTCTCCGACGAGCAGCCGATCTTCTCGGCGATCGACGTGATCGCCGCCCACTGCGAGGCGTGCTCGTTCGCGTGTTCCAGGACCATTCGCACCGCACGGTCCCGCACTTCCGGGGAAAACCTGCTGGGTCGGGCCATGACCCCATCCTCTCAAGGAATGGAGCCTCCGGGAATCCCGGCGCGGTTTAGGCCGAGGTGTACTGCAACCCTGTTTGGTACCTCTGCGATGAAATTCGCCAATACGGAGGATGCCAAGCACCCATTTCTCAAATCCATTCAGCACGGCGACCTAAATTGTCGCAACATCCTTGTCGCGAGTAGTCAGCAGGACGAGCGAAGCGCACGGGAATTGTTCCGATTGATCGATTTCGAGAAATCCTCCCAGCAGTCGGCGTTACCCGACATCTGCTGGCTGTCTCTGTGGATGCTCGCCGCGTCTGAGCATCCTCCGGAGCCCGAGGTTGGGGACTGGAATGCCATGACCTTCCAGTTCGTGGCAACGGTCCTCAATCAAGAAGGTGATGACAGATTCCTCGGCTCATTTCAGATCGGAATCGATTTGGTCAAATGCCTGCTTGGAGACGTTTGGGAATTGCCCAACACCTACCCGAACCCTGTCGAGCGCGGCCTGCTTGACAACACGATACGAAAGCAGTTTGCCCTAACTTTGTGCGCTTGCGCTGTTGCCATGTGTGCCTACGAGGTTCGTAGGTTCAATCGTGCAATCGAACGCGGCGCGTCAGAGATGTTGACCCTTGTCGTAATGCTCGGCTCTGGGGGTGCTCGTATTTTCGGATCGGTGCGCGCGCTCTGAAGGAATATGTGCCTTTCGAGTCTGGCGCTTCTCTTTCGACAGACCTAGGGAGCTTGATGAACAGGGTCACGGCTGCAACGGCCTCGAAATCGTGAGAATTCGACGAGAACAAGGGAGTGCTGATTTCCAGCGAGGTTGCGGCTTGGGCCCTGTTCAAACCGAAGAAAACTTTCCCTTGGACCCACTTGCTCAAATGTGTAGTATCCGGTCCGTCATTGATGTGGCGGGCTGCCGCGGCTCCTGCGAACATGCGGCCGAACGCAGCCTCCGCTCGAAGCCCCAAATGGAGTCAGACGCCCCTGCGTAAGGAGACGCCGTTCATGAACGTCAACCCGCCGCCCTCCGCCAAAGAGAAGCTCAAGGCCCTCGACCTCGCCCTGCAGCAGATCGAAAAGCAGTTCGGCAAGGGCGCCATCATGAAGCTGGGCGAGGAGTCCAGCAAAGTCGGGATCGAGATCATTCCGACCGGCTCGATCGGCCTCGATATGGCGCTCGGCGTCGGCGGCGTGCCGCGCGGGCGCATCGTCGAGATCTACGGCCCCGAATCCTCGGGCAAGACCACCCTCGCGCTGACCATCATCGCCAACGCGCAGCGCGCCGGCGGCAATGCGGTCATGATCGACGCCGAGCACGCGCTCGATGCCGCCTACGCGCAGAAGCTGGGCGTGGACATCGCGAACCTGCACGTCGCCCAGCCCGACACCGGCGAAGAGGCGCTCGAGATCACCGACCACCTGGTGCGCTCGGGCGCGGTGGACGTCGTGGTGATCGACTCGGTCGCGGCGCTGGTGCCGCGCGCAGAGATCGAAGGCGAGATGGGCGATTCGCACGTGGGCCTGCAGGCGCGGCTCATGTCGCAGGCGCTGCGCAAGCTCACCGGCTCGATCAGCAAGAGCAAGACCACGGTCATTTTCATCAACCAGATCCGCATGCAGATCGGCGTGATGTTCGGCAACCCCGAGACCACCGCCGGTGGACGCGCGCTCAAGTTCTACGCGTCGGTGCGCCTCGACATCCGCCGCATCGCGACCCTCAAGGAAGGCGAGCAGGCGGTCGGCAACCGCACCAAGGTGAAGGTGGTCAAGAACAAGGTTGCCGCGCCATTCCGCGACGCCGAGTTCGACATCCTCTACAACGAGGGCATCTCACTTGAAGGCGAGATCCTCGACTTCGCCGCCGACCGCGGCGTGATCCAGAAGAGCGGCACCTGGTTCTCGTTCGGCGAGGAGCGCATCGGTCAGGGCCGCGAAAACGCGCGCATGTTCCTGAAGGAGCACCCCGACATCCGCATGCAGGTCGAAGCCAAGCTGCTGCCCCTGCTCGGCCTCAAGGCCGCGGCGTTCGCGCCGATGGCGAACGCGCCCGCGGCGAGCGCCGCTCCCACGACTCCCGCGACTCCCGTGACTCCCGCGACCCCCGCGATCCCCGCGAACGGTACCGCCGCCCCGACGGCGAGCGATCCCGTGAAGTCCGCGCCTCCGTCCATTAATGCGCGCCCGCAGCCCGCGATGATGGCGGGGGACAGGAAGCGCTAAGGCACGGCGTGCAACCGCCTCGGCGCCGGTGGCGTCGTGGCGGGTCTCGCCAGGAGGGGTTGAAGGAATCGCCATGCGCCGGACATCCATCGACGTAGCAGAGAGCGCTGATCCGGAAGCCGCGCGTGAAGCCGCACTCGAGCTTCTTGACCACGCGCAGCGCACGCGTCGTGAGCTTTCGCGGCGCCTGCATGACCGGGGCTTCGAAGCGGCAACCGTCGAAGGAATTCTCGACCGGCTCGCCGCGGTCGGTCTCGTCGATGACGTCGAGTACGCCCGCGCATGGTTGGCCGGGCGGTGGGGGCGCAGGGCTGCAGGCTGGCGCCGGCTGGAGATGGAGCTGAGCCAGAAGGGCGTGAGCCGCGAAGACATCTCCCGCGCCCGCGCCATCCTCGAACAGAGCGTCGGCCCCTCCAACGAAGTCGAGACCGCGCGCCGCGTCATCAGCCAGGCCGCGCGTCGCTACGCGGGGCTCGATCCGCGCACGCGCCGGCAGCGCCTCTATGCCATGCTCGCGCGGAAGGGCTTCGACTCCGACGTCATCCGCCAGGCGCTGGAGCTGAAAGAGCCGCAAGAGAGCTGAAGGGGCCTCCGTCCGCCCCCGATTCACCCGCGCGGCCCGATCGGCTATGTTCCGGGCCCTATGACTTCATCGCAGACCTCGCCCAGACCCACCACTGCCGCCGAGCTGCGCCGCGCGTTCCTCGATTTCTTCCAGAAGAACGGGCACACCGTGGTGCCCTCATCTCCATTGGTGCCCAACGACCCGACGCTCCTGTTCACCACCGCCGGGATGGTGCAGTTCAAGCCCTACTACACGGCGAGCGATGTGCCTTACACCCGGGCGGTCTCGATCCAGAAGTGTCTGCGCCTGACCGACCTCGAGAACGTCGGTTTGACTCCGCGCCACGACACCTTCTTCGAGATGCTGGGCAACTTTTCGTTCGGCCCACGCGAGAAGGGCGCCTACTTCAAGGAAGAGGCGATCCGGTTCGCCTGGGAGTTCACGACCCAGGTGCTGGGCATGCCCAAGGACCGGCTGTTCGTCTCGATCTTCGAAGGCGAAGGCGCGCTGCCGCGTGACGACGAAGCCGCGACGCTATGGAAGAAGATCGGTGTGGCCGCCGATCACATCGTCGCGCTCGGGCGAAAGGACAACTTCTGGGGTCCGGCCGGAGCGACCGGCGCGTGCGGACCCTCGAGCGAGATCTACTTCGATCTCGGCGAGAAGCGTCCCGACTATCTGCCGAAGGATGCATTCTGGGGTGAGAAGCCGGGAGACGCCGGCGATCGCTTCATGGAGTTCTGGAATCTGGTGTTCCCGCAGTTCGACGCGCAGAAGGACGGCTCACTCAAGCCCCTGCCGCGCCCTGGCATCGACACCGGAATGGGCCTCGAGCGACTCGCGCTGATCGTGCAAGGGAAGAGCACGATCTTCGAGACTGATCTGTTCGCGCCCGTCGTGGGCGAGGTGCGCAAGCTCGCAAGCGGCGCGCCGCTCGATCCGAAGGCCGCGACCCGTGACGCGCGAATCATCGCGGATCACGTCCGCGCGCTCACCTTTGCGATTGCCGAAGGCGCGCTTCCGAGCAATGAGAGCGCGGGTTACGTGCTGCGCCGGCTGCTGCGACGCGCGGTGACGCGCGGGAGGTCCAAGCAGGGGCTTGCGATCCGCGAGGCGTTTCTCCCCCGCGCAGCGCACCGCCTGATCAAGGACTTCTCCGTTCACTATCGCGAGCTCGAGGAGCAGCACGCGGCCATCGAGCGCGTGCTCGGCCAGGAGGAGGCGACGTTCGCTCAGACGTTCGAAGCTGGCGCCGCGCGCTTGGAAGAGCTGCTCGGCACCGGTGCGAAGAAACTTTCGGGTGACGACGCTTTCGTGCTGCACGACACCTACGGATTCCCGATCGAGCTGACGGAGGAGATTGTGGCCGAGCGCGGGGTCACGGTGGATCGCGAGACCTTCGAGCGCGCGATGGAAGGTCAGCGCACGCGTGCTCGCGCCGCCAGCAAGTTCGCGAAGACCGGCGGCGAAGGAGAGGCCGCGGCATGGACCGAAGTCACCACCGGCCCCGACTCGCGCTTCGTCGGCTACGACTCGCTCCGCGCCGACGGTGTGACGCTGCGCCGCTGGCGCGCGAAGGGTCATGAGCTCGAGCTGGTGCTGGACAAGACGCCCTTGTACGCGGAATCAGGCGGACAGGTCGCGGATCGCGGCTGGATCGAGGCGGATGGCGTCGCGGCCGAGCTGACGCATGTCTATCGCGAAGGCGAGAGCATCGTGCATCGCGCGCGCGTGACCCGCGGCGGCCGCGACGCGCTGATCGTGGCGGGCAAGGCCGGACGTCTGGCCGCGAGGGTCGATTCGGCGCACCGGGCGCCGACCCAGCGCCACCACACCGCCACGCACCTTCTGCACGCCACGCTGCGTCGCGCGCTCGGGACCCACGTGCGCCAGGCCGGATCCTTGGTCGCGCCGGATCGGCTCCGCTTCGACTACACGCACTTCGAGGCGCCTTCGCGAGAGCAGCTCGAGAAAATCGAGCGTGAGATCAACGATTGGGTGCTCGCCAACCGCGAGGTGTCGTGGAAGGTGATGCCGATCGCCGAGGCCAGGGCGCAGGGCGCGATGGCCCTGTTTGGCGAGAAGTACGGCGCCGAGGTGCGAATGGTGACGGTCGAGGGCGTGCCCGAGGCGGAGATCGAGCCGAGTCGAGAGCTGTGTGGAGGCACGCACGTCACGCGGACCGGCGACATCGGCGCGTTCGTCGTGGTGTCCGACGGCACGATCGCGAGCGGCGTACGCCGCATCGAGGCGTTGTGCGGGCACGAAGCGCTCGGCCACGCACGCATCGAGCACGAGACGCTGGCGCGCGCCGCGGCGGTGCTGCAGGCGAACCCGGCACAGCTTGCAGATCAGATCGAGAAGCTCAAGGCCGAGAATGCGGCGCTCAAGAAGGCACAGGCCGAGCTGCAGAAGGGTGGGCTCGAAGCCGAGATGGCGAAGCTCGCCGAAGGAGCGACGGTCGCCCCGGGCGGGCGCTGGGTGGTCGCGGAACTCGGAGCCGACGCCGACGCGGGAGCGGTGCGCGAGGCGGCGGATGCGCTGCGCGGCAAGCTCGGGCGCGGCGCGGCGCTGCTCGCGATCGCGGGCGGCGGCAAGCTCACGTTCGTCGCCGCGGTCAGCGACGACCTGGTCGCCGAGAAGAAACTGCGCGCGGACGAGCTGGTGCGCGCGGTCGCGAAGATCACCGGCGGCTCGGGCGGCGGCAAACCGCACCTCGCGCTCGCCGGCGGCAAGGATGTCGAGAAGCTCGGCGAGGCGCTCGCGGAAGCGCGTCGCCTGATTCAGCAGGCGCTCGGGAGTTGAGCCCGGGCACGGCTCGCCGGGCCCAGTGCCGGCGCGGGAAGGTCGCATGAAGGCACTGGTCCTTGCCGGAGGCCGCGGTACGCGCTTGAGGCCGATCACGCACACCAGTGCGAAACAACTCGTGCCGGTGGCCAACAAGCCGGTGCTGTTCTATGGCCTGGAAGCGATCCGCGACTCGGGCATCAAAAAAGTCGGGATCGTGGTCAGCGATCCGCGCGAGATGCTCGAGCCCGATCGGCGCACCGGTGAGCTGATGACGGTGCTGGTGAACAGCCAGGCCGAGATCCGCGCCGCGGTCGGCGATGGCTCCGCGTTCGGGCTCGACGTCACCTACATCGAGCAGGAGGCGCCGCTCGGGCTTGCGCACGCGGTCAAGATCTCCGAGGAGTTCATGGCTGGCGAGCCGTTCGTGATGTACCTCGGCGACAATCTCATTCGCGACGGGATCACGCCTTTCGTGCGTGAGTTCGAGAGCGAGAAGCCGAATGCGCAGATCCTGCTCGCGCACGTCAAGACCCCGCAGGACTTCGGCGTGGCCGAGCTGGACGGCGACCGCGTGGTGCGCCTCGAGGAAAAGCCAAAACATCCCAAGAGCGATCTGGCGCTGGTCGGCGTGTACCTGTTCGACCGCAGCATCTTCGATGCGGTGCGCGCGATCCAGCCGAGCCGGCGTGGCGAGCTCGAGATCACCGATGCGATCCAGCACCTGATCAGCTCGGGCAAGCGCGTGCGATCGCATGTCATCACCGGCTGGTGGAAGGACACCGGCAAGGTCGAGGACATGCTCGAGGCCAATCGCATCATCCTCACCGATCTCATCGGCGCCAATCACGGGCGGATCGATGCGGCGACCTCGATCGAGGGCGCAGTCCAGATCGGCAAGGGCACGGTGATCGAGCGCTCGAAGCTGCGTGGGCCGCTCGTGATCGGCGAGAACGCGGTGATCCGCGACGCCTACGTCGGTCCGTTCACCGCGATCGGGGACGGCGTGACTCTGAACCATTGCGAGATCGAACACTCGATCGTGCTCGAGCGCAGCCGGCTCGAGAACCTCACCGTGCGCATCGAGTCGAGCCTGATCGGCAAGGACGCGGTGGTGTGCGCGAGCGGCACGCGCCCGCGCACGCACCGGCTGATGCTCGGCGATTCGAGCCGGGTGGAGCTGGCGTGAAGGCGCTGGTGACCGGTGCGGGTGGGATGCTGGGGCACGCGCTCGTTCCGCAGCTCGAAGAGGCCGGTCACGCGGTGCTCGGACTCAAGCGCGCCGACGCGGACGTCTCGCGGCCGGATGCGCTCGATCATGCGCTGCGTACGTTCGCGCCCGACTGGATCTTCCATCTCGCCGCGTACACCCGCGTGGACGAGTGCGAGTCGGATCCCGACCGCGCGCACCGGGTGAACGCCCTGGGCGCGCGCAACGCCGCCCTGGCTGCGGCGCGCGTGAATGCAGGCCTGGTCACCATCTCGACCGACTACGTGTTCGCGGGTGATGCGAGCCGCCCGTATCGGGAATACGACGAGCCGGGGCCGCGCTCGGTGTACGGCGCGTCCAAGTGGGCGGGCGAGCAGGCGGTGCGCGAGCTGTACTCGCGCCACGCGATCGTGCGCACCAGCTGGTTATACGGCAAGGGCGGCTCGAACTTCATCGACACCATCCTGCGCAAGGCGCGCGCGGGAGAATCGCTGCGCGTGGTGGACGACCAGCGCGGCTCGCCGACCTGGACCCGCGATCTGGCCGGAGCACTGATCCGCCTGGCCGAGGGCGCGCATTACGGCACTTTCCACTGCACCGGCGCGGGCGAGTGCACCTGGTACGACCTGGCCGAGTACGTTCTCGCGCGCGCCGAGGTGAAGGCGCCGCTCGCTCGTACCGACTCGAAGAGTCTGGCGCGGCCCGCGCCACGACCGGCATATTCAGTGCTGAGCAACGATCTCTACCGGCAGGTCACCGGCGCCGCGCTGCCGCCCTGGCAGGACGCCGTCGATCGCTACCTCGCGGGCGCAGGCGCGCCCACCGGAAAGGATTCCAAGTGAGCCCTTCTTCTCGAAACTCGCGTGGTCCCCTCGAGCGTCAGGCGCGCGCGATGCTGCGCGATTCAGGTCGCTCGCTGATGCGGCTCGAGCGCGCCGCGACGCGCGCCGTGGCCGGCGCGGCCGAGGCCGCGATCGAATGCCTGGAGTCGGGCGGCACCGTGTTCTTCTGCGGCAACGGCGGGAGCGCGGCCGACGCGCAGCACCTGGCCGCCGAGCTGGCCGGGCGCTATTTCGTCGATCGTCCGTCGCTGGCCGCGGTCGCGCTCACCACCAACGTGTCCTCGCTCACCGCGATCGGCAACGACTATGGCTTCGACCGTGTGTTCTCGCGCCAGCTCGAGGGGCTGGGCACGCCGGGTGACGTGCTGGTGGCGATCAGCACCAGCGGCAATTCTCCGAACGTGATGCAGGCGATCGAAGTCGCACACGGGCTCGGCATGACCGTCATCGGGATGACCGGCGAGAAGGGCCAGCGCTTCGCGCGCCTCTGCGACCACGCGCTGATCACGCCCAGCGCTTCGACGCCACGCATCCAGGAAGGGCACATCGCGATGGGCCATGCGCTGTGCGAGCTGATCGAGCGCACGCTGTTCCCGGTACGCCCGCTCCCCGGCCGCGCCTCGGGCGCGAAGAAGCGCGCTCGCGCCTCACGACGCGCACCGGCGAAGCGCGCACGTCCGAAGCGTGCCGCGTCGCGCGGGAGCGCTCGCCGATGATCGTCCCGCTCATCCAGGCGCTGCGGCCCAAGCAGTGGACCAAGAACCTGCTGCTGTTCGCTGGCGTGCTGTTCTCGCGCCAGGTGAGCGACCCCGCGCTCGCGCTGCGGGCGGTCGCGGGCTTCGTCGCGTTCTCGCTGCTTTCGGGTTCGGTCTACCTGCTCAATGACCTGATGGACGTGAGGGCGGACCGGCTCCATCCAAAAAAGCGCCTGCGCCCGATCGCATCGGGCCGCCTGCCGGTCGCGGTGGCGTTGGGCGCGCTGTTTCCGCTGCTCGCGGTGGTGGTGGCGATCTCGTGGTGGCTGGGCGCCGGCTTTACCGAGGTCGCAGCGATCTACTTCGTACTCAACCTCGCTTACAGCTTCGGGCTCAAGAATCAGGTGCTGATCGACGTGTTCATCCTCGCGCTCGGCTTCGTGCTGCGCGCCATGGCCGGAGTCGAGCTGCTGCTGCCGGTCGCGCCCGCCACCGCGCTCTCGCCGTGGCTGCTGGTGTGCACTTTCTTCGGCGCGCTGTTCCTCGGGCTGGCCAAGCGGCGCCGCGAGATTACCAATGCCGGCAGCGGCGCCGGCGAGCGGCGCGCGGTGCTCCACTACTACACGGCGGAGCTGCTCGACGGCCTGCTGCTGGTCTCCGCCTCCTCGAGCCTGATGGGCTACGCGCTCTACACCATCTGGCCGGGCACCGTCGCCAAGTTCGGCACCGAGGCGCTGCTCTACACCGTGCCGCTGGTGGCGTATGGCATCTTCCGCTACCTGTATCTGGTGCGCGTCTCCGAGAGCAGCGAAGACCCCTCGCAGGTGCTGCTCAGCGATCGCCCGCTCGGCGTTTGTGTGCTGCTCTACCTCGCTGCGGTGGTGTACATCATCTACGGTCACGGATGAGCGCGGGTCGCAGCGCGCGGCGTCCCTCGCGCGCGCCGAAGCGGGTCAAGGTCGAGGCGCGCGCCAAGCTCAACCTCGGGCTTGCGATCGGACCGAAGCGCTCGGACGGATTCCACGAGCTGGCCACGGTCTTTCAGTCCATCGATCTCGCCGACACGCTGATCGCGACCCGGCGTCGCGCCGGATTCAGCCTGAGCCTGCGCTTCGAGGACGCGGCGTTGACGCGCGACGAATCGCCAGCCCGCTCGCGCATTGTGACGCGCGGCCGAGACTCCGCCGCCCGTCCGAGTGCGCGCGACCGCACTCGCGCGCCAAGCGCCTCCGCCCGCAGTCGCGAGCCGGTTCCCGCCGGCGCGCGCAATCTGGTGCTCGAGGCGGCGCGGCTGCTGGCCTCTCGACTCGATCGGATTGGCGGCGCCCACTTCGATCTGATCAAGCGCATCCCGGCGCAGTCGGGTCTGGGTGGCGGGAGCGCGGATGCGGCGGCGGCGCTGGTCGCGCTGGCGGCGCTCTACGGGGTGCGTCTTTCGCTCGCCGATCGGCTCGCGTTGGCGGCGGAAGTGGGCTCCGATGTGCCCTTCGCCATGCTGGGAGGGACCGCCCTCGGCCTTGGCCGCGGAGACCGTCTCACGCCGCTCGAGCTCGACGGAACGGTTCGCGCGGTCGTGGCAGTGCCGGCCTGGCGGATCTCGACCGCCGTTGCCTTCAGTCAGATCGAAAGGAATAAATATGGCTTGACAGCGTGGATGACCAAACTAGGATACGCGAAGAATTTAGTGGGTCGACGCTTGAAACCCGAACAGGCGCTTGCCCTTGGAAACACAATGGAATCAGCATTGGGGAGTCGGCGGTCGGATTTTCTCTCGCTGTGTTCGCGGATGAACGCGGCGGGAGTCTCGAATGCGCGCATGACCGGCAGCGGGTCTGCGGTGTTCGGGATCCTCGGGCCGGGACTTTCCGCCAAGATCGTCGCGCACCGCCTTGCCGGGAACGAACGGATCTACTCCGTGCGCTCCACTCGGGCGGGATTGCGACTGACCACGTTGCCGTAACTCGAGCGCAGGCACGGAAGCACAAGGTTCGAGGAGTTGGTCAAACGCGCGCACGCACGGCGCTCCGCAGAGCCAGACGCACCCTACATGGATGGCTCCGAGGTGAAATTCTCATGATCGAGATCACCGAGGTCAGGGTTTCGCTGCGAAACGACGAGAAGCTGAAGGCCTTTGTCAGCATCACACTCAATGACTCGTTCGTGATCCGCGGACTGAAGATCATCCGCGGCAACTCGGGACTGTTCGTCGCCATGCCGAGCCGCAAGCGGCCCGACGGCCAGCACCAGGATCTGGCGCATCCGATCAACGACACGACGCGCAAGTACCTGACCGAGATCGTCATGGGCGCCTACGAACGTGAGCTGACGAATCCGAGTGCACCACCAGTACCCGAGCCTCACGTCCGCTCGGTTTCGTACTGAGCTTCGAGGCGGGTCTCCCGCCGCTCTGCCCGCGAGGCGCTCCCCGCGCCGCGCCCGGGCCGCCGCGCCCGATCGCGTTTGAACCCGATCGGTTGACTTCTCCCCGGAAACCCCGCTAATCTCCGCAGGCTTTTCTGCAGTGTCGTTCTTTTCGGCCAGTCGCCTTCCACCCCGAGCGAGCTTCCACGCGCCCGGACCGTAACGGAAATCCCGTTCTGTTGGTGGAGCTGTCCGAGTCGTCCGTCGTGCCAACAGTTGTCCGAAGATCGCCTCCGGGGTTCGCTTCCCCTGCGTTCAGCACGCGCGTCTTCGGAAATGCGTGGCACGGCTGCGCGAAACACCGGCAGACCGGAGAGACGCCCTTGGACGCATGTCGCATCTTCTCGGGAAATGCCAGCCGCAAGCTGGCCCAGTCGATCTGCGAGAAGCTCAAGGTGCCGATGGGCGACGCCGACGTGTCGCGCTTCGAGGACGGAGAGGTCTCGGTCCGATTCAACGAGAACATCCGCGGCAGCGACGTGTTCATCGTGCAGGCGACCGGCGCACCGGCGGACAACCTGATGGAGCTGCTGGTCATGCTCGACGCGGCCAAGCGCGCCTCGGCGCGGCGCGTGACCGCGGTCCTGCCCTACTTCGGCTACGCGCGCCAGGACCGCAAGGATCAGCCGCGCGCGCCGATCTCGGCCAAGCTGGTCGCGAACCTGATCACCGTGGCCGGGGCCGATCGGGCGCTGACCATGGATCTGCACAGCGCGCAGATCCAGGGCTTCTTCGACATTCCGTTCGACCACCTATACGCCGCCCCGGTGCTGGTCGAGCACTTCGCACAGAAGAACATCCCCGACCTGGTGGTGGTTGCGCCCGACATCGGCAGCGTGAAGATGGCGCGCGCCTACGCCAAGCGGCTGGGCTGCGACCTCGCGCTGGTGGACAAGCGGCGCCCCAGGGCGGACGCGGTCGAAGTGATGAACATCATCGGTGATGTGTCGGGCAAGAACGTCGTGCTGTTCGACGACGTGGTGACCACCGCGCGCACCCTGTGCCAGGCGGCGCTCGCGATCCGCGGCCAGGGCGCGAAGGAGATCTACGCCGGCGTCACGCACGGGGTGTTCAGCAACGATTCGTTGGCGCGCATCTCGCAGTCGCCGATCCGCGAGCTGGTGATCACCGACACGGTCAGTCACGAACACATGAAGCTCACGCCCAACGTCACCGAGCTGAGCATCGCCGGGCTGCTGGGTGAGGCGGTGCAGCGCATACACGAGGAACGTTCGCTCAGCTCGCTTTTCATCTGACGGTCGAACACCTGTCGAAACACCTGGCGGGGCTCCTGCGCTCGTCTGACGAGCCGGTCGCGCCGCAACAACGGGGCTCGCCCCCGCATTCGAGGAGGAACATCCGATGTCCGTCATTCCGTTGACCGGCGAGCGCCGCGAGGGGCTCGGCAAGGGCGGCGCCCGCAAGGCGCGCGCGGCCGGCAAGATCCCGGGAGTGCTCTACGGCCACAAGGAGAAGCCGATTGCAGTCTCGATCGGCAAGCGTGATTTCGAGCTCGCGCTGCGCCATCACAAGGGCGCCAACCCGCTCGTGAACCTCGTGCTCGGCGGCGGCGAGTTCACGGCGCTGATCCGCGACGTGCAGTACGACCCGCTCAGCCGCGACATCCTGCACCTCGACTTCCAGCACATCTCGCTCACCGAGAGCGTCGAGGTCGAGGTCACGGTCCACGTGACCGGGCTTGCGATCGGGGTCAAGGATGGCGGCGGCATTCTCGAGCACATCCTGCGTCAGATCGAAGTGCGCTGTCTGCCGACCCAGATTCCCGGCTCGATCGACGTGGATGTGTCCGCGCTCAACATCGGCGACTCGATCCACGTGCGCGACCTCTCGGTGCCGAACGTCACCATCCTGACCGATCCGGACGCGACCATCGCGACGGTGGTGGCGCCGACGGTCATGGAAGAGAAGCCGGCCGAGGAGGCCGCGGTCGCGACTGCTGCCGAGCCGGAAGTCATCTCCAAGGGCAAGAAGGACGAAGAGGGCGAGGAGCTGGCCGCGAAGGGCGGCCAGGAGAAGGACAAGGACAAGCCGAAGGACAAGGGTAAGGACAAGGAGAAGAAGTAGGCCGTGGCGCTGGTGCTCGGTCTCGGCAATCCGGGGTCGCGCTTCAGTCGCACCCGGCACAACGTGGGCTGGCGCGTACTCGAGACGCTCGAGCAGCGCGCAACCACCGAGCCGGGCGAATCGGTGGCGACGTATCGCACGGTGCGAGCGACGCGCGAGGGACGGACGCTGGACCTGATGTACCCGCTGACGTTCATGAACGCCTCGGGCCAGGCGCTGCAGGAATGGCGGGCCGTGCACGAGCTGGATCCTGCGGCATTGCTGGTGGTGGCCGACGATGTGTATCTGCCGATCGGAGCTTTGCGCCTTCGCGAGCGCGGCTCGAGCGGCGGACATCTCGGCCTCGAGAGCATCGAGGCCGCGCTCGGCAGCCGGGAATACGCGCGGCTTCGCGTCGGAGTCGGCTACGCCGGCGCGGATGAGCTGCGCGAGCACGTGCTGGAAGGGTTTGAACAGGACGAAGAGGCGACCGTCGCCGAAGTGGTCGCGCTCGCCGCGGATGCGGTCGAGTGCTGGGCCGGCGAAGGAATGACGGCCGCCATGAACCGATTCAACCGCAAGCTGCGAACAGAGGAGGGTCAGGAATCGTGATCAAGTACGAAACGACGTTCATCCTCGAGCCCGGCCTGGATGAGGTGAAGGTCAACGAGGAAGTCGAGCGCGTCTCCGGGTGGATCAAAGACCTGGGCGGCGAGCTCATCGAGGTCCAGCGCTGGGGCAAGCGCCGGCTGGCCTACGAGATCGAACGCAAGCGCGACGGGATCTACACCCTGGTGCTGTACCAGGGACCCGGCACGCTGGTGAAGGAAATCGAGCGCCGGTTGCGGCTCAACGAGCAGGTGATGCGCGTGCTGACTGTACTTCACGTGCCGCCGGAGCTGACGCAGCCGAAGCTGGATGCCGAGGCTCTGGCCGCAGCGGAAGAGTCAGGGGACGAGTAGTACCCCGGGTCGGAGGCGGCGTGACCGAGCTCAGGCTCCCCGAATTGAACCGCGTGCTGTTGAGCGGGCGGCTGACCCGCGATCCGGACCGGCGCTACGCGGCCGACGGAACGCCGGTGACGACGCTGGCGCTCGCGTTCCATCGCCGCTACCGCGGCAAGGACGGGAAGCTGGCCGAGCAAACCGGCTACGCGACGGTGGTGACGTACCAGCGCCTCGCAGAAGTGTGCGCCCAGTATCTGCACAAGGGCAGCGCGGTGCTGGTGGAGGGTCGGTTGCAGATGCGGGAGTGGACCGCGACGCGCGGCGAAAAGCGCACGCGCCTCGAAATTCGCGGCGAGTCGGTGCACTTCCTGGAAAGGGCAGGCTCCGCCGAGGCGGAGCTTCAAACACCCGACGAGGGCGGCACACTCGAGCCCCCGATCTCGGGGAGGTGAATGGATCCAGATGGCCAAGGAACGTGAAGGCAAAAGTATCAAGCGCAAGTACTGCAAGCTGTGCTTCGAGAAGGTGGGATTCGTCGACTACAAGGACGAGAAGCGTCTGGGCCGGTTCGTGACCGACCGTGGCAAGATCGTGCCGCGCCGGGTCTCGGGAACCTGCGCCCGCCACCAGAAGCAGCTGACGACCGCGATCAAGCGGGCGCGAGTGCTGGCGCTGCTGCCCTTTACCAGTGACTTCTATCGCTAGCTCGCCGGTGGAGGGCCGCGGTCCGGCGTGGTTGCGCGCGGCTCTGCTGCTGGCGCTGCTCGGGGCGTTCGCGCTCCAGACGCCGCTGCCATGGGGCGGGCTGTGGCTGCTGATCCCGCTGATCACCGCGATCGGATTGTTGGTCGCGTGGCGCTTCGGCAGGTGGGCGGTCCTCGTGCCGGCGGCGGCAGCCGGGATCGCCGTCGCGCTCGCGCGAAGCGGCAGCCTGTGGGCGTGGTGGGTGCCGGCCGCGGCGCTGAGCGGCGTGTGGATGGGTCTGCGCGAAGAGGGCGCGGGCACGAAGTCGGGCGAGCGCGCGTGGATGCTGGCGCCACTGCTGGCGCTCGCGGCTGCGCTGCCCTGGATGTCGCAATACGCCGCGCTGGTTTCGCGGATCGATGTCGAGCTCAGGACCGGCGATCAGCAGCTCCTCGAGCTGTGCCGCCAGATCGGCTACCAGGGCGAGCGGCTGGCCGCGCTCCATCGCTCGATCGACGAGAACGCGGCACTCCGGCAGAAGGTGCTGCCTCACGTGCTGCCGACGGTGCTGTTCCTGTGGAGCGCGCTACTGGTGACCGCGGGCCGCTCGCTGGCGGCGCGGGCGGCGCGAGTGATGCGCTGGCCGGCGCTGTCGCGCGGAAGCCTGCGCGACTGGCGATTGCCGGATGGGGCGCTGTGGAC
Organism: Candidatus Eiseniibacteriota bacterium; assembly: GCA_031370785.1. Lineage (GTDB taxonomy): Bacteria > Eisenbacteria > RBG-16-71-46 > RBG-16-71-46 > RBG-16-71-46 > DATJGS01. Next base: position 25,246 of record JANMQY010000015.1, on the reverse strand, counting down.
GTTTCTGGCGGGGCTGGCGCTGCTGGTCGCGCCGCTGCCGCAGTGGATGCCGACGGGCTGGACGCTGCTGCTCAACGCCGGGCTGGGATTTTGTGTGCAGGGGATCGCGGTCGTAGAATCCTGGCTGCTCGCGCGCGGTGTGCCCGCATCTGTCATCGTCCTGACGATGTTCTTCGTGTTCACCGTCGCCATGCCGGCGTTCGTGATGGCAACGGCAGCAGTGGGACTGAGTGATGTCTGGCTGGATTATCGTCGGCTGGAGCCGGCGCCGGTGGAAGACCCCAACGAGGAGAAGTAGATGGACGTGATTCTGCTCGAAGACCTGAAGGGCCTCGGCACGCGCGGCGCCACTGTGCACGTGAAGCCGGGCTACGCACGCAATTACCTCCTGCCGCGCCGGCTCGCGATTCCTTCGGGCACGAAGGCCGCCAGCCTGTACCAGGAGCTGGATCGCCAGAAGAAGGTGCAGGACGAGCGGCGCATCATCGAAGCGCGCGCCGAGGCTGCGAAGTTCGACGGGCTCGAGATCAACATTCTGGCGCAGGCGAACGAGGAAGACACGCTGTTCGGCTCGATCACCAACGGCGACATCTCGGACGCGCTCGCCAAGGCAGGCCACCCGGTCGACAAGCGCAAGATCGAGCTCGAGGAGCACATCAAGCAGCTCGGCAAGTACGACGTCCCGATCCATTTCTTCAGTGGTGTCACCGCTACCGTGAAGGTGTGGGTCGTCCGGCAATGAACCGCGCGATTCCAGGGGCGTTCCGCCGCATCCGTGTTCTCGGCCTCGTGCTGCTCGCCTCCGGCTGCGCGCACGGCAACTCGAGCGTGAGCCCGCGCGCGGTCACTACCACCGCGACGGCGACGGTCGTGGTGCAGCGCGACACCTCGCAGGTGCTGGTTCGGGTCGCAGGAGAGCCGATCACGCGTGCCATGGTGCAGGCGCGCATCGATTCCTCGCCCGACCAGTACAAGGCCATGTACGCGACGCCGGACGGGCGTCGCCAGGTGCTCGAGCGCATGGTCGAAGAGCGGGTGTGGATGGATCAGGCGATCCGGAACGGCGTCGCCGACCGGCCGAAGGTGAAGGAGCAGATCGAGCAGCAGCGGCGCGACATGCTGATCCGAACCTACCTGACCGAACGCATGGCGGCGAATCCCGCGCCGAGTGATTCCGAGCTCAAGGTCTACTACGATGCGCACGCTGCGGAATATCACGTCCCCGCGAGCGTGACGCTCCGCCACATCCAGCTGAAGAGTGCGAACGAGGCGCAGCGAGTGCTCAAGCTCGCGAAGAGCGGCAAGGACTTCGCCGCGCTCGCCGCCAGATACTCGGCGGATACGCTCACCCGCAAGAACGGCGGATCGCTCGGCACCGTGTCCCGCGAGGGCGTGTTCTCTTCGCTCGGGCCGCAGCCGGCGCTCGCCGAGTCGGCGCTCACCCTGACCGCCGGCGCTATCGGCGGTCCGTGGCGGACCTCGCACGGCTGGCACGTGGTCAAGGTCGAGAGCGTGCGTCCCGAGAGCACCCGCCCGTTCGATCAGATAAAGCCGATGATCCAGCGCCAGATCGGCTCCCAGCGCTCGCAGGAGTACTACAAGCAGTTGCTCGAGGACGCGCGCCGCTCGCTCGATGTGACTGCCGACTCCGCGGCGATCAAGGGCTTCACCTCGCAGAAACGCAGCGAAGCCGACATGTTCAAGGAGGCGCAGGAGACCGCGGCGCCGAACGAGCGCATCGCCGCCTATCGGCAGCTGCTGGAGGAGTATCCGAACGGCGAGAAGGCCGCGCAGTCGCTGTTCATGATCGGCTTCATCTACTCCGAGGAGCTGAAGAACTACCCCGAGGCCGAGAAGGCGTTCCGAGAGGTCCTGCGTCGTTTCCCAACCGCGGAGCTGTCGGCATCCGCGCAGTGGATGGTCGACCACATGCGCACCGAGGATGCTCCCGCATTCGTCACCCAGGAGGCGGACTCGAGCCGCCCGGTCCTCCGGCGCGCCGGCGCGGAAAACACCACGTCGCCGGCGACGAAACCGGGCTCGTCCGACAAGCCGTGAACGTCGTCGAAGCCAGGGTCAACGGGCTCGTCCTCGAGCACAAGACCCAGCAGAACATCGTGATCCTGCGCGAGGTCGATGGGGATCGCATCCTGCCGATCTGGATCGGGCCAGGCGAAGCCCAGGCGATCCGCCGCATCCTCTCCGAGGAGCCGTTCCCGCGGCCGCTCACACATGACCTGCTGCACCTGGTGGTCGAGGGCCTCAAGGCCCGAATCGCCCGGGTGGTGATCGCCGACCTGCGCGAGAACACCTTCTACGCGAGCGTGTTCGTGGAGCGCGAGAGCGAAGTCCTGTCCATCGACGCACGTCCCAGCGATTCGATCGCGGTCGCGCTTCGCGCCAGCGCACCGATCTTTGTCAACGAGAAGCTGCTGCAACCCCCGCCCGAAGCCGAAGAGGCCGCCGAGGGTGAGGAGGAGCCGCGCGAGCTGACCGCGGAAGAGAAGGCCGAGCAGCTTCGCCGCTACCTCGAGAAGCTCAATCCCGAAGACTTCGGAAAATTCCAGCTGTGATCGGCCCTCCCGCCGGACTCATGCGGAGCGTTGCCCCGCTCGCGCTGGCCGCGACTGTGTGCGCCGCCGCGATTGCGCATGCGCAGCCCGCGCCGCCGCGCAACGCCATTGCCGCAGACCGCATGGTGGCGAGCGAACGCGGCGCCGAGCGCGACCGCCTCGTGCTGCGCTGGGCCGAGCGCGCAACGCTTCCCGAGCTGATCTACCTGCTGCGCCGCACGCCCGCCCAGCTCGGTGGGCTCGAAGCGCCGCTCGCCGAGTTCGCGCTCAAGCGCGTGGCGCCGAATCGCGCCGCACTGCGCCGCCGCCTGACCGCGCGCATCGCCCAGGCCGATCCGAAGAAGGCTCGCCGGCTGATCGGCGAGCTCGATCCGGCCGTGCTGCGCCGCCTGCACCCGGCGGCCTCGCCGTTCGTGATCTCGGTGCTGCTGCCGGATACCGGTCAGTACAAGGGCTACGCCCGCTCGGTGCGCATCGGACTCGAGGCCGGCATCGCGGCGGCCAACCGGAACGCGGCGCTCCCGCTCGCGCTGTCATTCCGTTCGAGCGGCGGCGACGACGCGGCGCGCACCGCGATCGAGCTCGAGACCGCGATCGACAGCAGTGATGCGGTCGTGGGCGAGCTGCTGAGCGTTCCCACGCTCGCGCTCGCCACCGCGGCTCGGCTCGAAGGCTTCGTGCTGGTTTCCCCGACCGCGACCGACGAGCTGGTCGGGATGGTGGGCCCGAGCGTGTTCGCGATCGGCCCCTCGGGCTGGGCGCGCGGCGCAGCGCTGGCACGCGCGATGATCGAGCCTTCGCGCGGAGTGCGCGTGGCCGCCCTGACCTCGACCAGCGTCGAGCGCAGCGCGTTCGCGCGGGGATTCCTCGAGACCGTCTCGACGCTGGGCGCCACGGTCGTGGAGCGCGTCAGCTACGCGCCCGGAACCGTCACGTTCAAGAGCACGAGCGACAGGCTTCGCTCGAAACGGGTGGACATTCTGTTCTGGGACGGCGAATCGCGCGAGGCCGAGGGCCTGCTGGGCCAGCTCGCGCAGGACAAGGTCTCGGTGCGTCTGTGCGGGGGCGAGAACCTTGCGCCGGATCGTGTGCGGATCGAGAACCGCCCGCTGCTCGAAGGCGTGCGCTACGTGGCTGAGGACTGGCGCCTGCCGCCGGCCGCGCAGGCCACGCTCGACAGCATGGTGCGGGTGCGGGGCGGGAGCGTGGCCCCGGGGCTTCAGACTCGCGGCTATCTCGCGGCGCGCTCGATCGCGCGCGCAGTCGGCAGCGGAGCGCTGTGCGCCCCGGAGATCGCATCCGAGCTGGCCTCGCACGTGAACCGCGATCCGTATCTCTCTCGCTACCACTTCCTCGAGCCCGAGGACGGCACGCGCATTCCGGTGTGGACCGTACTTCGTGGGCGCGCAACGCTCAGCGGTCCGTGAGTCGGAAGGCGAACCGGAACACCGCGTAGACCTCGCGCGCCGCGCCGCTCACCCGGTACGGTCTGAAGCGACAGCGCCACACTGCTTCCGCCGAGGCGCGCTCCAGCGCTCCGCCTTCTTCACCACTCACCAGGTCCACGTTCACGACCCGTCCCATGGTGTCGACCAGCGCCATGAGCGCGACACGTCCCTCGATGCCGTGGTCTCGCGCTTCTTCCGGATAGACCGGGCGCACCAGCTCCTCGATGACCAGCTCCTCGGACTGGAACACCGGCGTCTCGCCGGCGCGGCGCAGCGCGCGCGCCATCAGATCCGCGGCCGCATCGCCGGGACCCGGCAGACCGCGTGGCGGCGCGGGCGCGGCGTTACGAGCGCGGGAATCCGCGCGCCCACGCCGGCCACCGCGATGCGTCTCGGGGATCGCGATCGCGCGCAGATGCTGCCGCGTCGCCCCGCCGCCGTCGGCCTGCAGCTCGATGCGGCGCACGTAGCGCTCCGGCCCTTCGAAGCCGAAGTGTTCGAGCACGTCGGTCTCGTTCAGCCGGCGCGCGAGCGGAGAGACCGCGAACAGCAGGAGGGCGGTGAACAGCGTCAGGGAGAGCGCGAGCGTCAGAAACGAGAGTCGACGCTCGAAGCGCGCACGCTCGAGGAAATATTCCTGCGACCCATGGATCATCGTGAAGCCTCGCGGGGGCTTGTCCGCGTCAGCGCCCGATCGACCCGGTCAGGATGATGCCCCGCGAAGAGTCTAGCAGAACGGTGCGCGCGCGGACCCGCGAATCCTCGACCGCAGCCTCGATCAGACCAGGCTCGGTGCGTACGAATCGCGTGCGACCGAACGCGTCGGTCTCGACCACGAGCGCGCCTCCCAGGGTGACCGCCGCGCCCGCGACCGGTTTGCCGTCCGCGCCGCGCACCTCGATCGAGTCGGCCGGCCACTCCGCATCCGGCGCCCATTCGCGCGCGAGCGCGACGAAAAGCGCGTACGCCTCGGCTCGCAGCGCGCCCGGCGCGAGCAGCGCCTCCTCGGACGAGGCGTCATCGACGCGCGCCGCGGAGACGTAGAGCGCGGGACACGAGGTCTGCTGCAGCGGGTACTGCGCGTCCTCGGCGAGCCCTGGCGCCACGATCCCGAGCGTTGCAAACGCGGCCGCGGTGCGCTCGGCCATGCGCTTTCCTCCCGCGCTCGAGAAGTAGTAGCCGAGCATCGGCGGCTCGGCCGCGTGCCCGATGCGCACGAAGCGATCGGCGTGGAACGCCTCGCTCACCTGCACGCGCTCCACGTCCGACATCGAGAAGTCGCCTTCGCGGGTGAGCCTGACCTCGGCGCCGGCCGCGACGAGATGGCCGGCAAGCGCGCGAGCGACCTCCAGATTGAGCGTGGACGCGCGCGTGCCGCTCGGGCCGCTGCCCGCCGCGTCTTCGCCGCCGCCGTCGGGATCGAGCGTAATGCGCCTGCCGTGCAGCGCTCCGCCGGCGATCGCGGCGAAGCGCGGCGGCCAGATCGAGTCGGAAGGCCACGCGCGGTAGCCGGCGAGGCGCGGGATGCGAACCGCGCCCGAGGAATCGCGCCGCAGCCGAACGAAGCCATCGCGATTGATCCACTCGATGCGCGGCGCGAACCCGGTCGTGCCCGGCGCGGCGGTGAGGATCGTGTCGGCCGGCATGCCGCGTGCGAACCCGGTGCGCACGGGTTCTTCCCTCGCAAGGTCCATGGAGATGCGGACCGAAACGTCGTCCGCGCTCCTGCCGGGGTCACGCTCGAGCGGCGGGTGCAGACCGATCCGGACTGCGACTCCACGCGGCGCCCGCGCAGATCGGAGCGGGCGGTCCCAGGTCCGGAAGTAGACCCAGCCCTCGCCATCCGGAAGGACGATCACGGTGTCCTTTGGAGCGAGCGTCTGCGCCCCAACGTCACGCACGCGTACCTTCAGCGTGTCGCGATAGACGAATCCCCCCTGATCGAGCACACGCACCCGTAGTCCGAGCGGCTGTTCACCATGCCACGGCATCTGGTCGGGGAATTCGGCCACGATCCGCCCTGGCGCGCTCGAAACGTGAAGGCGCAGGGTGCGGGTCGGCGAGGTTCCTTCGCCGGCCAATCCCACCGCGAGGGTCGCGACGTGGGTGCCGATCGGGAGTCCGCGTGGATCGGTCCAATCCAGTCGATCACCCTGGATCGTGAGCGTGACGGGTGTGCCGTCCACGGTCATCCGGACCTGATCGGCGGCTCCTCGCACTCGAGCGCGAAGCGCAAAACCTCCGATGAAAGCAGAATCGGCTCCGGGATGACTCGGGCGGTATGCCCGGAACTCCTCGATCACCGGCACCCGCCTCGAGAAGTACTTTGCGAGGCCGAGGAACAGCGCCTCGGCTTCGAGCCGCTGCTTGGCGGCGAGCGCGAGCTTCTTTTCGACGTCGGGATTGGTGAGATAGCTCGATTCGGTGAGCAGCGCGGGCGCGACGCTGTTTCTCAGCACGAAATAGTTGCCCGGCATGATGCGATGTTTCTGGATCCCCAGATTGCGCACGAGGTAGCGGTGCACGTCGGCGGCCGCATCCAGGGAGGGCCCGTCGTCCCCGAGCTTGTAGTAGGTCTGGGTCTCGTTCACATCGTGCGCGCCGCGTGCGTCGGCGTTGTGGTGGATCGACACGAACAGATCGGGATGGAACTCGTTCGCGCGCCGCGTGCGCTCGGCGAGGTCGAAGCGCAGCGTGCTGTCCTCGGGAGAGAGGAAATCGCGATCGTCGGTGCGGCTCATGAACACGGTGGCGCCGTGCGCCTCGAGCAGGCCGCGCAGGTGAAGCGCGACGCCGAGGTTGACCTCGGCCTCGGTCAGGCCGTCGACGCCGAGCGCACCGCGGAAGACGCCACCGTGACCGGGATCGAGCGCGATCCTGCGGCCAGCGAGGCTGGAGGCGTCGATCGCGGTGAGCTCGTCCACCCGCTTCACGTAGCCGGGCGCCGGACGCGCAGCGGACTGGGCGGGTGGTCTGGCGGGGACGCTGGCGCAGCCGGAAAGCGCCGCGGTGGTCGCCAGCGCCGCGAGGGCGAGCGGCCACCACGGCGCGCGACGGCGCATCCTTGCGCGCGCGGACGGGCTCATGCGCGCGCACACTAGCACCGCATCTGGCGCGTGCCAACCGGCGCCGCGAGAATCATTTGCCTTGCTTCGCCGAGCGCACGCGTGCTACCTGTCCCGGTTTGTCGGGCGCTCCCAAAGGGCGTCCTCCATGCCTGCCAGGCGCCGGTGTGGCCGCCTCCAAGCGCGCTACCAGCTCCACCCTCAAACTCCAATCACAGGAGACCCTCATGACGTCACGGTCACTGATGCGACTGGCCCTCGCCGGTGCGCTGGGTTTCGCGCTCGCGGTCGCGGGCTGCAGCGGGTCCAGCTCACAGGACGAGATGGTGATCGGCGAGTACGGCTCGCTGACCGGCAACGATGCGACCTTCGGGCAATCCACGAAGAATGGCGTCGATCTCGCGGTCGGGGAGCTGACCCTGAAGAGCGAAGGCAAGATCGGCGGCCTCAAGGTGCGGGTGGTGAGCGAAGACGACCAGGGCAAGGCGGAAGAGGCCGCCACCGTCGTGCAGAAGCTCCTCAATCAGGACCGTGTCATCGCGGTGATCGGCGAGGTGGCCTCTTCGCGCAGCCTCGCGGCCGCGCCGGCCTGCCAGGCGGCTGGCGTGCCGATGATTTCGCCGTCCTCCACCAATCCCAAGGTCACGCTGGTCGGCGACTACATCTTCCGCATGTGCTTCATCGACCCGTTCCAGGGCACGGTAATGGCCAAGTTCGCGGCCCAGAACCTGAAGCTCAAGAGGGTCGCCATCCTCAAGGACGTGAAGAGCGACTACAGCGTCGGCCTGACCCAGTTCTTCACCGAGAGCTTCACCGCGCTCGGAGGCAGCATCCTCGCCGAGCAGGCGTTCAGCGCAGGCGATCAGGACTTCCGCGCGCAGCTGACCGCGCTCAAGGCCAAGCGTCCGGAGGCGATCTACATTCCCGGCTATTACACCGAGGTGGGTCTGATCGCACGCCAGGCGCGTGAGCTCGGGCTGACCTGCCCGCTGCTCGGCGGCGACGGGTGGGAGAGCGATCAGCTGCTGAAGATCGGCGGCTCGGCGCTCGACGGCTCGTACTACTCGAATCACTTCTCGGTCGACAATCCGGACACGAACTTGCAGGCATTCCTGGGCAAGTACAAAGGCAAGTTCGGCGCGGAGCCGGATGCGATCGCCGGGCTCGCCTACGACGCGGCCAACGTCCTGTTCCAGTCGCTGCAGAAGCTGCACGAGACCGATCCCGAGACGTTCAAGGGCTTCGCGGCCTCGAAGGCGGGCACCGACCTGCGCAAGACCGCCGAGAAGAAGCTGCGTGACATCATCGCCACGACCACCGGTTATCCCGGCGTGACCGGCACCATCACGCTGGATGAGAACCGCAATGCGGCCAAGCCCGCGGTGGTGATCGCGGTCAAGGGCGGCAAGAAGGTCTACGAAACCACCATCAATCCCTAAGAACCGATCACGCGCGTGTCGGAGTTCCTGCAGCAGATGGTCAACGGGGTGACGTGGGGCAGCGTGTACGCCCTGATCGCACTGGGCTACACGATGGTCTACGGCATCCTGCGGCTGATCAACTTCGCGCACGGCGACATCTACATGCTCGGAGCGTTCTTCGGGTACTACACCGCGCGCTTCCTGGGTTCGGCGACCGACCCGAACCCGATCAAGGCCATCCTGGTCCTCCTGATCTCGATGCTCGCGGCGGGCGTGGTCGGGATCATCATCGAGCGCGCCGCGTACAAGCCGGTGCGCAGGTCGTCGCGCCTCTCCGCGCTCATCACCGCGATCGGCGTCTCGCTGCTGCTCGAGAACGGCGGCATCCTGCTGTTCGGCGCGAGCCCCAAGTTCTTCCCGCAGATCATCGTGGCGAAGAACATCCCGCTCGGGCTCGGAGTCACCATCTCGAACCAGCAGATCATCATTCTGGTGGTGTCGCTGGTGCTGATGTTCGCGCTGCGCTTCATCGTGCTCAAGACCCGGGTCGGCAAGGCGATGCAGGCGGTCTCGCACAATCCCACCGCCGCGGCGCTCATGGGCATCTCGGTCGACCGCATCATCACCTTCACCTTCATGCTCGGCTCGATGCTGGCCGCGGCCGCCGGCGTGCTGGTGGCGCTCCAGAATCCCAAGATCGAGCCGCTGATGGGCATCATGCCCGGGCTCAAGGCATTCGTCGCCGCGGTGCTCGGCGGGATCGGCAACATCCCGGGGGCCGTGCTCGGCGGGCTGGTGATGGGCATCGCCGAGGTGCTGGTGGTGGGCTACATCTCGCCCACCTACCGTGACGCGATCGCGTTCGTGCTGCTGATCGTGATCCTGCTGGTACGCCCGTCGGGAATCCTCGGCAAGAACACTGCCGAGAAGGTGTGACGTGAAGCGACTGCTTGGAGTGGCGCTGACCCTGGCGTTGCTGGTCGCGCTCGACGTCGCGCTTCCCCGCTTCCTCAACCCGTACCTGTTCCAGGTGCTGGTGCTGTGCGGGATCAACGTGATCCTCGCGGTGTCGCTCAATCTCATCAACGGGTTCACCGGGCAGTTCTCGATCGGGCATGCCGGCTTCATGGCGATCGGCGCGTACGGATCGGCGATGTTCTCGCTGCACGTCGGCAAGGGCTGGGTCGCGTCGCTCGGCGCGCTCGGCGTCCCCGATGTGATCGGGCAGGGCGTCGCGCTGTGCGTGGCGCTCATTCTCGGAGGACTGCTGGCCGCGGTGGCCGGCTACCTCGTCGGCCTGCCGTCGCTGCGCCTGCGCGGCGACTACCTCGCGATCGTGACCCTCGGATTCGGCGAGATCATCCGCGTGGTGATCCTGAACGTCGATGCGGTCGGCGCCGCGCGCGGGCTGCCCGGGATTCCGGGCTGGGTGAACTTCTTCTGGGTCGGGGTGTGGGTCGTTGCGGTGATCGCGGTTGCGCAGAACCTCGCGCACAGCACGCATGGCCGCGCGCTGTTCGCGATCCGCGACGACGAGGTGGCGGCCGAGGCGCTGGGCGTGGACACCACCTCGTACAAGGTACTGGCCTTCGTCATGGGCGCATTCTTCGCCGGCGTCGCGGGCGGACTGTTCGCGCACTACCTGTCCTATCTCAATCCCAACTCCTTCACGTTCCTCAAGAGCATCGAGGTGATCGCGATGGTGGTGCTCGGCGGGATGGGCAGCATCACGGGCTCGGTGATGGCGGCGATCCTGCTGACGCTCGCGCCCGAGCTGCTGAGGCCGGTCAAGGAATACCGGATGGTCATCTACTCGCTGATGCTGATCGTGCTCATGATCACGCGGCCCGGCGGGCTGATGGGAAGGCGGGAGCTGTCGCTCCGGATGTTCCGGCGGCGCGCGGCGGCGGAGCGCGCATGAGAAGCGACGTGCTGCTCGAGCTGGACCACGTGACCATGCAGTTCGGCGGGCTGAAAGCGGTCTCCGACCTTTCGCTGCAGGTCGGACGCGGCGAGCTGGTGGGACTGATCGGACCCAACGGCGCGGGCAAGACCACGGTGTTCAACCTGATCACCGGCGTCTACGCGCCCACCGTGGGACGCGTGTTGTTCGAGGGCCGCGCGATCCAGGGGCTGCGCCCGCACGCGATCGCCAGGCGCGGCATCACCCGCACCTTCCAGAACATCCGGCTCTTCGCCTCACGCTCATGCCGCGACAACGTGTGCATCGCCGCGCATCAGCACACCCGCGCGACGCTCACCGACGCGCTGCTGCGCACCGCGCGCTTCTGGAGCGATGAGCGCTCGATGATGAGCCAGGCCGATGAGCTGCTTGCGGTGCTCGGGCTCACCGAATGGGCGGACACACCGGCCGCCGATCTGCCCTACGGGCAGCAGCGGCGGCTCGAGATCGCGCGCGCCCTCGCCGGCCGGCCCTCGCTGCTGCTGCTGGATGAGCCGGCAGCCGGGCTCAATCCGCAGGAGAGCGAGCAGCTCATGCATCTGATCGAGCAGATCCGGCAGCAGTTCCGGGTCACCATCCTGCTGATCGAGCACGACATGAAAGTGGTGATGGGGATCTGCCGGCGCATCGCGGTGCTCGACTACGGCGTGCAGATCGCCGAGGGCACGCCGGCCGAGATCCGCACCGATCCCAAGGTGGTCGAGGCCTATCTCGGCGAAGAGGTCCAGGCCGACCTCGGGGCGGGCGCGTGAGTCAGCTGACCGTCGAGAACCTGGATGTGTTCTACGGCGCGGTGCACGCGCTCAAGGGGCTCTCGCTACACGCCGACGCCGGCGAGATCGTCACCCTGATCGGGGCGAACGGCGCGGGGAAGACCACGTTGCTGCGCTCCATTTCGGGCCTGGTGCCGGCGCGCACCGGACGCGTGTCGTTCGAAGGGCGCGACATCACCAAGCTGCCCGCCCACGAGATCGTCGGGCTCGGCATCTCGCAGTCGCCGGAAGGTCGCATGGTGTTCGCGAATCTCTCGGTCGAAGACAACCTCGAGCTCGGCGCGTACCGGCGCCGCGACCGCGGCGCGATCACCCTGGACCGCGACCGCATCTACGCCCTGTTCCCGCGCCTGCTCGAGCGCCGCAAGCAGCTCGCGGGCACGCTCTCGGGCGGCGAGCAGCAGATGCTCGCGATCGGCCGCGCGTTGATGTCGCGGCCGCGCCTGCTCCTGCTGGATGAGCCTTCGCTCGGCCTCGCGCCGCTGCTCGTGCGCGAGATCTTCAAGACGATTCGCGAGATCAATGCCGGTGGGACGACCGTGCTGCTGGTCGAGCAGAACGCGCATATGGCGCTGAGCATCGCCGCCCGCGGCTACGTGCTCGAAACCGGCCACGTGCGCCTCGAGGACCTGGCCGCGAACCTGCTGAAGAACGACGAGGTGAGAAGCGCATACCTCGGAGGCTGAGGGCCGCGCCGCCCGGTTGTCGCGGGGAGTCCGGCGCCGCTAGGATGGCCGCGTGAAAACCAGCCCCGGACCGATGCGGGCCCTGCCCGCCGTGGAGACCCTGCTGCGCGAGCCGGTTCTAATCGCGGCCGGCGCGCACGTGCCGCGCACGCTCCTGGTCGAAGCGGTCCGAGGCGAACTGGCTGCGGAGCGCGCGCGCCTGCGGCGCAACGGGGGCGCGGCGCCATCGCCGGCTCAACTCGCCGCGAGCGCGGCCACGCGCGCGCTGAGCGCCGGACGCCCGCAGCTGCGTCGCGTGCTCAACGCGACCGGCGTCGTGCTCCACACCAACCTCGGGCGCGCGCCGCTTGCGGCCCCCGCGCGTGCGGCGGTGGCCGAGATCGCGGCCGGCTACTCGAGCCTCGAGTACGACCTCGAGAGCGGCCGGCGCGGGGAACGCGGCGCGGGCGTCGAACGCTGGCTCACGCGCCTGACCGGCGCCGAGGCGGCGATCGTCGTCAACAACGGGGCCGCGGCGGTGATGCTGGTGCTCTCGGCGCTGGCCGCGGGGCGCAAGGTCGTGGTCTCGCGCGGCGAGCTGGTCGAGATCGGCGGATCGTTCCGTGTCCCCGAGATCCTGGCCAAGAGCGGCGCGACCCTGATCGAAGTGGGCTCCACCAACCGGACGCATCTCAGCGACTACCGCGCCGCGCTGGAGAAGCACGCCGACGTCGCCGCGATCCTGCGCGTGCACCAGAGCAACTTTCGCATCGAGGGCTTCACCGCCCGGCCCGAGGCGGGCGAGCTGGCGAAGCTGACTCGCCGGCGCCGCATTCCGCTGATCGAGGACCTCGGCAGTGGCGCCCTGGTGGACCTCGCGCCCTTCGGGCTCGAGCACGAGCCGACGGTGGGCGAGAGTCTCGCGGCGGGCGCCGATCTGGTGACGTTTTCCGGGGACAAGCTGCTGGGCGGGGCGCAGGCCGGCCTCGTGCTGGGCGCGAGCCGCTGGGTGAGCAGGGTCCGAAAAGATCCGATGGCCCGGGCGCTGCGCGCGGACAAGCTCGCGCTGGCCGCGCTCGAAGCCACTCTGCCGCTCTATGCCGACACCGCGCGCGCCGCGCGCGAGATTCCCACACTGGCCATGCTTCGCTCGAGCCCGGAGGACGAGGAGGCGCGCGCGCTGCGTCTGGCCTCGGCGCTCCAGGCGCGCGTGCCGGGAATCCGCGTGCGTGTCGTGCGCGGCACGGGCGAAGTGGGCGGGGGCGCGTTGCCCCAGCAGAAGCTGCCCGGGTGGGCGGTCGATGTCGCCTACGGGGATCTGGCCGCGGCCGAGCTCGAGCGCATCGCGCGCGCCGCGCATCCGCCGGTGATCGGCACCATTCGTTCCGGAAGCTTCCGGCTCGATGCGCGAACCCTGGCCGATGCGGAAATCGGCGAGGCGGCCGAAGCGCTGGGGCTGGCGATCGCGACGCTCGCCGCGCGCGGAACCGGGGCGGCCGCGCCCGAACCGCATTCCTCCGGGCCTGCGCGCCGGCGAAGAGAATGATTGACCCTCGGCAGGGCCGCCGCTAACGTCACTCGCTACAGGCCATCCTGCGCCCAGCGAGATCGACACCACCGGAGGGATCAACACCCCACGGCGGCGCCGCAATCCTGAAGCCTGGGAAGGCCACTGAGACAGTGCTTGCGCATCCCGCTGACCCATCGAAGTCTCGGTGAAATCGACCTCGGTAGCGTCGGCCGCGGCACGACGCCGTTGGGCAGCCTGACGAGAGGGGACAAGGATGTTTCTCGATAAAATCGAGCTTCAGGGCTTCAAGTCGTTCGTGGACAAGACGGTCCTCCAGTTCAGCAATGGCGTCACCGGCGTCATTGGTCCGAACGGCTGTGGCAAGACCAACGTCTCCGACGCCATCCGCTGGGTGATGGGCGAGCAGAGCGCCAAGCAGCTACGCGGCGACTCGATGGAAGACGTGATCTTCAACGGCTGCCCGACCCGCAAGCCGCTCGGCCTCGCCGAAGTCCACCTCACGTTCAAGAACGACCGCGGCATCCTGCCCACGGAGTTCAGCGAGGTCACCATCTCGCGCCGCGTGTTCCGATCGGGGATGAGCGAGTACTTCCTCAACAAGACCCCGTGCCGCCTCAAGGACATCCGCGACCTGTTCTTCGACACCGGGATGGGCAGCCACGCCTACTCGGTGATCGAGCGCTCGATGGTGGACAACGTCCTCAGCGACAACTCGGGCCACCGCCGCTTCCTGTTCGAGGAAGCGTCGGGCATCACCAAGTACAAGTCGCGCAAGAAGGAGGCGCTCAACAAGCTCGATGCCACCGAGGGCGACCTGACCCGCCTCAACGACATCGTGTTCGAGATCGAGCGCGAGCTGCGCTCCCTGGCGCGCCAGGTGGGCAAGGCGCGCAAGTATCAGCGCCTGCGAACCGAGATCCGGGATCTCGACCTTCAGCTCACCTCGGGCCGCGTCGAGACGCTGCGCGCCAGGGAGGCCGAGTCGCGCGATCAGTGGCAGGAGGAGGCGGTGCGGCGCGAGGGCATCGCGGCGGCGCTCGACAGCCTCGAGGCCGCTCTCAACGACCGCAAGCTGGCGCTGCTCGAGATCGAACGCGAGCTGGCGACCGCGCAGGGCGGACTTCACGATCGCGAAGAGGCCCGCACCCGTGCCGAGCACCAGGTCGTGCTGCTGCGCGAGCGCGCCGCCGGCCTGACGCGACGCGCTGACGAGGACGCCGAGGAGGCGGCTCGCATGCGCGAGCGCATGGCCGATGCACTGGCCCGCGAGAAGGAAGGCGACGGGAGGCGCGTCGAGATCCGCGCGCAGCGCGACGAAGCGCAGACCGCGGCCGAAGCGGCCGAGGGCGCGATGAACGCGGTCGAAGCCGAGCTGCGTCGCGACCGCACCACCGCCGCCGACCACAAGCAGCTTTCGCTCGATCTGTTCTCGGCCGAGGCCGACCGTCGCGCCGCGTGCGAACGCGTGCGCGAGCGTCAGACATCGCTGAACGAGCGGCGTGCAACCGCTGAAGCGCGCCTGGGCGAGATCGACGCGCGCCTCGCCGAGCTTGCGGTCGCGGCACGCGCCGGGTCCGAGAAGCGCAATGGTCTCGCGCTCGAGTTGGACGAGGCGCGACGCATGCTCGCCGACGTCGAGGGCGCACTCTCGACCCTGGCCGGCGAATCCGAGCGCCTGGCGGCGACGCTTTCGACACAGCGCCAGGAGCGCGCGGCGGCCGAGTCGCGACTCAACACCCTGCTCGAGCTCAAGCGCAATTTCGAAGGGGTCTCGGTCGGTGTGAAGGCCCTGCTCGGCGAGGGCGCGCGCCCCGCGGGCGTGCTCGGCGTGGTAGCCGACGTTCTGGAAGTGCCGGCGCGCTATCTCAATGCGCTCGAAGCCTCGCTCGGCGAAGCGGCGGCATTCGTGCTGGCCGAGGACCGCGATGCGGTCGAGCGCGCGCTCGAACGCCTGCGCGGGCTGGAGAGCGGTCGGGCCACGCTGGTCGACCTGTCGAGCCTGGGCGCGGCCGCGGCCGCGGCCGTGCCTGTCGCCGAGGGCCAGGGTGTGATCGGTCGGGCGTCGGCGCTGGTGCGCTGCGCGGACCGCTACCGCGTGCTCGCCGAGCGCCTGCTCGGCTCGGTGGTGGTGGTCGAGGATCGCGACACCGCCGCGCGGCTCGCGTCCAAGTCCGAGGGCGGATTGCGCTTCGTCAGCCTGGATGGCGAGGTGTGGGAGCGCGGCCGGGTGCGCGCGGGTTCGGCGCGAAACCTGGGTGGCCTGCTGCACCGCGAGACCCAGATCCGCGAGCTGGGCGGGCAGATCGCCGAGCTGTCGCTCGGCGTCGAGGGCCTGGACCGTGAGCGCGAGACGCTCGACGCACGGCGCGCGCAGTCGGTGGCGCATCGCGAATCGGCCGAAAGCGAAGTGGACGTCCGTCGCGAGGCGCTCGAGGGACTGCGCCGCGAGCTGGAAGCGGCCGAGCGTGAAACGCGCTGGGCGACGACCGAAGCCGACGAACGCCGCCGCGAGATCGCCGGAATCGAGGTCGAGCTCGAGTCATTGGGCCGGGCGCTGGTACAGGCCGAGGCGGATCACGCGGAGTTCGTGGGTCAGCTCGACCGCGCGCGCGCTCAGCTGCTCGATCTGGACGGCGTGGTCCGCGCCCTCGAGCTCCGGCGCGACGAAGCCAGTGCGAAGGCGCAGGAGGCGCGCGAGACGCTGCTCCGCCTGTCGCGCGAGCTGGGCGAGTGGGAGAGCCAGTGGGCGCGCGCCGAGCAGACCCGGCGCGAGCTGGAGTCCGGCCTCGCGCAGCGCGGAGAGGATGAACGTGCCGCGCGGGCCCAGGTGGCCCAGATCGAGGCCGAGGTCACCGGGCTGTCTTCGGGGCTCACCGGACTTCTCGAGTCCGAGTCGTCGCAGCGCGAGCGCGTGGTCGAGCTGCAGAAGCGCATGCAGGCGCTCAAGGCCGAGGTGCAGGCCGGCGAGGATGACGCGCGTCGGCGCCGCTTCGAGCAGACCGAGCTGGCCGAGCTGCTCCACCAGCTCGAGCTGGATCGGCTGCAGACCCGCTCCGAGCTGGACCTGACGTTCGAGCGCCTGCGCACCGAATACGAGATGGACCCGACCGCATGGACGCCGACTCCCCCGCCCGAAGGCTTCGACCTGACCGCGGCCCAGCGCCACGTCGAGGAGTCCCGCGTGCGCCTCAAGGGCCTGGGCGCGGTCAATCTGCTCGCGCTCGAGGAGTACGGGAAGAAGAAGGAGCGCTGGCAGTTCCTGACGCAGCAGCGCCAGGATCTGATCAGTGCCAAGGCTCAGCTGCTGGAGGCGATCGAGAAGATCAACGGGACCGCCAGCCAGATGTTCCGGGACACCTTCGGCAAGGTGCAGGAGCACTTCAGCGACATCTTCAAGACCCTGTTCGACGGCGGCGACTGCGAGCTGCGCATGGTCGGCGAAGACCCGCTCGAGTGCGAGATCGAGATCGCGGCCAAGCCCCGTGGCAAGCACCTGCAGAGCATCAGCCTGATGTCGGGCGGCGAGCGCGCGCTGACCGCGATCGCGCTGCTGTTCGCGATCTATCTGGTCAAGCCTTCGCCGTTCTGCCTGCTCGACGAGGTCGATGCGCCGCTCGACGATGCGAACGTGGAGCGTTTCCTCAAGATGCTGCGCCGGTTCAGCGATCGCACCCAGTTCGTGGTGATCACTCACAACAAGAAGTCGATGGAGGCGGCGAACTGCCTCTACGGAGTGACCATGCAGGAGCTGGGCGTCTCGAAGCTGGTCTCGGTCAACTTCGACGGCGAGAAGGCGACCAACGTGCGCGTGCGGCCCGAGAGCGAAGCGCTGGTCGGCGCCGCCTCCGACTGACGCATACTCCTCAACGCTCCCGCCGGTCCGGTATGGGACCGGCGGGAGTTTTTGCGAGAACCCGATGAGCCTGTGGGACCGCTTTCGAAGGGGCATGGAGCGCACCCGCGAACGCCTGACCGCGGACGTCGGCGTCGCACTCGGCCTGCGCGGTCCGGTGGATCCCGCCACACGCGCCGCGCTCGAGGAGGCGCTGCTCGCGGCCGACGTGGGGCCCGCCACCACCGAGAAGCTCATCGCCCGCGCCGAGCAGCGCATGGGGCGCGAGAACCTCGATCTGCGCGAGGCGCTCGAGAAGAGCACGATCGAGATCGTGGCCGCACACCGCGCCCGATTTGAGCCCGGGACTCAGAAGCCGTGGGTGGCGCTGATGGTGGGCGTGAACGGGGTGGGCAAGACCACGCTCGCGGGAAAGCTCGCCGCCCGGTTCGCGCGCGAGGGAAAATCCACCCTGCTGGTGGCGGCGGATACGTTCCGGGCGGCCGCGACCGAACAGCTCGTGGTGTGGGCCCAGCGCGCCGGGGTCGAGATCGTCACCGGGGCGTCGGATTCGGATCCTGCGGCGGTGGTGCACGACGGGATGCGCGCGGCCCTCGCACGCGGCGCCGAGATCGTGCTGGTGGACACCGCGGGGCGCCTGCACACGAGGCACAATCTGATGGCCGAGCTCGAGAAGGTGAGCCGGGTGTGCTCGCGACTGGTGCCCGGAGCGCCGCACCACGTGTTGCTGGTGCTCGACGCCACGCTCGGCCAGAACGCCCTGCAGCAGGCGCGTGAGTTCCAGCGCGCGACCGCGGTGACCAGTCTGGCGCTGACCAAGCTCGATGGCACCGCTCGCGGCGGTGCGGTGCTGGCCATCGCCGACCAGCTTCAGCTTCCGATCAGCGTCGTCGGGCTGGGAGAGGGCATCGACGACTGGGAGCCGTTCGAGCCCGAGGCGTTCGCGCGCGGCCTGTTCGAATCCTGACCGACTGCCCGACTAGCCCGACCTGCCGGTTCCGGTGCGCGGTCGTGGCGCCGAGGTTCCGGGCTTCGCCTTCGCCTTCGCCGGCGCTGGCCGCTCCTGCTCCGCGAGCGGGCGGCGGAACTTCTCCCAGATCATCTGGGACTGATAGTTGGTGCCGAAGTCCACCAGCGTGGCGCGGCCCAGCGACCGATCCATGATGTTCATCGGCGCGTCCTTGGATCTGCCGATCATCCAGGTCCTGCGCTGAATGACGTGCTGGATGTCCTCGATCACGATCCGCGTCAGCGGGACCTGGCGTGAGACGTAGGAGTCGCGGGTTTCGCGCACCTCGGTGTAGATCGTGCTGTCGCGCTCATCCATCGAGTTGCCGACGCCCTCGCTCATGCGGACGTGGCGGCACAGGAATGTCCCTTTCGGCGATACGACCGTGGTGTCGGTGCCGAGCGTATCGATCTTGAGTGGTTGGGCCTGCTTGATCTTCTCGCGCAAGGTGAGCGTGCTCGGCGGGCGACGGGTCACCACTTCGATCGGATTGCCCTGCTCGTCGATCGTGTCGATGGTCTTGCGCATGTAGTACTTCATGTTTTCGGCGGATTGCGGGTCGTCGAAGATGTCGAAGGACATGAGCTGCGCGATTCCGGTCGGCTGCCCGCTGCGGGGCTCGGTCAGAGTCTCGACCCAGAAGCACTCCTCGCCCCAGAAACGCTCCTCCCCGGCGATCGCGACGGTGACGGTGTAGTCGTCGCTCGTGCCCAACGCGCTCTCGCCGGTGAGGTGGTACTTGCACCACATCCCGAGCCTTGCCGCCGAACGGTCGCTGTAGTCGATGAGTCCAATACCGTTGATGTTGTTGGCAGTCTGGCCCGCACCGTCTCCGCGCACCGCGTACAGGGCGCAGGTGAGCGTAGCGAGGGCGAGGGCAACCATGGCACGACGCATGCAGAAATCTCCGTGAATGCGTGGAGGCCCGCGGCCGGGACCGTGGCGAACTGAGTGGGCCGGGAATTATCGCAGACCGCGCGCGGACCCGAAAGCGGGGAGTTGAGCGCCGCCCGAGTCGGGCGAAGGAGCCTGGTGGAGCGTACTGCTGACGAATGGACCAGACCCGGGTTGCGGCCTGACCCGGATGCGGCATCCGAGACCGGTTCTCGAAGCGCCGCGGGGGATAGCGTGACCAGCGCGCCCGCCCGTGAACGTGCGGATCGGCCGCGCGAGAAGCTGTCGGCCCGCGGCGCCGCGGCACTCAACGACGCCGAGCTCCTCGCGCTGGTGCTCGGCTCGAGCAGCGCGGGCTGCAGCGCGCAGCGCACTGGCCGCGCGCTCGCCAGACGCACGCCCGCCGAACTCTCCGGCTGGAGCTATGCGCGGTGGCGGCGGGTCAGGGGCATCGGTGCGGCGCGCGCGGCGGCACTGGTCGCGGCGTTCGAGCTGGGACGGCGCGCCGCGGAGAGACCCGGCGGCGGCGGCGCGATCCGCGGTCCGGACGACGTGCTCTCCCATGTGCGCGACCTGGTACGGGCGCGCAAGGAACATTTCGTCGTGCTGCTCCTCAACGCCCGTCATGAGCTGCAGATTCGCGAGACCGTGTCGATCGGCAGTCTCAATGCCTCGATCGTGCATCCGCGCGAGGTGTTTCTGCCTGCGATCCTGCACTCGGCCGCGAGCGTGGTGCTGGTGCACAACCATCCGAGTGGAGATCCGGAGCCGAGCGAGGAGGACCTGAGCATCACGCGCCGGCTGGTGCAGGTGGGCGATCTGGTCGGGATCGGGGTGCTCGATCACGTCATCGTCGCCGAGCGCGGGGTGGTGAGTCTGCGCTCGCGCCAGATGCTGTGATGGTGAGAGGCAGGTCCCCCAAAATGCCGAGAGCGGCGCGAAGTGCGCCGCTCCCGAACATGAAGTGGTACCTCGGACGATTACGCCTTGCGGACGTTGCTCGCCTGTAGACCCTTCGGACCCCGGTTGACGTCGAAGTCCACCCTCTCGCCCTCGGCCAGGGTCTTGAAGCCCTCGCCCATGATTGAGGAGTAGTGAACGAACACGTCCTCGCCACCTTCCTGCGAGATGAAACCAAAGCCCTTCGCCTCGTTGAACCACTTCACAGTTCCGTTAGCCACTGAACAGCTCCTTAGAATTACCCAGGGCCCGAAGGCCCCTTGATCTGCCGTCAGAACGCGACGGCGGCGCCCGGCCACAGTGGCCGGTGTCTGGGAAGCTGGGGTGCCGGACCCCATAACGAAAAAACCGCCCGGGTTGTCTCCCTGGCGGCATCGAAGGCGATTCAGCACATCCACAGCAACCGAAGACGCAAGCAATATAGGGGGGGAGCCCCGAGAATGCAAGGGCTGAGCCCCTGTTTTCTTTGGCGCTCGCTCGTCGCTTCGGCTCAAGCCGCTGGGCCGCAGGCATCTCGGCGGAATGGAAGAGACTGCCCACACTGGCGCCAGCCTGTATAGTCCCGGCCTGCGGTCGGCGAACGTGGCCACCACGCCGCCGATCGTGTGCAGCGCCGCGGGCCGGCTGCACAGATTCAAGACCGCAGGGCCGCGACCAATGGATCGGGGGTCACCATGCCGAACATGTCGGGTTCCGGAGGCTTTCGGGCGCAGTGGGCGCCCCGACTGCGCAGCGTGCTCCGCATCGTCGCCGCGTTTCTCTTCATGGCGCACGGCACGGCCAAGCTGTTCGGGTTCCCGGCGGCGCCGGGCGAACCCGCGCATACCGTGGCTCTGATGTCCGTCCCGGGCGCAGCCGGTGTGATCGAGCTGGTTGCCGGCGCACTGCTCCTGCTCGGCCTGTTCACGGTCCTCGCCGCCTTCGTGGCGTCCGGAGAGATGGCCAGTGCCTACTTCATGGCCCACGCCCCGCATGGGGTCTGGCCGCTCTTGAATCACGGTGAGCTGGCGGTGGTCTACTGCTTCGTCTGGCTCTACATCTGGGCGGCGGGCCCGGGGCCGTGGAGTATCGATGCGCTTCGTTCCCGCGGTCCGGTCGCGCGACCATGAATCGCAAGAGCAGCGCGAACCGCGGCGGCTGGAAGACCTGCAGCCGAGGTCACAAGTACCGCGGGTCCGGGGCCTGTCCAATCTGCTGGCCGGGCGGCCGCGGTAAAGCGACGAAGCGGGCAGGTCGCGCCCGTGAGACCGGGAACTGCGCGCGCTAGGCGCGCGGCTCCCCCAGGTGAATGGATGGATCTGCTGGATCGTCTGCTGGGACACGATTCGTGGACCACGCGTCAGCTGCTCCTTCGCTGCCAGAGCCTGACCGACGCCGAGCTCGATCAGGAGTTCGACATCGCACACCGGACGGTGCGGGCGACGCTCCTGCACATCATCCGTAATGTCGAAGTATGGTCCGACCTCATGTCCGGAGCGCCGGTGCGTTCGGACGCGGGAAAGCAGTCCGAGGGCCGCTCCGTTCCGGGAATGAGAGCGCGGCTGGACCGCGCCGCGGCCGACCTTGCCGCGCTGGCGCGTGGGGTCGCGAGGCGTGGCGGGTGGGATGAACGCTGGGTCGATGCGCTCGACAGCCCGCCGGCCGAGAAGACCTATGGCGGCGCGATCGCCCACGTCATCACCCACAGCATGCACCACCGGGCACAGCTGCTCTACATGCTCCGCAGGCTTGGAGTCGAAGGCCTGCCCGAGGGAGACGTTCTGAGCTGGGAGCAGCAGGTCGGGTCGGTCTGAGCGGCGCCTGCACCGATTGCATGGTGAAGAGCCGAGCAGACGTCCATGCGAATAACGCGCAGGAGTCGCCGTGATCCGGACCGCGAGGCCGAAGTCCTCTGAAGCGCCCGCAAAGCAGCTGGCGGGTTTCATCGCGAAGTTCGACCCGACGATGGCGAAGCGCATCCGCTCGGTGCGCGCGGCGCTTCGCAGGAGATTCCCACCGCCATCGAGCTGGTCTACGACAACTACAACTTCTTCGTGATCGGCTACAGCGCCGCGCCGCGCGGCCTCCTGAGCTTCGCTCCCCGGCCTCAAATTGAAGTTGTCGCTTCCTGCAGGATGCCGTAGCGTTTCTGGGTCGATACTTTCAACGTCGAGGAACTCATGCCGACCTCCTTCGCGCCTTCCTCGCATCGCTCGCCGCTCGATCGTTGGATCACCTCGTGGCTCGCCGCTGCGACAGTTACCATGCTCGCATCCAGCAGCATCCCCGCACGCGCGCAGGGTCCGTGGACCATCCAGACAGCGGATCCCGGCCAGGGCTCCGGTAATACTTCGTCGCTGCGACTGGATCCGGCCCGCGGGCCCCGCATCGCCGAGTGGATGACCGGATCCGGCGGAGTGCGCTACGCCGAGCTCAATGGATCGCAGTGGTCGGCGCAGACCGTACCCGTCACTTATTACTCGATCCTCGAAGCACCGTACGGGCGCAGTCCGGCGCTTCCTGACGGGCGTGCAGTGGTCGACCCACTGAACACCGAACTCCTGATCACGACCGCCACGTCCCTCGCGCTCGATTCGCAGGGAAATCCCTGGATCGCCTGGGCCACGACCGATCGGTTGAACCACACGCCGACATTGCATCCCGTAGGCGTCACTTATCGCTCGGGCGAAGTCTGGACCACAGAAGCGCTGCAAGCGGGGGTCAATCGTCCCGTCGTGGAGGCGGATGGGTCCGGTCGTGTGCACGTGTGTTTCGAGGCCGGCTCGGACGCAGTCCACAACCTGCGGTACGCGGTGCGCGAGGCCGGTGTCTGGACCTATGAGACCGTGGACATGAGGGCGGGCCGTCCCGACCTGCGACTGGATGGCCAGGGCAATCCTCACGTCCTGTACCTCGACGAGACGCGCAACGTGCTGGTTTACGCGGTCCGCAACGGCGCGGGCTGGGACCGGATCGACGTTCCGTCGCCAAACAGCCCGGGAGATTTTGCGCTCGCACTCGATCCCGCCGGGCAGGCTCGAGTCGCCGTCGCGGACTATGTCGTCAATTACCAACCACCGATCCAGATCCATTACCTGGAACAGGGCGCGTCCTGGCAGATCTCGACCGCGGACCCCTCGACCAGCAACAAGTTCGATCTGAGCCTGGCCCTGGACCCGGCGGGAAGGCCGGTGATTTCCTACAACGATCAGAACGGCCTCGACCTCAAAGTGGCAACGCGCGCGGCAGGAGTCTGGACGCGTGCGATCGTGGATAGCGAGGGCAACACCGGCTACTCCAGCTCGGTCGTGGTGGACACCGACGGACGAGCATTCATCTCGTATCAAGCCAACCAAGGTATGCGGGTCGCGACCGGAACCGCGATGGTCGATGTTGGGCCCGGCGCGATTCCTCGGGCGTTGCAGCTGGCGGGCCCATACCCGAACCCGGTGAGGCTCGGAAATCCTCTCGCGCTGAGCGTCGAGCTCCCGGGCGCGACCAGTATCCGGCTCGAGGCCTTCGATGTTTCGGGCCGTCGGGTTTCCGAGCCGCTCCTGGTGCCGATGAGCGCCGGCCGCAATCCGGTGAGCTGGAATCCTTCCTTCGAGTCCCCTGGGGTGTACGTGCTCCGTGCGATCTCGGGCGCGCGAGAGGCTGTCTCGAAGCGTATCGCCGTCGTGCGCTGAGGCGCGTGCCTGTCGCACCGGCTTCCGATGATGCCATCGCCGCGGCTCTGCGCGGATTCGGGCCGCTCGGACTCCTCGCGATTCTCGTCATCCTCGCGGGCGTCACGTTCGCATCGCCCCTCAGCGCGTTTCTCGTGCTCGCGTGGGTCGTGCGTTCGCGCACGCCGTGGCGGGAGATCGGTTACGTACGGCCCAGAAACTGGATCGCCAGCGTGGCCATCGGCATCGTCCTGGGAGTCGCGTTCAAACTCCTGATGAAGGCGATCGTGATGCCGCTTCTCGGCGCGCCCCCGATCAATCCTGCATACCACTATCTGGCGGGGAACCGCGCCGCGCTCCCGGGCGCGATCTTCACCATGATCGTGGTTGCGGGATTCGGGGAGGAGACCGTGTTCCGCGGGTACATGTTCGAGCGCCTCGGCAAACTGTTCGGACCCCGCGCGTGGGCAAAGCCTGCGATCGTACTGATCACTTCGCTGATCTTCGGAATCGCGCATTACGCAGAGCAAGGGGTCTCCGGCGTCGAGCAGGCGACGATCGTCGGGCTCGTGTACGGAACCATCTTCGCGGTCACCGGTGAAATCTGGATGCTGATGATCATGCACGCCGCGTTCGACCTGACCGCGGTTGCGATCATCTACTGGGATCTCGAGACGAAAGTGGCGCACCTCGTGTTCAAGTAGTCCGAGGAACGTTGGCCCAACAGCAGCACGACCACCCTCGCGAACGAGAGTGGTCGTGATTGCAGAAGATTCGATTCGGCTTGCCTGGCTTGGCGGAGTTCTCCATCGCAGAGCGCAGGCCGGACGATGAGCAACTTGGATCCTTGAAATTCACTACGCCAGCGGCCGCGAGGTCGTGCGGACGGCGTCACCTAGAAGTAGAGAGGGGAATCACATGCAGAGCATCACCCCGTTCCTGTGGTTCGACGGCAATGCCGAGGAGGCGATGAGTTTCTACGTCTCCGTCTTCAAGAATTCGAAGATCGTGAACGTTTCTCGGGTTGGAGGACCGAACGGAACGGTAATCTCGGGGACTTTCCAGCTCGACGGACAGGAATTCATGGCGCTGAACGGCGGCCCGCAATTCAAGTTCACGGAAGCGGTGTCGTTCTTCGTGAACTGTGAGACTCAGGAAGAAGTCGATGAACTGTGGAAGAAGCTGACGGCGGGCGGAGCGGAATCACAATGCGGCTGGCTGAAGGACAAGTATGGTCTGTCGTGGCAGATCATTCCCTCTGTTCTCGGCAATTATCTGCGAGACAAGAACCCCGCGAAGGCGAAGCGGGTCATGGAGGCAATGCTTCAGATGCGCAAGATCGACATCAAGCGCCTGAAGCAGGCATACGACGCGGGATAGTCTGGCATGACGCAGCCGCGAGTGGGGGCCCGGCCGATGCGCCGGGCCCCATGCGTTTCTCTCGCTA
>JANMQY010000087.1:0-5461 GCA_031370785.1 Candidatus Eiseniibacteriota bacterium | reverse complement strand
GGATGCAGGTAGAGCACGAACGGCCGCTCGCGCGCGATCCGGTCGAGCGCCGAGCGCAGCACCGCGAGCGGGAGCGCGCGCAGGTAGAAGCCACCCGCGACCGGAACGCGCAGCGGACCGAACGTGCCGACCGCGACCGGGAATTCGAGGATCGGCCCCAAGGGATCGTGAGCGGTGAGATCGGCGGCCGCCGGCCGGTAGATCCCGAGCGGGGCGCCGCTCACGCCATACAGCTTGACGCGCAGCGGAAACACGCTCGAATCCCAGGTGAATCCCTCTTCGCGAAGCACGTCCAGGGCCCACGCGGTGCCGCGGTCCAGGCTGAAGGTCGGGGCGCGGAAGCCGACCGAAGAATCGTGTCCCAGCGCAGCGCGCACCGCGGCGCGGAACGCGCGAAGCTCGGCGCGAAAGCTCTCGCGATCCAGAACCCACAGTGGGCGATGGGTCATGCCGTGCGAGGCGATCTCGTGGCCGTCGGCGGCGATGGCACGCACCAGATCCGGATGGCGCTGAGCGACTTCGCCCAGTACGAAGAACGTCGCGAGCGTGCGCCGGCGGCGGAGCAGCGCGAGGATCGCCTCGGTGCCCTCGCGCACCACGCTGCGCGCGTCACCCCCGGCGACCCGACCACGCAGAAGCTCGGGATGGAACCAGTCCTCGATGTCGAACGTGATCGCGGCCGGATGCACGGCGGGCTCCCTAGGATTTCAGGCGCGCAGGCGCTTGCGGCGCAGCAGCACCATCAGGATGGAGAGCGTCATCTTGGCGACGTAGTAAAACGCTCCGAGATCGGAGTGCATCGAGGTTCCGGCGGTGCGGGCCTGCATGGTGACCGGCACCTCGCGTACGCGAAAGCCGGCGAGCGCGAGCAGGATGATGGTGTCGGCGTCCGGGAAATCGCTCGGGTAGTTGTCGCGGGCGAAGAACTCCATGACCTTGCGGTTCATGGCCTGATAGCCGGAGGTCGGATCGGAAAAATGCCGGCGGGTGACGAACGTCACGATCATGCTGAAGACCTTCATCCCGAGCCGGCGCAACCCCGGGATGCGATAGGTGGCCTTCCCCAGGAATCGCGAACCGATGGTCACGTCGGCCTCGCCGGCCAGCACCGGCGCGATCAGGGCACGCGCGCACGCGGGGTCGTGCTGGCCATCCGCGTCCATCTGGATCACGTAGTCGTAGTCGTGCGCGAGCGCGTACTTGAAGCCGGTCTGCACCGCGCCGCCGTAGCCCAGGTTCCACGGCAGCTCGACCACGTCGGCGCCCTGGCGGCGCGCGCACTCGGTGGTGTCGTCCGACGAATAGTCGTTGATCACGACCACGTCCGCTTCGGGCATCTGCTCGCGGATGCGGGCGATGGTCACACCGACGCTCTCCCGCTCGTCGTGGGCCGGCATCACCACCAGCACGCGCCCCGCCTGGCGCGGGCGGGGCGCCACGAGGGCGCCCGGTTCGTTTCGGGGGGTGGGGAACGAAGTCATGGGCGAACCGATCCTCGAGAGGGAGTGGAGTCCGGCATCACCACAGCATAGAGCACGAAGCCGTCGCGATCGTAGAGCGGCCGGAACAGATCGGGGCGCGCGGCCAGTGCCATGCCCGCCTTCGAGCCGGCGACCTCGTCGCTCGGGCGGATCAGCACAAAAACCGGACGGCCGAGCCGGGCGAGCGCAGCCGCGTCCCGATTGAGCTCGCTAGCGGGGCCGTAGAGGTCCGCCATCACCGCGCGGCGTTCCAGCACTTCCTTGAGCGGGAACGCGGCCTTCTCGGGCCCCGCGTCCGAACCCAGATAGAGCTGGCGACGGGCGCGCACCATGATGAGGTCGCGATAACGCGCGTCCACGAACACGTCGCGCGGGTGCGAATGGGTGCGGATCCAGGCGTAGAGATCATTCTCTCCGGGCGCCGGGTGAAGCGCCGGAGCGGTGAGGTGCTCGCGGTCGAGGGCGAAGCCGGTGAGGGTCAGCACGTGCGGCAGCGCGAGCAGCGTGCACAGGATCGCGAAGCCGATCGCGCCGAATCGCCGTCGCACGCCGCGCACCCAGGGCAGGAACGATGGGCCCCCGAGCAGCGCGAGCGGCACGAACGACAGGAACGCGAACTTGGTCTCGTTGAAGTTGGGCAGGGCGATCAGGATCGAGAACGCCAGAATGCCCGCGGCATCGATCGTGACCAGCGCGACCTCGCCGCGCCGCTCGCGCAGGGCGTCACGCAGTGGGCCGAGCGCGAGCACGAAGGCGAAGGCACATGAGGTGGCGACCGCGATGAGGATGCGGTAGTCGAGACGAACCGGAGCGACGTGGAGCCCGGACTCCCCGGCCGCCCAGCCGCGCGAGATGTCGAGCGTGTAGGGCAGCACGAGCGCGAATCCGAGCGCGATGGCCGCGCCGAAGGACAGCAGGCGCCCCGCGGGCGGCAGCCAGCGCCACCATGGACGCAGCGCCAGAGCGAGTGCGACCGCACAGCCCGCAACCGGAACCACCGAGAGTCCCACCACTCCGTGCCAGAGCTGCATGCCCGCCGAGGCCAGCATCGCGACGATCCAGCCGCCTGCGCTCGGCCCGCGTATCAGGCGAACCATGGCCCACAGCAGCAACATCATCAGCAGCCACGAATAGTGGATCGAAGTGCCGGTGACGAACTTGTCGACGAAGTTCACGAACCAGCCGAACGGCGCGCTCAGGTCTGCCATGATGCGCCAGCTCGTGAACGCGGGCATGGCGTAGGCGGCACGGAACGCGTCCAGCCCGCGATGCTCGCCGAAAAACGCGGTCGCGCCACGCAGAGGCCACAACACGTAGGCGAACGCATTGAACCCGAAGCAGGTCAGGAACGCCGCCCCGACCGCCGCATCGCGCCCACGCCACAGCATCCAGCCCGCGAGGTAGCCGACCCACGCGATCAGCGCGACATCCACCACGTTGTGGATCGCCATGAACACGAACGGGTCGCCGTCGTGCAATCGAACCAGCATCCCGACGAACAGGTTGAAGAACCAGACGTAGTTGAGGTGGAGTCCGGCGAAACGCGCGTCCTGCGGCGGCATGCCGCGTTCGAGGATGTCCCACATGATACCGACGTGGGCCCAGGCGTCGGACTTGATCAGCATCCACGGCTGGTTCGCGAGGTAGCCGATCACGATTGCCACCGCGAGCGCGGCCGCGAGCAGCCCGACCGCGCGAGAAGGCGGGGCCTGCTCTCCAGGATCCTCGTCGGGCGGCGCCACCGGGGAACGGGCGAGGAGCAGCACCCAGATCAGCCAGGCACTCCATCCGATCGCACGCGAGGCGAGTGCGACCTCGACGCCGCTCGCGATCAAGGCCCAGCCCAGCATGGAGGAGATCAGCGGCGCGAGTGCGAATCCCACCACCCAGCGCGTGGTCGGAGAGGCCCCGCGCAGAAGCAGCCACGCGAGCGCGAGCCCGGGGAACGCGCCGAGCAGCGGATAGAGGGCGACCTGCCCGAGAACTCCGCGCAGTCCCTCGGAGGCGAGCACGATCGCGCCGAGCGCGAATGCGGGCCACAGGCGCCGGATGGGAGGGAGCGTTGCGCTCAACCGTCGGTGTCCTTGATCCAGCGCGCCGGCACTCCGCCCACGACCTGATGCGGCGGCACATCGCGGGTCACGACCGCCCCGGCGGCGACGACCGCACCCTCGCCGACCGTGACTCCGGGCAGGATCAGCGCGCCCGCGCCGATGTAGCACCCTCGCCGGAATGTGACCGGGGCGACCGTGCCCTGCAGCTGCCCCGGAATGACGCCGTTCATGCGGCGCGCGTCATCGTGGACCACGACCGTAACCCGGAACGAGATCGTCACGTCGTCCTCGATCACGATCAGCTCGGGGAACTGACAGTCGAGGTAGGTGTCGAGACCGATGAAGGCACCGCGCCCGATCGAGATCCCCATCGCGCGATAGAGCGCGAGCCTCGCTCCGAGCGGAATCGTGACCCGCGCCAGAATATGCAGCTGCTTCTGCCACAGGATGCGCAGCAGCCCGCGCGGCGCGATACGACGCTCGTAGTCCTGCCGGTCGGTGCGCCCCTCGATCCTGGTCACAGCGTCTCCGGGAAGCGACGGCGCGCGATCGGGCCGAGCAGGCGCGCCAGCGGCAGCGGAAGCCGCTGCCAGATCCGCACCGCGAGCTCGAACGCGTGCTTCTGGTCGTCGAGAGTGGGCATGGTCTTCGTGGTGCCGAGCACATACTGATAGTAGAGCGGCTGCGGCACAGCGCCCCAGCTCGCCTTGAAGTCGAAGGTGCTGCTCCGCCACTGGCTGCGACCGAAGTCGAACCACCGGAGCCCGCGGGCAATGGCGCGCTGGATCGCTTCCCAGTAGAGCATATGGTTCGGGCACTGCGGGCGATAGGCGCGCAACGAGGAGGCCCACGGGTTGACCATGCCGTCGGCATGGGTCACCGCTGCGAACGCGCCGATCACTTTGCCCTCGCGCTCCACCACCTCGAGCTCGGCGTCGCCGCCGTAGACGTCGAGCGCCTTCGCAAAGTAGTCCGGGCCGGCGAGCGGCGTCCCCAGGTCGCGCATGTTCTCGAGCATCACGTCGTGCCACGCGCGCAGGTGCTCGCGTCCCCAGCGCACGCTCAGCCCGCTCTTCTGGGCCTTGCGCACCTGGTTGCGCAGCTTGACCCCGAATCCCTTCCACTGTTCTTCCGCTCCGGCGGCGAGCGGGAGGATCAGGGTGCAATGCTCCTCGCTGGTCGGGAGGTCGTCCCAGCGCGTGCGCTGGTCGCGCAGCTCGAGCAGCTCCAGCTTCTCTCGCGCCACCCGTTCGCGCGCCGGCGCGAGCAGCGCCTCGGCGGCGTCCGCATCGTCGGCGAGCAGTCCGCCCGGCGCAGAGAACAGCTGCCGCACGCGTCCACCAGCGCGCTTCTCGAACAGTGGCAGGATACCCACCACCCGCCCGTCGCGTTCGGCCATGCGCCAGTCCGAGCGGCAGCCGAACCAGCCTTCGACCAGATCCTTCCACGCCGGGCGCGACGCGAAATTCGAGCCCGGGGTGCGGCTCACGTATTCCTCCCAGCGAGGCCGGTTCACTGCATCGAGGCCTACGTTGCGAACGCTCACGCGTCCGCACCCGCACGCGGTCCGGGCACGCCCGGACGGCGCAGCACGAACGGCGTCTTCCCGAGCGCGGTGCGCTCGAGCTCGTCCACCTCACGCACCGTGACTTCCATCGAGCCTGGGACCTTGCGCCGCGCATTGGCAAGTAGCTGCGCGCGTTGGGGCTCGCCAAATCCCTGCGCGGGGATCACGCGGATCTCGACGCGCGCCGGCGCCTCGTGGACCACCTGGATGCGCACGATGCGGTCCACGCCGCGGTGGAAGTGATCGATGCCGGTGAGCCGGGCCCCGTCGGGCGCGATAAGGATGTCGCCGTCCCGTCCGAGCACGCCGGGGAATGGAGCGAGCCCGAGCGTGATCGACTCGAGCTCGGCCGCGGAGGG
>JANMQY010000113.1:0-5250 GCA_031370785.1 Candidatus Eiseniibacteriota bacterium | reverse complement strand
GGGATCGATCCGCCGCCCGAGGTGGAATCCGCCCTCGCCGCCATCAACACCGCCTACAACCAGGTCTCTTCGGACATCAGCCTGGCGCAGGCCGGAGCGGACCAGAAGATCGTGCAGTCGAAGCGCGCGGTCGAGATCGAGACGCTGCGCGCGCAGGCCGAGGTTCAGCCGCTCGTCGCCGTGGCGGAACAGCTCGGTACACTTCACCAATCGGGGGCGGGCGCGCTCGCGACCTACGTCCGCAACGTGAAGCTCGGGCTGTTCGCCAGCGCGCGCCGCGTCATCCTGGAGGCAAGCCATGAATAACCTCCCGGCGTTCTTCATCGCCGCCGTCGCGACGATGGTGGGGTTCCAATTGCTCGTGCCCATCGTGCTGGGTCTGGCACGGATTGTCGGGTTCTACGCCGTCGTCGAGGAGCGCCGCACCCGGGTGTACGTGCTGTTCGGCAAGGTGCTGGGCGTGCTCGACGAGCCCGGTCTGCACTTCCTGCTGCCCAGGCTCGGACTCGCCGCGCTGATCGTGAATTGGCTCGGCCGCTGCTACGTGCTCGACATGCGTCTCGATCAGGAGTACCTGCGCAGCACGCCGGTCAACTCCGAGGAAGGCGCTCCGATGGGAATCGGCATCTGGTACGAGATGTTCATCGGCGACCCGGTGGCCTACCTGTTCAAGAACGCCGACCCGCGCGGATCGCTCGCCGCCAATGTCGGCAGCGCCACCATCCGCAGCCTCTCCAACATGCGGCTCGCCGCCATGCTCGAGAACCGCCACACCATGAGCCAGACCGTGCGCGCCGAGGTGTCGCCCAAGTCGCAGGAGTGGGGTTACCGGCTGGGCTCGGTCTACATCCGCAAGGTGCATTTCCGTGACGTCGGGATGATCAAGGGCATCGAGTCGAAGGTCGTGAATCGCCTGCGGCAGGTGACGTCCGCGATCAGGCAGGATGGCGCCAATCAGGTCAACATCATCACCAGCACCGCCGAACGCCAGGCCGCGATCGAGCTTTCGAAGGCGGCCGCGATGCGACCCCGCATCGTGGGCGAAGCGCTGCAGCGCATCGGCCAGAACCCCGACATTGCGCGCGCGATGTTCGAGATCCTGGAGACCCAACGCATCCTCGACAGCAAGGCGGACATCACCATCGTGCCCCGCGATACCGGCGTGCTGGGCGACCTGTTGGCTGCGGGCGCACCGGCGGCCGTCAAGTAGGAGCAGCCATGCACGAAGCGATCGCGTCCCGGCTCGAAGCGTGGGCGAGCTTCTACGTCATCGTCGGCTCGTCTGCCGCGGGGCTGACCGGGCTCAGTTCGTCGTGATGACCCTGATCGTCCAATCCGGACCCTCCCGCGCCCGGGGGAGTCCATCTCGGCTTTTGGCACGCCGAACGTCGTACATTTCTGCGCGGCCCTTCTGTGCCGCGGTGTTGCTGCTCGTGTTCATCGGGATCCACAACGCGTGGGACACGGTGACGTACGTGACACTGCAGGGGATGCCGGGCAGAGGGACGAAGCTGTTGCGGAAGCGCCGGCGGAGAAACCGGCGGAAGAATAGCGGCAGCGCTAGCGAATGTGCACCAGCCGCACGACTTCGCTCTTGCCGCCGGCGGTAAGGCACGCGGCATCCACGCCGGGGCCCATGCGCCGAGCGTCGAGCGAGACCTCGTGCGCGCCGGACGACCACCATCCCTCGATGCGTTCGGCCGCGCGCCTGCCAAGGACGTCGAAGATATCGATCAAGGCGGATCCGCTTGGATGGGTGTTCGTCGACATGCGCTGTCAGTAAGGCCCCAAGAATCGCTCGCCGTTGAAGTGGATCATGTGCGAGGGAGATTCCGCGACCCACACCTCCGACTCCCACGAGATGTCGCCGAGGTACTTGACCATCGTCTTCCGATCCAAGAACGCAGTGACGTAGACGAGCCCTGCTATCGATCCCGCGAATAGTCGCTCAAGCTCCTGACGACGCTTCGGGTTCACGGGGCCGTGGCTCGTGACCGCTTCGACGAGGACAAGCCAGCCTTTCTGTCGATGGTGGATCACCACGTCCGGCATCTTGCCGTGCTCTTCGATCGTCACGCCCAGAGCTGCAAGGGCATCCCTGTCGAAGTAGGCGAACTTCTCGCCCGTGTCGCCAACGTAGATGATGTTGCCGCCGGGCGTGAAGCGTTCGCAGAACTCATGGATGATCTGCTCGATGAGGACGTTTTGCCCACCGGGCGTTAGCGTGATGGTCTTACCCTCGGCAACGGTCACAGGGATACGCTTCATCTCACGCTCACGAGCGTAACGGGACTTCAGCGTTTCGATGGTCCCGAGGTGCGCGCGAAGGTCCTTCTCCCACTCGTCCGTGCCGAAGCTCTTGAGCATCGCCAAGGCGCCTGCTTCGATCTGATAGACGGCCTTCGGGCTGTTCGTTGGCCTATCGGGGTCATCAGGGTTCTCGACGATTAGCCCTGCATCGAGGAACTGGTGAACCGTCTGCCGTCTGACCGTCTCGCGCGTATTCGGCGCGTAGACCTTCCCGTAGTGCTCGCGGAAGAAGTCCATCATTGGCGTGATGCCCATGAGTGGACCGCTCGCCTCTGACCAAGGCGCATCCGGCTTCAGGTTCAGCAGGGCTAGCAACGTAAGAGCGGAACGCTCGTTCTGCTGCTCTCTCGGCAGGCCGAGCGCCTTGAGAACGGCCAGGGCCTGTTCAATGCGTTTCTTGGCTCGAATGGGATCGGCAGACCTCTGCTCATCCGGCATCTGGATCAGCTCCTCTTCAATGAGGCGGTCGAGTTCATCCTGATCGGGGAAGGTCCTGCCGACGCGGGCGCCCAGTGCTGTGAGCCGATCCTCAGTTGGGTAGCGCAGGCTTCGGAGGTCCGTCGCGTTGACCTGAGTGTGCCCGTTGAACTGGCGGAAGAACGAATCAGCGAGCGTCGAATTCAGGAATATGGTCAAGCCCTTCGCGAGCCTCTTTGGGAGGCCGTGTCCCTCGCGGTGGAAGTAGTTCATGTGATTCTCGAAGCCGACTCTCGGAGCCCTCACG
This sequence comes from Candidatus Eiseniibacteriota bacterium, assembly GCA_031370785.1. Classification (GTDB taxonomy): domain Bacteria; phylum Eisenbacteria; class RBG-16-71-46; order RBG-16-71-46; family RBG-16-71-46; genus DATJGS01. Next base: position 2,216 of record JANMQY010000113.1, on the reverse strand, counting down.
CGCATGGGGTCGTACACTGCGGCAATGATTCGCCGCCGCTCTTCCTTCGACGAAAACCTCTTCACTAGTACGTAGACGCCAGATGGAACGAGAAGACCATCGGTGCCCTCGTCGACGACGAGAGCGTTAGGCTTCTTGCCCTTCAAGTTGGGCCAACGGACGTATCCGGCGTCGAAGTGGCTCGGATAGATCAGCGGAGCAGTCCGCTTCGAGGGCTTAGCTCGAAGATAATCCCTCGCTCTGAAGTCCACGACCCGGCCTGTTGAAACGGTGAGCCTGAGAGCTTCGAGGGACGACGTGAAGCTGGCCATCCTCTCCGCGATGCGCTGTTGAAGGCCATCCGGGGCGATTCGGATGAAGCGGTCCGGGTCATCCTCACGAACGACCTCCGAGGGCGCCAGCTCCCGCACACTGAGGTGTTCGTCTTCCGGTCCAGTGTTCGACGAGACCAGGACAGGCGTGCGCTCAGTGCTCTTGATCGCGTGGACGATCACGTTCTCTTGAAGTACTTCGTCCTCTGAGAATGCGCGATTGCGGGACTCGAAGACGTGTACGCGGCGAAGCGAGAATGTATTCAGGAATTCTTGGCGGAATGGCCGGAAGTAGGGGCCATTACAGAAGCTTCTTGGAGTGATCGCCACCATCTCGCCGCTCGGTTCGAGCAGACGGAGCACGAGCGTAAGGAAGGCGGTATAGAGGTTGCTCGTCTCGACACCGATCGAACTGAGGCGTCGGCGAGCGACCGAGCCCGTATTGATCTTCCGATACGGCGGGTTGAGGATCGCGCAGTCGAACCGCTGACGTTCTGGCGCGAAGAGCCCGCCATCAAGAATCTCCACGCCCGCCTCGATGAAGTCTTCACGATGGATCGTGCTGCTGAAGGCGATCCCCGCTTCCTCGCACTCGCGACGGCACATTTCAAACGTGCTGCCTAGGTACTCGGCCAGGACCGTGTCCAGCTCGTATGCCGTGACTTTGATCGCGCGAGGAGAGTTCCCCCGGCTGCACATTTCGGCAACCCATGCGGCCGTGAGCGAGCCTACTCCGGCTCCTGCATCGAGAAGGTTGAGGGAGTCACCATGGGACTCGAACATTGAAGCCATAAGCTGCGCGACGGGCGGTGGGGTGAGGAACTGTCCCATCTCGGATCGACGTTCAGGGTTGAGCCTCCGCGAAGCGTCTAACCGGAAGAAGTCGGCCCGTTCGACGAGGGTGCCAGTGCGGTTGAGCGTGGTGTACGTGGTTGCGTTCACTTTGTGTCCTGGCGGAGGCGAGGAGAAGGAGCCGGGGACTGGACGGGGGACATGTCTGGCCGGGCTTTCAGGGACTTCGGACTCACTTTGTTGAGCATCCTGCTCACCCCTATCCACGGCACCCTGAGTCGTCCGTAACGTCGCGTCAGAGTCGCAGGGTACGGCGTTTTCCTGAGAATCGCCATACCGCGACGCCCCGCCTATCGCCCGATCGGCCGCCGCTCCGGAAACGGCCGCACGCTCGCGATCGCGCGCCCATCCGCCAGCCGCACGTCGGCGCCGGGCTCGAGCCCCTCGCGGCGCATTACCGCAAGCGCGATCCACCCGCCGCCGTCCGCGCTCACGCTGGTAAGGCGCCCGGCGTCCCGATCGCCCACGCGCAATGCCACATCCGCCGGCGCCGCGCCCGTTCCTTCGACCAGCGCCAGCCGTCGGCGCACGCTGCCGTAAGTGATCAGGCGCATGAGCGCTTCCTGCCCGGGATAGCAGCCCTTGTTGAGATGTACTTCGTGCGCGAGCCCGACCTCGAAGGGCGTGAACGCATCGCTGACCTCGTGGCCATGCCGCGGGCGACCCGCGCGAATTCGCGCCGCCTCGCTCTCGAGTGAGGCGCCAGTCCCCGCGCCAGCGTCAACCACTAGCGCAAAGGTAGAAGCAATCTGAAGCCGCGCCGGCCGCCAATCCACAAACTCCGTGCGCCCCGCCGCCAGATCTGACGGACCAGCCACCTCATGCACGTGCCACTCCGAGTCCGCACCAGACAGCCGCACGTCTTCGCGAAACACATGCCGGTCCACGAACGCCAGCAACTCCGCGCCCGAGGCGTCGGCGCGCACCAGCCACACCGCTCCATCCGGCGCCAGCGTGACAGCCGCGCGATGTAGCAGGCGGCCGCGAAAGTCGCAGAACAGCGTGGTGCGAACCTCTCCCGGTGCGAGGTCCGAGAGCATCGCGCTCGAGATG
>JANMQY010000104.1:0-2538 GCA_031370785.1 Candidatus Eiseniibacteriota bacterium | reverse complement strand
CGCACCTCGAGTGAACGCCATGATTCATCGGGAAGAGAGCCGGCGTCCCATCAAACAATCTCGCTGCCGGACCTGTGGCTCATGATCGACGGCCTCGCGGCGCTCCATAGCGTACGGGTCCTGTGCGATCACCGCGAGCTCGGTCCCGTGGCTCGAGTTAGACCACTGGCTCACCAGCGCTCCTCTCCGCCTGCCTCCCCGCTACGACGCGTGGAGAAACTTCTCCATCGAAAAGACCGTGCCTCGCACCAACATGTAGTACACGGCTCTCCCGATCGTGTGCGCGAGGATCGAAAGCGCTTTTCCTTTGCCGTGCTTCTTCTGGATCTGGGCCAGCAGTCGCTTCCCCTCGGCGTTGTGACATAGGAACAGGACGGCCGCTTCGGAGAAGGCCCACTTCAAATGCACGTTGCCCATCTTCGCCCCGCTGGTGCCGAGCTTCTTGCCGCCGGACTCCTTGCCACATTTGACGAGCCGGGCGTACGACGCGAACTCCTGCACGCGATCGAACCGCGTCACGTCGTGAATCTCATAGAGGATCGTCATCGCCAGGATCTTGCCAATGCCGGGGACCGATTTGAGGCGATGGAACGCATCCGCGTCGTGGCGCTTGGCGTCCCGCACGAGGGTGACCTCAAGGTCGTTGATGAGCCCATCGTACTGGTCGATGAGCGCGAGATCGACGTCGACGCTCTTGCGCACACTCGGATCCGCAAAGTGTTCGCTCACGCCGTCGCGGTTCGCGGGGTAGGCGAGCCGCCGCTTGAATTCCGGGAGGTTGTACTGGGCGCGCGTGTTCTGGATGTGCGCCAGGAGCTGGCCGCGCTTGCGCACGAGATGGAGCCGTCGCCGCAAGAGGTCGCGCGTCGACCGCATCGCGGCCGGGTAGACGTAGGCCTGCGGCAGCAGGCCGCCGCGCACGAGGCTCGCAATCTTGTGCGAGTCCATCTTGTCGTTCTTCGCCTTGCCGCCGTGAATCGCCTTCATCGCAAGCGCGTGGCCCAGGACGAAGGCGAGGCCTTCGGCCGCGCACAGATCCGCGAGCCAGAACCACGTGAACATGCACTCGGCGGCGACGACGAGATCGGCCCGGTACGGCGCGACGATCTCGAGGAACGCCTCCGGCGTCGATTTCACGTTGCGGTGCACCAGCACCTGGCCGGTCGCGTCGAGGATACAGACGTACATGGTCTTCACGTGCAGATCGATTCCGCAATAGTGCCGATGCGGCCGGTTGTAGAATCTCATTCGGCTCTCCTCCTGCGCGGTACGCGCATGTCCCTGCGCTGAGCCTACCCAGTTGGTAGGTGCAGGGGGTGGGCTGACTGAGCATCATAGATTTGCAGCCGACGGCGGCTGGCGGGAGAATGAGCCGCCGCGGCTGAAATCTGGCGTTAGGCAACAGCGGGGACGGAAAGATGGACTCAGTGCAGAGACTGGCCGTGCGCATTCTAAGCGGCATGGGCGTGGGAGTCGTGGGCCTCGTGTTGGCTGTTCCGGTCCACCCGCAACAGCAGATCGTTGATCCGGATTTCAAGGTGGTCGTGGAAAAACCGGCGTACCTGCGGAACGGTCCGACGGTGGCCATTGACGAGGCTCACTCGAATACCCACACGGCAGGAGGGCTGTACAGGCCGCTTGCCGACTTGCTGACCAGCGACGGATACAGAGTGGTGGCGTCCACTCGCAGGTTCGAAACGGGAGTCTTTTCCGACGTCGCCGTGCTCGTTGTCGCGAATGCCAACGCGCGCAACTTCACGAGTTCGGTGTTCACCGACGCGGAGTGCGACGTCGTCCGCGACTGGGTGAGCGCTGGCGGGTCACTCTTGCTGATTGCCGACCACGAGCCATTCGGAACTTCCGCTGCCAACCTCGCCGCGCGGTTTGGGGTGACGATGGGGAAGGGCCGCGTCTTCGAGCCAACGCCCGGCAGCGTGACTACGCAGCTCGTGTTCTCGCGCGACAACGGTCTGTTGGGTATGCATCCGGTGTTGCGCGGCCGCGACCCCCTCGAAGAGGTGAAGACCGTCAAGTCCTTCACGGGCCAGTCGCTCGGAGTGCCGGCGGACGCAACCGCCTTGATGAAGCTCAGCGCGACGGCGCGAGAAGCGGCAACTACCGACGATCTCGACTCCGAGGCGGCGGCGCGGAGCACAACTGCACCAACGGGAATCCCTGGCGCCCACTCCACGTCGGTCACCGGCCGCGCTCAGGCACTCGCCATGACCTTCGATAGCGGAAAGCTCGTCGTATTTGGGGAGGCCGCTCTGTTCTCAGCGCAGGTGATTACGCTGCCCGACGGTGACCGACAAACGATCATGAAGATCGGCATGAATGTGCCGGGCAATGATGACCGTCAGTTGGCGCTCAACGTGCTGCATTGGTTGTCGGGATTACTGAAGTAAACCGGATGGCTCGCTCGCTATTGCCTACATTCAAATGGAGCCGACGCGCCCGACGGTCTGTGCGATTATGCCGCTGCGGCGCGCGGCTCATTTGAACCGTTGGACGGACGAACGAGAAAGAACTTCGGATCAC
>JANMQY010000046.1:0-3199 GCA_031370785.1 Candidatus Eiseniibacteriota bacterium | reverse complement strand
AGGATCGTGTCGCGGGCCGGGTCGAGCCTGGCCTCGAGCGCGAGCTTGTTGCGCCCGTAGTGCGAGCGGGCCTCGGGGTGCGCCGAAAGGCTCGAGAGGAAGACCAGCCGGATGTTCCGCGCCCGCGTGATCTCGATCAGGCGATCGAGGCTCTGCTGGTTGATCGCGTCGGCATCGCGGTGCGCAGGTCCATACTCGACCAGCGCGGCGTGGATCAGCACGTCCAGCCCTTCGAACTCGCGTGGCTCGATCGCGCCCGGCATCTCGAAGCGGTGCGGAATCACGCCCGGCATCGGCGGGGCGCTCGCCACGCGCTGATACGAATGAACTTCATGTCCGCGCTCCGCGAATCGCGCGACCAGATGGCTCCCGATGAAGCCGCGCGCGCCGGTGACCCCGATCCGCAGTCTCGAGTCATTCGTCATTCGTCCTCCCGCACAGGCGCTGCGCGACCAGATGCGCGTTGGCCATGAGTGTCAGGGTCGGCCCGTTGGCCGGCAGGTAGCGGAATCCCGAGCCGTCCGCCACGTGCACGCGGCGCGTTCCGGCGAGCCGGCCGTCGCGGTCGAGCGACAACCGCCGCCCGTCGTCGGCGAACGGAAGTGTGCCCGCGTAGTGCACGGTGGATCCACTCGGCATGTGCTGGCGTTTGAGCGCGTGACAGCCGAGCCGCGCGAGCGCAGCCAGAACGCGTCGTTCCGCGCGGTCGTTGTCCCGGAGCTCGATCGCGGTCGGGGCGAAGTCGACCGCCAGCGCATCGCCGGTCGGTGCCTCCGCCGCCGCGACCCGGCGCACGCTCTTGCCCGGCGCGGCATGGTCAGGATGATTGATGGTCGCGAGCACGATCGCGCTCGACAGCGCATGCATCAGGGCCCGGCCGTCGGCGAGTGCCAGCGGCACCTCCTTGATCAGCTTGAAGAGCAGCAGCGAGCGGTAGGTGTAGAGCGACACCATGCGCACGTCGAGCCCGCCGCGGCCCGGATCGAAGAACATCTCGAGCTGGCCGAGGCTGGTGCGCTCGCGCTCGAGCACCCGACCGAGCATGGCGAGATGGAGGCACGGCGCGATGCAGTAGCCGTTGGTCAGGAGCGGCAGCGTCGCATCGCTCCCGAGCGAGCGGAGCACGATGCGCGCGGTGCCGAGCGTTCCCGTGCCCAGCACCAGCCGGCGCGCGAGGAAGGTCTCGCTGCCTCCGCCCTCGAGCCGCATGGTTTCGACCGCCACGTGGTCCGCCTGCTCGCGAAATGAGGTCACCACGCGTCCGCCCTCGTAGCGAAAGCCATCGCGCCGCGCGAGGGCCTGGGTCGTCATCCACGGCCGATACACCGCGAGCTGAGCGTCGGCCCAGAATTCCATGTCGGTGTAGCGCGTCGCGCGCCGTTCGCCCAGGTCCCGGGTCAGTACTGCCCTCGGAACCTTGCCCATCACGACCCCGCGCGCGCTGAGAGCGCCGCGGTGGCGCAGGTATTTCGCGTGGAGCATCGAGATGCTCCGATCCATGCGCAGCGGCGGCTGCGTGTCCTCTAGCCCTGAGCCGCAGTAAGGCGTCGCATCGTCGACCTCGGCGGCGAGCCCGATCCTCGCCGCGATCGTCCGGTAGGCGTCCGGAAGCGCGACCGGATCCAGCCCCATCGCCTCGAGCTCGGAGGCCGTGTACACCGCCGAGCCCGCGCCCCAGCCGGCGCCGAGGCCGCCGTAGCACAGGCTCTCCATGCGCTGGAACGAGCGGGAGAGAAGCGGCAGCCAGCGCGCGGTCTCGCGCACCAGATGCTGGCGCGGCGGGGTCAGCGTGTGCCCGGCCTGGCCCCAGGGAACGCCTTCGAACGCATCACCCAGGAAATAGCGATGCTGTGTCTCGTCGCTCTCGCGAACGGTCACGAAGTCCTGGTCGGGAACCAGCGCCGCGTAATGCGTCTCGCGCAGACCGGCGTCCAGCATCAGCACTTCGCGTCCGCCGTCGATCAGGGTCTGGGCGGCGTGGGCCCCGCTCATCCCCGAGCCGACCACGATGTGTTCGTGGATCATCGGAAGCGCGTCCGGTACGCGGTGACGAGGATGAGCCCGAGCACGGAACGCAGCGCCGCAATCGCCATGCGCAGCGCGAGCGCAGGGAGCGCCCAGCGCGAAAACGGCTGCGAGAGGAAGCGTGGCGTGTGCCGGGGAGATGCTTCGAGCACGGCCAGCATCAGGAACAGCCGATGCCTGATGGGGCTGTGCGGATCGGCGAGCGCGAGTCCCGCGTCGACCACACCGATCAGCGCCGGCCGCCGCATCAGCAACGTCCACAGACGCTGGTCGCTCTCGCGCTCGAGACTGGCGCCGTGCACGCCGACCGCCTCGCGCCAGCGTGCGGTCTCCGCGGGCAGCGCCTCTTCGCCGATGAGATGGCGGGCGATCGCCTGCGCGAGCCCCTCGCCCAGCGGGTCACCCGAGGGTGCGGCCGCGATCGCGGCCCGCGCTCCGCTCACGAGCGCTCGGCCTTCGATTCCAGCGCGCGCCTGAGCGCGGTCACTTCCGCGCTGAGGATGCCCAGATCCTGGGTCAGGCTGCGGTTCTGCTCGCGCAGATTCGAGATCACGGTCGAGAAATGGAACTGGAGCACGAGCACCATCAGGATCGCGACCAGGAACAGGAACGCGGGCGGGTAGTAGATGCCGACCAGATGGGCGAGTCGATCGACGGTGCGGGTGAACACCGCGCACAGCACGAGCACGACCGCGGAGAAGATCCACAGCAGGGAATACTGCTCGCGCAGCCGCTTGCGTCGGACCAGGTTCAGGATGAAGGCCAGCATGACCAGTCCGGCCAGCGCGACGAAGATCTGGGTGCGAAGCTGGATGCCGGTGTAGAGCGCCGAAGTCGGCATGGAAGTCCCTCCTTGCGTCAGGCGGCCGGCGCGAGATGGCCGTAGCGTTCGAGAATGCCGGACATGGTGGTGAAAGGATAGCGCTCGAGCAGGTGTTCGAGCTTGCCGAGGACGGTTCCGAGATTGAGGTAGGTAATGAGCGCATCCGCAGGCGCGAGCGGCACGCGCGGCAGATCGGACACGCACTCCCAGGGATGCAGGTAGAGCACGAACGGCCGCTCGCGCGCGATCCGGTCGAGCGCCGAGCGCAGCACCGCGAGCGGGAGCGCGCGCAGGTAGAAGCCACCCGCGACCGGAACGCGCAGCGGACCGAACGTGCCGACCGCGACCGGG
>JANMQY010000033.1:0-14400 GCA_031370785.1 Candidatus Eiseniibacteriota bacterium | reverse complement strand
CCCACTCTCGCTGACGAACGTGCATTGGCCGCCGTCTCGCTGCGAGACGGTGCGCCGGATCTCGGCAGGGACGTAGCGACCGTTCGCAGAGCTGCGGCGCGGGCGCGACCGGGCGCACTTGGCGAACTTCCGCTGCTCGAGTTTCGGGACCGCCAAGTCCAGCACGCGCTTGAGCACCTTCGCGACATCGCCCGAGGGCACGGCGTGACTGAGCAACGACTGCGCGTACCGGAGTTGATCGTAGGTCTCCTGATCCACGGTGACCTGCAGCGCGAACCGCCCGGGCGAGAGCGGAGCAATCCTGGCTCGCGGCGCCGGCCGGCCAAGTGAGTCTGGACTCAGTTGCAGGGCGGGCAACTCAGGTGAGTCTGGACTCAGTTGCAAGACGGGCGAGTCTGGACTCACTTGCGTACCCGTGGTCCGTTCGTCCGAACCTCCCGGCGCGCCGATGGCCAGCACGAGGGTCGGTACGTCCGGCCGCGGGAAGCGCTCGGCAAGCAGCAGCCTGATCTCATTCTTCGTCTTGTTTGCGGCTGCCGCGAGGAGCTCTTCCGCCATCTCCGGGGTCACCTGCGGGGTCAGGTGCGGCGTGAGGAGCAGCACGGCCGTCATGTTCAGTCGACCATCTGCCAGCGCCGGAAAGATGGCCGGGAAGCGCCGGGCGGTTCGTGCGACACGGATACGCTCGATCGCCACGTCCTCCGACATGCGCAGCTCGCGCACGCTGTAGAGGAGCATCGAGGGATACGCCGCCGACACGTACAGCTTGCGCTCATCGACCTCGGCGATGTGAGCCAGCATTGACGCAGTTGTTGCGCGATCCCGGGAAACATGTGTAGCCAGGTCGCGCAGCAGGACGTGATCGTCGAGATGCAACAGCGAGTAGGATTTCATGATGGGACTCCGCGAAGGTGACGCATCGCGGGGGCACCATCACTTCATATCACGAGGCTTCGCGGCCTCTATGCTTGGCCGCTGCGCGCAACGCGCGGGCCTCGACGAAGAATTTCGCAAACCGGCGTCGCTACTTTGTCAGCGCCCTGGTTGCGGCCTTCCGGCGCGCGATTCGCGAACGAGCCTCGAGTCGCGCGAGGTCGTTCCCAAGAAGTGTGTCAACAGGAAATCCTTTCGCTCGCAACGAATCGGGGCGGGCCGCTCGAGGTCGAGCAACCCGCCCATCGCTTGATCCGACCTTCAGCGCGACTCCGCCGCTACCGCACCCGCACCAGCGCTCGCGTGACTCCGCCCGATCGTCCGCTCGCACGCACTCGGTACGCGCCCGGCGCGGTCAGGCGGCCGGCATCGTCGCGGCCGTCCCAGACCCACGTGCTGTGGCCCGGGCCGGCCGCGGCGACCACCGCGTGGCGCACGCGGCGGCCGGCGATGTCCAGCACGTCGAGGGCGATCGCGCCCGATTCGAAGGTCTCGATCGAGAACTGCACGTCGCCGCGCGACGGGTTGGGCGAGGGGCTGGACAGCGCCGGAGCCCGCGCGATCGCCGCGCCGCCCCGTTCCACCCCGACCGTGCCGTTGGTGAGCAGCAGGTGATCGATGCCGACATCGCCCTTCACGTTGTCCGGCACCATCGCGAACGGCGCAAGGTCGTGGCGGATGAGAATGCGATCGGCGCCCTGCAACGCGGCGTCGAAAGTGCCCACGCCGACGATCTGCGTGAAGTTCGCGGGATTGGTGAGATCCACCACGTATTCGGCCCACTGGCCGTTCGGCGGATTGAACCCCACGTTGTACTGCCACATGTTCGTGCCGTTGCCCACCGAAACGTGCAACTCGATCGGCTCGTCGGCGATCACGTCGTTCAGCCACAGCCGGATCTGCGTGATGCCGGCTGCCTGCCAGTCGCCCGTGTATTCGGCATTGGCCGCGAAGCCTCCGAACTTGGCCGCCACCGCGGTGGTGATCGCCAGAAATCCATCGCCGTCGCCGCCGACCCCGCCGCCCCCGGGGTTGCCGTAAAAGGAGCCGCCGCCCCAGCCGTCGGTGTTGCCGACGCCGCCGCTCCATTCCTCGCGGAAACCAAGTGTGGGCACAGCGCCGGCGGCGGACACGAGCGTGAGCAGTGCGGTGAGCACGAGGGCGCCTGTAATGCATGTTCGGGCGGGGCGGCGATGCGGCATGGACGACCTCCTGAGCAGGCCCGGCATGGACAAAGGGAAGCGAAATGATACACGCCGCGAGGCGCCAGCGGGAGCGCGTTCGTACGAATGTCGAGAGCATGGCGTCCGTGTCAGAGGCGACTATCCGTCGGCTCGTGGGGGCCGTCGCACCGGACCTGGAAGCCGCCGCACGCCGCGCTTGATTCGCCGAATCGCGTCCGCTACAGTTGCGCCCGATTCGAGCAGTCAGCGCCATCCTTTAAAGGGCCGCCCCGAGAGGCGGCAAAAGGGGGATCCGATGGACCGTGCCACTGCTTCGCCCTGCCCGGCCCCGGCCGGCGCGGGGTTTTTTTATCCCTCCACCGCCTCCGGAGGTCGTCGACATCTACTGGGACTCGAGGGTCTCACCCGTGACGCCGTGCTCGACCTGCTCGACGCCGCGCGCCTGTATCGCGACCGCCTCGACGCGGGACGGTGGAAATCCAACGCGCTGGCCGGGGTCGCGGTGTGCAACGCGTTCTTCGAGGACTCGACACGGACGCGCTGCTCCTTCGAGCTGGCCGAGCAGCGGCTCGGCGCCATGCACGTGAGCTTCGGCACGAGTGGCACCTCGGCCTCAAAGGGCGAGACCCTGCTCGACACGCTGCGCGTGCTCGAATCCATGGCGGTCGAGGTCATGGTGGTGCGCCACCGCTCGGCCGGGGTCCCCGCCTATCTCGCCTCGCACCTCGACGCCTCGATCGTGAACGCAGGCGACGGCGAGCACGAGCATCCGACCCAGGGTCTGCTCGACCTGATGACGCTCCGCGATTCGTGGCAGGACCGCTTCGAAGGCCGGCGCCTCGCGATCGTCGGTGACATCGCGCATTCGCGCGTCGCGCGCTCGGCGATCGCCGGGCTGACCGCGCTCGGCGCCGAGGTCACGGTCTGCGGCCCCGCCACGCTGATGCCCGCCGACGTCGAGGCGCTGGGCTGCACGGCCGCGCCCACGGTCGAGGACGCGATGAGCGGAGCGGACGCGGTCATGGCGCTGCGTCTGCAGCGCGAGCGCATGGAGCGCGGCCTGCTCGCCTCGCTCGGCGAATACGCGAGCACGTGGGGGATCAGCGCCGAGCGCGTGCGCCTGATGAAGCCGGAGGCGGTGGTGATGCACCCCGGCCCCATGAACCGTGAAGTCGAGATCGCTTCGGACGTGGCGGACGGCGGCCGCTCCGTGATCTTCCGCCAGACCGCCAACGGCCTGCCGGTGCGGTGCGCGGTGCTGGCGTGGTGCGTGACCGGCGATGCGAGGGCCGCGGCGTGAGCGCGCTCATCATCCGCAACGCCCGTCACTGGCAGACCGGCGAGCCCCTCGACCTGGCGGTCGCGGATGGCACGATCGTCGCTCGCGCGCCGGCCGGAGCCGCGACACTCGATGCTGAGGGCGCGGTGCTCGCGCCCGGGCTCGTCGACCTGCACGTGCACCTGCGCGAGCCGGGCCAGTCCGCGCGCGAGACCATCCGCACCGGCACGCGCGCGGCCGCCGCGGGCGGATTCACCGCGGTCGCCTGCATGCCCAACACCGAGCCCGTGCTCGACAGCGCGGCGTGGATCGAATGGGTGGTGAACCGCGCGCGGGCGGAAGGCCGTTGCCGCGTGCACCCGATCGGAGCGGTGACGCTCGGACAGAAGGGCGAGACGCTGGCGCCGGCGCTGGCGCTGCGCAAGGCCGGCGCGGTCGCGCTCTCGGACGACGGCCGCCCTGTGTTGTCGGCCGGCACCATGCGCCACGCGCTCGAGTACGCGACGCACGCCGGTCTGCCCATCGTGTGCCACGAGGAGGATCTCTCCCTGCGCGGGGAGGGCGTGATGCACGAGGGCTTCACCTCCACCCGGCTCGGGCTGCGCGGCATTCCCTCGGCCGCCGAGAGCGTGATGGCGCGGCGCGACGTCGAGCTCGCCGCGCTGACCGGAGGCCGCGTGCACTTCGCGCACCTCTCGTGCGCCGAGTCGTTCGAGGCGCTGCGCGACGCGAAGCGGCGCGGCCTGCCGGTCACCGGGGAAACCTGCCCGCACTACTGGACGCTCACCGACGAAGCGGTTGCCGACTACGACACGCACGCCAAGATGAATCCGCCGCTGCGCTCGGCCGCGGATCGCGACGCGACCATCGCCGCGATCGCGGACGGCACCATCGACTGCCTGACCACCGACCATGCACCGCATACGGCCGAGGACAAGCGCCAGCCGTTCGACCAGGCCCCGTTCGGCATCGTCGGCCTCGAAACCGCGTTCGCGCTCACCCTCACCTTCCTCGTCAAGCCGGGCCATCTTTCGCTCGCGCGCGCGATCGAGCTGTGGACCGATGCGCCGCGGCGCGCCTTTGCGCTTCCCAAAGTGCGGCTCGAGCCCGGCTTCCCCGCCGATCTCGTGCTGTTCGATCCGTCCGCGCCGTGGACCGTGAACCCGGACGCCTTCCACTCGATGGGGCGCAACACGCCCTTCGCCGGGTGGAAGCTGGAAGGTCGCGTCTGCGCGACGGTGTGCGCGGGAGCGCTGACCCATCTCGACCCATCGATGACGGTCGCCGGCGCTTCGCCCGAATTGCTCGAGGCGCTACGGTGAGCCGGCGACCACCCGCGCTACTCGCGCTCGAAGACGGCCGGGTGTTTCACGGCGAGAGCTTTGGCGCGCGCGCCGAGACCACCGGCGAGGTGGTGTTCAACACCGCGATGACCGGCTATCAGGAGGTGCTGAGCGATCCCTCGTACTGCGGGCAGATCGTCACCTTCACCTACACCCTGATGGGCAACTACGGCGTCAACGACGAGGACTGGGAGAGCGCTTCGCTGCGCGCGCAGGCCATGGTGTGCCGCGAAGTGTGCGAGTTCCCGAGCAACTGGCGTTCGACCGGGCGGCTGCAGGAGCTGCTCGAGTCGCAGGGCGTCCCCGGCATCGCCGGCATCGACACCCGCGCGCTCACCCGCCACCTGCGCGAGCGCGGCGCGATGCGCGGCTGCGTCTCGGCGGTGGATCTGAACCCGGATTCGCTGATCGACAAGGCGCGCCGCAGCCCGAGCATGGTCGGGCTCGCGCTCGCTGACATCGTGACCTGCGTCGAGCCCTACTGGTGGACCGAGCGCGGCCCGGGCGAGGCGCTGCCGGCGACCGAGGCCGAGCGTCCGCTCGCGGTCGTCATGGACTTCGGCGTCAAGTACAACATCCTGCGCCGGCTGCACGCCGAGGGCTTTCGCGTCCGGGTCGTGCCGGCGCGCACCAGCGCCCGCGACGTGCTGGCGCTCGAGCCGGCGGGCGTGGTGCTCTCGAACGGCCCCGGGGACCCCGAGCCGCTCGACTTCGCGATCGAGACCTCGCGCGCGCTCGCGCAGCGTGTGCCGACGCTCGGCATCTGCCTCGGCCACCAGCTGCTCGGCCTCGCGTTCGGTGCGCGCACCTTCAAGCTCAAGTTCGGGCACCGCGGCGCGAACCACCCCGTGATCGACCGGCGCACCGGCGCGGTCGAGGTGACCTCGCAGAATCACGGCTTTGCGGTGGACGACGCGACCCTTCCCGGCGGCGAGTTCGAGCTGACCCACTTCAGCGCCAACGACCGGACGCTCGAGGGCATGGTGCATCGCAAGCTTCCGATCCTCTCGTGCCAGTACCATCCCGAGGCGAGTCCCGGCCCGCACGACTCGCGCCCCTGGTTCCGGGCGTTCGCCGAGCGCGTGGCGAAGACGCGCGATCGATCCGTCGCGAAGCCGGCCGCCAGGCCTGTGAAGGCGGCCGCACGATGAGCGCCGCGCCCTCGATGCCGCCGGCCGAAGGAGCGCGCTGATGCCGGTCCGTCCCGATCTCAAGAAGGTGATGATCCTCGGCGCGGGCCCGATCGTGATCGGGCAGGCGTGCGAGTTCGACTACTCGGGCACCCAGGGTTGCCGCGCGCTGCGCTCGCTCGGGATCGAGGTCGTGCTCCTCAATTCCAATCCGGCGACGATCATGACCGACCCGGAGTTCGCGGATCGCACCTACGTCGAGCCGCTGCTCCCCGAGATCGTCGAGCGCATCTTCGAGCGCGAGAAGCCGGACGCCTTGCTGCCCACCCTCGGCGGCCAGACCGCCCTCAACCTGGCGGTCTCGCTCGCCCACTCGGGCGCGCTCGAACGCCACGGCGTCGAGCTGATCGGGGCCTCGCTCGAGGCGATCGAGACCGCCGAGGACCGCGCCCGGTTCAAGCGGGCGATGGAGGGGGCCGGACTCCAGCTGCCGCGCAGCGGCTACGCGACCAGCGTGGCCGAGGCGGTGGGCCTGGGCGAGGCGCTCGGCTATCCGCTCGTGATCCGCTCCTCGTTCACGCTCGGCGGCGCGGGCTCGGGGCTGGTGCACAACATGCGCCAGCTGCGCGAGGCCTCGAGGCTCGGGATCGCGGCCAGTCCCAACGGCTCGATCCTGATCGAGGAGTGCCTGCTCGGCTGGAAGGAGTTCGAGCTCGAGGTGATGCGCGACCGCGCGGACAACTGCGTGGTGGTGTGCTCGATCGAGAACTTCGACCCGATGGGCGTCCACACCGGCGACAGCATCACCTGCGCGCCAGCCCAGACCCTGAGCGACCGCTGCTACCAGCGCATGCGCGACGCCGCGCTGCTCGTGATGCGCACGATCAAGGTCGAGGCGGGCGGCTCCAACATCCAGTTCGCGGTGCATCCGGATACCGGCGAGATGCGCATCATCGAGATGAATCCTCGAGTCTCGCGCTCCTCGGCGCTCGCGAGCAAGGCGACCGGGTTCCCGATCGCGAAGATTTCCGCGCTGCTCGCGGCCGGGCTCACGCTCGAGGAGATCCCCAACGACATCACGCGCAAGACCCCGGCGTGTTTCGAACCCACGCTCGACTACTGCGTGGTCAAGATTCCGCGCTGGGCGTTCGAGAAGTTCCGCGACGCCGATCCGCAACTCGGCACGCGCATGAAGTCGGTGGGCGAAGTGATGGCGATCGGACGCACCTTCCCCGAGGCGCTGCTCAAGGGCTGGCGCGCGCTCGAAAGCGGCGCCGACACGCTGCCCGAGCGCGCCAGCTTCCAGGAGCTGGAAGACCTGCGGCGTTCCTTGCGCGAACCGAGCTCGGAGCGCCTGCGCGATCTGTATCGCGCGCTCGCGGCCGGGGAAGAGCCGGCCGAGCTGTCGCGCCTGACCGGAATCGATCCCTGGTTCCTGAACCAGATCCAGCGCATCGTGGACTGCGATCGCGAGCTGGCCGAGCGCGTGGCGCGCGATCCCGAGGCGCCGTGGCGCGAGGGTCTGATCCGGGCCGCCAAGCGGCTCGGGCTGTCGGATCGCCATCTCGCGCACCGGCTGGGCTTGAGCGAGATGGATGTGCGCCGCCGCCGCCTCGCGCACCAGATCGTTCCCGCGATGAAGGCGGTCGACACCTGCGGCGCCGAGTTCGAGGCGCTGACGCCGTATTTTTACTCGACGTATGAGGACGAAGACGAGGTTCCCGAGTCGACGCGCCCGCGGGTGGTGATCATCGGCAGCGGGCCGAACCGCATCGGGCAGGGGCTCGAGTTCGACTACTGCTGCGTGCAGGCCTCGCTCGAGCTGAAGGAGCGCGGCTACGACGTGCTGATCATCAACTCCAATCCCGAGACGGTGAGCACCGACTACGACGTCTCGACCCGGCTCTACTTCGAGCCGCTCACCGTCGAGGACGTGCTCAACGTGATCGAGCGTGAGAAGCCGGTCGGCGTGATCGTCCAGCTCGGCGGCCAGACCCCGCTCAAGCTTGCGAAGGCGCTGCACGATGCCGGAGTCCCGCTGTGGGGCACGCCGTGGAACGGACTCGACCTGGCCGAGAATCGCGAGCGCTTCCGCGTGCTGCTCGATTCGCTCGGCATCCTCCAGCCGGCCAGCGCCAGCGCGACCTCGCGCGAGCAGGCGCTCCAGGTGGCGCACGATCTGGGCTGGCCGCTGCTGGTGCGCCCGTCCTACGTGCTCGGCGGGCGCGGCATGAAGGTGGTGTACGCTGCCTCCGAGCTCGAGGAGTGGCTCACGCGCGAAGCGCTGATCTCGGAGGAGGCTCCGGTGCTGATCGACCGGTTCCTCGAGGCGGCGCTCGAAGTGGACGTGGATGCCGTGGCCGACGGCGAGACCGTGCTGGTCGGGGCGGTGATGGAACACATCGAAGAGGCCGGCATTCACTCGGGAGATTCGACCTGCGTGATCCCGCCGTTCACGCTCGGCGAGGAGACGCTGCGCCGGGTACGCGAGATCACGGCGCAGCTGGCGCGGGCGCTCGGAGTCCGGGGCCTGATCAACGTTCAGTTCGCGGTCCGCGGCGGCCAGGTGTACGTGCTCGAAGCCAACCCGCGCGCCTCGCGCACCGTGCCGTTCGTGAGCAAGGCGGTCGGGCTGCCGCTGGCGCGGCTCGCCGCGCGGGTGATGGCCGGCGAGCGGCTCAGCGACATCGCCCCGGCGGTGAGCCCCGAGGCGCCGATGGTGAGCGTCAAGAAGCCGGTGCTGCCGTTCGCGCGCTTCCCGGGCGAGGATGCGCTGCTCGGTCCCGAGATGAAGTCGACCGGCGAGGTCATGGGCCGCGACGTGGACTTTGGCCGGGCGCTGGCCAAGGCGCACCTGGGCTCAGGCGAGCCGCTGCCGCGCACCGGCCGGGTGTTCCTGAGCGTGCGCGACGACGACAAGCGCTCGATCACCTTCATGGCGAAGAAACTGGTCGAACTGGGGTATGGACTGGTGGCGACCCAGGGCACCGCGCAGTTCCTGCGTCGCAACGGCGTCCCGTGCGCCCAGGTGTTCAAGGTGCACGAGGGCCGCCCGCACGTGGTCGACGCGATCGAGAACGGAGAGATCCAGCTGGTGATCAATACCCCGCTCGGCAGTCGCTCGGAATATGACGATCGTGCCATCCGTGAGCGCGCGATCGCGCTCGGCGTCCCGGTGATCACGACCGTGGCCGGCGCGCTGGCCGCGGTCTCGGGGCTCGAGGCGCTGGCGCGCGGTCCGCTCGACGTCACCACCCTTCAGGAGACGCTGTGAGCGTGCGTCGCACATTCGCGAGCGCACTCGCCCTCACGGCCGCACTCATCCTGGGCTCCTGCGCCTACTACAACACGTTCTACCTGGCGCGGAAGAACTACGACGTCGCGACCGGAGGCGAGCCCTACCTGGTCGAGCGCAATGCCGGCTCGGCCACCCAGAACTTCAATCGGTCGATCGACTACTCGAAGAAGCTGCTCTCCCAGTATCCCAAGTCGGGCTGGGTGGACGATGCGTACCTGCTGTGGGCGCGCGCACTGCTCGGCAAGGACGATCCGCGCCAGACTGTGAACATGCTGGTGGGTTTCCCGACGCGCTTCCCCAAGAGCCAGCTCAAGGACGATGCGACTTTCTATCTGGGCGTCGGCTATCGCCAGTCGCGCAAGCCCACCGAGGCGCTGTCCGCGTTCGACGAATTCCTCAAGCAGGCGCCGAAGCACAAGCTCGCGCCCTATGCGCTGCTCGAGCGCTCGCGCGTTCTCACCACGCTCGAACGTCCGACCGAGGCCGCGCAGGCCGCCGGGAACCTGATCGAACGCTTCCCGAAGAGCCCGCTCGTGAAGCAGGCGCGGGTGGCGCGTTCCGAGGCGCTGATCGCCAAGGGTGACTTCGCCGCCGCGCGCGCGGACTTCCGCTACCTCGGCGAGCACGCGCTCGACGACGAGGAGCGCTTCATGTTCCTGCTGCGCGAGGCCGACTGCCTGGAGGGCGCGCGCGATTACGATGCGGAGATCCAGCTGCTGCGAGACGCGCTGAGCCACGAGAAGACTCCGATCCCGGTCGAGGTCGGCTCCGGAGCCAACGTGCAGCGCGTCGCGCCGACCGGACCGGGCGTCGATCGCTGGGGCCGGCTGCGCATCCGGATCGGCACCGCGCACCTGCTCGCCGGGCGGCTCGAACCGGCACTGGCCGAGTACAAGGACGTGATCGCCACTTATCCCAAGAATCCGCTCGCCGCCGAAGCCCAGTACCGCGTCGGCTATGCCTACGAAACGGTCGGGGACGATTTCGAGCGCGCGCGCGCCGAGTACGCGAAGGTGAAGGATCAGGCCGGCATCGGCGGCTTCACGCTCCAGGCCAACAGCCGGCTCGTGAATCTGGAGCGCATCTCGCAGGTGCGCGGCGCCACCGGCCGCGACTCGCTCGAGAAGAGAGCCGAAGCCGGCTTCCTGCTGGCCGAGCAGTACCTGTTCCAGCTCGACAAGCCCGAGCGCGCGCTCGAGGAGTACACCCGGCTCGCGAGTACATGGTCCGGCACGCCGTACGCCGGCAAGGCGTACAACGCGAAGGCGTGGGTGCTGAGCCGCAAGCTCTCGCGCAAGGCCGAAGCCGACTCGCTGTTCTGGAAGGTGGTGCGCGAATACCCGGCGACTGAAGCCCAGCTCGCCGCGCGCGACTACCTGGAGGCCGAAGGGATCTCGGTGCCGGCCGATCTGATCCGGATGCCGGTCGTGAAGCGCGACACCTCGGTCGCCGACTCGGTGCACCTGACCGCGCCGCCTCTGACCGTGCCCAGGCTCGGGACATCGCCGGGGGTCGCGGACTCGATGCTCCGCCTGGGCGCGCCCAGGCCGGGCGGAATCGCTGCCGAGGCCGAGGTCAGACGCCAGGCGGCGATCGACATGCGCGAGCGCATGATCATGAGCGGTATATCCCCGGACAGCGTGCGCCGCGCCATGACCGCCCTGACCGACAGCCTGCGGCGCGAACGCGAGCGCGCCATGCGGGACAGCTCGCGCTTTGCGCCCGACACCAGCGCTCGGGCGCGCGACAGCAGCATGACCAAGCCATGAGCCTCGCCTCGGCCAGCGGAGCGCGTCGCCCGGCGGCCCGGCCGAGCTTCAAGACCGATCGCGGCACCGTGATCGCGCCGCAACCCGCGTGGAGCCAGATGACCGCGCGCGTTGCCGGCCACCGCGATGTCGGCGCCGGGCACCGCTGGCTCGAGCTCGCGATGCCCGCCGGCTTCGTGGAGCCCACGCCCGGCCAGTTCGTCCAGTTGCTGCTCGCCGATCCCTCCGCGGTGCTGCTGCCGCGTCCGATGAGCGTGGCCGGCGTGCGCCGGCTGGGCAGGGCGCTCTCGATCGAATTCGTCTACGCGCCGGTCGGCGCCGGGACGCGCCTTCTCGCCGCGCTGGAAACGGGCGATGCGGTGGACGTGCTCGGGCCACTCGGGCGCGGTTTCCCGCTCGATCAACCCTGGGTGCCGGTGCTGATCGCCGGCGGGCGCGGTGTGGCTCCGTTGCTGTTTGCGGCCGACGCTCTGGCCGGAGGGGCTCGCCGTCGCGCTGCGCTGCGCTGCGAATTCCTGTTCGGCGCGCGCGACCGCGCACACCTGGTCGCGCTGGCCGAGGCGCGCTCGACCCTGACTCGCGTGGGCGGGCGGCTGCATCTGGCGACCGACGATGGCAGCGCGGGATTCAAGGGCAACGTGCTCGCGTTGCTCGAGGGCCTCGCGCCCCGGCTGGACGGAACGCCGGTGCTGCACGCGTGCGGGCCGCACGCGATGCTCCGCGCGGTGGCCGAGTGGGCGCTCGCGCGCAGGGTCCCCGCGTATCTCGCGATGGAATCGGTGATGGCGTGCGGCACCGGCGTGTGTCGCGGCTGCCCGCTGCCCCGAAGCAGCTCCGCGCGCGCCGCGTTCCGCAGCGACCGGACTCCATCGCTCTACGGCAATCACGAGTTCGCGATGTGCTGCACCGAGGGCCCGGTGTTCGAGGCGCACGACCTCGACTGGGCGCGCGTGGAATGAGCCGCGCGGCGGTCGTCGATCTCGGAGTGCGACTCGGTCCGCTCGTGCTCAGGAACCCGGTCCTTACCGCCTCGGGCACGTTCGGCTATGGCGATGAGTACGCGCACGTGCTGGACGTGGCCGCGCTCGGCGCGGTGATCACCAAGACCGTGACCTTGGAGCCGCGCGCCGGCAATCCGCCGCAGCGGATCGCCGAGACCGCGGCCGGGATGCTCAACTCGATCGGGCTCGAGAACGTCGGGCTCGCGAAGTTCCGATCCGAGAAGCTGCCGAAGCTGCGCGCGCTGGGCGCGACCATCGTGGCCTCGATCGGCGGCGAGACGCCGGGCGAGCTGATCCGCCTGCTCGAAGCGCTGGGAGGCGAGCGCGGAGTCGGTGGCTTCGAGATCAATTTCTCGTGCCCGAATGTGGCGCGGGGCGGCGCGCGATTCTGGGCGACGCCGCGTCGGCTCGAACGCACGCTGCGTACGCTTCGTCCGCTCACCCGCGGCGCGTTGATCGCCAAGCTCTCGCCCGACGTCACCTCGATCGCGGACCTCGCGGTCGCCTGCGAGCAGGGCGGAGCCGATGCGTTGACCGCGGTCAACACCTTCGTCGGCATGGCGGTCGACCTCGATCACGCCGGATCGCACCTCGGACGCGCGACCGGCGGGCTCTCCGGGCCCGCGATCAAGCCGCTCGCACTCGCGCGCTGTCACGAAGCGGCGCGCGCGGTCGGCATCCCCGTGATCGGCTCGGGCGGCATCTTCAACGGGCGCGATGCGCTCGAATTCCTCGCGGTGGGCGCGGCCGCGGTGCAGGTCGGCACCGTGTCGTTCATCCGGCCGCGCGCCGCGAGCCTCGTGCTCGAAGAGATCCAGGCGCTGCTCGGTGCGCGTGGAGTGAAGAGCCTCGGCGAATGGCAGGGCTGCCTGCGCGACGCGCTGGAAGCCGAAGCGCCCGGCCCCAGGCGGCGCGCGCTGCCTGCCCAGGCCCGACGCGCGCTGCCTGCCCGGGCGCGGCGCGCGGGAGCGCGACGTTGAGCGAAATCGCGATCGCGTTCGATGTCGAGGGCCTCGATCAGGCGCTCGCGCTCGACCGCACTCTCGGCGAGGGCCCGGAGTACGCGAAGGTGGGCCTCCAGCTCTTCACCGCGGCGGGCCCCGAGGTGGTGCGTAGACTTCGCGCGCGCGGGCGGCGCGTGTTCTTGGACCTCAAGCTGCACGACATCCCGAACACGGTGGCGGGCGCTGCGACCGAGGCCGCGCGGCTCGGCGCCGACCTGCTGACCGTGCACGCGCTCGGCGGCGCACCGATGATCGAAGCGGCCGCGCGCGCCATCGCCAGAGTCGGTGCGCCGACCAGGATCGTCGCGGTCACGCTGCTCACCAGCCTCGATCCCGCCGATCTGCCGCCCGGCTTCGCGAGCCCGTTCGATCTGCATGCGACCATCGCCCGGCTCCTCGAGATGAGCGAGCGCGCCGGCGCGCTCGGCATCGTATGCTCCGCGGCCGATCTGGCCGGGGTCAGGGCCGTCCGGCGCGCCCCGTTTTTCGCGGTGACACCCGGAATTCGCCCGGCCGGAGGCGCCCGGCAGGACCAGGCCCGGGTCGCCACTGTGTCCGAGGCGGTCCGGGAGGGGGCGGCCTTGCTGGTGCTGGGTCGTGCGGTGTCCGAAGCCCCGGATCCCATGGCTGCGCTCGAAGCGGTTCGCTCCGAACGGGATGCCGCCCAGGCAGCGCTCAAGGGATGACAACCGTTCCACTTCTTGACAGCAGCCCCCATACGAGGGTAGCCATGGCCGGGAATGGAAGCCGCCGGGAAGCGTAACCCGTGGATGGAGCCGGGCGAAGAGGCCGCCCTGGTGCTCGCCTCGCAGCACGGCGACGCCGAGGCCTTCGGCCGGATCGTGCGCCATTACCAGCGCGCCGTCTTTCGGGTGGCCTACGGCATGACCCGGAACACGAGCGACGCTGACGACCTGGCGCAGGAGACGTTCGTGCGCGCGTTCAAGGCGATCGGCCGCTTCCGGGTGGGAGAGCCGCTCTATCCCTGGCTGTCGCGCATTGCGGTCAACCTGGCGTATTCGCTCTATCGCCACCGGCGGCGCCGGCCCGAGACTCCGCTCGAGCCGCTGCTCGAGGCCGGACGGCAGTGGAGCAGCGGCGGCGATCCGGCCGAAGAAGTCGCGGAACGAGAAGGCCAGCGCCATCTGGCCGAGGCATTCGCCGGGCTCAGCGATGAGCATCGCGCGATCCTGGTGTTGCGGGTGGTGGAAGGACTGACGTACGAGGACATCGCGCGCACGCTGGGCGTGCCCGCCGGGACGGTGATGTCGCGCCTGTCGCGCGCCCGCGCCGATCTCAGAACACGCCTCAGGGCGAGGACCGGGGAATCATCGTGAAGCACCTGAGTGACAGCCAGCTGAGCGCACGTCTCGACGGAGCGCTGTCGGGCGCCGACCTCTCGCGGGTCAAGGCGCATCTCGGCGCATGCGAGGAGTGCCGCTCCAGGTTCGAGGCGCTC
>JANMQY010000081.1:0-8796 GCA_031370785.1 Candidatus Eiseniibacteriota bacterium | reverse complement strand
AGATGGTGATGCCCGGGGACAACGTGGACGTCGAGGTGGAGCTGATCACCCCGATCGCCATGGAGTCGGGGCTGCGCTTCGCGATCCGCGAAGGCGGACGCACCGTCGGCGCCGGCGTCGTCTCCGACATCATCGCCTAGGCGGCGGGAGCTCGACTCATGCGCGACCACGTGACGCTGGCCTGCAACGACTGCAAGAAGCGCAACTACATCACGACCAAGAACAAACGCCTGCATCCGGATCGGGTGGAGTTCAAGAAGTTCTGCTCCTCCTGCCGCAAGCACACGGCGCACAAGGAGACACGTTAGGCGACCAAGCCGATCAAGGCGCGTCGCCCGATCGTCGAATGGGCGCAGGCCTGTAGCTCAGCCTGGCTAGAGCACCGGTCTCCAAAACCGGGAGTCGGGGGTTCAAATCCCTCCAGGCCTGCCATTCTCCCGGATCGGGAGAGCGGTGTTCGATGGAGTGGGTCCAGCAAACGAGGTGAGTGCGATGTCCTGGGCGAGCCAGGTCCGCGAGTTCATAAAAGACGTGCGGGTGGAGTCCACCAAGGTCAGCTGGCCTACGCGCCAGGAGCTGCGGGATTCCACCATCGTCGTGATCGTGACCGTGCTGCTGGTCGCGGTGTTCATCGGGGTCGTGGATCAAGTTCTGGCGCTGGCGGTAGGGCTGCTGTTCCGTTAGGCCACGCCACGCGCGCCGGCTTCGCGGCCTGCGCACAGGGAGACGGGAACGCACATGGGCATGAAGTGGTACGTGATCCACACGTACTCGGGTCATGAGAACAAGGTGAAGACGAATCTCGAGAAGGCGATTCACTCGGCCGGCCTGGAAGAACACTTCGGCCAGATCCTGGTGGCCACCGAGGAATTCGTCGAGATGAAGGACGGAAAGCGCAAGACGTCGAAGCGCAAGACCTTTCCTTCGTACGTCATGATCGAGATGGAGTTGAACAACGACACGCGTCACCTGGTGCAGAACGTGCCCGGAGTGACGCGCTTCATCGGTTCGGGTCAGAGTGCGATCGCCCTCAAGGAGAACGAGGTTCGGCGCATCCTCGGACAGATGGAGGCCACGAAGTCGAAGCCCACGCCGACGGTTTCGTTCCGGGTCGGCGACCACGTGCGCGTGGTGGACGGGCCGTTCAGCGCCTTTACCGGAGTGGTGGACGAAGTGAACAACGAGCGCGGCAAGGTCAAGGTCATGGTCAGCATCTTCGGACGTGCCACGCCGGTCGAGCTCGACTTCCTGCAGGTGCAGCCGGTCTAGATCGACCGGCCGCGAGAATCCTGGGAGTACGGGCCTTCGAAGCTCGAAGGCCAGGAGGAGAAATGGCCAAGCCGATTCAGGCCGTCGTCAAGCTGCAGTGCAATGCCGGAAACGCAACGCCGGCGCCGCCGGTCGGCCCCGCGCTCGGGCAGCACGGCATCAACATCATGGAATTCTGCAAGCAGTTCAACGCCCGGACTCAGGCCCAGACGGGTCTGGTCATTCCGGTCGTGATCACTGTGTACAACGATCGCTCGTTCACCTTCATCACCAAGACTCCGCCCGCGGCGATTTTGCTCAAGCGCTCGGCCGGGCTGGCGAAGGGCTCGGGCGTTCCGAACCGCACCAAGGTCGGGACCGTGACTCGAGCGCAGGTGCGCGAGATCGCCGAGCTCAAGGCGCCCGATCTCAATTCCGCATCGGTCGAGGCGGCCGAGCGCATGGTGATGGGCACCGCCCGCAGCATGGGCATTGATATCGCCGAATAGGAAGGGAAGGAACCGGATGGTCCGCTTGAGCAAGGAAGATGCGGAGCTGCTGCTGAAGGGGAAAACCCCGCGCGAGATCGTCGAGATCGTGCGCGAGAAGGTCGCGAAGTCCCCGGACGCGAAGATCAACGACTTCTTCGAGACTCTGGACTGGGTGGCGCGTGAAGGCTACGCCACCGAGGCCGAGCTGGAAGCCGTCGAAGAGGACGGCAACTAGATCCTCGAAGTTCAGGGGCGCGTGGCCTCGTGCCGCACGCGTCCCGCGCACACTCCATTGGATGGGAGCGGCGCGCGGCGCAGTGGATTCCCTGAAGGGGATCCGCCCGCCGAGAGGTGCACGTCGTTCAGAATTCGTGGGAGTGGCGGCGCCGACCGCCACGCCGGCACCACGGGAGGATTCATGAAGCACGGCAAGCGTTATCGCGCCGCGTCCGAGATCACGAGGGGCGCCGGCCAGGTGAAGGATCTGGCCGCGGCGGTCAAGCTCGTGAAACAGACCGCCCGCGCGAAGTTCGACGAGACCATCGTCGTTTCCTCGCACCTCGGCGTGGACCCGCGCCATTCGGACCAGCTGGTCCGCGGCACCGTGGTCCTGCCTCACGGCACCGGCAAGAGCCTGCGGGTTCTGGTGCTGTGCAAGGGCGAGAAGGAAAAGGAAGCGACTGCCGCCGGCGCCGACTACGTCGGCTCCGACGAGTACGTCAAGAAGCTGCTCGATGGCTGGCTCGAGGTGGACGCGATCGTGGCCACGCCCGACATGATGGGCGAGGTCGGCAAGCTGGGGCGGGTGCTCGGGCCGCGTGGCCTGATGCCGAATCCCAAGAGCGGCACGGTTACGTTCGACGTGACCAAGGCGGTGAAAGAGCTCAAGGCGGGCAAGATCGAGTTCCGGGTCGACAAGGGTGCGAACGTTCATGCGCCGGTCGGCAAGGCCTCGTTCAGCGAGGACAAGCTGCTCGACAACGCCCGCACGTTCCTGCGCGAGCTGCTGCGCGCGAAGCCCTCGGGTGCGAAGGGCCATTTCATCAAGACACTGACGATGAGCGCGACCATGGGGCCGAGCGTGACGCTCGACGCCATCGCGATCAGCGCCGAACTGGCCCACTAGGAGGATCGATGCCGACTCCCGAGAAGGTTCAGATTCTGGAGGACACCTCCAAGCGGATTCAGGGCGTGCGCGGCATCTATCTCGCCGACCTGAGCGGAATGACGGTCGAGAAGGTGTCGCTGCTGCGCAAGCAGTGCCGCGCGCAGAAGGTGAATGTCCATGTGGTGAAGAACACGCTGCTCAAGCGCGCGTTCAACGCGCAGGGCATCACCGCACTCGACGAGTACCTGGTCGGTCCGACCGGTCTGATCTACAGCGCGGTGAACGAAATGACGCCGGCGAAGATCCTGACCGACTTCGCCAGGGAGCACGAGAAGCCGCGCATCAAGGCGGCGGTGCTCGACGGGCGGCTGTTCGACGACAAGGCGATCGCGATCCTGGCCAAGCTGCCGAGTCGCGAGGTGCTGCTGTCGCAGCTGCTGAGCACCTTCATCGCGCCGATGACGGAGTTCCTGGCGGTGATCGATGCCACGCTGCGCCTGCCCGCGGTCATGGCCCAGGTGCTGGAGCAGGAGAAGAGCAAGTCCTGAACGCAGATCCTCCGGGGCGTTTCCCGGTGACCTTTTTCAACGCAACGCCACACGTCACGTCAGAAGGAGAAAGCAGACCATGCCTACCTCGATCGACCAGGTGCTCGACCTGATTGGCAACATGACCGTGCTCGAGCTGTCCGAGCTGAAGAAGAAGTACGAAGACAAATTCGGTGTGACCGCTGCGGCCCCGATGATGGCGATGCCGATGGGCGGGGGCGGCGCGGCGGTGGCAGTCGAAGAGAAGACCGAGTTCGACGTCGTGCTCACGGGCGCCGGTGACAAGAAGATCCAGGTCATCAAGGTGGTCCGCGAGCTGACCGGTCTGGGCCTCAAGGAGGCCAAGGACCTGGTGGACGGCGCGCCGAAGGTCGTGAAGGAAAAGGTCACCAAGGCCGAGTCCGCGGAGATGAAGGCCAAGCTCGAGGAGCAGGGCGCGACGGTCGAGATCAAGTAGTCGCCGGGCACCTCCTTTGCACAGAACCCAACCCGATCCACCCGGCTGCGGCCGGACGCCCATGGGCGTCCCGCGTAGGCGGGGGTTCGGTGTCGGGGTTTCTCACTTCCCCATCAGAAAGGCGGGAAGGCCTTGAAGACAGCACGCCGTAAGGAACGGAAGAGCTTCTCGAAGATCGACCGCGAGTGGAATCTGCAGATCCCGAATCTGCTCGAGGTCCAGCTCAAGAGCTTCCGCGATTTCCTCCAGATGGAGACCGACCCGCAGCGCCGTCGCAACGAGGGCCTGCAGGAGGTGTTCACCGGGGTGTTCCCGATCAGCGACCCGCGGGAGCTGTTCGCGCTGGAATACGTCTCGTACGACATCGGCGAGCCCAAGTACACGATGACCGAGTGCGTGGAGCGCGACCTGACCTTCTCGGCGCCGCTCAAGGCACGACTGCGCCTCATCACCCGCGAAGAGGTGGACGGCGTCAAGCGCGACAAGGACGTGATCGAGCAGGAGGTGTATCTCGGCGAGCTGCCGCTCATCACCGACAGCGGCACGTTCATCATCAATGGCGCGGAGCGCGTGATCGTTTCGCAGCACCACCGCTCACCCGGGGTGTTCTTCGACGAGCTGACCCATCCGAACGGCAAGCTGCTGTTCTCGGCGCGCATCATTCCGTACCGCGGCTCGTGGGTGGAGTTCAGCCTCGACGTGAACGACGTGATGCACGTGCACATCGACCGCAAGCGCAAGCTTCCGGTCACGGTGCTGCTGCGCGCGCTCGGCTTCGTCGGCGATCGCGAGATCCTCGAGCTGTTCTACGAGAAGGAAACCCTCGAGGTGAAGGGCAAGAAGGCCGAGAACGCGCTGGGTCGGGTGTGCGGTCAGGACATCGTGGACGAGTCCACCGGCGAGATCCTGCTCGAGGCCAACGACGAGATCACCGCCGAGAAGGTCGAGGTCATCAAGAAGGCCGGCCTCGATACGCTCGACGTGTTCATCATTCCGCGCCAGGACGAGGCGGACGTGGTGCGCAACACGCTGCGCAAGGATCCGACCCACTCGCAGGAAGAGGCGCTGCACCGCATCTACAACCTGTTGCGTCCCGGCGAGCCGCCGCGCGCCGACTCGGCCCGCGAGATCCTCAACAAGCTGTTCTTCAACCCGAAGCGCTACGACCTGGCGCGAGTCGGGCGCTACAAGCTCAACCAGAAGCTGCCGCACGACTACCTGCTGCCGGGGCGCGAAGTGCGCAAGCGGCTCGGGCTGGGCATTCCCGACCTGAACCACTCGACGCTGTGCCGCGAGGACTTCATCGTCATCATCAAGTATCTGCTGCTGCTGCGCAGCAGCGGCGACGTCATCACCAACCGCGGGCCGGAGCCTGCGATCACGGACGACATCGACCATCTCGGCAATCGCCGGGTGCGCTCGGTGGGCGAGCTGCTCGCGAACCAGTTCAACATCGGACTGGCGCGCATGGCCCGCATCATCCGCGAGCGTATGTCGCTGCAGGACCAGGATCAGATCACGCCGACCGACCTCGTGAACTCACGCACCATCTCGGCGGTGATTCAGAGCTTCTTCGGAAGCTCGCAGCTGTCGCAGTTCATGGACCAGACCAATCCGCTGGCCGAGCTCACCAACAAGCGCCGTCTGTCCGCGCTCGGACCGGGCGGACTGACCCGCGATCGCGCCGGATTCGAAGTGCGTGACGTGCACTACACGCACTACGGACGGGTGTGCCCGATCGAGACCCCGGAAGGTCCGAACATCGGACTGATCTCGTCGCTCTCGACCTACGCCAAGGTGAACGAGTTCGGATTCCTCGAGACGCCGTACTTCCGGGTGCAGGACGGAATCGTCGATCGCAAGAAGCCGGAGTTCCTTGCGGCCGACATCGAGGACCGTTCGTTCATCGCGCCGGCCAACACCGCGTTCGACAAGAAGTCGGGCGAGCTGACCGAGCGCTCACTCACGGTGCGGTGCAGAGGCGAATATCCGATCGTCGAAGGCACGCGTGTCGACTACATGGACGTTTCCCCGATCCAGCTGGTCTCGCCGGCCGCCGCGCTCATTCCGTTCCTCGAGCACGACGACGCGAACCGCGCGCTGATGGGCTCCAACATGCAGCGCCAGGCGGTGCCGCTGCTGGTCACCGAGGCGCCGCTGGTCGGGACCGGGCTCGAGGACAAGGTCGCCGAGGATTCGGGCGCGCTGGTGCTGTCGCGCCGCTCGGGAGTGATCGAGTTCGTCTCGGGCGAGATGATCTCGGTCCGTTACGAGCGTGATCCGGACGAGGTGCCGGTCGACTACAGCGACCAGCCCAACCTCGACATCTACCGGCTCACCAAGTTCCGCCGCTCGAATCAGGACACCTGCCTCAATCAGCGTCCGGTCGTCGTCGAAGGGCAGAAGGTCAAGAAGGGGCAGGTCATCGCCGACGGCCCTGCCACCCGCGACGGGGAGCTGGCGCTCGGCCGCAACGTGCTGTGCGCCTTCATGCCGTGGGGCGGCTACAACTTCGAGGACGCCATCCTGGTGGGAGAAAAGCTCATCAAGGAGGACGTGTTCACCTCGATCCACATCGAGGAGTTCGAGCTGCAGGTGCGCGACACCAAGCGCGGCGTCGAGGAGATCACCCGCGAGATCCCGAACGTCTCGGAGGACGCGGTCAAGAACCTCGATGAAGAAGGCGTGATCCGCATCGGCGCCCGCGTCCGCCAGGGCGACATCCTGGTCGGCAAGGTGACGCCCAAGGGCGAGCAGGAGCTGAGCCCCGAGGAGCGCCTGCTCAAGGCGATCTTCGGCGACAAGGCCGGCGACGTCCGGGATGCGTCGCTCAAGGCGCCTCCGGGCATGGACGGAATCGTCATCGACATCAAGGTGTTCTCGCGCCGCGAGAAGGACGAGGGCACCAAGCAGCAGGAGAAGAAAAAGATCGAGAAGCTGCGCCGCGAGAGCAAGAAGGAGCGCGAGCGCATCGCCGAGGTCCGCCTCTCGAGCGTCTCGGAGATTCTCGACGAGCAGCTCATCAACGTCCTGCGCAGCGCCTCGAGCAGCGAAGCCCTGGCGCGCAAGGGTCGCAAGGTCTCGAAGGACTTCCTCGAGAGCATCGATCTGGACGATGTCGCATGGGGCACTCCGGTGACCGAGGATCCGAAGGTCAACGAGCGCTTCTGGGCGGCGATGGAGGGCGCGCAGTCCGCCTTCACGCGCTGCGAGAAGGAGCTCGAGAAGGAGATCGAAAAGGTCACGCGCGGCGACGAACTGCCGCCCGGCGTGGTCAAGCTGGTCAAGGTGTACATCGCGAAGAAGCGCAAGCTCTCGGTCGGCGACAAGATGGCCGGCCGCCACGGCAACAAGGGCGTGGTCGCGAAGATCCTGGCGGAGGAGGACCTGCCGTATCTGCCGGACGGCACTCCGATCGAGATCGTGCTGAATCCGCTCGGCGTTCCGTCGCGAATGAACATTGGCCAGGTGCTGGAGACGCACCTCGGCTGGGCGGCGCATGCGCTGGGCTACAACTGCGCGACCCCGGTGTTCGCGGGCGCCACGGTGAACGAGATCAAGTCCGAGCTGCGTGCGGCGGGGCTGCCCGAGGACGGCAAGATGGTGCTGTCGGATGGGCGCACCGGCGATGTGTTCGATCAGCGCGTGTGCGTGGGCTACATCTACATGCTGAAGCTCTCGCATCTGGTGGATGACAAGATCCACGCGCGCTCGACCGGTCCGTACTCGCTGGTCACCCAGCAGCCGCTGGGCGGCAAGGCGCAGTTCGGCGGTCAGCGATTCGGCGAGATGGAAGTGTGGGCTCTCGAAGCCTACGGAGCCGCCTACACCCTGCAGGAGCTGCTCACGGTCAAGAGCGACGACGTCGCCGGCCGGTCGCGCATCTACGAGGCGATCGTGAAGGGCGAGAATCCGCCCGAGCCCGGCGTGCCGGAGTCGTTCAACGTTCTCGTGAAGGAGCTCCAGAGCCTCTGCCTGGAAGTGCAGTTCGAGGAAGTCTGAGCGGGCATCCCTAACAGGGGCTGCCGGGAGCGATCGCACCGGAAGGGGCGAGGGTTCCGGCGGCACCCGCCAAGGAGATAGAGAATGATTCAGGAAACGGAGCTGCAGTCGCCGCTCAACCTGACCGCAGGCAAGATGGGCCTGAGCCGCCTCGACGACCGCGACACGCGGCGGCGTGCGGCATTCAACTCGATCCGGATCCGGCTGGCGTCGCCGGACGTGATCCGCGGATGGTCGCACGGCGAGGTCACCAAGCCCGAGACCATCAACTACCGCTCCTTCAAGCCCGAGAAGGACGGCCTGTTCTGCGAGAAGATCTTCGGCCCGGTCAAGGACTGGGAGTGCAACTGCGGCAAGTACAAGCGCATTCGCTATCGCGGCGTGATCTGCGACCGATGCGGCGTCGAGGTCACCCAGGCCAAGGTGCGGCGCGAGCGGCTCGGTCACATCGAGCTGGCGGTGCCGGTCTCGCACATCTGGTTCTTCAAGGGCGTGCCGTCGCGCATCGGGCACCTGCTCGACATGAGTATCCGCGACCTGGAGCGCATCCTGTACTACGAGTCGTACGTGGTGATCGATCCGGGCAACACCGGATTCAAGAAGCGCGAGATCATCACCGAGGACCAGTACAACGAGGTGATGGACGAGCAGCCCGATTCCGGCCTCAAGGCCAAGATGGGCGCCGAGGCGATCCGTGACCTGCTCGGCGAGCTGGATCTCGAGGAGCTTTCCACCGACCTGCGCGCGCAGGCCAAGATGGAGACCTCGATCCAGCGCAAGAAGGAGCAGCTCAAGCGCCTTCGCATCGTCGAGGCGTTCCGCCACAGCGGCAACCGGCCGGAGTGGATGATCCTCGAGACCATCCCGGTGCTGCCGCCGGACCTGCGTCCGCTGGTGCCGCTCGAAGGCGGCCGGTTCGCGACCTCGGACCTGAACGATCTG
>JANMQY010000138.1:0-5287 GCA_031370785.1 Candidatus Eiseniibacteriota bacterium | reverse complement strand
ATCCCGCGCGACTGCGCATGACCGCCAGTGTCGAAGCCGACGCACCGGAATCGGGCACCATTCGCATCGAGCCCACGCACTGACATCGGTGCCCGAGCACACGGCCCGCCCTGGAAAGGGGCGGGCCGTTGTGTTTGGTGGAAGCGAGCAACACTCCTTCATCGCCCATCGCCCGCCGCGATGAACGCTGCCCAGGTGTGCGGATGTGTCGTGAGTCCGGCGGTGCGGCGCTGGCGCAGCAGGTCGAGGCTCGCGGCGCGCACCGCCTCGGGCGTCGAGGCGTGTTCGATCAGACGGTGGCGATAGAGCGCCGACATCCAGTCACGGGCCGACTGATCGCCGACGGTCCACAGGCTCATGATCACGCTGCGGGCGCCGGCAATGCGGAACGCGCGCCGCAGGCCGAAGACGCCTTCGCCGTTCGCGAGCGTGCCGAGTCCGGTGTCGCAGCCCGAGAGCACCGCCCAGTCGCACGCGGAGAGATTGAGCAGCGAGATCTCTTCGGCGGTGAGAATGCCGTCGTCTCCGCCCGGCCCCACGCGCTCGCGCTGATTTGCGCCGGCGAGTGCGAGCCCCGAGAGCAGGAGCGGGCTTTCGACCGGCGCATTGGGCGCGCCCGCCACGGCGGGACGCGGTACGGAGCGCTCGGACGGGGCCTCCGCCATGCCACCGATCCCTCGACCTTCGCCCGTGCGCGCACAGCGCGGGTCGATGAAGAATCCATGGGTCGCGAGGTGCAGCACGCTACTCCCGGGCGCGAGACTCAGGAGCGCGGTCCTGGTGGCGAGCGAATCGATCAACTCCTCGACATCGGTTCGCGTGTTCTCATCCCCGGCATGGGTCGTGCGCCACAGCTCTGCGATCTCGTCGGCCTCGATGCGCGAAGCGGGGAGTGGCGCGAACCGGATCTGCTGGAACTCGAGACAGCCGGGCCGCGCGGATCGCAGGCCGCGCTCCGCGGGTTCTCCGGTTGCGGACGCGGCCCCGGTCGAGGCGACTGCGCTCGATGCAAAGGCCAGCGGTGCGCCACCGAGCGCGGCATCGAAGCGCGCGCCGCCGAGCGCAAGCAGCCCGCGGCTCGGCGTCGAGGGCTGCTCGCGCACCAGATCGCGCTCCACGGTCAGGAAGCTCATCAACGGCCCGGTCTCGACGAGATAGCCGCCCACGCCATTGGGCAGCGCGGCGAAGTTCGCGAGCTGGAGCGGTCCGTCAGGAACGATCAGCACGCTGCGCGACGCTCCGAGCACTCGCGCCACCGGATCCCAGACCGCGCGGCGCACGGCATCGCCGGCCTCTCGGCAGCGGGCTTCCGAGGCGCGCTGAGCGTTACGTGCGCCGGCCAGCGGCTGCGCGGTTTCGTGTGACCAGCGTGCGATCGCGGCCTCGACCGAAGCCGCCTCTCCGAGCCGAACCACTTCGGGGACGCGCTCGCCGGCGCGCAGCACGAACGCGGCGTAGAACCCGCGATGCTCGAGCGCGCTGACCGAATAGTGGGAGGGAGGAATCCGGACGTACGCGACCAGCGGGGTGCCGGCCGGCAGCGCGGCGGCGATTGAATCGAATCCTGCAGTGACGCGGGAGCGTCCAGCCGCGTCCGCCTCGAGTCGCCACCCCAGCTCGCGCTCCGACGCGTCGACCTCGGCGCGGCGCTCCTTCAGCAGCGCGAGATACGGCTCGGGCGGCTGGTCTCCGGGCCCGCGCAGGAGCAACCCGATCAGGTTGCGGCGCGCGGTGGTCACCGCGTCGAGCCGTCGCCGGCCTTCGGAATCGTCGAGGTGGAGCGCACGATGGCGCTCGGCCATCTCGTCGAGCACCAGCCCGCGCGAACGAATCAAAGCGTCCCACACGGTGGACCTGAGCGGAGGGGGCAGCCCCACGGAATCCGACGCCAGGCTTACCGCAAGATCGAGTCCCGAGGCGCGCACGGCTTCGAAGCGCAGCGCCTCGCGCTCCGAGAGCGATTGCGCCATCAGATGGAAGTGATCGCGCCCGATGCTCTCGGCGCGCAGCGCGTCATCGAGCGCCCCGGCGCGATCGCCGAGGCGCGCGCGCGCGACCGCACGATCGTGGAGGATCTCGGCCACCTGCGGATGCGCTGGCCCCAGCACGCGCTCGCGGATTTCGAGCGCGCGATCGAACAGCGCGCGCGCCCCGGCCGCATCGCCGAGCGCCAGTTTCGCCCGCCCCAGGCCGCCGAGTGAGATGCCGAGATGGAGGTGCCGCGCGCCCAGCACCTGCTCGTCGATGCGCACCGCGCGCGCGAACAGCGACTCGGCCGCGACGTAGTCTCCGCGATCGTAACTGTTGGCGCCGAGGTTGCCGACGCTCACCGACGTGGTGCGCGACACTTGGCCGTTGTGCTGCTCGTCGTAGCGAACGACTTCCTCGTAGATCGGGCGGGCTTCCTCGATCCGGCCCATGCCATCGAGCGCGGAGCCGAGCGAGGTCAGCAGCGGACCGCGGGAGCTGCCGGGCGAGCCGCGCTTCTGATCGACCTCGAGCGCGCGGCGAACCAACGGCTCGGCCTCGTCGAACGCCCCGAGATTGTCGAGG
Source organism: Candidatus Eiseniibacteriota bacterium (assembly GCA_031370785.1). GTDB lineage: Bacteria > Eisenbacteria > RBG-16-71-46 > RBG-16-71-46 > RBG-16-71-46 > DATJGS01. The sequence goes on along the minus strand of JANMQY010000138.1, from coordinate 2,734 downwards.
TTGTCGGCCTCGACGCGCGCCGCCTGGGTGTAGTTGTTGTCGACCTCTGGGCCGATGCCCTCGAAGATCTCGCGCGAGCGCTGAAACAGCGGGCGCGCGCCCGAGTAGTCGCCCATGCTGCGACGCGCGTAGCCGAGGCGCTGGAGCGCAAAGGCAACCTGCTTCTGATCGGGCTCGGCGGCGCGCTCGGCGATCGTGAGCGCGCGCTCGCCCAGCTCCTGCGCGCTCGCGAAATTCCCCTCGGCGGCGCGCGCCAGCGAGAGATTGTTGAGGCTCCAGGCGATGTCCGGATGATTCGGCGGAAGCGTCTGCTCGCGGAGCGCGAGGACCCGGGTGAACACGCTGTCGGCGGCGGGGAGATCGTCCAGCACCATCAGCGTGCTCCCGAGCGCGTTCAGCGACCGGCCGACCTCGACCGAGCGCGGCCCAAGCTTCTTCATCCGGATCGCGAGCGCCGCTTCGAAGTTTCGCCGCGCGTCGACGTATTTCGCCGCGGCGTAATCCATGCGACCGAGCGCATGGAGCACGCTGCCGATCTCGACCGCATCGGGCGGCATGCGGCCGCACCGCAGCGCCAGCACGCGCTCGTAGTCGGCGCGCGCTTCCGCGTTCTTGCCCTGCTGCGAGATCAGGTTGGCGTAGTTCTCGAGCGTGGTGGCGTAGCGCAGCGGCGCGCTGGCTTGGCCCGGCGTCCGGATCGCCAGCGCCCGGGCGGCAAGATCGAGCGTTCCGGGCGTGGATTCGCGGCCGCTCCACCAGCGCCCATTGACCAGCGCATCGATCAGATCGGCGGAGTCGGCGGTCGTGGGCGCGCGCCCATCGGGGCGCCGAACCAGCGTGGCGAGTGCGGTGCTCTCGGCTTCTGCGTAGCGATGTGCAGCGACGAGCGCGCGGATCGAATCGACGGGCGAGGGATGCACGGCGATCGCGAGTGCAACAGCCGCGGCGAGGATCATGGATTGCGCAGCCACAGCGTGCGCATCCACACGTCGCGCGGATGCTGTCCCGCGAGCCGCTTCGCCAGCGTAGCGAGCCGGCTCGATCTGCCCGGCGTGGGCTCGCTCTCGGCCATTCCGCCGATCCCGCGCGGCGTTTCGAGCGCGGCGAGCGGCATCTCTGCGTACGCCACCTCGCGGCCGCGCGCCGCCTGCTCCATGCCCGCGACCTGCTGGTCCACTTCGGGCAGCGGCCGGCGCGAGACGAGCGCCAGCAGATGCTCCTCGCCTCCGGCCGAAGTCACCTGCCAGTCGAAGCGCTTTCCCTCGAGGCGGCCCGGCAGGCGAATCCGCGTGTGCGCGGGCAGCGGATTGCGCAGGTCCACGCCCGCGACCGGGAACAGGACATAGACCCGGCCCTGCTCGTCCTCATCGAGCACATAGACGTGAGCGGCTTCGGGCGTTTCGATCTCGAGGTGCATGAGGTCGCCGGGTTTGACCGCGCTGCCGTCTTCGAGCGGCTGGCTCGATCCCGCGCGGAAGAACGACGCCTGGACTCCGGTGAAGGAGGCCGGCGCCACGCCCGCTTCCGTCACCGGGCTGCCGGCGCCGCCTTCGCGCGCGCCCGCATCCGAGCCGGGCGGCAGTTGCGGCAGCGCTCGCGCCGGGACGCGATCGGTGGTGAGCGCGCGATCGGGTGTGGCGGCGCGGCGCATGTCCTGGACGCGCATGAATGCAATGACCAGCGCCACCACGGCGACGGCGGCCGCCATGTACCAGTGCAGCGGGCGCAGCCCCCGGCGCGACGGACTACTCGCTCCAGAGCGAGTGGTCAACGATCCACGAGTCGCAGCGACATTCCCCGAGCCGCCGAGCGTGGTGGCGAGCGCGCGCTCCATCTCGCCGGCATCGGCATAGCGGTCGCCGGGCGAATCGGCCATCGCGCGCTCGACCACCGCGACGAACGGAGCGGGCAGGTCGGGCCGCGCGGTGCGCAGCGGGATTCGTTCGCCGCGCGCGACGCGGTCGAGCAGTCCCTCCATGTGGGTCGCGTCGATGGGAAAGCGCCCGGTGACCAGGCGGTAGAGCAGCACGCCGAGGGCGTAGAGATCGGAGGCGCGCGACGGGGATTCCCCGCGCAGCACTTCGGGCGCCGCGGCGACCGGAGTGACGACGACCGGCGCGCCAGCACTCGAGCCCGCCCGCGTCAGCTCCGTCACCGAGCCGAAGTCGACCAGCACGATGCGTCCCGGATCGGAGGATTCGACGTCATGGGTTGGCCCGCCTTCGCGCATGACGTTCGCCGTGGTCACATCGCCGTGCACCAGCCCGGCCGCGTGCACGGCGGCCAGCGCGGCGCACAGATCGATTCCGATCAGCGCGGCCTCGCGCGCTCCGAGCTGTCCGTGCGCCGCGAGGCGCTGCTCGAGCGTCGAGCCCGGCAGCAGCTCGGTCCAGATCCCAGCGCGACCATCGTGAAAGCCGACGCCGTAGACCGTGAGCACGTGCGGATGGCGGATACGCGCCAGGCGCCGCGCCTCTTCGATCCAGCGCCGCGCGTGCGTGTCGTCAGGGCCGGTCGGGCGACGCAGCTTGATCGCGACCTCGCGCTGCAGCTCGGGATCGAACGCGCGATAGACCTCGCCGAAGCTGCCCCGGCTGAGCCGCTCGATCAGCCGGAACGGACCCCACGATCCGGCTCCGGCCGCAGGCGGCGGAGCGGCGTCGGGCGCGGGCGCTGATCCGGCGTGCCCCGCGGCCGCCGCTCCGCCATCCGGCGCTGTCGCCCCATCATCTGC
>JANMQY010000108.1:0-16686 GCA_031370785.1 Candidatus Eiseniibacteriota bacterium | reverse complement strand
CAGCGGCTTCCCCGGCCGCGCCCGCCGAGAGCGAAGCGAAGCCCGGCCGCAGCCGGCCGCGCAGTGGCGGAGCCTCGAGCGACGGCAACGCCTCGCCGAGCAGATCGCGCGCCAGCGCCTCGAGCGCGTGGTCGCGCTCCGGGTCGCACAGGAACGAGCCGATGCGCACGTCGAAGGCCAGACCCTCGAGCGGCATTCCGGCCGCGGCCAGCGCGTGCGCGGCGCTCTTCAGATCCCAGCCGGTCTTGGGGACGGTCGGGTCGGCGAGCGCCGGCCCGAGCCACTCGCGGGCGCGCTCGAGCGCGAGATTGCCTCCGCCCTCGTGCGCGAGCGGCACGTAGCACGCCGTGCCGTCGCGCGCCGCAAGCGCGATGCCGATCAGAGGAGAGCGCCGCGGGTCTTCACCGCCGAGGGTGGGCAGGATCGCGAGCCCGTGCACCGAGCGGGCGCGCACCGCGTGCAGCGCGGCCTCGGATGTCGCGCCCGAACCCACCGGCGCATCCGTGAGCGCCGGCTCACCGGCGTTCGCCCACAGGTCGAGCGTGCCCTGATCGACGGAACGCGTGTTCCCGCGCGCCGCAGTCACCAGCGCCTCGCGTGATGGCATGCTCATCGAGGGCCTGGGCACGGCCTCGACCGGAGCGGATTCCACACGCGTCGGGGCGACCGGCGCGGGCGTGCCCGTCGCCGTGCCCGTCATGGCCGCGGCGCGAGGCGCCTCTCCCGCGAGCTTCACTCCCTCGGCCGGCATCTCGGCGGCGGTGCCGCGGCGCTCGGCGCTGCGCGCCGGCGCGAGTGCGCCGGCGTCGGCGTCGATCAGTCCCTGCGCTTCGGCCACCTGTTCGAGCCGGCGAATCTCGAAGCGCTTCGCGAACGCCATCAGCGCATCGCGGCGGATCGGCGCGCAGCGCAGATCCTCCCAGGTATGGGGCAGGTCGAGATCGGGACGCACGGTGGCCAGGTCGCGCGACAGGAATGCCAGCTCGCGATTCGACTCGAGCTTCGCCCTCAGCGCCGGCTTCTTCACTTCGTCGAGCCGCCGGTACAGCGCTTCGAGCGAGCCGAACTGTTTCAGCAGCTCGACCGCGGTCTTCTCGCCCACTCCGGGTACGCCGGGGATGTTGTCGCTCGTGTCCCCCATCAACGCGAGAATGTCCCGGATGTTTTCGGGGCCGACTCCCCACTTCGCGCGCACCGCATCGGCGTCGATCCACTCGTACTCGTCGCGGCTTCGCGGCGTGAGCACCTTCACCCCGTCGCCGACCACCTGCAGCATGTCCTTGTCGCCGGTCACCAGCACGACCTCGTGACCAGCGGCGCGACCACGCGCCGCGAGCGTCGCCATCACGTCGTCCGCCTCGACGCCGGGTATCTCGATCACCGGCAGTCCCAGCGCCTGCGCCAGATCCTCGAGCGGCCCGATCTGAGCCACCAGATCCTGGGGCATCGGCTTGCGCTGCGCCTTGTAATCGGGAAAGCGCTCGTGGCGGAACGTGGGGCCGGGCCCGTCCCACGCCAGCACCCAGTAGTCGGGCTTCTCCTCGCGCCGGATCTTGAGCGCGGTGCTGGCGAAGCCGAACAGCGCCGAGGTGTTCTCGCCACGCGAATTGACGAGCGGGCGCGCGATGAACGCGTAGTACGCGCGATAGGCGAGCCCCATCGCGTCGAGCACGAACAGTCGCGCCACGGCCGGTCCTCAGCGCCCGCGCTTCGCGACCAGCAGCTTGCTCACCGCCGGATCCATGCCGAAGCCGAAGGCGAGCAGCGCGCGATCGGCCGCGAGCAGCATCCCGGGGACCCGGTTGAGGAAGCGCGCGGGCCCGAGCTCGCGGTTGAGCAGGACGTGAGTCGGATGAAGCGAGAGCGGAAGGACGCCCTCAGCACGCAGCAGCGGAGTGTAGGCCGAGAGCGGGCGCATGCGGTTGTGCGAGGCCTGAGCGCGCAGCTCGGAAAAGGTGTCGGTCAGGAGCAGGGTGCCGCCGGGCGCGACCGCGCGCGCGAGATTCGTGACCGCGCTCTGCCAGCGCCTCTCGTCGGTGATGTGGCAGAGCACGTCCATCGCGTTCACCAGGTCATATTGTTCGTCGAGCTCGGCCTCGCTCACGTCCGAGAGGACGAAGCGCGCTTCGGGATGGCGCTCACGCAGACGCTCGATCGAAGCGGGCGCGATGTCGAGCCCGGTCACCTGCGCGCCGCGCTCGAGATAGTACGCGGTGAAGAAGCCGGTGCCACAGCCCGCGTCGAGCACGCGTCGCGCGGCGGGATCGACCCGAGCCGCGGCCAGCGCGCGGGTCAGCACCTCGCGCCGCAACTCGTAGCATGCCCGGTTGTATTCGAGCGACATCCCGGTTTCGCCGGTGCCGCGCAGATCGAAATCGCGGCTCAGCCGGTCGTTCCAGAACTCACGTGGCTGATAGTTCACGCCCCCCTCCGATACAGCCGGTGCCGCCTAGCGTAACGCTCCACGGAATCGGCGAGGAGGTAGCGCACCGGCCGGCCCGCGCGCAGCTCGGCGCGCAGGACGCTCGAGGAAATCTCCAGACGCGGATTGTCGAGCCAGACCACCTTGCCGGGCAAACGCGTCCGGCCCGGCGCGCGCGCGCCGGGGCGCGCCGCCACGGCGAGCGTGGCCAGCTTCAGGATGCGCTTCGGTTCGTGCCAGGTCGAAAACTCATCGAGGCTGTCGGCGCCCATGAGCAGGTACAGACGGGATCCGGGATGAAGGCGCGCGAGCGCGGCCAGCGTGTCCACCGTGAACGAGGGGCCGGAGCGGCGCGCCTCGAGCGTCGAGACCGTGAAGGCGCGATTCCCGCGCACCGCGAGCCGGGTCATGGCCAGACGGTGACGCACCGGCGTCAGGACGCGGCGCAGCTTGTGCGGCGGCGTGCCGGCGGGCATGAAGACGACGCGCTCGAGCGAGAGATGCGATCGTGCCCACTCGGCGAGCGCGAGGTGTCCGATGTGCGGCGGATCGAAGGTGCCGCCGAACAGGCCGATGCGGCGCATGCGCGGCCCTCTACGTCTTCTGCAGTCGAGCCCGCTCGCGTGCGGCGCGGACGGCGATCGGCCGGCCGGCAAAGCGGCTCTCGACCTGCTTCAGCCGCTCGATCGCGGCGTCCTTCTTCTTCTCGAGCGCATCGCACATCGCGAAGCCGACCCACGCATCGCCGACCTGCGGCGTATCGCCGTACTCGTTCTCGACGCGCCGGTAGTAGACGCGCGCCGGCTCGAGCAGGCGCAGCTTCACGTACAGATCGCCCGCATGCACCAGCTTGGCGGCGAGCCGCATGCGCGCGAGCTGGATGCGGTGTTGAGCCTCGGGGTTCAGCCAGTGCCCGGGGTAGTCGCGCAGGTAGTTCTCCCACTGCCCCAGCGCACGCAGGGTGTTTTCCTGCTCAAAGTCGGGAGGACGCGACTGGCCGAAGTACGCGGCTCCGAGCTGGAACGCTGCCGAGCCCGCCGAATCGCTCTCCGGGTAGTCGCGGGTCAGGCGCTCGAATTCGAGCGCGGCCGAGGACCACTCCTTCTGGTTCGCGTAGCACTCGCCCAGCAGGTAGATCGCGTGGTCGACTTCGGCGCTTCCCGCGTTGTTGGCGATGAAGGTCTTGAGCAACTCGACCGCGTCGGAGTAGTTGCGCCTGGCGGCCATCTGCCGGGCGAGCTGGAGCCGCTCGGTCTCGGAATGCACCGGCGGCATGACACCCGCGCCGCATCCGGCGAGCGATGCGAGTACCGCCAGCGCGAGCAGAACAGGCGCGAGACGCAGGCCTGGCTTTCGGAACTTCGGGCGCGGTTCCGTCACGGGCGATTCTGGAAGAACAGGGCGACCAGCCCGCCGACCACGGCGACCACGATCACCGGCTCGAACACCTTCTCGGCGTTCCGGTCCGGCAACCTGCCCTTGAGCTCGGAGAACCTTTCGTCCTCGACGAACGAGGCCTGCGCGCGCGGAAAACGATCCACCAGATTGAAGCCGGCATCCGCGACCCAGCGCACCGATGTGGTCGCCGGCTCGCGCAGCGTCAGTCCGCCTTCGACCAGTGCCTGCCGCTCGACCTTGACCCGGCCCGGCAGGTAGCCGACCAGGCGAAGGTAGGTGACGCGCGCGGTGGCGAGCTGGTATTCGAGGATCGGCTCTCCGGCCGCGCCCATGGTGCGCAGGCTGTCGTCAGGAATGATCGAGCGTCGCACGGTTGCGCGCACACCGCGGCGCGACAGGTCGCGCAGGATGGCGTGCTCGACCACGAAATTGAGCGGGTGGCTCTCGGCCGGCGCCACGACGACGGTCAGGCCGCTGTCGAGCGGCGCCGAGCGCAGCGCGCGAGAGAACGCGGTGTCGGCCACCAGGCTCGTGATCTGCAGATTGGTGAGCGGCACGCGCGTCCGGCGCGAACCGACCACCGGCTCGAGATTTCCCTCCGCGACCCAGCCGAGCGTGTCGGCCGCGGGCCGCGGGCCGCTGGCATAGCGGAACTTCTTCGCTTCGGCGCTGGAGGCGAGACACAAGAGCGCCAGCGCCGTGAGCGTGAGCCACAGACGCATCAGTGAGTTCCTTTCAGGATGTTGAGACGCGGATCGCGGGGCTCCACGCGTGCGAACAGATCGTAGGCCGCACTGCCGGTGACGCGAACCTCCACAAGGGATCCGGGGACCAGATCCCGGCCCTCGACCACCACGCCACCGTCGACCTCGAACGCGGAGCCCGCGGTGCGGGCGGCATACTGCCCGGAGCCGCCGCGCTTGTCACGCGGACTTCCGGTCGGACCGTCGATCATGACCGTCACTCGCTCGCCGATCCTTCGTGCGAGACGCTCACGGGAAAGGCGCTGCTGGAGCGCGAGCAGCCGCGCGCGCCGGGTGCGCCGCTCGGTCAGCGCGACCCGCGGGGTCATGGCGAACGAGGGGGTCTCGGGCTCGCGCTCGTACGCGAACACCACCAGGTTGTCGAACGGCTCCTCCTCGACGTAGCGCATCAGCGCTTCGAAGTGCTCTTCGGTCTCGCCGGGGAAGCCGACGATGAAGTTGGTGCGGAACGCAACTCCCGGAATGCCCCGCTTGATGCGCCGGACCAGCGCGCGGGTGTCGGTCTCGGTCATCGCCCGCGCCATGGTGCGCAGCATGTCCTGCGCGATGTGCTGGAGCGGCATGTCGACGTAAGGCACCACGCGCTTCGCGCGCGCCCAGGTCTCGATCAGGCGGTCGTCCCACAGGCGCGGGTACGTGTACTGGACGCGGATCCAGGTCAGGCCCGCGACCGCATCGAGCGCTTCGAGCAGATCCGCGAGGGTCGGCTTGCCCGGCAGGTCGGTGCCGTAGCCGGTGGTGTCCTGCCCGATCAGGTTGAGCTCGCGCACGCCCTGCTTCACCAGATGTTCCGCCTCGCGCACCAGGTCCTCGATCGAACGGCTCTTCTGGTCGCCGCGCAGGTGCGGAATGATGCAGAACGTGCAGCGGTGATCGCAGCCCTCCGAGATCTTGAGATAGGCGAGGTGGCGTGGCGTGGACAGCGCGCGCGGGGTGAGCGAGTCGAGGGCGCCGCCCGGAAACTCGGTGCGGACCACGCGCTCTTCGGACCCGGCGAGGATGTGGCGGGCCGCGCTCACCACTTCCTTCCACTGGCCGGTGCCGAGCACTGCGTCGACCCCGGGGAATTCATCGAGCAGCGAGTCCCCGGCGCGCTGCGCCAGGCAGCCGGCCACGATCAGGCCGCGAAGCTGCCCGGTGCGCTTGCACTCGGCGACGCGCGCGATGGTCTCCTTCGATTCACGCACCGCGCTCTGCAGAAACGCGCAGGTGTTCACCACCGCGATGTCGGCCTCTCCAACGTCGGAGACGGTGCGAAAGCCCGCCTGGACCATCAGGCCGAGCATGTTCTCTGAATCCACCGTGTTCTTGGGGCAACCGAGGGTGACGAAGGCCAGCGTCGGCATGCGCGCCTGACGAGTCGCGGCCGAAGCGGGCCGGGGACGGGCGTCGCCGGCATGTCGCTTCGCGGCGCGACCGGCACCGGCAGGCGGACGCGGGCCGGCGGTGGGCCGGGAAGCGCGGCTCACTCGTACCCCCGCTCGTTGAGCCAGCGCTCATCCACGAGCACGTCGCGCGCCTTGCTGCCCTGGAACGGTCCGACCACGCCGAGCTGCTCGAGCTGATCCATGAGCCGGCCCGCGCGCGAGTAGCCGACCTTGAGCCGGCGCTGGAGCAGCGAGGTCGAGCCCTGCTGATGGTTGACGACCAGGCGCGCGGCCTCGCGGATCAGATCGTCGTCGAAGTCGCCTCCCGCGGTCTCCGCCTCCTCCTCGCGGTCCATCTGGCTGACGTCGGTCGCGAGCGGGATCGGTTCGGCGGGATTGGCCTTGGCGCGCCAGAAGTCCACCACCCGCGCGGTCTCCTCCTCGCTGATGTAGGCGCCGTGCACGCGATACGGCTCGGGCTTGCCGGCCGGCGTGAACAGCATGTCGCCGTGACCGAGGAGATTCTCGGCGCCGTTCATGTCGAGCACGGTGCGCGAGTCGGTCTTGCTCGCCACCTGGAAGGCGATCCGCGACGGAAAGTTCGCCTTGATCACGCCGGTGATCACGTCGACCGAGGGCCGCTGGGTCGCAAGCACCAGATGGATGCCGACCGCGCGCGCCATCTGAGCGAGCCTTGCGATCGGCTCCTCGATCTCGGCGGGCGCGGTCAGCATGAGATCGGCGAGCTCATCGATCATCACCACCACGTACGAGAGACGCTCGGGCGCCGGCGGCTCGCCCCCGCCCGCAACCGGCACGGTCGGCACCAGTCCGGCCGCCACCTTTTCGTTGTAGGCCGCGATGTTCCTCGCGCCGCACGTCGCCATGAGCTTGTAGCGCTTCTCCATCTCGGAGACCGCCCAGCGCAGCGCACGACTGGCGCGCTTGGCCTCGGTCACCACCGGCATGACCAGGTGCGGAATGCCGTTGTATGCAGAAAGCTCGAGCATCTTGGGATCCACCATCACCATGCGCAGGGTGTCGGGGCCGTGCTGAAACAGCAGGCCGGTGATGATGGCATTGAGGCACACGCTCTTTCCCGAGCCCGTGGCGCCGGCCACCAGCACGTGAGGCATCTTCGTCAGATCCGCGACGAATGGCTGGCCCACGACGTCGACGCCGAGCGGCACCTTGAGCGCCGCGTCGCTGGTCTCGTACTGGGTCGAGCTGAGGACCTCCCGAAGATACACCGTACGCCGGCGCCGGTTCGGAATCTCGACCCCGACCGCGCCCTTGCCCGGGATGGGCGCGAGGATCCGGATGCGCTGGGCGCGCAGCGCGAGCGCAAGGTCGTCCTCGCGCGAGACGATCTGGTTGACCTTGACACCGGCGGCCGGAGCAAACTCGAACGTGGTCACGACCGGTCCGGGATGGATCTCGGTGACCCGTCCCTCGATGCCGAAGTCGGCGAGCTTGGCGGTGAGCAGGTTCGCCTCTGCGGTCAGGTCGGCGGCGGTGATCAGGTCCTCAGGCTGGGTCGGCATTGCGAGCAGACTGAGCGAGGGGAACGCTTCGGTCGGCACCGACCCTGAGCCGGCCGCTGCCTTCGCGGCTTTCGGCTTCGCTCTGGGCTCGATCTTGAGGCCGGGAAGCGGCAGGCGGGTCTGACCGTCCGCCTCGATCTCGACCTTCGGAGGCGCCTGCGCATTCTTTGCCACCGAGTCGTCGCCATTCAGTCGCGCGGATCTCGCCCGCTGAATCCTTGGCTTCCTCGACGCCTCGGCCTCGCCTGCGCTCAATCGGGCGAACATCTCGCCGATCGCGGACAGCGGGCGCACGACGGTTCCGTGCGCGAGGCGGCCGATCCAGTGGAATCCCAGCTCGCTCGCCGCGAGTGCGGTCACGCCGAACAGCGCGCCGGCCACGATCCAGGAGCCCACGCCACCGAGCGCCGATTGCATCGCAAGCGCGGCAGCGAAGCCCCAGCTCCCGGTCCACAGCCAGCGCTCCGCGCCGGCGAGTCCGAGCAGCGTGCAGATCTCGAACAGCAGCAGCGCGCCGATCAGCGAGCTGAGCACGAGCGGCCCGGCGGGTCGCTCGCGAACCAGCTTCCCCGACCATGTCGCCGCCAGCAGCGGCACGCCGAACGCCGCGACGCGCCCGAACGTCCACACCAGACCGAAGGCAAGCGCGGCGCCGACCGGGCCGCACGCGTTCTTCCCCGACCACGGCGCGAGGCCGGTCAGCGGGATTTCGAACGTCGCGACGCTGGCCAGGGAAAGCACGGCGAAAGCCCCGAGCAGGAGCGCGAGGATCTGGCGTTGTCGTCTATCGGAAATGGATGAGGCCACGCGAGTCTGGCGGCACCTTCCTGGTGGAGGATCGACCTGCGACGGCCGCGGCCGGCGCTGCTTTGGGCCCACGACACACCCCGCCCCGGCGCCAGGGCTGCGCCTCGAGCGAAATGCCCGCCTCCCTGGCGGGCTTTGGCGGGACATTCTGCCCTAGCGGGGGCTCGCGGGCAATGCGGGGTTTGCTGTAAGGCGAGCGCCAGGTAGCAGCCCGGCCAACCAGCCGATCCGGCGGGAAAGCCGCTTCAGACGCGCCGCTTCAAAGCCCAGGATTTCGTGCGCTAGCGCCCGGCGGCGGCCTCGTGGCCGGAGTCGGCGGCCGGCTGTGCCGCCTCCTGCGGCGGGATGATCCCGGTCTCGAGCCAGGAGTACTTCCCGTCCAGAACGCGCCGCGCCACGCGGTACGCCTCGGGATCATCGTTCGACTGGAGACCCGCGAACAGTTGCTCGACCTTGCGCCGCGACAGGCGGCAGAACAGATCGGCCAGCTCGAGCGGCGTGCGGTCGGCCGGATTGCGCTTCACATCGCGATGCGCTCGCACGCAGGTCGCGATCATCGCGAACAGCTCGGCGCCCACGTCCACGCAGCGGAACAGAAGCGCCTGCTTCTTCTCGAGCGCCGGGCCATTGAGCACCATCAGGTGGAACTGCTGGCGCGCGAGGCGACGCGAAGTGCGCTCGACGTAGCGCACGTGCCTGGCCAACCGCCCGAACCCGGCGTACTGCGGCCAGCGCCCCCACCCGAGCCAGCGCGTCGGGTACCACTGCGCGTAGAAAAGGCCCGCGCGCACCATTCCCCTGAGACGCTTGCCGAGCGGCACACCGGGCATGACCACGTCGCCCGCCGCGCGCAGATGCACGTCCAGCGCCTCGCGCGCGATGAACAGGCGCATCACCTGATTGGTGCCCTCGAAGATGCGGTTGATGCGCAGATCGCGCAGCAGCTGTTCGACCGGGATCGGCGCCTCGCCACGAGCCGCGAGCGAGCGCGCGGTTTCGTAGCCGCGCCCGCCGCGCACCTGCAGCGTCGCATCGCAGATCTCCCACGCCACATCGCTGTTCCACAGCTTGGCGATCGCTGCCTCGAGCCGGATGTCGCTCTTGCCCGCGTCCCCGAGCAACGCGCCCAGGTCGGCGACCGCGTCCATCGCGTACGTGCGCGCGGCCATATCCGAGATCATCTGCGCGACCGCTTCGTGCTGCCCGACCGGCCGGCCCCACTGCACGCGCTCGGCCGCGAACTGGCGCGCCACCTGAACGCACCACTTCCCCGCCGCGGCGCAGGTCGCGGGCAGCGTGAGCCGTCCGGTGTTGAGCGTGACCAGTGCGAGCTTGAGCCCCTTGCCCTCGCCCCACAGCAGGTTTTCCTTCGGCACGCGCACGCGGTGGAAGCGCAGCAGCGCGTTCTCGATTCCGCGGATGCCCATGAATTCGCAGCGCTGCACCACCTCGACGCCCGGCGTCGAGGTCTCGACGATGAACGCGCTGATCGGACCCGGCTTGCCGCCCCGGCCCGGCGTGCGCGCCATCACCACCAGCAGCTCGGCGATCGCGCCGTTCGTGCACCACAGCTTGTCGCCGTTGATCTCGTACGAACCGCCATCAGGCGTGGGCGTCGCGGTCACCGCCATGCGGGCCGGATCCGAGCCCACGTCGCTCTCGGTCAGGGCGAACGCGCTGATCGCGCCCTTCGCGAGGCGCGGCAGATACTTCTTCTTCTGCTCCTCGGTTCCGAACAGCTTGAGCGGCTGGGGCACACCGATGCTCTGATGCGCCGAGAGCAATGCGACCAGGGCCCCGTTCTTGGTGCCGATCAGCGCCATCGCATGGCCATAGGTGTACTGCGACAGCCCGAGCCCGCCGTACTCGCGCGGGATCTTGATGCCGAACGCGCCCAGCTCGCGCAGGCGCCGGATGACGCTGTCCGGGATCTTCGCGTCGCGCTCGATCTGCTCCGCGTCGACCTCGTCGCGCAGGAAGCGTTCGAGCTTCTCGGTGAATTCGCGCCCGCGGCGCTGCTCGTCCGGGTCGGGTTCGGGATGCGGATGGATCAGCTCGAGGCGGAGCTTGCCGAGGAACAGCTCGCGCACGAATGACGGCGCCTCCCACGTGGTCTCGCGAGAGGCTTCGGCGACCGCGCGGGCTTCGAGTTCGGAGACGTGCGGAGCGGATTTCGAGGATTCGGTCATGGCTTCCGTTCGGTTGTGGGTCCGGCCCTCTGGGAATCCATGCAAAGGCGGGACCGGGCCGAAGCCGAGACTAGCGCGGCCCCGGTTGCTTGACCAACCTGCAATTCGCAAGTCCGGCGGCGAACCGAGCCGCACTCCGCCCGGAAGTGGATGGCCCGATTCGCAGAAGCCGGTTCGATCAAGCCGCCTTTCGGCTCACCACTGCCAGCAGCTGCCACAGGCGCGGCAGGCGAAGGTGGCGCGTGAAGTGACCCGGGAACACCTGCCAGGTGTGAAGCACATAGCGTCCGGAAAAATCCCACGGGTACCAGCCCGAACGGTGCTTCTCGTACGGCAGCCCGGGAATCTCCTGTCGGCGAAAGCCGAGCGGGGTCGTGATCAGCACCCTCTGCGCGCGGCGGGTGAGCGCATCGAGCAGGGTGAATGCCTCGCTCTTCTCGAGGTGCTCGATCACGTCGATGAACAGCGCGAGGTCGTAGGGTCCGGCATCGGCGGGCAGGATCGTATCGATCTGGCGCAGGTCGCCGACGAACACCCGGTTGTAGACCGGGTAGCGCGGAGGCGCGACGTCGACCGCGTCCACCACCGTCGCGCCCGAATACTCGCGCGCGAGCACGCCGTACTTGCCGTAGCCCGCGCCCACGTCGAGGACCCCGGCCGGCTTCTGGCGCGCGATCACCTCGCACACGAACGGGATCTGCCAGTGCTCGGAGGTCGGCATGGCGCGCAGAGTGACACAGCCCCGGAGCGCGGGGCAAAGAATCGAGCTCAGTTGTTCGGTCGGGCGAGGCGCTCCCAGCCGGTGCCCTCGTGTCCGTACCGGAACGCTTCCGGATGCAGCGCCTCGGCGAGGATCTCGAGCGTCTCGGCCACGCGCGGCCCGGGACGGTTGAAGAACGCGTTGCCGTCTCCGAGAAAGACGCGGCCTTCGCGCACCGCGCGCAGCGCGCGCCACTCGGCATGCGAGGTGAGCGCGGGCATCTCGGACCGAATGCGCGCGAGGTCGAAGCCGCACGGCGTCACCCACACCATGTCCGGATCGGCGTCCGCCAGCTCGGCCCAGGTGAGACGCGGCGCGTGCACGCCGGCTTTGCCGAACAGGTCGATGCCGCCCGCACGTTCGATGAGCTGCGGCGTCCAGTTGCCCGCTGCCATGAGCGGATCCATCCACTCGATGCACGCGATGCGCGGGCGCGGCAGAAGGCCGGTGGCACGCGCGGCCACGCCATTCATGCGCGCGGTGAGCCGGGTGATCTGCTGCACGCCTCGCTCGGGCACGCCAAGCGCGTCGGCCACGCGGCGATAGTCGCGCAGGATGTCCTCGAGCGCATTGGGTTCGAGCGACACGATGCGAACCTTCGGGCCCGCCACCTCGCGCACCGCCTTCTCGACGTCGGCGAGACTCACCGCGCAGACTTCGCATTGGGTCTGAGTGATGATCACGTCGGGCCGGAGCGCCGCGAGCGCGTCGGCATCCACCCGGTACACCGAGACGCCCTGCTCGACCAGGGCGCGCACGCTGCGATCGAGCGCCGGCGAGGCGGCGTCGGTTGGAAACTTCGGCGCGGTGATGGCGGGCAGCTTGCGAACCCACGCGGGGTAATCGCACTCGTGCGAGCGAGCGACCAGCCAGTCGCCGCAGTCGAGCGCGCACACCATCTCCGTGCTCGAAGCGATCAGCGAGACGACGCGCGGAGGAGCCATGGGGTTTCAGTATCACAGGGTAGCGGCAGGCTGCGCGAACATGCCGCGGACCGAGGCGTTCGAACGGGCGGCGCAGATCGCAGCTCCGGCTCCCTCTGGGGGCGGACTGGCGGGCCAGGCCGCGGTCCGGCCACCCCTCTTATAATGTGGTGTCGAAAGGGGAATTCGAGTCGGAAATACTTACAAGTTCACGGGCGCGAACGAGCGATTCCGGCTCAGAGTTCGCACGAGCATTGGCGTGTAACTCTTTCCGGGGCAGCCGGTCGCAGAAAGCAGAGGAGTCCAAGGAAAGACCGGCCTCACTCTTGCGACCCCCACGACGTGCGCAGCGATGCGCTCCGTTTGAAGTTTCCCTAGCTCTCCCCACAGGCCGTGGCCGGAACGCCAAGGGAATGCCCCCATGACGCAGCAGCAAGCCTCACCCTTGCGCTCCTTCCCGAACGTGATCGTCCGTGTGTCGCTCCTGGTCGGAGCGCTGCTCGGCGTTGCTGTACCCGCGCGCGCCTACGATGCCATCCGGCGTCTGTCTCCGCTGGGCGCACGTCTCGCCGAAATCGCGCGACAGACCGGCCAACCGCTCGGCCCGATGCTGGACTCGGCGCATCCGTGGGTGCCGCTCGCGCCGGATTCTCAGACCGTGGCGAGGCAGCGCGCCGCGCGAATGATGATGACTATCCCCGTCCAGCCTTTCGCAGCGCAGACTATGCAGCCCGTCGATTTCGCCACGCCGCGGGCCCTCAACTCCGGACAGTCACCCTCCGATATCGCGACCGGCGATTTCAACGCTGACGGACGCGCGGATGTCGCGATGGTCGAGTATCCGGGCGGACTCGCTGTCATGCTCGCGAGCGGCGGAGGGCTCGGGCCAGCGGCTGTCTATTCGCTGCCGGCCAGGCCATCGGGGGTCACCGCTGGGGACTTCGACGGCGACGGGAATCTGGATCTGGCAGCCGCGATGAATGACGCGCCGGGGCTGGCGTTCCTGCACGGCAATGGCGACGGAACCTTTGCGGCGGCGCAACCAATTGTTCTTCCGAGGGGCCAGTGGTCAGTCGCGAGTGGAGATCTCGATGGCGACGGACGATTGGATCTCGCGACGGTCGCCGGCGACAGCACTCTGACCGTGCTTCTCAACGCGGGCGGCGGCGCATTTCTCACGGCGACGCGTCATGCGGTGCCGGGTGGTGCCTCGGGGCGGCTCGTTCTTGGAGATTTCAACGGCGACAGTCGGCTCGACGTTGCGGTCGCCCAGATCATCCCCGGGTATGGATCGAACCCCCCTCGCGCACTGAGCGTCCTGCTCAATCAGGGCGGCGGGACACTCGGGTCGCGGAGCGATTACTCGCTGAGTCTCAATCCGTGGACCATTTCCGCCGGCGATCTGAATGGCGATGGTCGCGATGACCTTGTCCTCAGCTCGAATTTCTACAACCAGGCCGACGTCCTGCTCGCGGGACCGGGCGGAGCTTTCGGCTCTCCTGTCGTCGTCAGCCCGACCCCGACCCCGGGGGGCGCCTATGCGAGCGGTGCACGGCTGGCGGACCTCGACGGTGATGGCCGACTCGACCTGGTGCTCACATACAACGACGGTGACTGCTATGACAGCAAGTGTCTGAGCGCCGCTTTCTTTCGGGGCGACGGCAGCGGCACGTTCGAGGCACCGATGTTCTGGCACGCCGGCGACGCGGACGGCGCGCGTGACACGGGCGCTCTGGCGATCGCCGACATCACCGGGGACCATGTGCCGGATCTGGTCGTTGGCCGCAGGAATTCCTACAGCGGCGGCGGCACGTTCCTGCTGCCCGGGCTTCGCGCACCCCAACTGGTCGCCCCCGCGCGCCGGCCGCTGATGTCGGGACCCTATGCCATGGGCGCGGGACGCATTCGCACTGGCGCGGCGCCCGATCTCATCGCCTCTGGCAGTGGCGCGGTGTGGATCATGCGCAACCGCGGCAACGGGACCTTTGCCGATCCCGACAGCTTCAGCACCGGCGCATTCGCGGCACTCGAGGACTTCAATCACGACGGGCTGCAGGATGTCGTGATCGCAATCGACGGTACGACGCTGGTGCGACTCGCGAACGGCACGGGTGGATTCGCCCCGCCGACCACGGTCACCTCCGGCCCGTTCCTCGCGGCCGGAGATTTCACCGGCGACGGTCTCCCCGATCTCTCCGTCACGCTCGGCAACGGAAACATCGGAGTCGTGCCGGGCGATGGTGCAGGCCACTTCGGCGGGGCGATGGACTTCGGACGAGCGCTTCCCTCGGTTGTTCGCGCGGTACGCGCAGCCGATATGGATCGCGACGGCCGCGCGGATCTGCTCGTCGCCTTCGGGGACGCATACTACGCGGGTGACACGCTCGCGGTCCTGTGGAGCAACGGAACGGGATTTCCGGCGGTCACCTCCTCGGTGCTCACGCAGAATCTCCTGCCAACTTCGCAGAACTACTACCTTCCTTCGACCGACATTCAGACCGGTGACTTCAATGGCGATGGACGACGCGACGTCGTCGTCACCCGCTGTGGAAACGACTCGCAGGGCGAAATCAACGTCGTGACGGGACTGGCGGGTCGTGCCTTGTCTGCATCATCTGAATACCGCGCCGGGAACGATCCGATCATGGCCACCGTCGCGGACTTCGATGGCGATGGGCTCGACGATGTCGCGATCGCGAACGTCGCGAGCAGCGAGAGCGGTCGCTTCAGCGCGTTTCATAGCCTCGGCGCCCAGGGTCTGGAGTGCATGCCCTCGGTTTCGACCTATGGCGGCTACGCCGTCGAACATTACGCGACGACGATCGCGGCCGGGGATTTCGACGGAGACGGCCGCGTGGACGTGGCAGTCGGCTGTCTCCAGGCGCACAGCATCATCTCGGTCCCCAACATCAGCCCGATCTCGGCGCCGACCGCCGTCGTGGCATCGCTCGTGAGCGCGAACGCGCTGCCCGATCGTGTTTCGCTGGTCTGGGTGCTGGGACAGATCGCCATCACGAACGCCTCGATCGAACGCAGCGGCCCTTCATCCTCCGGCTGGTCCACGCTGGCCGGCGTGAGCGCCGACGCCGCCGGCCGGATTGCCTACGAGGACCACGAGGTCACGGCCGGCGAGCGCTTCGGATACCGGCTGCGCATTGCTTCGGGCAATACGACCGCGACCAGCGCAGAGACCTGGGTAGATGTGCCGAACGCGCTCGCGCTTGCGATCTCCGGCGCGAGGCCAAATCCGACGCGCGGCCCGCTCACGGTCAGCTTCACCCTTGCGAATTCGGACCGCGCCCGGCTCGAACTGCTCGATGTGACCGGACGCCGGGTGCGCGAGCACACCTTCGATTCGCCCACTGCGGGCGCGCATCAGGTTGCGCTCGAGGAACGCGGCACACTTGCGCCGGGGCTCTATTTCCTCCGCCTCAGCCAGAGCGCGCGCGTCGCGGAAGCCCGGGTCGCCGTCGTTCACTGAGGGGCCGCGGCCGATCATCCCCGCATTTTCGGCAGCCCGGATTGATCCCGCTTGCCGGGCGCGAGGGCGCTCGGGTACATTCCTGCGTCCTTCGTGACCGGTCCCTGCCGCTCGCGCTGGACATCCCTCCCGTCCGTCGGGCCGCTCACCACCTCGTCATGCTGCGCCCACGGCCGGATCCGCCGGTGCAACACTGGCCGGGTGCGTTCATACCTCCTAAGGAGTTTTTCGATGAAGATGTCGCGCACCGCGGGACTCGCCCTGCGGAGTCTCTCTCTGCCCGTGCGGAGTCTGTTGATGGCGGCGCTCGCCGTCTTCGCTCTCCCTCTCCGCGCGTTCGCCAGCGAACTGGATCTGGAGATCCCGGCGATCGACACCAGCTATCAGCTCTTCGGGAATGTGATCAGCGGCCACACCCTCCTGCTGCTGGGCCTCGGGGTGTGCGTGCTCGGCATGGCGTTCGGCATGGTCATGTTCAACCAGGTGAAGCGCATGCCGGCGCACAAGAGCATGCTCGACGTCTCCAACATCATCTATGAGACGTGCAAGACCTATCTGCTCCAGCAGGGCCTGCTGCTGATGGTGCTCGAGGTCTTCATCGGCGCATGCATCGTCTACTACTTCGGCGTGCTGCAGCACATGACCTTCGCCAAGGTCGCCCTGATCCTGATGTGGTCGGTGGTCGGCATCCTCGGCTCCTACTCGGTAGCGTGGTTCGGCATCCGCATGAACACCTACGCCAACAGCCGCACCGCCTTCGCCTCGCTGAAGGGCAAGCCGCTCCAGGTCTACGAGATCCCGCTGCAGGCCGGGATGAGCATCGGAGTGCTGCTGATCTGCGTCGAGCTGATCATGATGCTGATCATCCTGCTGTTCGTCTCGCCCGAGGCGGCGGGCGCCTCGTTCCTGGGCTTCGCGATCGGCGAGTCGCTGGGCGCCTCGGCGCTGCGCATCGCGGGCGGCATCTTCACCAAGATCGCCGACATCGGCTCCGACCTGATGAAGGTCGTGTTCAAGATCAAGGAGGACGA
>JANMQY010000082.1:0-1502 GCA_031370785.1 Candidatus Eiseniibacteriota bacterium | reverse complement strand
GCGACCGAGAACAACCCGGTCTGGTCGTGCGAGGTGTAGGTGTTGAAGGTGCCCAGGTTCTGCAGGAAGAACAGCTGGCCCCAGGCCGCGAACACGGTCGAGAGCACGGTGGCGATCAGCCGGTTGCGATCGACGTTGATGCCGGCGGTGGCCGCCACGTGCGGATCCTGGCCCATGGCGCGCAGCTCCTGGCCGAGGCGGGTGCGCTGGAAGAACAGGTTGAACGCGCACACCACGGCGATGAGCAGGAAGGTCACGAGCGGCACGCGCACCGGCGAGCCATCGAGCATGACCTGGACCTTGATGAGATCGTCGATCGCGTACTGGATGCGCCACAGGTCGATCGTGTTCCGCAGCCCGATGCCCTGGGGCAGCAGCATCGAGGCGTCGCGCCACGGGATCAGGCTTCCGATCGCGAACAGGAACAGGAGCTGATAGAGGCCGCTCGCGAAGAACCCGGCGACCAGGCCGGTGACCATCTCGCGCGACTTGGAGCGGTTGAACAGCCAGCCGGTGCCGAGGCCGAACAGCACCGCGAGCGGCGCGGCAATGACGCACGCCAGGCCGAATCCGCCGATTCCGCCGATGCGCCAGTAGGTGACCAGGATGGCGCCGATCTGCCCCGCCATGGCCCCCACGACGATGCCGAAGTTGAGCCCGAGCCCGGCCAGGATGGGGATCAGGAGCGCCGTCACGAGCACGGCGTTGCGTGCGAAGCGCGACAACAGCTCGCGCAGCAGGAATCCCGGCGTGATGTGCGCCACCAGGGTTCCGATCACGCACAGCAGCACGAACAGCAGCGGCACCGCCGCGTGCGCGAGGGCGTTGCGCAGGCGCGCGCCGGCCATGCTAGCGGTCGCTCCGGCGCGTGAGCGCGTAGAGGATCATGCCGTTCTGGATGATGAGCCGGGCGGTGTCGGAGATGTCGCCCTGCACGATCTGGCCGGTCACCGGCAGCGCGACCGTGAGGATGGACTGGAACAGCACGGTGCCGAGGACGACGTGCAGGAGCGTCGCGCGCCCGACCGCGCCGCCGCCGATCAGCAGGCAGGCGACCGCGGGAAACGCCATGTAGAGCGGGGCGACGTAGAGCTGGATGAACCCGTAGGACTGGCAGAACACCACGATCCCGATCGCCGCGATCACGGTGGAGAGGATGGTGGCCTGCACGCGCGTGCGATCGTCGAGGATGCCGGCGGCGAGCGCGAAGCGGGGGCTGCTGCGCGCGGCGCTGATCGTGAGCCCAGCGCGGGTGCGGAAGAACAGGCTCACGAGCACGCACCCGAGCGCGAACAGGCCGAGCGTCCCGGTGGGGATGGTGACCCCGGCGATCTGGAAGCTCCCAAGGTTGTCGAGGAGCCGGTCGTAGACGCCGGTGAGCGTGAGCGTGGTGCGCAGCCCGCGGCCCGAGATGGCCCACACCAGCTGCGGGTTGTGGAACGGCGCCATGGTCCAGAAGATGCTCATTCCCGACACGATCGCGAACCCGAGATAGGTGCCGA
>JANMQY010000054.1:0-24249 GCA_031370785.1 Candidatus Eiseniibacteriota bacterium | reverse complement strand
CGCGACGGCATCTACTTCGTCCGCTGCGTCACCGACGGGCGCACCCAGCTCCAACGTGTCGTGCTCCTGCGAGGCAACTGAAAGGCGGCAAATAGGGGTTACGTGCGGGGCGGGGAGAGCAGTGGCGCGCGAGGAGGGACGGATCGGCGGGTGCTCGAAGGCGAGTGGGGCCAGGAGCGGTGGGGTTTTCGGAGGGGTGGGGGCGACGGGGGCCCCCGCGAGCCAGCGAGCACCCGCCGATCCGTCCCTACAGGTAGGGGCTGTTACTTCCGCAACAGCTTGAACGCGTGGTTCCAGCCGCCGGTCTTGAAGCCGTAGAAGCACCACGCCATGCACATCTCCTCGAGCGCGCGCGACGCTTCGATGCCGCCGAGGTCCACGACGCCCCACCCGAAGTCCTTGAGTATTCCGCCCACCGCGCGCTTGGCCGCTTCCTGATTGCCGGCGATGAACATGTCGGGCGGGCCGCCCGGAAACTGCGGCTGAAACATGTGAGCGTTGCCCGCGGTGTTGAACGCCTTCACCACGTGGGCATCCGGGATCCAGCGCTGCACCTGCTCGCCGCCCGAATCCGTGTGACCCACGAAGAGCCGGAGAGTACCGCTCGAATGATCGAGCGGATTGGTCGCGTCGATCACGACCTTGTTCGAGAAGTTCTTCTGGCCCGCCGCGCGGATCACGCTCTCGTTCGCGGCTCCTAGCGTGGCCAGCACGAGGATCTCGCCGAACGCCGCGGCATCGGCGAACGCCCCCGCCGAGGCGGCGGGTCCCACGGCGCCTGCCCATTCCCTGGCCTTCGGGTTGTCCGGATCTCGCGATCCCATTTTCACTTCGTGCCCGAGGGTGACGAAACCCCCTCCAAGCGCACGCCCGACATCCCCGGTGCCCAGTATGCCGACCTTCATGCTGCGTCCTCCTTGCGAAGCCTGCTTCAGCGCGAACGACGGAACTCAGAAGTCCGGCATCGTGATCCGGACCGAACGGGTGTCGTGAACCTCCACATTGCTCTTCGGGATCATGTCGGCGTAGTGCAGCAGTGAAAAGACGTACGGGTCGGACTGATCCTGATCCACGATCAGCACGTCGGTGTCGTACATGCGGAAGTTGCCGAATTGCGACGTGCCGCCCTTCAGGTAGATGTAGTTCTTCGCGGACGACTTCGGAGCCGGGATCGGATTGCCGGCGAAGGTCAGGCGGAGGTTCTTGTCGTCCACCGTGACCTCGGTCATCTGCCCCTGGATCCGCGGCGGTGGAAACAGCGCGAATGGCTTCACCATGATCTTCTTGCCGTCGATCATCATGCTGTTGTTCGGCGGCATGGCGACCAATCGGTCCAGGTGAAACGGAGTCCAGTTGAGGAACTTGGTCGCCGGAACGATTCCGAATGCCTTGACGTGGTCGACATCGATCACCAGCGTGTTCGTCCTGGAGTCCACCAACAGGTGGGTGAGCATTTCAAACGGAATCCAGACCCCTGTATTCACCTTTCCGGAGAGACGCACCGCGTGCTGCCCCTTGTCGTCCAGAAGCAGCTTCACCTTGAGGTCGCGCACCCTGGATCCAGGGAAATTGAAGACGCTCTCGTTCATCATTCCTTCGAGGACGTCGGGTCCGATCAGCACGACCGACTGCTGAAGCGCGAGATGAAAAGATTCGAGATCGTCGAAATCGACCACCGTGCCCTTCACCGGCACTGCCCGGACCGCCATGTTGCCGGCATCGATATAGACCTTGTCCGACCACTTGAACCGCACGTTCTCGAGCCGCATGGAGACACCCGACGCCGAAGCGGCCTTCGCGGTGTCGCCCTGCAGGAATGCAGTGAGCAGTTTGGCGGTATGTGTGGCGGTGGCGCGATTGACCAGGCGCTGCTGATAGAGAAGGAAGCTCTCGACGCCGACGACGATGAGCAGCAGAACGATCAACACTCGCAGGGCCAGGGTCCGATGCTGGCCCAACCATGCCGCCCCGGGAATCTTTCGTTCCGTCATGCAGGTTGCGCCTCCACGCGCCTTGGGTCGCCCGTGATCCGCGGCTCGGCGACCAGCGCCGGCGTCGTTCCGCCGAGCTCGACCACCGGGTCCACGGTCACGTAGCAGTTGTAGTCCGGCTCGCCGCTGACCGGGTCGAATCGGCGCGGGATGAGCACGTTGGCCTCGGGCCAGTAGGCCTGCACGTGGCGCGCCTTCATCGGCGCCTTGCGCGCGATGGCGACCCACTCGGCCACGTCCGAGCGCAGAAGAATTTCGGCGCCGTCGTTTACCCCGAGCGCGGCCGCATCCTCAGGATTGATGAGCACGTCGCGCCGATCGCCCGCGCCCATCAGGTAATCCTTCTGTCCGTAGCTCATGCTGTTGAACTGCTTCCCGCGCCGCGTAGTCAGGTAGAACTTGCCGGGCGGGATCTCGATCGCGGGCAGCGTCACACAGGTGAATCGCGCGCGCCCTCCGCTCATGCGGGTGAACCCGTCGCTGAACAGACGCTCGCCGCCCCACTGCACCCACTGCCCTTCCTTCTCCAGCGTTTCGACTCCCGCATAGAGCGGCATGGCCTTCACCATCTCGGCGCGGATCTCGGGCGTGCCCTTCCACGCGAACGCGTGCGCCAGCTCGGGCCGCGCGGCGAGCGCGACCTCGACCGGGATCTGCCACTCCGGCCGCGCCTCGTGAATGCGCGGGCCTTCGATCTCTGGGGTAAAGCGGATGCGGCGCTCGGTGCTGGTCGCGGTACCGCCGCCCGGCGTCTCGTAGCGCGTCTGCGCGGGCAGCAGCACGACGATCTGGCCCGGCAGGAGGGCGGAGGTGTTGAGCACGATGTCCTGGTGCACGCGCAGCTTTACCCGCGAGAGCGCTTCCTGCATGTAGGCGCGGTCGGGCATGGTCTCGAGCAGGTTGCCGCCGAGCGAGTAGAAGAAGTCGGTCTCGCCGCGGTGCGCGGCCTCGAGCATCTGCAACGTCCGGTGTCCCGGCCATGCCGGGATCGGCGCGCCCCAGAGCTTTTCGAAGCGAGCGCGATCGGCGTCGTTGGCGACCTCGAACCCGCCGGGCAGCTTCTCCGGATCGACGCCGCACTCACCGCCGCCCTGAACCCCAGAGTGTCCGCGGATCGGCATGATGCCGCACTTCTCGCGGCCCAGGAATCCGCGCGCGAGCGCAAGATTGACCAGCGCCTTCACGTTGTCCACGCCGAATCGGTGCTGGGTCAATCCCATGCTGTACACGAACACGCAGCTCTTCGCATTGTGGAGATATTCGGCGAAGCGCAGCATTTCGGCGCGCGTCTGGCCCGCCATCTTCTCGAGCGTCGTCCAGTCGAGTGCGGCCACGTACGCGCTCAACTCGTCGAAGCCCGTGGTGCGCTGGCTCACAAACCCATCGTCGCACCAGCCGCGCTCGATCAGGTGCTTGAGCACGCCGTGCATGAACGCGATGTCTCCGCCCACGCCCACCTGGAAGAAGTCGTCCATGAGTTTCGTGCCGAACAACGCGCTGCGAATGTCGCTCGGCACCCAGTAGCGCTCGAGTCCGGGCTCGCGCATCGGATTCACCACCAGGATGCGTGTGCCCTGGCGCTTCGCGTAGGTCAGATACTTGGTGGTGACCGGCTGATTGTTCGCGAGGTGCGAGCCCCAGATCACCACGAGGTCGCTGCCGATCATGTCCTTGAGCGAGCAGGTGGGCGCGGGCACGCCGAGCGTGTCCTTGAGCCCGGCCACGCTTGCCGCGTGGCACATCCGCGAGCACAGGTCGACGTGGTTCGTGCCCATCAGGCGCGCGACCTTGGTGAACGCGTAATAGGTCTCGTTCACGATCCCGCGCGAGGTCGCGAAGAATCCCATCCGCTCGCCGGGCACGTCTTTCAGCGTCTCGCCGATGATCCCGAGCGCTTCATCCCACGACAGGCGATGGAGCGCGTCGCTCCCGGCGCGGTGGATCATCGGGTAGGGAAGGCGCCCGAGTCGGTGCAGCTCTTCGTTGCTGCGCGCGCGCAACGGAGCGAGCGAGCGCAGCGCGTCGTCCGGAGCCGGCCCCATGGTGTTCAGGCGGAGCAGCTTCAGGCGCGTCATGCACAGGTGGATGCCGTCGATCACATCGTCGCGCAGCCCGCGCGGCCCGAGCGAGCAGCCGTCGCACACCCCGTGATTGAGAATGCGCCATGCGTAGGGAAGGTTGTCGCGGTTCTCCCACAGCACCTCGGCCATCTCGAGGAAAGGCCGCGGGCGCGGATGGCGTCCTGGACCGAACGGAATCAGGTCGCGCAGGCGGAAGCGGCCCCCGCTCGAGTCCATGGGATGGGACATGTGCGCAGCTTAACCCTGATTCCGCATGGGTGAAAGGTCACGGAAGCGCGCTGGTGCGCCCCCGCGGCCCCCGTTATCATGCGCGACTCCTGCGCCGCCCCTTCGATCTCACACGGAGTCCCTCGATGAACTACCGCCGTCTCGGCAACTCCGGCCTCAAGGTCTCGGAACTCGCGCTCGGTTCGTGGACCACCTACGGCGGCTCGGTCGACGACACCGAGGCGATCCGCATCGTTCATCGCGCCTTCGAGCTCGGCGTCAACCTGTTCGACACCGCCGACGTGTACGTGCGCGGCGCTGCCGAAACCGTGCTCGGCAAGGCGCTCCGCACTCTGCCGCGTGAGCAGGTGGTGGTTGCGACCAAGTGCATGGGTCGGGTGTGGGAGGGGCCGCTCGGCGCCGGACTCTCGCGCAAGCACATCTTCGATGCGATGGATCAGAGCCTGAGGCGGCTCGGAGTCGAGTATGTCGACATCTATCAGGCGCACGCGCCCGACAATGATGCGCCGATCGAAGAGACGCTCGAGGCGTTCGAGGATCTGGTGCGCGCCGGCAAGGTGCGCTACCTCGGCTTCTCCAACTTCGATCGCGATCCGGCGCTGGCGCGCCGTGCCGCCGCGATCCAGAAGGCGCGTGGCTGGACCCGCTTCGTTTCGAGCCAGCCGCGCTACAGCCTGCTCGATCGCCACGTCGAGAAGGGCCACGCCGCGTTCTGCAAGGCGAACGGCATCGGCATGATCGTATATTCGCCGCTCGCGCAGGGCGTGCTCACCAACAAGTACGCCGCCGGCGCGACGCCCGAGGGAAGCCGCGCCAAGACGAAATTCGGGCACTTCCTTACCTCCGAGCACGCGCTGACGCCCGAGAACGTCGCGGCCGCCGAGCGCTTCGCAGCCTGGTGCGAGAAGCGCACCCTCAAGCCCGCTCCGGTCGCACTGGCATGGGTGCTGCGCCAGCCACAGGTTTCGAGCGCGATCATCGGCGCCTCACGCATCGAGCAGCTCGAAGAGAACCTCAAATACGCCGAGGTTCAGCTGAGTGCCGCCGAGTGGAAGGAAGTCGAAGCGGTGATCGCCGGGCCCAAGGCGGCGGGCAAGAAGAAGGCGGTGAAGAAGAGCGCGATGAAGAAGAAGCGCTGACCTCAGTTTCCTGCCCGCTCCGCGCCTTTCTCGAGATCGACGGTCATCAGCAGCCAGGCGCCGATGATGAAGAACGGGAGCAGGGTGAGCACCGCCAGCCTTCCCGAGCCGGTGAGCTGGGCCACCACGCCGAACAGGATCGGGCCGACCACCCCGGCGAGCTTCTCGCTCACCGAGTAGAAGCCGAACATCTCGCCCTGCTGCCGGCGTGGCACGAGGCGCGAGAACATGGAGCGCGACAGCGCCTGGGTCCCGCCCTGGAACATCGCGACCAGGCCTGCGAGAAGCCAGAAGTGCCACGGCTTCGAGAGGAAGTAGCCGATCATCGTGATCACGACGTAGCCGCCGAGTCCTATCGCGACCGCGAGTCGCGGGTCGTAGCGCTGCCCGATTCGCCCGAACACGATGCTCGCGGGAGCCGCGAGAATCTGCACCATCAGCAGCGCGCCGATCAGGCTGCCGGTGCCGATCCCGAGTTCGCTGCCGTAGATCGTCGACATCTTGATCACGGTCCCGATTCCGTCGCTGTAGAGCCAGAATGCGATCAGGAACCGGAAGAGCTCGGGCTGGCGCCGCAGGCTGAGCAGCGTCTGCCAGATGCGGCCGAGCACGGCCTGCATGAGCTTGTTCGCGGGGATCGGCTCGTGCACCGGTGGCGGCTCCGGCACATCACGGAACAGCGGGATCGAGAACCCGAGCCACCACACCGCCACGCTGACGAACGAGAGCCGGGTCGCAAAGTCCGCGCTCGCCAGGTGAAACATCGCAGGGCGCATGATCCACGCGAGATTGAGCGCGAGCAGAATGCCGCCCCCGATATAGCCGTACGCAAAGCCACGGGCCGAGACGCGGTGGACTTGCTCGGGTCCCGTCACCGTCGGGAGCAGCGAGTCGTAGAGCACGTTGGCCATTGCGTACGCGATGAACGCGACGCCGAACAGCGCGAGCAGCCCGCGCCATCCCGCCCACGGTACGAGCCCGATCACCGCGGTCATGAGCGCGCCGACCACGACGCAGCAGAACAGGATGCGCTTGCGCGCTCCGAGATGATCGGCGAGCGAACCCAGGATCGGTCCACCGAACGCGGCGATGAGGAGTCCCGCGGCGCACGCGTAGCCCCAGTACGCGGTCGCGACATTCGCGGCTAACCCCTCGCCCTTCGCGACCGAGGCGAAGAACGGCGGAAGGATCGCCACGCTGACGCTGGTGGCGAACGCGGAGTTGGCCCAGTCGTACCAGCACCACGCCCGGATCGCGCGGCGCCTGGCGGCGTCGGTGGGCGCGGATGCGGCGCCGGGAGTCTTCATGCCGCGGCCAGCCGGGCGCAGGGGGGCATGCGGGATTGTTATCACAATCGCGGTGGTATATTCGACGTCCGTGAGCGAGCCCAGCGTCATCATCGTCGGAGCCGGCGTCGCCGGCCTCTCATGTGCCCGCGAGCTGAACGCGCGCGGCATCTCGAACGTGGTCTTCGAGCGCGCTCGCGGCGTGGGCGGGCGCTGCGCGACCCGGCGCATCAATGGCCAGCCGGTCGACCACGGCCTGCCGTTCCTGCACGCGAAGAGCGGCGAGTTCGGCGAAGCGCTCAACGAGCTGGACCCGGCGGGGAAGGTATTGGGCTGGCCGACCGAAGTGCGTGAGCCGCGCCTGCTGTTCCATCCCGACGCGCTCAAGCCCGGCCGCCGGCGCATGGCGCGCCGCGCCGGAGTGAGCGAGTTCCCGAAGTGGCTCGGGCACACCGTCGACGTGCGGCTCGGGCACGAGGCGACCGCGCTCGCCGATCGCGGCGATCGCGTCGAGGTGCGCTTCGCGGACGGCTCGCACGCCGCCGCTCCGTTCGTGGTGCTGGCGTGCCACGTGCGCGAGAGCCTGCGCCTCGCCGAGCCGCTGGTGAGCGGCTGGTCGAACTCGCGCTCCAAGCTCGAAGCGCTGACTGCGATCGAGCCGATCCCGACGCTGACCGTGATGGCCGGCTACGACCCGGCCGCGTTCGATGCGCCGTTCCACCTGTGGAACCCGCTCGAGACCACCATGCTGCACGTGATCGTTCACGACTCGAGCAAGCGCGAGCATCCGGCCGAGCGTGTGCTGGTGCTGCACGCGCGCCCCGGCTACTCACGCGAGCGGCTGGCCGATCCTCCGGCCGAGTGGCAGGCCGAGCTTCTGTGGGAGCTGGGCGAGATCCTCGAACCCCGCGCGGAGTCGCCGCGCTGGGCACAGACCCATGTCTGGCACGACGCGCGTATTCCCGATGCGCAGCGCCTGACCGACGCGCTGGCGTTCGAGTCGGGCGGCGGCGGAAGCGTGGCGCTGATCGGCGACGCGTTTGCGGCGGACGCCGGACTGGAAGGCGCCTACCTCAGCGGAATCAGCTTCGCCGAGCAGATCGCGCTCGTGCTCGCGGCGCGCGCGGGAAGGCTGTGATCGCGGACGGAAGGCAGGCCGGCCCTGATCGACGCACGCGCCGCGCACGGCACATCGTGTGGCTCGCGGCATCATGCCTGTTCGTTGCCGCCGTCGCGGGCGAGGCGTGCGCTGCCAGACCGATCACAGTGGCTGGAGCGGCATCGCTCACCGATGCGTTCGAGGAGCTCGGCAGGCACGCGAGCGGACAGACAAGAGTCGAGTTCAGCTTCGCGGGCAGCCAGACGCTGCGCACGCAGCTCGAGCACGGCGCGGGGTTCGACGTGATCGCGCTCGCGGACTCGACGCCCATGAACGCGCTGGCACGCGCCAAACTCATCGATGCTCCGCAGGAGCTGGCGCGCAGCCGGATGGTGCTCGTGGCGCCGGTCCGCACGCGCGCGGTGCGCTCGATTGCCGATCTCGGTCGGCCGGGCGTGCGCGTGCTGCTCGCGGTCTCCGCGGCTCCCGCGGGTCGCTACGCCGACCGGGTGCTGGCCAACATCGGCGCCGACCGCGCGCTCGGAGAGAATCTGCGCCGCGCGATCGAAGCCAACGTGGTGAGTCGAGAGGCCGACGTGCGTGCGGTGCTCGCCAAGGTCGCGCTCGGCGAGGCTGACGCCGGGATCGTGTACGCGACCGATGTGGAAGGGGCGAAGGGCCGGGTGCGCGTCGTGGAGATCCCGGATCGGCTCAACGTCGATGCCACCTACTGGATCGCGACGGTGCGCGGAAACGCGGGGCCGGAGGCCGCGGCGTTCGTGCGCTTCGCGCTTGGCCCCGAAGGCCGCGCGATCCTCGCGCGTCACGGCTTCCGGCATTGACGTGAGTGATCCCGGCCGCGGACGCCGCGAGGGTCTCGCCCCGCTTCTCGCGGCCTCGCTTCCTCTCGCGCTGTTCACCGCGCTGCCGCTTCTCGCGCTCGCGCTCCGTCCCGATCCGGCGCACTGGCTGGCCCAGCTCGGGTCCGAGGCGGCGCGCCGCGCGCTCGCGCTGACCTTGATCACCAGCACGGTGTCGACTCTGCTGTGCATCGCGCTCGGGCTGCCGGTCGCCTACCTGCTCGCCCGCTATCGCTTCCGCGGGCGCGCCGCGCTCGACGTGCTGGTCGATCTTCCGATCGCGATTCCGCCGGTGGTCGCGGGGCTGGCGCTCCTGCTCGCGTTCGGGCGTGAAGGATGGTTCGGGCGTTTCCTCGCGCCGGCGGGTGTGCGCCTTCCGTTCACGACTGCCGCGGTGGTGCTGGCGCAGGTCACGATCGCGGCGCCGTTCTTCGTGCGCGCCGCACGCGCCGGGTTCGAGTCGGTGGACGTGCGCCTGGAGCAGGCGGCCTGGACGCTCGGGGCGGGGCGATGGCGCGCGTTCTGGACCGTGGCCGTGCCGCTCGCCCGCCCATCGCTGATTGCGGGCGCGCTGCTCGCGTGGGCGCGCGCGCTCAGCGAGTTCGGCGCCACCATGATGTTCGCCGGCAATCTGCCGGGGAAAACCCAGACGCTGGCGCTCGCGGTGATGAGCCTGATGGAGAGCGACATCGACACCGCGCTCGCGGTGTCCGCGCTCTCGCTGCTGCTGGCGCTGGTGGCGCTCACCGCGGCGCGGCTGGTGGCGCGCTCGTGGCGGGGGACCGGCCCATGAACGTGCTCAGCGTCGAGGCCGCCCTCGCGCTGCCCGGCTTCGCCCTCGACGCGACGCTCGAAGCGCACGCCGGGGAACGCATGGCGCTGTTCGGGCCGAGCGGGGCGGGGAAGAGCACCCTGCTCAGCCTGATCGCCGGGCTGAGCGCGCCGGACCGCGGCATCGTCACGCTCGACGGCCGTCCTCTGTGCGATACCGCGCGCGGAGTGGACGTGCCGCCGTCGCGGCGCAGGATCGCGCTGATGTTTCAGGATGGGGCGCTGTTCCCGCACCTGACGGTGCGCGAGAACGTCGCCTACGGAGCGCGGGGCGGGAGCGGCGCGATGGAGTGGCTGGAGCGGCTCGGGCTCGCCGCGCTCGCCGCGCGCCGGCCGCGCGAGATCTCGGGCGGCGAGCGCCAGCGCGTCGCGCTGGCCCGGGCGCTCGCCTCCAAGCCCGCGGCGCTGCTGCTCGATGAGCCGTTCGGCGCGCTCGATGTCACGACGCGCGGCGCCGTGCGCCACGAGCTTCGCGCGTTTCTCGAGGAGGCGCGCGTACCGACCGTGATCGTGACCCACGATCCGCTGGATGCGCGCGTGTTCGGCGAGCGCGTCGCGGTGATGGAAGCGGGCCGCATCGTGCAGACCGGCACCTGGAGCGAGATCGAAGCCGCGCCGCGTGGTCCGTTCGCGGCCGGGCTCGCCGGGCTCAACTTCTGGAATGCGCGTCTCGATCCCGGCCGTGGCCTGCGCGCGGCACGGGTCGGCGCGGTCGAGTTCCACGTTCTGGCCGACGATCTCGAGGGCGAGGTCTACCTCGCGCTCGACCCCGAAGAGGTGACGCTCGCGCGCGAAGCGCCGCACGGCTCGGCGCGCAACGTGCTCGAGGCGACCGTGCGCGACCTGCTCGTGCTGGGCAGCCGGGTGCGGGTGCGGCTCGATGCGGGAGTGCCGCTCAGCGCCGAGGTGACGCGCCAGGCGGCGGAGGCGCTGTTCCTCGCGCCGGGTCAGCGCGTGTGGGCTTCGATCAAGGCGACCGCGTTCCGCGTCTACGCATGAACGAAAAACGGCGGGTCCTTTTGGGCCCGCCGCTCGTTCGCTCCGCTCTCGGCCACTACCAGCGCGGCGGCTTCGCGAATCCCAGATCGCCCTGCTCGCGCTCCCACGTCCGGTTCCGGTCGCGGCGCGGGTAGATGCCCAGCGCGCGCAGGCCAGACTCGTACTCGTAACGCAGCACGATCATGTCCGAGGCGTCGGCGTTGGCGTTGAAGACGGTGCGGTTCACCGGATCGCGGCTCCGCTCGCCCCAGCCCGTGCCGGGCGCCGACTCGTCGTGGTTGTAGGCGTAGTCTTTCGCCGCATCCGGCGCCGCGCTGCGCGGTGCGCGCTCCTGAGTGCGCGACTCCTCGCCGCTCTGCGGGCTCGAGTCGTAGGGCACCGCGCCGTCGCTCCCGCCGCCATCGCGGTAGCCTCCCTTGATCTGGCCCCAGCGGCTGATCGGCCGGTTCTCCCGGAACGTGACCACGCGGATCCAGCCCATGTCACCATTCGCCTGATTGGTGCGCGAGGCGTAGGACCGCTCCTCGTCGACGAAGACGAAGCGGCGCACCTCATCGAGCGAGCTCCGCCATCCGCGGATGCTGCTGCTCTCGTACGGGTCGAGCACGTACATCGACTCGTTGTTGCCGAGGCCGGTGCGCTCACCGTTCACGACATTGAGGCCGTCCACCGTGATCAGCACGCCGATCCGCTCGCTGGTCAGGTTGTGCAGGCGAATCGAATAGTTGCGACCGGTGAATGCTTCGAAGTAGCTCTTGTCCCACTGGCCACGACGCTGAAACAGCGGTGCGGCGCTGCCGTCCACCACCATCTGCACGTCCACCAGCTGGCCGCGCACATGGGTGTTGGAGGCCGGCCGCCACTGAGCCGCGTGCGCCTGGGGCGCGATCGCGACCAGCGACAGCCCGAGCGTGCAGGCGATCACTCTCGCGTAGGGCGAGGGACGACGCACGGGAACGGGCACCGGAATTCGTTCGGGCTCCCGACCCGCGAGCGATGCGAGTGCAAGACTGGCGCGCAGCCAGTGGATCGCACTGCGCAGGTTCTGGACGAGTAGCGTGAGGTTCATGACGTTCCTCCGTTTGGCGAATCCGGGTCGGGTCTCAGCGTGGGCTTCGCATGGATTACGCCAGAGGGAGGGTGCTATTCCCGGGGCGCTCGAACTCGAGCCTGGACCCTGAAATCGCACGATCTCGGCGTGATTCGCCCGGGCCTGAACCGCCCGGATTCAGCAGGCGTATGGGGTGGGTGCGGCGTGCGTGCAACAGTGCGGGCAAACGGGTCACATCCGCTGGACCTGGGACGTATCTCCCGCACCCAACCATCCGCTGAACGGCTCCCTGATAGACTCAGGCCGATCGCGCGACGTTGCGCGCCCACACGCGACTCCATGGAGGTGGCTTTCATGAGACCTGTCGTTTCCCGACTTCTGATCGCGCTGGCGACGTGCGTCGCTGCGACCCCGGCGCACGCGCTGATCCCGAACGGAGCGACGGCGCCCGAATTCACCAAGACCGATCTGAATTCCGTTTCGCGGTCGCTCTCGGATTATTCCGGCAAGGTGGTCGTGTTGTTCCTGCTCGGGTACAGCTGCCC
Organism: Candidatus Eiseniibacteriota bacterium; assembly: GCA_031370785.1. Taxonomy (GTDB): domain Bacteria; phylum Eisenbacteria; class RBG-16-71-46; order RBG-16-71-46; family RBG-16-71-46; genus DATJGS01. The sequence goes on along the minus strand of JANMQY010000054.1, from coordinate 12,139 downwards.
GTTCTGTCTCCAGAATGGTCCTTCGGTCGAAGCCGACATCCTTCAGCATTACCAGAGCATGAACCCGGGCCAGGTGGTCGTGCTCGGCGCCGATCTCTACACCGACACCAATCCGGCGAAACTGCAGACCTTTCAGGACGCGACCGGGGTGACGTTCCCCCTGCTCAACTACGGCTCGAGTTCGACCGGCGGCAACCTCGACGCGCTCTATGGACCGTTCGACAACTTCATTGTCATCAACAAGCAAGGCATCGTTCGCTACCACGCTGCGCTCACGTGGCCTCATGGAAATCGCTACCACCTGAATGAAATCCGTGGCGCTGTGGATTCGCTCGTGAGCAGCAATGCGGGAGTCGGCCCGGGAACGCTGGGATCTCTGGCTCTTGCGGCGTCGCCCAATCCTTCACACGGAGACGTTTCCATCGAGTTCCGCGCTCCCGCAGATGACGCGGCGGCTGCACGCGTCGAGGTCTTCGGCCTCGACGGACGACGCATCGCGACGCTCTGGAACCGGCCCATCCCCGGCGGTGTGCTGCGCGTGACCTGGAACGCGCGCACCGACGAGGGGGCGAAAGTTGCGGCGGGGATCTACCTGATTCGCGCACAGCGCGGCGGCATGCGGGTCCTGCGTCGCATCGCGCTCGTGCCATGAGCGCACGCCGATCGGTCGCCCTCATGCGCCGGCCCCGCTCGCCCTGGCGCGCGATCCGTGCACGAATGGTGCTGGCGGTCGCGTGCGCGGCGCTGGCCATGGCGGTCGCGATCGCTTCACACTCGCGCGCTGCGGAAGCTCCAGCCTTCCACGTTCGCAGTGTCTCGGGCGAGATGCTCGATCTCGACAGGCTGCGCGCGCATGGTCCGGTGCTGGTCGACTTCTGGGCAACGTGGTGCAAGCCGTGCCTCGAAGAGATTCCCGAGTTGCAGCGCCTCCATCGCACCTATTCGGCCCGGGGGCTCACCGTTATCGGCATCTCGGTCGACGGACCTCGCAACTTCGCGCGCGTGCGGCCATTTGCCTCGAAGCTCGGCATCACCTATCCCATCGCTCTCGATGCGGACGGAAGTCTGTCGCAGCGCTTCGCGGTGCGCGCCATGCCGACCACCGTGCTCATCGATCGAAGCGGTGCGATGGTGCGCGTGACTGAAGGCTATCACCCCGGCGAGATCGCCTCGCTCGAGGCCGCGGTTCGTACGCTGCTTGCGGCGCGCGCAGACTCGGCGGCGATCGACTCCTTGCAAAATCCCGGCGCGATGGCGGCGCCCGCCGTGCATGCAGACTCGGCCGCAGCGGATTCGGCGGGCGGTCGTTGATTCACGATCTCGCTCGCGCCACCCTCGCCTGGGCCGCGACGGCGCGTGTGCTGGCGCACGTGTCGGTGCCGACGCTGCGAGTTCTCACGTTCGGCGCCGCATTCCTTCTGGCGTCCTGCAGCATGAGCCTGGCACAGACGCAGATCCAGGGCACCAACCTGCTCGAGGCACAGGCCGGCAACGTGCCGTTCCTGAATCCGCCCAATCGCACCTCACTCTACGATGCCCTCGATCTGGACGTGCGCACGTCGTGGGGGCGAATCGGCGGACGCTTCGAGACCGATCGCAGCAGCGACAATACGCTCGCGTACGCGACGTTCACCCGGCGCTTCGTCGAGTGGAGCGACAACCACCTGCGCGCGCGTGTCGGAACCGTCTATACGCTGCTCGGGCGCGGAATGATCCATCGCTCGTTCGAGCTGCCGGGAGTCATCCTGAACGAGCAGAGCACGCTTTCGCGCTACGGACCTTCGCGCGACGTGGACGGGGCACTGGTCGAGGCGTCGCTCGGACCCTGGAGCACGCGGCTCCTCGCCGGCACGGCGAACACCGGGCTCTCGTCGCCGGGCACGGGCTCGGTCCGCTACGCCGGAGAGCTCGCCGGCGGACAGACCTCGCTCGACTTTCATGGCAGCGGCACGGTCGGCGCCGCCTACCTGCGCTCGACCAGCACCGGCGCGCAGCAGCAGGAGCTGGGTTCGGGATTCGCGGGCATCGATCCGCTCGATGCGTTCGCCATTCACGCGGTCTCGCTGCCACTCTACTTCGAGTACGCGCAGCTCGGTCGCAAGGCTTCTCAGTGGACATCGTTCTCGACCGCGACGCGCGATACGCATGCGCTGTACGCGTCCGCGAATCTCATCTGGAACACGGTCAGCTTCTCGGCCGAGTGGAAGGACTATCAGCACTTCCGGCTCGGCACGAACGATCCGCCTTCGCTGGTGCGCGAGCAGTCGGCGCACCTCCTGAATCGCGGCACGCACGTGCTGAATGCTGACGACGAGCGTGGCTTTCAGCTCGAAGGCGCGTGGGCCGCGCCGCTCGGGTTGACTGCGACCGCGAATCTCACGCGCGCGGACACGAAGCGGTCGATCACGCCGAAACGATTCGAGGAGCGATTCTTCGAACTGCGCATGAGGCCAGCGCGAGCGACGATCGAAGGTGCGCTATTCTACGACCGCGGCCGGGACGAGTTCGTCGGCCTCAGAGCGCGACGCGTCATGGGTGGATCGGCGACCTGGCGCGTGACGCCCCGCTGGTCCACGAGCCTCGACGTGCAGCAGCAGCGTGCGATGCGCGGCAAGACCACATTCGTCGATCGCTACCTCTCAGCCGAAGCCGCACGCGCGGAGTGGGGGAGCGTGGCGATGATCTGGGAGCACACCAACGATCCGCTCGAAGAAGACCCGGCGAAGTTCGGCGGTGCGGTGGATCCGCGCGATTTCGTCGCGGCGACCGTCCACGCGCGGGTTTCCGAGAAACACGAGGCTACGCTGTTCTACGGCGAGCGCCGCGGTGGGCTCGCGTGCACGGCTGGCACGTGTTACCAGGTGCTTGCGTTCAAGGGTGCGGAGCTGAGGCTGACGACCAGGTTCTGAGGCACGGGCCTGTGCCGTCGAGCGACGGCAGACGACTCGCCGCAACTCGCGCGCTCTACCAGCCCATGATGTGATAGCCCGCGTCGACGTAAAGCGTCTCGCCGGTAATGCCGCTCGAGAGGTCGGAGAGCAGGAACAGCCCGGCCTTCCCCACCTCTTCCTTCGAGATGTTGCGCTTGAGAGGCGCCTTCTCGGCGTGCTTCTTCAGCATGTCGGTGAAGCCATGGATCCCGCGCGCGGCGAGCGTGCTGACAGGGCCAGCCGAGAGCGCGTTGATGCGGATGTTCTTGGGGCCAAGCTCGTACGCGAGCTGGCGCACGCTCTGCTCGAGCACCGCCTTTGCGCTGCCCATCACGTTGTAGGAGGGCACGGCGCGCTCGGCCGCGAGGTAGGAGAGGGTCACGATCGAGGCGCCGTTCTTCTCGAGCAGCGGGAGCATGCGGTTGGTGATGTTGAGCAGCGAGTACGCGCTCACGTCCAGCGCCATCTGGAATCCCTCGCGCGGGGTGGCGACGAACATTCCCTCGAGGTCCTCCTTGCGCGCGAACGCGATGCCGTGCACCAGCACGTCGATCGCGCCCCACTCGCTGGTGAGACGCTTTGCCACCGCGTCGATGGTCTCGTCGCGAGTCACGTCGCATTCGAGCAGGAGCGTGCCGGGCGCCGTCACCGCCAGCTCTTCGACCATGGGTTTGAAGCGCTCGCCGGCGTAGGTCAGGCACAGCCGCGCGCCCGCCTGATGCAGACACTGCGCGATCGCCCACGACAGGCTGCGATGGTTGGCGACGCCCATGACCAGCGCGTTCTTGCCCTTCAGATCGATCGGATACATCCGCAGCCTCCCAGGCGTCGTGCGGCAATGCCGACGCTACTATGCGGCTCTCTGCTTCTCCCACACGCGGATCGGCATGATGATCACCTGGATGCCGGTGAACTGCAGCCGGCGCTGGATCGAGAACGCCGTCTCGTGGTGCAGCGAGCGGGTGAACAGGTTTTCACGCTGGAACACGAGCTGGCCGGCGAACACCACCGGCCGGCGGAACTCCTTGATCAGGTCCATGCACATGCCCTCGAGCTCGGCGATGAGGTCGGTGCCGAGCGTGAAGCGATACTCCGCGTAGTAGCCCATGCGCTGCGCCAGGTTCACGTACTTCTCCAGATCGGCGCGAGTCTTGTCTTCGAGCGCCTGCAGATCCTGCACGCCCTTGAACTGGCCCGAGTCCACGAGGCCGACCGAACAGAAAACGAAGTTCTTGTAGTGGCGCGGGAACATGCGCTGGATCGAGAGCAGGGTGTGAATGCCGAGCCCGGCGTAGGATTCGACCAGCACGATCGCGGTCGGCCCGTCAGGGGCGAGCTCGGGAATCTCCTTCGGCTCAGGCAACGGCAGGTTGGTGAGCACCTCGTCGAGCGACGACATCATGCGCTTCACGCGCCGGTAGTGGGAGCGCACCACGAAGCAGAATCCGATCATCGCTCCGGTCGCAAGCAGCGTGATCCAGCCGCCGTGCCGGAACTTCAGTGCGGCGGTCGCGATCAGGATGCCGCCGGTCACGAGCGTGCCGAGCGAGGCGACCATGAAGCGCCGCCGCCAGTGCGGAAGCTCGCCGCGCTTGTTCCACCAGTGCCGCACCATTCCCATCTGGGTGAGGGTGAAGGTCATGAACACGTTGATCGAGTACATGACCAGCAGGGTTTCGATCGCGCCGCGCGTGTACAGCAGCACGAGCGCAGCGGCGAGGCCCATCGAGAGCACGCCGTTCTGCGTCACCAACTGCTCGGAAAGGTGGGCGAAGCGCTTGGGCACCCACTGGTCCACCGCCATCGCCGCCAGCGTGCGCGGCCCGGCGACGAAGCCGGTCTGCGCGGCGACGAACAGCAGCGCGCCTTCCGAGAGCAGGGTGATCCACACGAACGCCGGTCCGATGCGCAGGCTGCCGACGTGCCAGCCGTTGGTCAGGATCTCCCACAGAGAAGCGTTGAGAGTCTTGTTGGTCTGGGCGTGCACGTCGTTGAGAACGTAGGCCAGCATGATGCCGCCGGCGGTGAATGCCAGCGAGCACGCCATGTAGAGCATCGTGCGCTTGCCGGTCACGACGCGCGGCTCGCGCAGGATGTCGGTGCTGTTGCTCACCGCCTCGATTCCGGTGAAGGTGCCGCCGCCCATCGAGAAGGCGCGCAGGAACACGAACAGCACGCCGAACATGCCGAGATCGCTGATCGCCATGTGCGTGTCGCGCATGGTGTCGACCCCGATGTTGGCGAAGCTCGAGGTGTGGGCGAAGATGCCGACCGCGATCAGCGCGATGTGGGTCAGCATGAAGGCAAGGAAGATCGGGGTCAGCACTACCACCGACTCCTTGACGCCGCGCAGGTTGAGCGCGCTCAATCCGGTGATCACGATCAGCTCGATGGTAAGCTTCATGCCCTGCAACTCGGGCGGCATTCCGGAGAAGATCGCGTCACATCCGGCCGCGACCGAGGTCGAGATGGTGAGCACGTAGTCGATGACCAGCGCGCAGCCGGAGACGATGCCGGGGGTGGGGCCGAGCAGTTTGGTGGCGACCAGGTAGCCGCCGCCGCCGCTCGGGAACAGCTCGATGATCTGGCTGTACGAGGCCGAAATCAGGAACACGGTCAGGACTGTGGCCGCGATCAGGTAGAAGGCGAGATGGCGATGGCTGCCCAGCTCGAGGAAAGCCGCCTGCGGTCCGTAGCACGACGAGGAAAGGCCGTCGGAACCGAGGCCAACCCACGCGAAGAACGCGACCAGGGCCAGGTTGTGGTGGATGCGCGGGTCGAGGAGATTCTTGGGGCCGCCCAGCAGAATGCCGCGCCATCGTTCGAGCACCGGGGGAATCTAGAGACTTGTCAGGAATGAATCAAGCCGGTCCGGGCCCGCGTGACAATTCCTGCGGGTGCGCCGCGTGAGGCGGCGTGTTGCCATGTCGCTGAGGGCTTTCGAGCTGCTGGCGGTGATGGCGCTGACCGGCGTGGCGCTGGCCGCGCCCGACGACCGGCGGCCGCCTTCGATCCGGGCGCTGGGCGGCGCCGCCGCGACCCGCGTGCGGCTGGCGTCCGGGCTGCCCAAGTTCGCGTTGTTCGGCTGGGTCAGCCCTCCTGCCGACTCCACCAACGCTGCCCGCATCGGCGAGCTCGCCGGCGCCGGACTCAACCTGACGATGCCTCCGTGGGAAGACCAGGGCCGCGCGGCGGATAACCTCCTCAGGCTCGATCTCGACGCCGCGAACGGCATTCGCGGGCTCGTCTTCGATGATCGCTTCGAGAGCTTCGTGACGCTCGATGTGGATTCGCCGGTGGGCTCGGCATTGCTCGATTCGATCGTGAGCACATACAGGGATCATCCCGCGTTTGCGGGCTACTACCTGGGCGATGAGCCTCCCGCGGACCAGTTCGAGCTCCTGGGGAAGCTGCACCGGGCGCTGCGCCAGCGCGATCCCGAGCATCCGGCGTGGAACGATCTCAGTCCACCCTACGCCTTCGCGACCCGCGAGGAATGGTCGAGCCACATGCGCGCCTATCTCGACAGCACCGGCGCCGCGGTGCTGTGCGACAACGAATACGACTTCCTCACCAGCGGTGATCGCGGGCGATTCGTGGACAACGCGGCAACGCTCGCGGTCGTGGCGCGCGAGCGCGGCATTCCGTTCTGGGCGATCGTGCAGCTCGTCGCGCACCAGGACTACCGCCCGCTCACCGATGCCGAGTTGCGCTGGCAGGTGAGCACGCTGCTCGCCTACGGCGCGCGTGGCGTGGGCTACTTCACCTACTGGACGCCAGCGCCGAATCCGATCTTCAACTGGCAGGAGGGCCTCATCAGCTGGGACGGCCAGCGGACTCACTGGTATGGGACGGTTGCCGCGCTGAACGAGAAGGTCGCGCCGGTCGGAGAGATTCTCGCCGATCTCACTCGACTCGCGACCAAGCACGCAGGGAGTGTGCCGTTCGGCGCCATCGCGTTCACGCCCGATCCCTGGGTGCTCGACGTCAGAGGCCGCGCCATGCTCGGTGAGTTCGCGGACTCGACCGGCACGCGTTACCTGGTGGTCGTGAATCCCGACTCGGCGAGCGCGCGCACGATCGACCTTGTCTTTCCGTTCACGCAATCGGTCGAGCGGTTCGATGCGGCGAGCGGCCTCTGGTTCGCGCCTGCGTCGGGCGCACCCAGCTCGCGCGGCTTCGCGCTCGCGCTCGATCTCGCAGCCGGTGAGTTCACGCTCCTTCGCCTGATCGGAGAGTGGAGCGCACTCCCCGCGAGCAAGGGCCCCGCGCTTCGCCTGGCGCCCAACCCCGCGAATCGCAGGATCACGCTCGCACTCGGAAACGTTGGCGCGCGCGGACGAATCGAGATTCTCGACGCCGGCGGCCGGCGCGTCTGGTCGCGTTCCCTCGCGCCAGGAATCAGCGCGCGGGAGTGGCAGGGCGAGCGCGATCAGGGTGGCATCGCGCGAGCCGGTCTCTACTTCGTGCGAGCCGAAGACGTGCGTGGCGTCAGCGTCGCGCGGCTGACATGGCTCGGCGCGCGCTGAGCCCGGCGCCGGCCGGGCCGCCTGCGACTCTCGCGGAGCTCGAGAAGGTCATTGTCACCTGCGAGCTCTGCCCGCGATTGCGGAAGTATTGCGCGGGCGTGGCGCGCGAGAAGAAGCGGGAGTTCCGCGATCAGACGTACTGGGGGCTTCCGGTGCCCGGCTTTGGCGATCCGGATGCTCGTCTGCTCGTGGTCGGGCTTGCTCCGGCCGCGCATGGTGGAAATCGAACCGGCCGCGTGTTCACCGGCGATTCGAGCGGCGACTGGCTCTACGAAGTGCTCAATCGTCACGACTTCGCGAGCCAGCCGCGCTCGATCGACCGCGATGACGGCATGCGCCTCATCGACTGCTGGATAACCGCGAGCGGCCGCTGCGCACCGCCCGACAACAAGCCCACCCGCGACGAGCTGGCGAACTGCAGGCTGTACCTCGAAACCGAGATCCGACTGCTGACCCGCGTGCGCGTGGTGCTGGCGCTCGGCTCGATTGCGCACGAATCCTGGCTTCGCGCCGCCGGCTGGTGGGAAAAGCTCTCGCCTCGCGAGCGCCCGAAGTTCGCGCACGCCGCCGAAACCACGCTGCCCGACGGAGTGACTCTGATCAGCTCCTACCACCCCAGCCGCCAGAACACGAACACCGGCAGGCTGACGCGCGAAATGTGGTACGCCGGATTCCGAAGAGCGCAGCAACTCATCAACGAGAAGTGAGGTCGCGAGCGACCTCACCGTTCGTAGACAAATTGACTTGACGCTCGAGGCAACTCGGAACACATTGCCGACGACATCTTCCGGGTGCCCACATCGCGTGGGGTAATAGGGAAGGGGGTGAGATTCCCCCACGGTCCCGCCACTGTGATGGGCTCCCAGGATCCAATCGCCACTGATCGAAAGATCGGGATGGCGGGATCCACGCGGCCCTGAGTCAGGAAACCTGCCCGGAAGCTATCGGCCCGTGATGCTCCGCGAGAGAGCACGCAGGGTGGACGGCGTCCGCATGGCCCTTCCTCCCGAGCTCCCACGCGAGGCAGGGCCTTTCGATTGAGGCGCGCGAGACGCCGTGATCGCCCTGCTGCTTCTGCCGCTGCTGGCTGTGGCTCCCGACAGTCTGTCGGTGGGCGCGGCCGCACCCGATTCGGTCACGCCCGCGATCGTCGCGCCCGCTCCGCGTCCGGTCGTGACGCTGCCCGAGGTGCGCGTCGAGCGCGAGCGCGCGCTCTTGGACGCGCGCCGCCGCCTGCCTACGGCTTCGGTGACCGATCTCCACACCGGCTCATCGAATCGCGCGCTGGAGTCGCTTTCCGAAGTGCTCGCCGAAGCGGCGGGCGTTCACGTCCAGCAGTACGGCGGCCTCGGCGCGTTCAGCACCCTCTCGCTGCGCGGCGCGCCGGCGGGCCAGGTCACCGTGTTCCTCGATGGCGTGCCGCTCAGCTCGGCGGCGCACGGGGCGGTCAACCTCGCGGACCTGCCGGTCACAGCGATCGAGCGCGTCGAGGTGTATCGCGGGCTCGCGCCGCTCGGTCTCGGCGTCGCGACGCCGGGCGGTGCCATCAACCTCGTCACCGCATCCTCGCCCGCGGTGCGCGAGCTGCGCCTGGCGCGCGGCGCTTTCGACACCTGGGAGGGGCGCGCGACCGGCGGCGCGGTGCGCGGCGATTTCTCGGGGCTCCTTCACCTCGGGGTCCAGTCGTCGCACGGCAACTTCGACTACCTGGACGACAACGGCACGCCGCTCAACCCGGCCGACGACGAGGTGCACGAGCGCTGGAACAACCGCTTCGATGCGACCACCGCGCTCGGAACGCTGCACTGGTCGCCCGCGCCAGAATGGCGGGTGACCGCGCGCGAAGATGCGTTCCACAAGGCGCAGGGCATCCCCGGCATGGGCGCGACGCCTGCCTTGCATGCGCGCCTCACGCTGCTGCGTTCGCTGAGTCAGCTCGAGGCGACGCGCACCGGCTCGGGCCTTGTGCCCAATCTCACCGCGCGCGGCGCGCTCGAGCGCGAGCGCACGCGCTTTCGCGACATGGTGAACGCGCCGAAACCCTATGAGCTGGGGCCGACGCGCCACGACACCGACGACCGCCTGGACAGCGAGAGTGGCGGGCTCGATCTCGAATGGCCGTCGCTCGTGCCCGGAGTCTCGCTCGAGACGAGCGCGTCCGAGCGTGGCGAGCGTGCGCTGCTGCGCGATCCCGCCGACGGCTATACCGATCCGCCGGAGAGCCGCCGCCGCACGCAAGGCGTCATGGCCGCGCTCCAGTGGCGGTCGTTCGGCGAGCGCGTGACGTTCCATGCGGCGAAGCGCTGGGACCGGATCGCGGATCATCTGCGCTCGGTCGGGGTCGCGAACGTGCTGACCACGACTGACGCCGTGCGCGAGCTGAGCTCGCCGCAGCTCGGCGCGCGCGTGGTCGCGCCGCTCGGGATCGAGCTGCGCGCCAACTGGGCGACTGCGGAGCGCGTGCCCGACTTCATGGAGCTGTTCGGAAATCAGGGAAGCGTGCTCGGCAATCCGGGCCTGCGACCCGAGCACGCGGAGAACTGGGACGCCGGCGCGGCGTGGAGCAGGACCCGGGCTCACGGCCGTGACGTTTCGCTCGAGTGGATGCACTTCGTCTCGCGCCCGCGCGATCTGATCTTGTACGTGCGCAGCTCGCAGAACACCGCGCGGGCCATGAACGTCACAAGCGCACTCATTCATGGAGAAGAGCTGAGCGTGCGCGCCTCCGCCGCGCCGGGCGTCGCGCTCTCCGGCTCGTTCACGTGGCAGTCGGCGCTCGACGATGGATCGATCAGCTACTGGCGCGGCAAGCGCCTTCCGCAGCGCCCGGGCCGGCAGGCGTACTCGCGCTGCGATCTCTCGCGCGGACCCTGGCGGGTGAGCGGAGACGTCCAGTACATCGCGGACAACTATCTCGATCCCTACAACCTGTATCGGGTCACGAGTCGCACGCTGGTCGGCGCGTCGGTATCGACCTGGCTGATGGCGGGCGCACGGCTCGTGATCGAGGGGAAGAATCTCGGCGACAACCACGTGTCCGACGTGGGCGGTTTCCCGCTGCCCGGGCGGAGCGTGTGGGTCGCCTGCGAACTGCGTCTCGGTCCGACGGGCTCAATCCGAAACTAGAGGAGAACGATCATGCTTCGCGCATCCGCATCTGTCCTCACCCTGCTCGCACTGCTCGCCGGTGCGAGCCCGTCCACCGCGGCGCAGTCACGCGCGCTCGTGGTCACCAGCGACTTCGTCTCGGGCGCCTTCAGCTGGCTCGATCTCGACACGCGAGCCACGCACAACGACGTCACCACGGTTCACTCGGATGCGACGCTGCGCTGGTACGAGGGAATGGTCTACGTGATCAACCGCGCCGGCGCGGACAACATCCAGGTGCTCGATCCCGCGAGCGGCTTCCACACCGCCTATCAATTCTCGGTCGGCAACGGCACCAATCCGCAGGACATCGCGATGGCCAGCCCGACCAGGGCCTACGTCTCGCGCTACGACAGCCCGAGCCTGCTGGTGTGCAACCCTTCGACTGGAGCTCAGCTCGGCACCATCTCGCTCGCAGCGTTCGCCGATGCCGACGGCCTGCCCGAGATGGCGCACCTTGCGATCGTTGGACACCGTCTGTTCGTCGCGGTGCAGCGCCTGAACCGGAATGCAGGCTACTCACCGACCGCATACAGCTTGGTCGTGGTGATCGACACCGATGTGGACACCGTGCTCGATGTGAATCCCGCTCTGCCCGGAGTGCAGGGCATCACGCTCACCTACAAGGATCCGGTCACCACGTTCAGCTACGACCGCAACACCGGGCGACTGATGATCGGATGCGTGGGCGCGTTCGGTGCCACCGACGGCGGTATCGAAGCGATCGACGTCAACACACTCACGGCTCAGGGCAGCGTCATCGGCGAAGGGGCCCTGGGCGGCGACCTCGGCGACTTTGAAGTGCTGAGCGCGACTCACGCCTACGCGATCGTGAGCGACGCATCGTTCAACACGCAGCTCGTCTCGTGGAATCCCACCACGCATCTCAAGCTCACCACGATCGCGTCGCCCGGCGGCTTCAGCCTCAGCGACTGCGCACTCAACGACCGCGGCGAGCTGTACCTCGCGAACAACGGGTTCAGCGCGCCCGGGCTCTACGTGTACCGCGCCGGCATCGACACGCTGATCGCGGGCCCGATCAGCACCGGACTGCCGCCGAACCAGATTGCGTTCGATGAGGCGCGAGGCGAGGTGGCGGGCGTCGCGCCTCGAGCGGGCGCGCTTGCGCTCTCGAACCCGCGGCCGAACCCGGCGCAGCACGACGTGCGATTCACACTGTCGCTCGCGGAACGGGCGACGGTGCATGTCGAGGCCTTCGATCTCGCGGGGCGCCGCGTAAGCACACTGGCGGACGAAGTGCGCAACGCCGGAGTCTCGAGCGTGGCGTGGGATCTCGCCGACGCGACCGGACGCCGCGTCGATGCCGGCGTCTATCTCGTGCGCGCGAGGATCAGCGCGGCGACGGTGACGCGGCGGGTCGTCGTCGTGCGATAGCGGCAGGGGGCCAACCACCGTCATTGCGCCTCGCGGAAGCCCACTCTATCGTGGCGCGGTCCTGAGTCCCTTCCTGCCCGGAGCAGACCTCATGACCCGCGCCGCCCCACGCCGTTGGTTGCTCGTCACGCTTGCCCT
>JANMQY010000038.1:0-49569 GCA_031370785.1 Candidatus Eiseniibacteriota bacterium | reverse complement strand
GATCGGAGCGGCGATCACGCTCGGGAGCGCGAACGCGAGGCCGTTGGCGGAGAGCGCGAAGGCCAGCGCCGCCTTCTGCTCGGGGCGCGGGTAGAGCACCTGGGTGAGCCAGATGTTGACCGCGAAGAACGTCATCATCGTACCCAGCATGGACAGCGACTGGGTCACCCACACGATGACGAAGGTGCGCCAGCCATCGCGCGGGACCCGGCGACTCATCCCAGCCCCGCCGGCCCGGGCCGCGTCCAGATGTGGCGCGTGCGCGCCACCTCGAAGCCATCGCCCCGATACAGGCGGAGCGCGGTCTCGTTCTCGCCATCGACGACCAGCGTCACACGAGGCGCGCCCGCCGCGTCCAGCCAGCGCACGCCCCAGCGCAGCAGTGCGCGTCCGAGGCCGATCCCGCGTGAGTCGTGCGTGGTCCCGAGCACCGCGATCTCGCCGCGCGCCTCGAACAGCTCGCAGCGGCAGAACCCGATGCAGCGCCCGTTGCGGTAGGCGAGGCGCAGCCCGTCCGGATTCGTGCCGGGTCGCGACAGCAGCCCGTGCACGGTTTCGGGCGTCGACACCGGGCTGCCGAAGTGACTCGAGAACGAATCGTTGTAGGCGTCACTCATGTCGCGAGCGCGCTGCTCGCTTCCATCCCAGCCCTCTGTCGAGATTCCGTCGGGCCACACGGGCTCTGCGATCGGTCCGATGGCGCGCTCCATGAGCCAGAACCAGCGCGCGTGCGCGAACCCGTGACGCGCGGCGAAACGGTCCGCCACCGGACTCGGTTGCCATGCGCCCATCCCTTCTTCGCATGCCTCGGGTTCGAATGAGATCAGCGCCTTCGCGATGTGTTCGAGGAGGGCCGCGCCCACGCCGCGCCGGCGGAACCGCTCGAGTACGCCGACCCGATAGATCGCCCGGCGGCCATCGCGGCCGCTGAGAATGAAAGCGCCCGCGAAACCGACCGGCGCGCCGTCGAGAAACGCCAGCGTCAGAAGCGGGGAGGCGTGGTAGGGATCGGCCAGCTTGCGCTCGAGCCCGCCCGGGCCCTGCAGCGTGTCCAGCTCGCCTGAGAGCGATGGATCGGTGACCAGCGCGCGCAGCGTCTCGAGATCGGAGCTCTCGATGGAGCTGTCATGGGAGCTCTCAAAGCTCCGGAGTTCGAGCGGCATGGGGGCGCACGCTAGGGGCGCCGAGCGACGAGCGTCAAGCCGCGGCGCACCTTCTACGAGTGCCGCGCCCTTCGACGCCCCGGCGAAGCCCGCGGGCGTTGATTCACCGCCTCACGCGGTGTAGCGTGCCCGAGACCATGTCAACGCCGACGTTCGACTCCGCCACACTGGGCGGCATCATCGCGCGCTTCTCCGGCCGCCGTATCGCGGTGCTCGGCGACGTCATGATCGACCGCTACCTGTGGGGTCGGGTCGAGCGCATCTCGCCCGAGGCTCCGGTCCCGGTGGTCGAGATCGAGCGCGAGACGTTCGCTCTCGGTGGCGCCGGCAACGTCGCGGGCAACCTCAAGGCGCTCGGCGCCGAGCCGGTGCTGATCGGCGTGGTCGGCGCCGACGCGGAGGCCAAGACGTTGCGCGAGGCGTTCCGCGCGCGCGGCGTCAGCCCCGACGCTCTCATCGAGGATTCCGCGCGCCCGACCACGGTCAAGACCCGGATCGTCGCGCATTCTCAGCACGTGGTGCGCACCGACCGCGAGTCGCGCGCCGACGTGGCCGGGCCGGCGCTGGAGCGGCTCCTCGAAGTGCTGGCGCGCGAGCTGCCGAAGTGCGACGGCCTGGTGATCAGCGACTACGGCAAGGGCGTGCTCCACCCGGCCACACTCGAGCGCGCGCTCGGGCTCGCGCGCACCCGGGACTGCGCGGTGAGCGTGGATCCCAAGGAGAGTCACATCGAAGCGTATCGCGGGGTGAGCATCCTGACCCCGAATCAGCACGAGGCCGGCTGGGTGCAGGGGCGCCGCATCACCGACGAGGCGAGCCTGATGGAGGTGGGCTGGGGTTTGCAGAAGCGTCTCGATGCCCAGGCGCTGCTGGTGACGCGCGGGCCCGAAGGCATGAGCCTGTTCGAGCGCGGCGGCCGCTACACCTACCTGCCCACCGAGGCGCGCGAGGTCTTCGATGTGACCGGCGCCGGCGACACCGTGGTCAGCGTGGTCGCGCTCGCGCTCTCCGCGGGTGCGGATTTCCCGAGCGCGTGCCGTCTCGCGAACCACGCCGCCGGGATCGTGATCCGCGAGGTGGGGACCGCGACCTGCACCCGCGACCAGCTGATCGCGGCGCTGAACGGCGCGCGATGAGCGATCACGTCGTGCCCGAGCCGGCGTGGCAGAAGCTCGAGGCGTGGCGCCGTGCCTCCGAGCCGATCGTGTTCACGAACGGCGTGTTCGACCTCCTGCACCGCGGCCATGTCGAGTACCTCGAGGAAGCGCGCGCGCTCGGGGGCAGGCTCGTGGTCGGAGTCAACTCCGACGCGGCGGTGCAGCGCCTCAAGGGCCCGAAACGTCCGCTGGTCCCGGAGGGCGAACGTGTCGAGCTGCTCGAGGCGCTGCGCTGCGTCGACCTCGCGATCGTGTTCGATGACGACACGCCGGATCGGCTCATCCGCGCGGTCAGACCGGACGTGCTGGTCAAGGGCGGCGACTGGGCAATCGACCGGATCGTGGGTCGCGAGTTCGTGGAGTCCTACGGGGGCCGGGTGATGAACATCGCGCTGCGCGAAGGGCTCAGCACCACCGCGCTGGTCGAGCGAATCATCGCGGGGAAGAGCGCGCTCGAGGAGTAGGTATGACCGACCGTGAACTCCTTCGCCACGCCGTTGCTGTGATTGCGTATCGTGGCGGAAAGCCGCTGCGTGACGCCCCCGACTCGTTTCCCGCATTCGACACCGGGCGCGGCCACTCTCCGCTGGTGATCCTCGCGCACCTCGCGGACCTGCTCGACTGGGCGCTCTCCCACGTGGAAGGGGAGCCCAAGTGGAGCGGGGTGAATCCCGGTGCCTGGAGCGCAGAGGTTGCACGCTTCTACGCGGCCCTGGCCGCGCTCGACGCCTCTCTCGCCTCCGACCGACCGATACGCTGCGATACCGGTCGCCTGCTCGCGGGCCCGATTGCCGACTCGCTGAATCACATCGGGCAGCTGATGATGCTGCGGCGCATGGCCGGATCCCCTGTCTACGGCGAGAACTACTTCGTCGCGGACATCGTCACCGGACGCGTCGGTCCCGAGCAGTCGGCGCCGGTCAGGCCATTCTGAATCGGCGCGGCCTTAAAGGGCCGCGCTCGCGACCGGTGCTCGAGGCTCACTCCGACCCCGGCAGACTGTTGTGCGAGGCGGCGCTGCGGCCCGGTCCTGCCGCTTGATTTCGCACGGTCGCCCCCTTACCCTCTCCCGTCCTTTGCCTGGGCACGCCCGCATCCCTGCGCGGCCGGTTTTCCCACGAACTCACATCTGTCTGCGCCGCGGAATGGGCGCGGGAGATTTATGCGATGGCGGAGAAGTTCATGAATTACATCGGCGGGCGCTGGGTTGCGGCGCGCTCGGGCCGCACCTTCGCCAACATCAATCCCGCGAATGGTGAGGTGATCGGCGAATTCCCCGACTCCGACGCCGCCGATGTCGCCGTCGCGGTGGCTGCCGCGACCGCCGCGAAGCGCGCCTGGCAGCTGACGCCGGCGCCCAAGCGCGGCGAGATCCTGTTCCGCGTCGGTGCCCTGATCGCGCAACGCAAGGAAGAGCTGGCGCGCGCTGCGACCCGCGAGATGGGCAAGATCCTGCTCGAGACCCGCGGCGACGTGCAGGAAGGGATCGACATGGCCTACCTCGCCGGGGGCGAAGGCCGGCGCATGCACGGCGTGACCACGCCGAGCGAGATGCCAGACAAGTGGGCGATGTCGGTGCGCGCGCCGGTCGGAGTGGTCGGCGTGATTACCGCCTGGAACTTCCCGTTCGCGGTGCCGACCTGGAAGATCTTCCCCGCGTTGGTGGCGGGCAATACCGTGGTGTTCAAGCCGTCCGAGGAGTCACCCGAGACCGCGGTCAACCTCGTCAAGCTGCTGGAAGAGGCGGGACTTCCCGCCGGCGTGCTCAATCTGGTGCACGGCCTGGGCGCCGGCGCCGGTGCTCCGCTGGTCGCGCATCCCGACGTGAACGTGATCTCGTTCACTGGTTCGAATGCGGTCGGCACCGCGATCGCCACCGAGTGCGCGAAGCAGGGCAAGCGCGTGTCGCTCGAGATGGGCGGCAAGAACGCGATCCTGGTGATGGACGACGCCGATCTGGATCTCGCGGCGAACGCGATCGCCTGGAGCGCGTTCGGCACCACCGGTCAACGCTGCACCGCGGCCAGCCGGGTGATCGTGCACCAGGAGGTTCACGATGAACTGCTGCGCCTCGTGGTCCTGCGCGCACGCGCGATCCGCGTCGGCGACGGACTCGATCCGGCGACCGAGATGGGGCCGGTGGTGAATCGCAAGCAGCTCGAGAAAGTGCACGCGTACGTCGGAGTGGGCTCGGGCGAGGGCGCGATGCTCGCGACCGGCGGTGCGCCCGAGACCCGCGGCGCGCTCGCCAGGGGCACGTTCTACGCACCCACTGTGTTCTCGGGCGTCCTGCCGGGGATGCGCATCGCCCAGGAGGAGATCTTCGGGCCGGTGGTGAGTTTCATCCGTGTGGCAACGCTCGATGAGGCGATC
Organism: Candidatus Eiseniibacteriota bacterium; assembly: GCA_031370785.1. GTDB lineage: Bacteria > Eisenbacteria > RBG-16-71-46 > RBG-16-71-46 > RBG-16-71-46 > DATJGS01. Next base: position 44,876 of record JANMQY010000038.1, on the reverse strand, counting down.
GAGGTGAACAATCGCACACCTTACGGGCTCTCCTCCTCGATCTTCGTCGGTGACGTGAATCGTGCGTTCCGGGCGATGCGTGATCTCGACACCGGAATCGTGTACGTGAATCACGGAACGACCGGCGCCGAGACCCATCTGCCCTTCGGCGGAACGCGCGGCACCGGCAACGGTCACCGCGAGGCGGGGCACACCATGCTCGACGCCTTCACCGAGTGGAAGAGCCTCTACGTGGACTTCAGTGGGCGGCTGCAGCGCGCCCAGATCGACAACAACTGATTCGGAAAGCGGTCCGCACCGCGGTCCACTCTTCACGCAAGACCGGGAGTCTTCATGAATCTGCACGAGTACCAGGGCAAGGAACTGTTTGCGCGCTTCGGGCTGCCGGTGCTGCCGGGGCAGGTCGCGACCACTCCTGAGGAGGCGCGCGATGTCGCCGCTTCGCTCGGCGGCACGGTGGTGATCAAGGCTCAGGTGCAGGCCGGCGGGCGCGGCAAGGCGGGCGGCGTCAAGCTGGCGCACTCGCCCGAGGAGGCCTACGACAAGGCGAAGGACATCCTCGCGCTCACGATCAAGGGGCTTCCGGTGCGCAAGGTGCTGGTGACACAGGCCGCCGACATCGCGCGCGAGCTGTACCTGTCCATCGTCCTCGACCGAAGCCGCAAGCTTCCGCTGATCATGCTTTCGGCCGAGGGCGGCGTGGAGATCGAGGAAGTGGCGCGCACCGCTCCCGAGAAGATCGTGCGCCGGCACATTCCGCTCGAGGGCCTGCGCGCGTATCAGGCACGTGCGCTATTCCACCCGCTACTCGAGGATGGCGCACAGGTCGCGCAGGCGGCCGACATCCTGATGAAGCTGTATCGCGTGTACACCGAGGGCGACTGCTCGCTGGCCGAGATCAATCCGCTCGCGATCACACCCGAGGGTCGCGTGCTCGCGCTCGATGCCAAGGTCATACTCGACGACAACGCCGAGTTCCGGCACCGGGAGTGGGCCACCTGGCGCGATCCCGACGAGGAGACGCCCGGGCAACGGCTGGCGCGCGAGAAGGGGCTGTCCTATGTGAAGCTCGACGGGGACATCGGGTGCATCGTCAACGGCGCGGGTCTGGCCATGGCGACGATGGACCTGATCAAGCACTACGGCGGCGAGCCCGCCAACTTCCTCGACATCGGTGGCTCTTCCAATCCGGAGAAGGTGAGCGCCGCGCTGCGCATCATCACCAGCGATTCGGCCTTCGCGGGCGGCGGCTCGAGGGTGCGGGCCATCCTGTTCAACATCTTCGGCGGGATCACGCGCTGCGACGACGTGGCGAACGGCATCGTGCAATCGCTCGAGAGCTCGCCGCTCGACCTCCCGCTGGTCATCCGCCTCACCGGCACCAACGAGGAGCTGGCGCGCAAGATCCTCTCCGAGCATGGTCTGTCCGCGACGACCAGCATGGACGAAGGGGTGCGCACCGTGATCGCGAAGGCTCAGGAGGTGCTGGTATGAGCATCCTGATCGACCGCAACACCCGGCTGGTCGTGCAGGGCATCACCGGCCGTGACGGCGCGTTTCACACCGACCAGATGGTCAAGTACGGCACGCGCGTGGTGGCGGGAGTGACCCCCGGCAAGGGCGGGGGAAAGGTGCACGGCGTTCCGGTGTTCGACGGCGTGGTCGAGGCGGTCGCCGCGACCAGGGCCAATACTTCAGTGATCTACGTGCCGGCCCCGTTCGCGGCCGACGCGATCTTCGAGGCCGCCGATGCCGGGATCGCTCTGATCGTGTGCATCACCGAAGGCATTCCGGTGCGCGACGCGGTCGCCGCCTATCACCACGTCGCCGGCATGCGCCGCAAGGGCGAGGACGGCGCGGGGCCTGCGAACGGCCGGCCGCGCCTGATCGGTCCCAACTGCCCGGGCCTGATCAGCCCCGGCCTCTCCAAGGTGGGCATCCTGCCGGGCCACATCTGCAAGCCGGGCCCGATCGGCGTGGTCTCGCGCAGCGGAACCCTCACCTACGAAGTGGTGCACCAGCTGAGCCGCGCCGGGCTCGGGCAGACCACGTGCCTCGGTATCGGCGGCGATCCGGTGATCGGCACCAGCTTCATCGAAGCGCTTGCCCTGTTCGAGGCCGATCCGCAGACCGAGGGGATCGTGCTGATGGGCGAGATCGGCGGCAGCGACGAGGAAGAGGCCGCGCAGTTCATCCGCAGGCACGTGAAGAAGCCGGTCGTGGCGTTCATCGCCGGGCAGACCGCGCCTGCGGGCAAGCGCATGGGTCACGCGGGCGCGATCATCTCGGGCGGGAGCGGCACCGCTGCGGAAAAGATGGCCGCGTTCGAGGCCGCCGGAGTTCCGGTGGCGCGCATTCCCTCCGAGATTCCGGGCCTGATCGGCGAGGTGCTCGGGCGGCGGCGCGCACGCGCCAGGAACGGCGCGGTCAAGTCGACCGCGAAGAAGGCGGGCAGGCGCCTCGCGCGGTCGGGCTCCAAGTCGAAATCGGCGCTCCGCTCCGCATCCAACGGTAGTCGGAGGCCCTTGCGCAAGCCCTCGCGGCGCGCGGCCGCGCCCAAGCGCGGCGCCACAAAGACCAGCTCGACAGCAGGCGCCCGTCGAGCGCGGGTACGCTCCGGGCGCTGAAGCTTCGAAAGCACTCACCGGGATCCGGTTCAAGGATCCTACGACTGGAAGGAGAACTCCGTTGGCTCTGGAACGCACCCTGTTCATCATCAAACCCGACGCCGTCGAGCGCCGCCTGATCGGCAAGATCCTGGCGCACGTCGAAGACAAGGGGTACCGCATCGCCGAGGCCCGCTTCTCGCGAATGACCCGCGACGAGGCCCAGACGTTCTACTCCGAGCATCAGGGCAAGCCGTTCTTCAACGACCTGGTGGAGTACATGACCTCGGGACCGGTGCTCCTGACCTGCCTCGAGCGCGAGGATGCGGTCCGGACCCTGCGTGAGGTGGTGGGCGCGACCGATCCGGCCCAGGCCGCGCCGGGCACCGTCCGCCAGCTGTTCGGACAGAGCAAGCAGATGAACTCGGTCCACGCATCCGACAGCCTCGCCAGTGCCGACCGCGAGGTGAAACTGTTCTTTGGCGTCGCGGCGCTTTCGCGCTAGGGGGGCGTCCGGGAGCCCTCTCCCGGGTCCGCCAGGACCCGGCAAGTGTCTCGCAGTGAGGCGCCTAGACGAGGTTCTCGAGCCTGTGTTAACGTGCCGACATCTCGCATCCTGCCGCAGCGGACTTCTCTCGTGATGTCCGGGTTCATCATGGACCTGGCGACGCTTCCCAGGGGTGCGAGCCGGGCTCTTCTCGAGTCCGAGGCTGTTGAGCTCGGCCTGCCCGTCGGGCAGTGGCCATGGAAGGTGCACGCTGAGCTCGATCTGGACCTCAGCGGCGAGCAGATCTCGGTTCGAGGCAAGCTCGTCGCAGTTGCGCAGCTCGAGTGCGTGCGCTGTCTGCGCGACTTCGAGTTGCCGCTTCAGGTGCCGTTCGAGGCATATGCCGAGCGTTCAGGCAGTGGACGGCGTTCCGGGGACGAAAAGGTCCTCGAGCGCGATAGATTCATGTTGTTTCACGATGGTCGACGGCTGGACCTTCGCGAGCACGCTCGCGAAACCCTGTTGCTCGAGATCCCGATGGCTCCCCGCTGCCGGGAGCTGTGCCGCGGTCTCTGTCCACGTTGCGGCGCGGACCTCAACGAGGCTCCGTGCAGCTGCCAGGACTGAGAGCCTCGCGGCCTCAAGCCTCACCCGGTTCTTCAGGAGGATGGTTTCATGGCGGTTCCCAAGCGTCGACACTCCAGCACCCGCGGCAAGAAGCGTCGCACCGGCTGGAAGCTGAAGCGTGTCGGTCTGAACACCTGCAGCCACTGCAGCAGTCCCAAGCAGCCGCACCGCGTCTGTGCGAATTGCGGCTATTACGACGGCGAAGAGATCGTTCCGCCGCGTGACGAGTAGCGCGGCCCGAGGCCGTCCGAGATGACCCCGATCCCGCGCATCGGCATCGACGCGATGGGTGGCGATTTCGGTCCCTCCGTGGTCGCTCTTGGGACCGCGCTCGCGTTCAAGGAGATGCCCGGCCAGTTCCACATGACGCTGGTCGGCGATGAGACCGAGATCCGCGCCGGGCTCAAGCACGCCAGGGCGCAGCATCTCCCGATCGAGGTCGTTCACGCGCCAGAGAAGATCGAGATGGCCGAGAAGGCGGCGGCCGCGGTGCGTCGCAAGAGCCGCTCCTCGCTCGGCGTTCTGACCCAGCTCCACAAGGATGGCGAGGTCGACGCGATCTTCAGCGCCGGCAACACCGGCGCGGTGGTCGCGGCCGCCACCATTGGCCTCGGCCGGCTGGAGGGCGTCTCGCGCCCCGCGCTCGCCGCGTTCTTTCCCAATGCCAGGCAGGGCTCGGTCGTGCTGGACGTCGGCGCGAACGCGGTGTGCAAGGCGAATTACCTCGTCCAGTTCGCGCACATGGGCTCGGTCTACGCGCGTTACCTGCTGGGTCGCGAGAATCCCAGTGTCGGCCTGCTGTCGATCGGCGAAGAGGAGAACAAGGGCAACGACCTCGTACTCGAGACCCACCCTCTGCTTCGCCGCGCCCGTCACCTGAATTTCATCGGCAACGTCGAAGGCCGCGACGTGTTCAAGGGCACCTGCGACGTGGTCGTGACCGACGGCTTCACCGGCAACGTCGTGCTCAAGACCGCCGAGAGCGTCGCGTCGCTGCTCGGACACAAGATCCGCCAGGAGATCGAGCACGATCTGATGGCGAGGTTCGGCGTGGTGTTCATGGCGCCCGCGCTCCGCCGGCTCCGCGCTTCGCTCGACTGGGAGGAGCACGGCGCCGCTCCGCTGCTGGGCGTGAATGGCGTGTGCTTCGTCGGCCACGGGTCGAGCCGCCCCAAAGCCATCAAGAGCGCGATCCGAACGCTGACCCAGTTCGTCGGCGAGCGGGTGAACGAGCACATCCGCGAGGAGATCCAGTCCGATCATGTCACCGCGGCCTGAAGTCGTGCGGGGCGCCACCATCACCGGCACTGGGATGTACGTTCCGGACCGCGTGCTCTCCAACCTCGATCTGGAGCGCATGGTGGAAACCTCGGACGAATGGATCGTCGAGCGCACCGGCATTCGCGAACGGCGCATCGCCGCTCCCGAGCAGGCGTCTTCGGACCTCGCGCTGATCGCGGTGCGCAGGGCGCTCGAGATGGCGCAGATGCTGCCGACCGAGGTGCAACACATCGTCCTTGTGACGACGACCCCCGACCGCATCCTGCCTTCCTGCGCGTGTACGCTGCAGCAGAAGCTGGGCGCCTCGAATGCGGCCGCCTACGACGTGTTCGCGGCCTGCACCGGATTCGTGTTCGGACTGGGCATTGCGCAGGGGCTGATCGCCGGCCGGATCGCCGACAACGTCCTCGTGGTCGGAGTCGAGACCCTCTCGCGCGTGACCGACTACACCGACCGCAACACCTGCGTGCTGTTCGGCGACGGCGCCGGCGCGGTGGTGATGCGGCCGTGCGCGGCCGGCGAGGGGCTGCTCGCGGTCGAGATGCACAGCGACGGCGAGCTGGGTGAGGTGCTCGAGGTGCCGGCCGGCATTTCGCGCAATCCCGCCAGCGAACAGACCGTTCGCGCGCGCGAGCACTACATCCGCATGCACGGCAAGCGGCTGTTTCCGTTCGCGGTGCGCGCGATGGAGGAAAGCCTGCGCCTTTCGCTCAAGCGTGCCGGGCTCGGCGTCGAGGACCTCGAGATGGTGATCCCGCATCAGGCGAACCTGCGCATCATCGATGCGGTTCGCGAGCGGATGTCGCTTCCTGCGGAGAAGATGATCGTCAACATCGACCGTTACGGGAACACTTCGTCGGCCTCGATCCCGATCACGCTCGACGAAGTGGTGCGCGCCGGCCGGCTCAAGCCCGGCGACAACGTCGGATTCGCCGCGTTCGGTGGCGGCGCGACGTGGGGCGCCAGCGTCATGCGCTGGACGCTCGCGCTGCCGGGCACGGCGAAGATGGCCGAGCAGGCCGCGACCGTGAACGGAGTGAGGTCATGAAGCTGGCCTTCCTGTTCCCGGGGCAGGGCGCGCAGGCGGTCGGAATGGGGGCTACGCTCGCGCAGGCCCATCCGGTCGCGCGCGAGGTCTTTGCCACCGCTGACCGGGCGCTGGGCTTTGCGCTCTCGGCGCTGTGCTGGAGCGGGCCGGAAGAGGATCTGCGCAAGACCGTCAACACGCAGCCCGCGCTGCTCACGCACAGCGTCGCCGCGTGGCGTCTGATCGATTCCGCGGGAGTGAAGCCGAGCTGGGTTGCCGGGCACAGCCTCGGCGAATACTCCGCGTGCGTCGCGGCGGGCGCGCTCGAGTTCGAGGATGCGTTGCGCCTCACCCAGAGACGCGGCGCGCTCATGTACCAGGCCGGGCTGGATCGGCCCGGCACCATGGCAGCAATCCTGGGACTCACCCGCGAACAGGTCGAGTCGGTGTGCGCGGATGCCTCGGTCGTGGGGGTGGTCGTCCCGGCCAACCTCAATGCGCCGGGACAGGTCGTGATCTCGGGCACGATTGAGGGTGTCGAGAAGGCCTGCGAGCTGGCGAAGGCCGCAGGCGCACGGCGCGCGATCCGTCTCGAGGTGAGCGGCGCGTTCCATTCGCCACTGATGGCGTCGGCCGCGACCGGGCTCGCCGAAGCGCTCGACGCCGTCGAGATCCGCGACGCGCGCTGCCCGATCATCGCCAACGTCTCGGCCGCACCGGTTCAGCGCGCTGCCGAGATTCGCGCCGCGCTCAAGGCCCAGCTGCTCGGCGCGGTGCGCTGGGAGGACTCGCTGCACACGCTGCTCGCGGCCGGAGTCGAGGGCTGCGTCGAGCTCGGAACCGGCCGGGTGCTGCGCGGCCTGCTCCGCACCGTGAGCGCGCACACCCCGAGCTGGAACATCGAGGATCCGGAGAGTCTGACCGCCACGCTGACTGCGCTGGGCGCGGGATCACCCGCGGCGGGAAGGAGCTCGTGACTCAGGCCCAGGGCGCAGCGGTGAGCGGACACGAGCGCGATCTCGACGGTCAGGTGGCGTTCGTGACCGGCGGTGCGAGCGGCATCGGGCTCGCGATTGCGGGTGCGCTCGCGCGCCGCGGAGCGAGGATCGCGATCTTCAATCGCAGCGTCGAGCGCGCCGCCGGTGCGGTCGAATCTCTGCGCGGCGCCGGCCCCGAGGTGCGCTCGTTTGCCGCCGACATCTCGAAGACCGAATCGGTGGACAGCGCGTTCGCCGCGGCGCTCGAGGCATTCGGCCGCGTCGTCGTGCTGGTGAACAACGCCGGACTCACCCGCGATGGCCTGTTCGTGCGCATGACCGACGCGCAGTGGGACGAAGTGCTCGACACCAATCTCAAGGGCGCGTTTCGCTGCTGCCGGGCCGTGGCCCGCACCATGATGAAGGCGCGTTATGGCAGGATCGTGAACATCTCCTCGGTGGTGGGCCTGATGGGCAACGCCGGGCAGGTCAACTACGCCGCATCCAAGGCCGGACTGCTCGGCCTGACCAAGGCGCTCGCGCGCGAGCTGAGCGCGCGCGCGGTGACGGTCAACGCGGTGTGTCCCGGATTCATCGAGACCGACATGACCGCGGCGCTCCCCGAAGAGGCGCGCCGCGAGCTGATGGCGAAGATTCCGCTTGGTCGCCTCGGGAAACCCGAGGAGGTGGCCGAGGTCGTGGCGTTCCTGTGCACGCCGCGCGCCGCCTACGTCACGGGCCAGGTCTGGACCGTGGACGGCGGCATGGTGATGTGAACAGGCACAGCAGGACAGCGTCCCTACCAACCCCCACAGGAGGTGAAATCAGTGGCAACGTTCAGTGAAGATCGAGTGAAGGAGATCATCGCAAAGGAGCTGGAGGTCGACACCAAGCAGCTCACGCCCGATGCCAAGTTCATCGAGGACCTCGGCGCGGATTCGCTCGACATCGTGGAGCTCGTCATGGCGCTCGAGGAGGAATTCGGCCTCGACATCCCGGACGAGGACGCCGACAAGCTCAAGACCGTCGGCGACGCGATGAACTATCTGAAGTCCCACGCCAACGCGTAAAGCGGCAGCATACGGCGCGGTGGCTGGGGGCCGCAGGCGCGCACATCGCCCCCGAGGGCGGTGCCCGCGCCGCGGCCAGCCCGGCAGCCGAGCACGAGGGGAAGGACGCACATGTCGAATGGACACCGGGTGTTCGTGACCGCAGGCGGCGTGGTTTCGCCGCTCGGCAACGACACCGAGGAGTTCTGGAAGAATCTCGTGGCCGGCAAGTCCGGCGCCGGGCCGATCACTCGGTTCGACGCCTCCGGCTACGGGACGCGCTTCGCGTGTGAGGTCAAGAACTTCACCACCGAAGGCGTCATCGACCGCAAGGACGCGAAGCGCATGGATCGCTTCGTACAGTTTGCGGTGGTGGCCAGCCACGAAGCGCTGAAGAACTCCGGCCTCGATCTCGAGCGAACCGACCGCGACCGCGTCGGTGTCATCATCGGCTCGGGCATCGGTGGCATGGAAACGTTCGAGACCCAGCACACCATTCTCATGGAGAAGGGTCACGGACGAGTGAGTCCATTCTTCATCCCGATGATGATCTCGGACATGGCGGCGGGGCTGGTATCGATCCAGTTCGGCCTCCGCGGTCCGAATTTCTGTACCGTCTCGGCGTGCGCCTCAGGGGCGCATGCGATCGGCGAAGCCCTGCGCCTGCTGCGCGCGGGCGATGCCGACGTGATCCTCGCGGGCGGTGCGGAAGCGACCATCTCGCCGATGGCCCTTGCCGGCTTCGGCAACATGCGCGCACTTTCCACCCGAAACGATGACCCTCAGCGAGCCAGCCGTCCGTTCGACCAGGACCGGGACGGCTTCGTGCTCGGCGAAGGGGCCGGTGTGGTGATCCTCGAGACCGAGGAACACGCCCGGCGACGCGGTGCACCGCTCCTGTGTGAACTCACGGGCTACGGCGCTTCCGGAGATGCCTACCACATGACCGCCCCATGCGGGGACGGGAACGGCGCGGCGCGCGCGATGAAGCGCGCGCTTCAGGACGCCGGCATGGCTCTGGAAGATGTGGGCTATATCAATTCCCACGGCACATCGACACCCACCGGCGACCCCATCGAAGTGGTCGCGGTGAAGTCGGTGTTCGGGGATCACGCCCGCCGTCTCATGATGGGTTCCACCAAGTCCATGACCGGCCACCTGCTGGGTGCCGCCGGCGGACTCGAAGCGGTCATCACCGCTCTCGCGCTCAAGCGCGGGGTCATCCCACCTACGATCAACCTGGACAAACCGGATCCACAATGCGACCTAGACTTCATTCCCCATCAGGCCCGAACGCTCCGCGTGAAGGGCGCCCTCTCGAACTCGTTCGGGTTCGGGGGTCACAACGTAACTCTGGCGATGGAGGCCGTGGCGGCGTAGGCCGCTCCCGCCGTCGCGGCGGTCGCGGCCGCAGCCGTGGCGGCCCGCGCCCGCAACCTCCGCGCCGCAGCTTCTCGCTGTGGAGCTGGCTGAAGAGCCTGTTTCGGGCGCCGCGAATCCGCGGCGAGCGGCCGCGTTCGCTGAGCGAGCAGGAAGCGCGCGCGATCGCGGAGTTCTGCACGCACTACGACCTCACGTTCAAGGACCCCGGGCTGCTCAAGCTGGCCCTGACCCACCGCTCGTACCTGAGCGTGACCGGGCAGGGTCCGCGCGAATCCAACGAGCGCCTCGAATTCCTTGGCGACTCCGTGCTCGGGCTCGTGACCAGCGAGTTCCTGTACCGCCAGCACCCCGACGAACACGAGGGCCAGCTCACCAAGACCAAGTCGCTGCTGGTCTCCAAGGCGATCCTCTCGCGGCGCGCCCTGGCCATGGGTCTCGGGCGCTTCGTGCTGATGAGTCACTCCGAGGTCGAGTCGGGCGGGCGGCAGCGGCTGTCCATCCTCGCCGACGCGTTCGAGTCGGTGGTGGGCGCGGTCTACCTGGACCAGGGCTTCGAGGCGGCGCGCACCTTCATCCATCGCTGGCTGCTCAAGGACTCGCGCGAGATCGCGGCCGACAAGCGCCACACCAACTACAAGAGCCACCTGCAGGAGTACGTGCAGAGCACCTTCCACACCCATCCGGTGTATCGCATCCGCAGCGAGGTGGGGCCGGATCACTCGAAGCAGTTCCTGGTCGAGGTGATGGTGGGCAAGCGCATGCTCGGCTCGGGCAAGGGGCGAAACAAGAAGGAAGCGGAGCAGGCTGCCGCGCGCGATGCACTCGAGAAGGTCGGAGCGCCGCACGAATCGGAGACCGAGGCGCGCGACGCCCGTGACGTGCGCGAGGCGCGCATCGAACGCGAGCCGAGATCGGAGCGGGACTCACGCGCTGAGCGCGAGCCACGTCGCGATCGTGAGCCAAGGGGTGAGCGAGTCGAGCGGGGTGATCGGGGCGAACGAAGCCCGCGCCCGCCGGCGCAGTCCGCAGCTCCGGTCCAGCCGGGGACCGTCGATCTCGGAGAAGGCGACGAGGTGGAAAGCGGCCGCCGCCGTCGCGGTCGCCGCGGAGGGCGCGGTCGCAGGCCCCGCGAGCAGGTTGTGCCGCCGCCCGTTCTACCCCCGCGCGTGCCGGAAGTCGAAAGCGTGCGCGAGGACGAGGAGTTGGACGAGCCCAGAGCAAGCGTCGAGCGGACCGAACCCCGCTCCTCCGTCGGATCCGATCGCGACGTGCCGCGGCGCTTCGAGTCGAGAGTGAGCGTGCCCCGCGCGATCTCGACCACGCCGGTCCAGCCGTCCAACGAGGTCGAACCGATCCCCCCGGCGTACGAAGAGGATGACGACGAGGAGGTCGGGCGGCCCGATGGTCCGCTCGAAGACCGGCACGTCGATCCTTACGCATGGGATCCGCCCGCGCCGCCCTCGCGCGATGCCGCAGCCGTCGAGCGGGTGGAACGCCCGGCAAGGGAGATCGAGCCGAGGTGGGAAGCAGCGGAAACCGGGGAGTCGTGGGTCGAGAGCGCGGAGCTTGAGGAGGCGGATCGACCCAAGGACTCGTGGGCCCGCGAGGCGCGGTCGCCCTCTGAAGATCCGGCTGATTCCGATGAGCACGAGCAGGCGCCGGGATCGCTGTTCTCGCACGAGCGCGAGTCGCCCGCTCCCGCCGAGCCACAGCGACCCAGCTATGGGCGCCGCGGCAGGCGGCGCGGACGCTGAACAACGGCGCCGAGCTTCGAGCCAGAGCATCGCGGGAAAAAAGTGAAGCGGGGAGCTTGCGCTCCCCGCTTCGATACTGCCGCCTCTGACGATCCGGACCGGCCCCTCGGATCTTCCGGTCTTTCTCGTCGTGACGGCAGAGATCGTTCGCCTGGGTACTTCGATCGAACCGCTGTAGGTCCGACCGCCCTGCACTGGCGGCGCGTCTCTCGGACGCTGCCTCGATCACGTACAAGAGCACCGACGGTGCCAAGAGCACCGGCATCCCTGAAATTATCTTGAAGCGGTTGGGCCTCAGCGTCTTCGCGGGATTGCCGGCGCTCCAAAACGGTCGGCAGGCATGCGCGATCCCGCGCGAGATGGGACGGAAAGACCCCGACCCGGTCGGGCGTTCCAGCCGAACCGTCTGTCAGCGTTGAGTTTGTCGGGAGTGGTCAATCTTTCGCAGGCGGTGACACGTTGTCCCGCTCGGACTCTTCTGCAGAGCGCTTGCGCTCCGCCATGCGATGGAGCGTTCGCCGCGAGATGCCGAGGATCTCCGCCGCGCGGCTGCGATTCCCGCCGGTGTGTTCGAGCACCCGCATGACGTACCGCTCGATGTGGTCGTCCAGGCTCTCGAACTCCGACTCGCGCTCGGCCCGGGCCGGCTCCTCGGGCACGCCGGTCAGGAACCGGGGCGGGAGCGATTCGGGAGTGATCATGCCCTGCGGTGAGAGCAGCATCGCGCGCTCGATCACGTTCTCCAGCTCGCGCACGTTGCCCGGCCAGCGGTAGGCCACCAGCCGCTGGAGAGCCTCCGGCGTGCACCGCGGCGCGCTGAGCCCGGTCTCGTGCTCATACTTGTGCAGGAAGTGCTCGACCAGCACCGGAATGTCCTCGGGCCGATCCCGCAGCGGTGGCAGGTTGATCGAGACGACGTTGATGCGGAAGTAGAGATCCTCCCGGAACTGCTCGGTGCGCACCATCTCGTCGAGATCGCGGTGCGTCGCCGCGACCAGCCGCACGTCGACGTCGATCTCTTCGTTGCCGCCGACCGGCTTGATCTTGTGCTCCTGCAATACGCGCAAGAGCTTGGCCTGCAAGCCCAGCGACAGGTCGCCGATCTCATCGAGGAACAGCGTGCCCTGATGGGCCTCCTCGAACAGACCGCGGCGCGAAGCGGTCGCGCCGGTGAACGCGCCTCGCACATGGCCGAAAAGCTCGCTTTCGAGCAGGTTCTCAGGGATGGCCGAGACGTTCACCGGGACGAAGCGCTTGGGCGCGCGCGGGCTCTGGTGATGGAGCGCACGCGCCACCAGCTCCTTTCCGGTGCCGCTCTCGCCGAGGATCAGCACGTTGGCGCGGCCGGGCGCGATGCGAGCCACGGTCTTGAAGACGTCGAGCATGCGCGGCGAGCGTCCGGCGATGTTGTTGATGCTGTACTTGGAGGTGATCTCGCGTTGCAGAAGCCGCACTTCCTCGCTCATGCGCTTCTTCTCGATCGCGCGGCGCAGCAGCGCGCCGATCGCATCCATTCTGGGCGGCTTGCTGACATAGTCATAAGCGCCCGCGCGGATCGCCGCCATCGCGTCGTCGATCGTGGCTTCGCCGGTGATGAGCACCACCGGCACATCCGCTGCCCGCTCCTGCACGAGGCGCAGCAGCTCCATGCCGTTGCTCTTGCCGAGCTTCACGTCGGCGAGGACCACGTCGATCGGCGTCTCGCCGAATCGTTCCATCGCATCCTCGACGCTTCCGGCCGTCACCGTCTCGTAACCGGCCGACTCGGCCATCTTGGCGAGGACGGTAGCCACCGCGGCCTCGTCGTCCACCACCAGAACACGGCTCGGCCGCTGGTCCTGTTCCATCCGATATCCCCCTCGTTCCACGAATCGGTGGTGAGGTTTACCACGCGCATTCCCGAACACTCTACCCGGAATCGGCGCGATTCGTACTGCGCATCGATTGCGGGCGCATTGGCGGCGTGCGGAGCTCGCATGCTAGGCTTTCTGATCATGATGTGGATCGTCGCGAGCACCCTGCTGGTGACGGCCGCGACGGCTGCGTTCCCAGAGGCACGTCCGTCCGGTTCGCCCGGCGCGTACGTGAGCCTGGAGGCGCTGCGCCACTATGCGCTCGCCCGCCTCCTCGACGAGCGCGGGGACGTTCCCGGTGCGATCACCGAGTACTCCCGCGCGCTCTCGCTCGACCCCGACTCCCCACAGATCCCGCTCCACCTGTCCGACCTGACCGCGCGCCAGGGTGACGCGGCCCGTTCGCTCGAGTTTGCCGACCGGGCTCTGGCGGCAGAGCCCGGCAACGCGCGTGGGCAATGGCTGCGCGGCTCGGCCCTGTTCAATCTCGGGCGCAGCGAAGAGTCGCTCGAAGCCCTGACCGCGGCCACGCGCGCCGACAGTCAGCGCGTCGACTACGCGCTGAGCCTCGCGCGGGTCGCCGAGCAACTCGACCGGCTCGAGGTCGTGCGCGACGCGTACCAGCGAGTAGTCGAGCTGGACGAGGGGGACGCCGAGGCGTGGTTCCAGCTCGCCGCGGCCGAGGCCCGCCTCGCGCATTTCGAGCAGGCGGACAGCGCGCTCGCCCGCTCGATCCAGCTGAATGCCTCGCGCCCTGGCCTGTTCTTCCTGCAGGGCTGGATCCAGGAGAGCCTCGGGCACGCCGCCGCAGCGATCGAGCTCTACCGGAGTCATCTGCGCATTCACGACACGGATCAGGTGACGAGACGCCGACTGGTCAATCTGCTGGTCGGCGGCAGGCGCTATCCGGAAGCCTATCGCGAGTCGCAGATCGTTTCGCGCTCGCGCGAGGGCGACGTGGATTCGCAGTTCATCGAAGCGGATCTCGCGCTGTTTGCCGGACAGGTCGCCGAAGGGCGCGGGATCCTCGATCGGCTCCGTCGCGCGCACGCCGAGGATGTCGAGGTGCAGGGCCGGATCGTCACCGTGCTGGCGCGCCATCAGCGCGCCGCGGATGCCGCCGAGCTGGCCGAGGGCTGGGCGGCGCGTCATCCCGGTCGGTTCGAGGGCGCGATGCTGGCCGGTCGTGCGGATGCGCTCGCCGAGAAGATCCCGTCTGCGCTTGCCCACGCACGCCGCGCCGTGGCTCTGGCTCCCGAGTCGCTTCAGACTCACGTGCTGCTGGCCCGCATCGATCAGGGTGCGAAGCGATGGGCCGAGGCGGAGAGCATCTGGGTCCAGGTGCTGAAGGTCTTCCCGCAGAACGGCAGGGCGGCACTCGACCTCGCCTACTGCCGCGAACAGATGGGAGATCTCGACGGGGCAGAGCAGGCGGTTCGCGACCTCCTCAGGCGCGAGCCCGAGAATCCCTCGGCGCTCAACTCGCTCGGCTACCTGTTCGCCGATCACAATCGCAACCTCGAGGAGGCCGAGCGCCTGATCCGGCGGGCGCTCGAGCACGACCCGGGCAACGGCGCGTACCTCGATTCCATGGGCTGGGTCTACTACCGGCTCGGCCGCTTCACCGAGGCTCGCCGCGAGCTGGAGCGGGCCGTGGTGCTGACCGGCGGGGACGTGGTCGTCCACGAGCACCTGGGAGACGTCTACAAAGAGTTGCGTCTCAACGATCTGGCACGCGAGCAGTACCGTCTGAGCCTCGCGGGCGACCGGGCCAACGAGCGACTCAAGGCGAAGCTGATCGGGGTTCGGTGAGCCACATGGAACTCGTTTGCGCGCATGGGGTAACTACACAGGGTGAACGACTCCGTGGCGTCTGACCGCGATCCCGCTCCGCCTTCGATCCTGAGTCTGTCCGACGAAGATCTCATGGGCCGGGTCGCGGAGGACGAAGAGCGCGCGTTTCCCGAGCTGGTGCGTCGCTATCAGGGGCGCGTGACCAACCTCGTGAGCCGCGTGTTGAACGACCGCGAGTGCGCGGACGACCTCGCGCAGGAAGTTTTCATCCGGGTCTTCGTTCATCGGCGGAATTATCGCCGCGGATCGAAGTTCTCGACCTGGCTCTTCACCATCGCCGCCAATCTCGCGAAGAACGAGATCCGGCGGAGGGTGCGGCGCCGAAACTGGTTCAGTCTGGATGCGTTGCAGGAAGTGCTGAAGGACAGCGCGATCCAGCTGGCGGATCCGACGGAGGGGCGCGAAAGCGCCATGGAGCGCGAACAGCTCCAGAAGGCCGTCGGACACGCCATCGCAACGGTGCCCGAGAAGTACCGGCTCGCGCTGGTGCTGCGGGACATCGAGGGTCTGGCATACGAGGAGATCGCACAGGTGCTCAACATCCCCGGCGGGACGGTGCGTTCGCGCATCAACCGCGCGAGGAGCATGTTGAAGCGCAAAATCCAACCGCTACTCAAGCGAGAAGGTCAGCCATGAAATGTGCCCAGGTCCGGGAGCTCTTCGGAGCCTACTGGGACGACGAAACGACGCAGGCGGAGCGCGAAGCGCTCGAGCAGCACTTCACCGCCTGCGATGAGTGCCGCAGCGAATACGAAGTCTTCAGCCGCACGCTCGAGCTGATGGGAAGCCTGCCGCGCACGGAAGCCGCGCCCGATCTGGTCGATCGCGTGCTGGCAAGGGCGCGGCGTGTCTCGCCGGCGCCCGACCGCGTCGCGGGGAAGGGCTTGCGCTGGGTGCCGGTGACCGCGGCGGCCGCACTCGCGGTGCTCGCGCTCGTGAGCATCGCCCCGTGGTTCAACGTCACGCCTCGGGAGGGCACGCGTCCGGCCGCTCCGGTCGCAGTGCACGACCCGGCGGCCATCACTCCCGAGCGCAGCGGCGTTCATGAGCCGGCGCGCGAACACGGCGTCGGCGCCTCGCAGCTCGCCCGGACGGTGATCTCGGACAGCCTGTTCGACCACAGCGAGGACGTCGAGTTCATCCTCGATCCGGTGACCCTCAAGCGCGGTCGCGTCCGTTCGCTTGCTCCCTCGACGATGGGCGTGCAGGGCGAGCGCGCCTCGATCACCTTCTGAGGTTTCGCATGCGCGCGCTGTGTCACTCCGGGCCCTGGTATCGAGCCTGGTGCCATGCGCTCCTCGCCGTGCTGCTGCTTCCCGCGGTGGCCGGCGCGCAGGCTTCGCTGAACGCGCTGCAGGCGGACGTGGATCAGATCGCGACCCGCGCTCGCCCTTCGCTGGTCACGGTCCTTGCGCAGCGACCGGTCGAGGTCAAGGCCCGCAACGGTCGCATCGTGCGCCGCACGCACACCCGGGTTGGTTCCGGGGTGGCGGTTGAAGAGGGCGCGCTGCTCACCACCGCGAGCGTCGTGCAGGGCGCTCAGCATATCCTGGTGCAGACCGCCAATGGCCTGCAGGCCGAGGCGACTCTGGTCGGCTACGATCCGATCTTCAATCTCGCGCTGCTGCGCGTGCCGGGCCTGCGCCTTCCGCCGCTGCCGATGGCGGGTGGACGCGGCCCGCAGCTTGGCGACTGGGTGATCGCACTGGGCACGACCTACGGCGCCCAGCCCACCCAGTCGGTGGGCAACGTCGCCTACCTGCATCGCGAGCCGCGCTTCGCACTCCTCCAGCTCACCAACACCGTGGTGCCGGGCAACAGCGGCGGCGCGGCGCTCAACACCCGCGGCGAGCTGGTCGGCATCGTGCAGGGTGACCTGAGCGCTCGGGATCTCGTCGGCGGGCTCGATGCGCCGCGGATGGGCGGCGCGAGCTTCGTGATTCCGCTCGAGACCGTCCGTCCGGTCTACGAGAGCCTGCGGCGCGAGGGCCGGGTGCGCCACGGCTACCTCGGCGTCACTACCCGCCTCGCGGTCATCGAGAGCGACACCGAGGCCGGCGTGCACGTCCCGCTCGGTGCGCTGGTCGAGAGCGTGGTCTCGGGCGGCCCGGCCGAGCGCGTCGGCATTCGCAGCGGCGATCTCATCGTCGGCTTCGATCGCGAGCGCGTCGAGTATCCCGAGCAGCTGGCGCGCTGGATCTCGGCGAGCCATCCCGGAACCAGCGTGGACCTGGTGTGGGCGAGGAACGACCTGCAGAAAGTCGGACGGGTCGTGCTCTCCGAGTCGCCCGACGCCGCGCCGGTGTGGGCGGTCGGCGAGATCGGGCAGGGTGGCGGCGCGGAGAAGCCGCGCATCGCCGAGATCGAGCGCCAGATTCAGCGCCTCAATCAGCAGCTGCAGTCGCTCAAGAGCCAGGGCACCGCAACCCCTCCTTAGAGCAGGTGACGGCCCGGTCCTGGAGGGGGGCGCCCCACGCACCACCTCTCCCTGAGCGCGCCGCTTGGGTCTCCGGCGCGGTTGCGTATACTGCCCCGCGCATGGCCGACCTTCCCCTTCGCTATCCTCCGCGCGCCGCGCGCTCGCGCGTCCGCATCGCCTCCGGCGCGCTCGATGGGCTCGGCGCATTCACCCGTGACCTGACCGGAGCCACGCGCGCAGCGGTGATCAGCGACACCAACGTCGCGGCGTTGTATGGCGCCCGCGCGGTGCGTGCGCTGGCGCGGGCCCGCATCGCCGCGACCCTGATCACCGTGCCCGCCGGGGAGCGCTCCAAGCGCACCGCGGTTCTCGATCGGCTATGGGAGCACTTCGCGGCGCTGGATCTCGCGCGGGGCGACGTGGTGGTGGCGCTCGGCGGCGGCGTAGTCGGGGACCTCGCCGGGTTCGCGGCCGCGAGCTGGCTGCGCGGCGTCGCCTGGATCGGAGCACCCACTTCGCTGCTCGCCCAGGTGGACAGCAGCGTGGGCGGCAAGACCGGGATCGACCTCGCCGCGGGCAAGAACCTGGTCGGAGCGTTTCACCAGCCGGCGGGCGTGCTGGTGGATCCACGCCTGCTGGCGACGCTGCCCGTTCGCGAACGCCGCGCCGGGCTCGCCGAGGTGGTCAAGATGGGGATGGCGTGTGACTCGACCCTGTTTGCGTGGGCCGAGCGCAACGCAAAGGCGCTCGCCTCGGGCGAAGGTGCGGCGCTCGCCGAGGCGGTGTCGCGCGCGATCCGGGTCAAGGCGCGGGTGGTGCGGCGCGACGAGCGCGAGCGGGAGGGCGGAGCGCGCACCGCGCTCAACTTCGGCCACACGCTCGGCCACGCGATCGAAGCCGCACGCGGCTACCGTGCCATCCGGCATGGCGAGGCGGTGGCGATCGGGATGCGCGTGGCCGCCCGCCTGAGCGAGCGCGAAGCCGGACTCGCGCCCACGTCGCGTGCCCGACTCGAATCGGTGCTCGATGCGCTCGACCTGCCGCGCACCATGCCGCCCACACCGCTCGCGGATCTCCTCGCAGCGATGCTAAGGGACAAGAAGCGTGGCGCGAACGGGGTGCGCTGGGTGTTGACGCCTCGAATTGGCCATGCTAGCGTGCCGCGCCTGATCTCCGGCCGCCTCGTGCGGGCGGCTTTGCGCGAAGCCGGGGCCGTGGTCTGATGCCGCGGGCCACGAATGAGGCTCGATGCATCGCATTCTGGTCCTGCACGGTCCGAATCTCAACGCACTGGGCACGCGCGAGCCGGAAGTCTACGGTGACGCCACGCTGGAGCAGGTCGAGCGCCGCTTGCAGGCGCTGGCCGTCGAGCTGGGATGCGAGATCGAAACGCTTCAGAGCAACCACGAAGGCGTGCTCATCGACGCGCTCTACGGCGCGCGGGGTCGACTTCACGGGGTCCTGCTGAACCCGGGAGGCCTCACCCACACCAGCGTCGTGCTGCGTGACGCCGTCCTGGCGACCGGTCTTCCCGTGATCGAGGTGCATGTGTCCAATCCCCACGCCCGGGAGTCGTTCCGCCAACGCTCGCTGATCTCGGCTGTCGCGCTCGGCGTCGTCCAGGGTTTCGGTCCGGACAGCTACACACTCGGGCTGCGCGCACTTGCCGGACATCTGGACCGTGGCCGCAAAGCGTAAGTCCCCGCCCGGGAGGGGTGAGAAAACCCCAAAACCGGTCAAGTCACCGGTCCGACCTACCGATAATTCGGGGGACGTGATGCTTGGCGGGATCGGTCTGTCGGAAGTCCGGCGGCTCATCCGGCTGGTGCAGCGGACCGGTATCGGCGAGTTGGAGATCAGCTCGGGCGGCCGGACGGTGCGTATCTCGGCGCATGCCGGCTCTCCGGTGAGCGTGACGTACCCTTCGGGGGCGCCCACTCCCGCAGGTACGGCCTCCGGGAACAACGCTCCGACATCCGCGGCCGGCGCCGCTCCCGCGGTCGAGCACCACGTTGCGATCACTTCCCCGATGGTGGGCACCTTCTACCGGGCGCCCGCGCCGGACGCAGATCAATACGTGGAAGTGGGCGATATCGTCGAGGTGGGGCAGACGGTCTGCATCATCGAGGCGATGAAGCTCATGAACGAGATCGAGTCCGAAGTGCGCGGTCGAGTCGTCAAGATCCTGGTGGAGAACGCCCAGCCGGTCGAATTCGGGCAACGGCTGTTCCTGGTGGAACCCGTCTGACGGCGGCGTTGCGCTCAACGCGCAAGGACTCGACGACATGAATATTCGGACCGTGCTGGAGAAGATGATCGCGGCCAGGGCCAGCGATCTGCACCTGAAGGCCGGCACACCTCCAGTCGTGCGCGTCGACGGCGTCCTGTACACACTGGACGAGCCTGCGCCGAGCGCGCAGGACCTGCGCGACGTCTCGGATCAGCTGCTCAACGAGGAGCAGCGCCTGTTCTTCTCGACCCACAACGAGATCGACTTCGCGTTCGGGGTCTCGGGGCTGGCGCGTTTCCGAGCCAACATTTTCATGCAGCGCGGCACTCCCGCGCTGGCGCTGCGCCACGTGCCGGTCGAGGTGCCCTCACTCGACGACCTGCACCTGCCGCAGGCGGTCCGCGAGCTGGCGTTCATCCCGCGCGGCCTGGTGCTGGTCACCGGGCGCACCGGATCGGGCAAGTCGACCACGCTGGCCGCGATGATCGACAGCATCAACCGGGTGACGACACGCAACGTGATCACGGTCGAGGACCCGATCGAGTTCCTCCACCGCGACCGGATGTCCTTCATTCACCAGCGCGAGGTGGGCCTCGACACGCATTCGTTCCAGGACGGCCTCAAGTACGTTCTGCGTCAGGACCCCGATATCATCCTGGTGGGCGAGATCCGCAACCTGGACACCATCAGCACGGCGCTGATGGCGGCCGACACCGGCCACCTGGTCATGTCGACGCTGCACACCACCGACGTGGTCCAGACCCTGCAGCGCATCGTCTCGTTCTATCCGCCGCACCAGCACGACGAGATCCGCCTTTCGATCTCCTCGAACCTGCGCGCGGTCGTGTCGCAACGACTGATTCCGCGCAAGGACGGCACCGGCCGCGTGCCGGCGTGCGAGATCATGGTCAGCACTCCGACCATCCGCGACTACATCCTGAATCCGGAGAAGACGCATCTCCTGCATGCGGCGGTCGCCGAGGGCGTGACCCAGTACGGCATGCAGACCTTCGATCAGTCGGTGCTCGGCCTGCTGCGCGACGGACTGATCACCGAGGAAGAGGCGCTCAAGAACTGCACCAATCCGAACGAGCTCAGCCTCAAGCTCAAGGGCATCAACTCAGCCTCCGATCGCATGTGGCAGCCGGTGGATGACGCCAAGGGCGACATCGACCCGGCCTCCGCGGGCATCAGCCGCCCCGGATCTCACTGAACCTCCTATAGGGGAGAATGTTCCGAAAGGTCCTGGTCGCCAACCGCGGTGAGATTGCGCTGCGCGTGATCCGCGCCTGTCGTGAGCTCAAGATTTCCACCGTCGCGGTATTCAGCGCTGCCGACCGCGAGAGCCTGCACGTGCGGCTCGCGGATGAGTCGGTGTGCATCGGGCCGCCGCCCCCGGCCCAGTCCTACAACTACATCGCCCGCCTGATCTCCGCAGCCGAAGTCACCGGCGCCGACGCGATCCATCCCGGCTACGGATTCCTCTCCGAGAACGCGCACTTCGCCGAGGTCTGCGCCTCGTGCGGCTTCACGTTCATCGGGCCGACTCCGGAGATGATCCGCAAGATGGGCGACAAGTCGGTCGCGCGACGCACCATGCAGGACGCGGGACTGCCGGTGGTGCCGGGAAGCGAGGGCGAGCTCCCGAATGCGGACCAGGCGATGGGGATCGCGAAGGACATCGGCTATCCGGTCATCATCAAGGCCTCGGCCGGCGGCGGCGGGCGCGGCATGCGGGTGGCGTGGGACGAGAAGCAGCTGCGCGCCGGCTTCGGCATCGCACAGGCGGAAGCGGGGGCGGCGTTCAGCAACAACGCGGTCTACCTCGAGAAGTACCTGGCGCGTCCGCGCCACATCGAGTTCCAGCTGTTCGGGGATTCGCACGGCAATCTCATTCACCTCGGCGAGCGGGAGTGCTCGGTTCAGCGCAACCACCAGAAGCTGATCGAGGAGGCGCCGAGCCCGTTTCTGTCCGAGGCCCAGCGCCTCAAGGTCGGGGAGATGGCCGCGAAGGGCGCGTCGTCGATCGGCTATCTCAACGCCGGCACCATGGAATTCCTGTTCGACCAGGACGGCTCCTTCTACTTCATGGAGATGAATACCCGCATCCAGGTCGAGCATCCGGTGACCGAGGAAGTCACCGGCATCGACCTGGTGAAGGAGCAGATCCGGGTCGCCGCCGGGGAAAAGCTGTCCTTCACCCAGGCGGAAGTCGAGTGGGAAGGCCATGCGATCGAGTGCCGCATCAACGCCGAAGACTACGAGCACGGTTTCCGTCCGAGCCCCGGCACCATCACCTACTTCTACAAGCCGGGCGGGCCCGGCCTGCGCATGGACAGCCACGTCTACGCGGGCTACACGGTGCCGCCGTACTACGACTCGATGATCGGCAAGCTGATCGCGTACGGAAAGGATCGCCCCGAGGCGCTCCGCCGGATGGAGATCGCGCTCGAAGAGATGATCGTCGAGGGGATCAAGACCACGATTCCCTTCCACCAGCTCGCGCTCCGCCATCCGCGTTTCCAGGCCGGAGACCTCGACACCCACTTCGTCGAGGCGCTGCTCAAGCCCGAGCCGGTCGCCGGCTGAGATCATGAGGATGCGGGTCCGGGTCGATCTGGTCCCCGGCCCTGCCCTCCCCTCAGGCCCCGCAGCCCCGGCGCGCGCCACGCCGCGCTGGACCGGCGTCGCGATCGATGTGCTCCGCGCCACCACCACGCTCAGCGTCGCGCTCGCCGCAGGCGCGAAGCGCGTGGTTCCGCTGGCCCGGGTCGACGAGGCGCTCGCGCTTCGGGCGCGCTCGCCGGACGTGCTCGCCTGCGGCGAGCGCGACGGGCGGATCGTGCCCGGCTTCGATCTCGGGAATTCGCCGTTCGAATACACGGCCGATCGCGTCGCCGGGCGCACGCTGGCGTTCGCCTCGACCAACGGCTCGCACGCGATGTGCGCGATCGCGGGGTGCGGTCGTCGTCTGCTCGCCGCATTCGTCACCGCCTCGGCCGTGCTCGAGGCGCTGGCCGACCGGCCGCTGGTGCGCATCGTGTGCGCCGGCAAGCTCGGACGGTTCGCGCTCGAGGACGCCGCATGCGCCGGCTGGTTGTGCGAGCGGCTCGCCGCGCGCGGTGCAGTGCTCGAGGGACCGGCCGCGCGTCTCTCGCTGCGCCTCGCTCCGCGCGACGCCGGCGAAGTGCGCTCGCTGGTGCAGGGCTCTTCCCATGGGCGCGAGCTGCGCAGCCTCGGTCCCGAGTATGCGCGCGACGTCGAGTTCTGCGCGACGCTCGATTCGCTCGACCGGGCGGCTGCGATCTGAAGCGCCGGCCGCGCCGGCGCTCAGGTTTTCTGGGCTCCGCGCAGCATGATGATCCCGATCGCGCCGAACACCAGGTCGGCCATCCACGCCGCGAGGTAGGGCGGGAGCGCGCCGTTGTGGCCCAGCGCCTGGCCGGTGCGCATCAGCGCGTAGTAGAGGAACGAGATCGCGACGGAGAGACCGAAACCGAGCGCGGCGCTCTGCATGCGCAGCCGGGTCGCCAGCGACGCTCCGATCATCACCACGATCAGATTGATCAGCGGGAAGGCGAGCTTCAGGTGCAGGTCGACGAGGTAGTTCGCGACCCTGGCCCCGCTCGAGCGCAGGCGCTCGACGTAGGCGCGCAGCTGGAGGTAGTTCATCTCGCTCGGCTGCGGGCTCTCCTTGGCGAAGTCCTCGGGGCGCTCGGCGAGGCCGTTCACCGCCATGTGATCGAACGCCTTCGCCGACTCGCGTCCATTGGCGAAGTTCCGGATGTAGCCGGAGCTGAACACCCAGCGATTCCCGTCCCACGTGGCCTCGGCCGCGTCGATGCGACGCACCAGCTCCCCGTTCCGGAACTCCTGCAGCGACACCTCGTGCATGCGCCGCTCGCGAACCACGTAAAGGTGGATGTAGTAGATCCGCCCGTCCTGCCCGAGGTAGGTGAGATCCGGCCTCTCGGTCACGGTCGGGCGTTGAAGGCGCTGGATCTGCTCCTGGAAGATCCGGTCGCGAGCGTGGTTGGCGCTCGGCACCACGTACTCGCCGAGCAGCAGGGCGCCGATGGTCGCGGCCCACGCGACCATGAACACCGGACGCAGGATGCTCATCAGCGAGAGGCCGGCGCAGCGCATCGCGGTCAGCTCGCCGAACTTGTTGAGCTGGCCGAGCGCGAGAAAGGTGGCGAGCAGCAGCGCCACCGGCAGCACCTGCACCACCACCTCGGGGGCGCGATACAGGTAGAAGCTGGTGATGAGCGCGATCGGCGCATGGTGGTCGAGGAACACGTCGATCTTCTCGAAGATGTCGACCACGATGAAGATGACGATGAATCCGACCAGGCCGAGCGCGAGGTAGCCGACGAACTCGCGGAACACGTAGCGGTCGAGGATGCGAAACGGTTTCACATTCACGCGGCCGCCCGGAGCTTCTGTCTCTTCGGGACCGGGCGCAGCAGCTCGCATGCGATCAGCGTTTCACGGATTCCCCAGATGCCCAGCACGATGTTCGGCAGCCACATCGACAGCCACGCCGGCAGCAGCAGGCGGCGCGCCAGCTCCTCGCCTCCGATCAGGCACAGGTAGTAGAACAGGAAGAAGCCGATCGAGATGAACGCGATCGCGGGCCCCGCGCGACGCACCCGCATGCCGATCGGAGCGCCGATCAGCACGAATACCACGCACGCCACCGGCAGCGAGAATTTCTTGTGCATCTCGACCGAGACTCCGGCGATGCGGCGGCGCAGCCCCTCGCGCTCGGTGCGCCACAGCTCGACCGTGCCGCGCAGCTCGGGGTGCTGCCTCAAGAATCGCTCGAGTGCGGTCGGCTCGCCACGCATGCGTGCGATCAGGTTGCGCACCAGCGCGCCCGGCGGAATCTGCTCGGGCGCGATCTCCAGCACCGCCTCGCGCGGCGCTCCCTGACGGATCAGTGCCTCCTGATAGCCGGCCAGCGCGCGCTGGTATTCGACCATCAGCCCGGCCCGCTCGTCCAGCAGCTCTCTCGCGCTCATCTCGCGGTCGCTGCGCGCATCACGCACGGTGCGCTCCAGCATGCGTCCGGCGCCGGCGATGTGGATCACGTGGGTCTTGAAGGCGAGGCGCCGGTAGCGGCGCGAGCCGCCCTCGTCCGAGGGGATCTCGTGGATCTCGCCGTCCTTCAATTCCAGAAGCGCGTCGCGTCCATCCGGGGTGTAGGATAGGAAGCCGCGTTTTGCGAGGATGGTGGTGGGCGGTCCGCCGGTGTTGGTCTGGTAGATGGTGATGCCCCGCATCTCGTTGGTGCGCCCGTTCACCGAGTGCACCAGCATGTTGTAGCCGGGGAAATCGGTGATGAACACGCCCTCCTGCAGCTTGACGGTAGGGCGCATGCGCCCGATGTCGATCAACAGGTTTGCGAACGCGTGGTTCGCCGGGGGCAGCACGTGGTTGTTGAACAGCGTGAGTCCGATGGCCAGCGCCACGGCGGCGCCCAGCGGACCCAGCAGCACGCTCGCGAGATTCACCCCGCTCGCGCGCAGGGCCGTGATCTCGTTATCCTGAGACAGCCGCCCGAAGGTCATCAGCACCGCGACCAGCACCGCGCACGGCGCCGAGAGCGCCACGATGTAGCCGAGTGACAGGCCGAAAAGCTGCGCCACGACACCCACCGCCACCCCGCGATTGACCACCAGATCGAGATAGTCGAAGAGCACGTCCATCTCGAGGATGAACGTGACCACGCCGAAGCCGAGGAGGAAAGGAACCAGGTGCAGGCGAAGAATGTAGGAACGGAGGAGACGCACGTGCTGCAGCCTACCCCATGGGTCGTCGTTGGAGCGATGGATTTTGCCGCTAAAGGCTTTGACCGACCGAACTTGGGCTGCTAGGGTCGCGCGCCGCTCACGATTCCGGGGCGGAAAAGGCGGCCATCCACCCTCATGCTGACCTCTCTCGCTCCAGCAGCGCTCGTATTTCTATTCTCCTTTCCCGGGTTCGGCATGAAGCACGCCGCACACCCAGCGCCTGCCGATACCCTGCCGCTGGCGTGGCGCAGCGCGTCCCGCCTGGCGCTCGAGGACCAGTTCGTCACCTCCGCGCTCCCCAGGCTCGGCCCGCGTTTCACGCGCCTCGCGATCCGCCCCGATGATCCGCGGCGGATCGACGTGCGCTTCGACGTCGCAGTGCCGAGCCTCGCGTCGAGCGCGCAGATCAACTCGGTGGACGTGAGCGCGCCGATGCGCGAGTCGCTTCTCGACTATTCGCGCGAGATGTTCGCGCGGAACTTCCAGAAGGCATGGGCCCAGGTCACGCGCGAGAAGCTCAACAACCTCGGCGCGAATACGCCTCAGTATCAGGGGTCGCAGCCCGGCTTCTCGTTCAAGCTGCCCTCGCCACTGCCGCCCAGGATCCAGAACCTGCTCGGCCCCGGCGGACCCGCACTCAACGTGTCGGGCTCCGAGAGCATCCAGCTGTCGGGTCAGAGCGACTGGACCAACCAGCAGCTCGGCCAGTTCGGGCAGAAGCGCTCGTTGTTTCCCTCGCTCGACATGCAGCAGAACCTCGACATCCGCCTGGAAGGCCAGCTCAGCGACCGGATCAAGGTGAACCTGCTGCAGAACTCGACCAACACCGTGCCGCTCGCGAACCGGATCGCGATCAACTACAAGGGCGACGAGGACGACCTGATCCAGGAGTTCGACCTCGGAAACACCAACCTGTCGCTGCCCGGCACCCAGTACGTGTCGTACAGCGGCAAGAACGAGGGCCTGTTTGGAATCAAGGCCGCCGGACGGCTTGGGCCGCTCGACATGACGCTGCTGGCCAGCAAACAGGAGGGACGCAGCGAGCGCGCGTCCTACTCGGGCGGTTCGTCGCGGCAGACCAACCGGATCCTCGATGGCCAGTACATCGAGTCCACCTATTTCTTCCTGTACGACGGGAATCTTTCTCCCGCCCTCGAGGTGCAGGACAGCACCATCCGCGTGTACCGCGACCTCAACACCTACAGCTCGAACGTGAATACGGTGTTCGGGCGCGCATTCCTCGATCCGAACGCGGATCCGGCCGTCGGAGGCGACACGACCTCGATCCGCGGCTCGTTCAAGCGGCTCGAGCCGGGGCCGGACAAGGACTACGAGATCATCCAGCCGTACGGGCCCTTCTACAAGGTCATCAAGCTTCGCGACGCGCTGCCCGCCGATCAGGTGCTGGCCGTCTCGTTCGCCGGCACTCCGGTGAACTCGGCGGGTCAGCGGGTGGGACCCACCACTCTGTACGGCGGCAGGGACACCCTGGGCGTGCGATCGCTCAAGCTGACCAAGCCGCGCGAAGCGGATCTGCCCAAGATCAACATCGAGGGCAACATCTTCTATTCCGACACCGCGCGCATGAACGCGACCCGCGAGCTCGAACTGCGCAACTTCTACCGGCTGGGCGGGCAGCGCATCGATCCCAAGTCTTTCAGCCTGGTCATCGAGAAGGGGAGCTTCGATCCGCCAGTCACCGCGATCTTCAAGGGCGGCGGCACGCCGGTTCCGTACATCGAGGCGGTGGGTCTGGACAACTTCGACGAAACCTCCGGAACGCCCCGGTTCGGCGAGCACGACAACAGGATCGATGGCAGCGCGCCGGACAGCAAGTTCAAGGTGTTTGTGGACTACGACAACGGCACGCTGTTCCTCTTCGACCTGCGTCCTTTCGCGCCGCGCCTGGTCGGACCCAGGGCGCGCGCCTTCGACCAGTACCTGGCCAGCTTTCTCTCGCGACGGGACTCACTGATCGGAACCGTCGACTCGATGCAGAACGCCGCGAACTCCAAGATCTACGAAACGTACGCCCGCCAGCCCAATCTTCAATACCTGTACACCATCAACACCGACTTCACCGCCGCGGGTGTCGGCAACGAGATTCAACTCGGGCGCGGGCAGATCCTCGAAGGCTCGGACGTGGTCACGATCAACGATCAGACGCTGGTCCGCGACCGCGACTACACCATCGACTACGACACCGGGCGGGTGAAGCTGATCCGCGGCGTGGGCCCCGCCGACCAGCTCAACATCAACTACGCCTACGCGCCGCTGTTCCAGCAGGCGGGACGCACCCTGGTCGGGAGCGCTTTCCGGCTCGAGGGGCGTGAGAAGAGCCTGGGCGGCGCCTTTCTCTACGAGAGCCGCGGGGCGCAGGATCTGCGTCCGCGCCTGGGAGAGGAGCCTTCGCGCAGCCTGATCGCCGATCTGAACGGCGACTGGGGCGCGCATCCGCAGTGGATCACGCGGCTCGTGGACCGCCTGCCCGGGGTGCGCACCACCGCGCCTTCGGATTTCCGGGTGCAGGCCGAGCTCGGCGCATCCTTCCCCAATCCCAACACCCGGAACGAGGTGTTCATCGACGACATGGAGGGCGTGCGCGATGCCGTATCGCTCTCCATGGGTCGCGAGCGCTGGACCCTGTCCAGCGTTCCCAGCCGCTACGTGGGTGCGATTCCGCGCTCGTTCCTCGATAGCCTCGATATCCCCCGGCAGCACAACGCGGAAATCCACTGGTTCTCGCCGCCGACGGCGGTCAAGGACCGGCAGCTCAAGCCCAATCTCAAGCAGGCCGAGGGTGGCGACGTGACCCGGCAGGTGCTCGCGCTCTCGGTGCCGGAACGTCCGCAGACGGCCAAAAATAATTTCGCAGGCGGCAACTACGACACACTGTGGGCAGGACTCACCTATCCGCTCGACAACGTGGGGCTCGACATCTCTCGCTCCCAGTTCATCGAGCTGTGGGTGAACGATTTCAACGACGAGCATATCAAGGGGTATTCCGAGCCGCGGGTGAGGGGCCGGCGCCTCAAGCTGCACATCGATCTCGGCCGGGTGAGCGAGGATCAGATGCGCTCCCCGGACGTGCCGCCCGACACGCTCCTCAACAGCGAAGACCTGCCGGATCGCGACGGGAAGATGGCCGCCAACGACAACGTCAACGAGGACAGCGGAGTCGACAACAAATTCTCGCCGAACTCCACCGATCAGCTGCCTTCGAACGCGGCGCGGGAAACCGGTCCACAGCGCGATCTGGTGACGGCGGGCTCTTCGGATCCGGAGGGCGACGATTTCCACAACACCGACGACAACGCGGCCAAGGACGAGATCGATCCACGGCGCTACCGGTTCACGAACGGCATCGAGAACAACCGCATCGGAGGAAATCCAAATCCGGACACCGAGGATTTGAACCTCAACGGCATTCTCGAGACGCGCGAGGACTACTTCGAGTACACGATCGATCTGGGAGACGCTGCCTCGCCCTACCTTCAGACCGATGTGCAGCGCGACTACCCGGGCAATCCCAACGTGACCCCGGACAACGGATGGCGGCGCTATCGCATTCCGCTCAACGACTCGCTTCGAGTCGCGTTCGGACTGCCCGACCTGACGCTGGCCCAGCACGTCCGGGTGTGGATCGAGGGCATCGTCAACACCGATCCCGATCCGGACAGCGTGCTGGCGCTGACCGGCGCGTCCGATCTCGCGCACGCCGTGGTCAGGCCGATGCTCATGCTGGGAGCGCTCGACATCGTGGGAAGCCGCTGGCAGGCGACGATCCTGCCCGACTCGGTGGCCGAGCGCGGCACCACGCTCACACTCAATTCGGTGAACACCCTCGACAACGCCGACACCTACGTGGCGCCTTTCGATCCCGGCCAGACCCGCAACAACAACCAGGCGATCACGCGGCGCGAACAGTCGGTCGCGCTCGAGTTCACCAACCTGCGCGCCGGGCAGACGCTCGAGGGATTCAAGACCTTCTCGATCGACGAGGATTACACGCGCTACGGCAAGCTGGACTGGTTCGCGAGCGGCTTCGGCGTGCTCGACTACAACCCGTCCGCGGACTCGCTCGCGTACTTCGTGCGTTTCTCGTCGGACGAGATCGGAAACAACTACTACGAATACCGCGCGCCGCTGCCGCACGTGGTCGGCGGGGTGGACTGGAAAGAAGTGCAGCTCAAGCTCATCGACCTCTCGAACCTGAAGCAGAATCCGGATTTTCCGAAGATCGACCCGATTCTCTATCGGGCCCCCGGTCCCAATCCGGGCGAGCTCTACACCATCAAGGGGCGGCCCTCGTTCACCCGGATCCGGCGCGTGTCGTTCGGTCTGATCAACACCCACGCCGACAGCAACCGCGTCTACCCGCGCGGGCAGCTCTGGTTCGACGAACTGCGCGCCATCGACGTGGCCAAGGACGTCGGGCACGCCCAGCGATTCCTCGTCACCGGCCGCATGGCGAATCTTCTGAGCTACAACCTGAGCTACAACGGCCGCGACGCCGACTTCCTGAGCGTGGGCGAGACGCGCGGGCAGGGCGTCAGCGTGAGCCAGGTCAACTTCAACACCGGCGTCGACCTCCACCGCTTCTTCGAGGGCACCGGGATCGTGATCCCGATCGGCTACTCGTACGCGCGATCCTCGATGAAGCCGCGCTTCAGCGCCGGGGATGACATCGTGCGCATTGGGGCGCAGGCCGATGCCAGCGAGACGCGCAGCGAGACCCAGGCATGGAGCACCAGCTACCAGCGCACCTGGAGCGACCGCTCGAATCCGTTCCTGCGCTATACGGTCGGAGGAATCACCGCGAACGTCAGCCGTTCGCGTACCGTGAGCCGCAACCCGAGCACGGTGGATACGTCCACCTCGGTCGGCGCCGCGGTCAACTACTCGATCACCCCCCGCAATCTGCTGACGGTCCCGATGCCCGGCACCAAGCTGCGCCTGTTCCCGCTGCCGGAACGCATCTACTGGAATTACTCACTGGCCACGCGCGAGAGCCGTACCTACGATCGCAACCGCGACTCGACTGGATCCCTGGTGCTTCGCAACCTGACCAAGGGACGTATCGCATACATCAACTTCGGCGCCGACACCCGTCCGTTCGATCTGCTCCACCACCACTTCGAAGGCGTGCGCAATCTCACGCTGAGCGAGGATCTCACTCAGAAGATCGGCTTCATCAATCTTGGGCGGCTGGTCAGCTGGCGTCAGAGCATGGATGCGCACTACGCCCTCAAACGCAGCAAGTGGGTGACTCCTTCGCTCACCTGGAGCTCGGGCTATGCACAGAGCAACGGTCCCGAGCTCTCGCAGGACCTGAGCATTCGCGCGATCGGCAACTCGCAGACCACTTCCTTCACCTGGAACGTGCCGTTCGATCAGCTCGCCCTTCCGCAGGGGCAGGTCGCCGCGCCGAGCCCGGCGGACAGCGGCCGCGCCCGGCCGCGCCGATCTTCGATCTCCTCGATCCTCTCGCGGCTCGGCGCACTGAGCACCGAGGCCTCCTTCACGACCAGCAGCAACTACTCCCGGCTCACCGGGAACCCGAGCGCGTTGTACCTGGTCGGGCTGAGCAGCGACCCGGGATTCGGCGGCAATCATGTGGCCGAGCAGATCGCCAATCAGTCGAGCAAGAATCAGGACGCGCGCGCCGCCGCCCGCACCCGGCTCGCGATGGGGGGCGGCGCATCGATCGGGACCCGCGGCGAGTACACGTGGCATCGCAGCAACACCAATGACGTGATCGGCCGGGTGATTCGTACGCGCTTCCCGGACTTCGATGTGGAGTACGGGCGCGTCCCGCAGATCCTGCAGGTGAGCCGCGTGCTGCGCGAGCCGCGCTTCACCACCAGCTACAGCCGCTCGCGCGAGACCGAATACCGCAACGACACCGATCCGTTCACGATCGCGGTCAGCAGCGAGCTCCATCCGCTCGACATCGACGGCTCGCTGAAGAACGGGACGCGCACCCAGCTCAAGATGGAGCGGACGGTGACCCGGCGCGAGAACCTGCAGTTCGGCCGGTCGATCACGACCGAGCGACGCGCCCGCGTTCAGCTCGGCATCAACCGGACCTACACCCAGGGGCAGAAGGTGAATCTGCTCGGCAAGCAGACCACGGTGCGCACCACCGTGAATCTCGGGTTCTCGGCGGAGTACAACCGGCGCACCGGCGAGACGCTGCGCGAAGGCAACAATCGTCCACAGTTCCCGGTCGGTGACGACCGGCTCTCGGTGAACGGGACCGGATCCTACGGATTCAGCAGCAACGTCACCGGCAATGCCCTGCTCGGCTTCGGCCAGACCCGCGAGCTGCAGACCGGCATCGTGCGGCGAAACGTGCGCGTCGAGCTGCGCGCACAATTCACATTCTGAGCATGAAACGCGCGCTCGAAGCGGCCGCCGCGCTCAGCCTGCTGCTCGCCCCGGCGGCGTGCGCCTCCCGCTTCGAAGTGGACGGCGCGCGCGCCCATGCGCGGGTGGTGCATCAGGTCGAGGCCGGACCGCGCATCCCGGGGACACCGGGACACCGGGCGATCGAGGAATGGATCGGATCCGAATGCAGACGCCTCGGCGCTTCGGTCGAGCGCCAGGCGTTCACCGACTCGCTGCCCGGACTCCGGCTCGAGCTCGTGAATCTCATCGCGCACTTCGGCCCGCAAGGCGGACGACGCATCGCGCTGCTCGCGCACTGGGACTCGCGTCCGTGGTCGGATCAGGATCCGCAAAGCGCGCACCGGGCCGATCCGGTTCCGGGGGCGAACGACGGAGGCTCGGGGGTCGCGGTGCTGCTCGAAGTCGCCGAGCTGCTCCACCATCGGCGGCCCGGGATCGGGGTCGACCTGGTTTTCGTGGACGGCGAGGATCAGGGGCACTCCTCACGGCCCGAGGAGTTCTGCCTCGGTTCGAAGGCCTATGCCGCGCGGTTCCGCAACGGAGGCAATCCCGGGAGCCGTCCGGTCGCGGCGTTCGTCTTCGACATGGTCGGAGACCGCGACCTGAACATTCACCCCGAGGGCAACTCGGTGGCGTACGCCGCGAACCTGGTGGGCATCGTGCTCGAGGCGGCGAAGGCGACCGGGGCGCGCGCCTTCTCGAGCGAGCCGCGCTACACCCTCACCGACGATCACGTCCCGCTGATCGAGGCAGGGATCCCGGCCGCGGACGTGATCGACTTCGACTATCCGGCCTGGCATACGCACCTCGACCTGCCGGACCAGGTTTCTCCCGAAAGTCTGGCCGAGGTCGCCCGGGTGGCGGCCTGGATCGTGTACCGCAGCGCGCTCTCGCGTCCCTGATCCGCGGGGTCCTCATGACCGCGCCCGGTCGCTGGCCGAAGCCGTTGCAACCGCCCGTTCCGCGCTCTCGGGAAGGGGATGGGGACTGCGCTTGCGCTTGACCCCGTCTCATACCTTATGTAATGTGCCGCACAGGAGTGGGGCTGGCGCGACCACTCCGTTTTTTGTCCCCGCCCGGAGCTAAATTGGAAGTCCGAGAAGAAGTTCGGCTGCTGGCCCTGCCTCTTGCCGAGGAATCGGGCTATGAAGTCGTGGACGTCGAATTTGCCGTCCAGGGCCGGCACCGTGCCATCCGCGTGCTGCTCGACAAGCCGGGCGGCGTCACGGTCGGGGACTGCGCATTGTTCAGCCGGCGTCTGGCGGATTGTCTCGACATGAACCAGACCGTGCCCTGGAGCTATCACCTCGAGGTGAGCTCGCCGGGGCTCGACCGTCCGATCCGGACGCTGGAAGCGGCCACCCGCTTCAGCGGCCAGAAGGTGGCGGTGTCGCTGCACGAGCTGCGCGACAATCGAAGAAACTACGAAGGTGAGCTGCTCGGACCCCAGGAAAACCGGGTCGGGGTGCGCACCGAAGACGGAAACGAGCACTGGTTCGAGTGGGACGAGGTCAAGTCCGCTCGCCTGGTCGTCGATCCGTGGGCGAGCCGGCGCAAGAAGGCGGCAGGCGCTCGCGGGGAGGACTGAGATGAACAACGAAATTCTGGACGCGCTGAGCCAGATCACGCGCGAAAAAAGCGTGGATCGTGCCCTGCTCATCGAGACGCTCGAGGCGGGGCTGGCGAGCGCGGTCCGAAAGAAACACGGCGCGACCGCGGATGTCGAGGTCCGGTTCTCGAACGAGACCGGAGCGATCACCGTTGCTCTGCGCAAGACCGTGGTCGAGACCGTCGAGGATCCGGCGCTGCAGCTGAGTCCACTCGAGGCGCGGCGCACCAAGGGCGACGCGCAGGTCGGCGAAGTGCTGGTGTTCCCGCTGTCGATCGCCGAGTTCGGGCGCAACGCCATCCAGACCGCCAAGCAGGTGCTGATCCAGCGCGTGCGCGAGGCGGAGCGCGACCGGGTGTTCAAGGAGTACTCCGACAAGATCGGAGTGCTGGTGCGCGGCGTGGTCCAGCAGGTCGACCGCGGCAACGTGATCGTGAAGCTGGACCATTCCGAGGGTTTCCTGCCGGCCCGCGAGCAGATCCCGCGCTCCTACCACCGCCAGGGCGACTACGTGCGCGCGGTGGTGATCAACGTGGACAAGTCGGCCAAGGGTCCGCAGGTCATCCTGTCGCGCACCCATCCCGACTTCCTGCGCCGCCTGTTCGAGAGCGAAGTGCCGGAGATCGCCGAGGGCATCGTCGAGATCAAGGCGGTTTCGCGCGAAGCCGGCGCGCGCTCCAAGATCTCGGTCTACTCGACCGACCCGCGAGTGGACGCGGTCGGATCGTGCGTGGGTCTCAAGGGCTCGCGGGTGCAGAGCATCGTGCGCGAGCTGGGCGGCGAGCGCATCGACATCGTGCCGTGGTCGCAGGACCCGACGGTGTTCGTCTCGCGCGCGCTGTCTCCCGCGCGGGTGATGGACGTGCGCGTGCACGAGCCGGAGAAGCGCATGGTGGTGGTGGTGGCCGACGACCAGCTTTCGCTGGCCATCGGCAAGGGTGGCCAGAACGCACGCCTCGCCGCGCGGCTCACCGGCTGGAAGATCGATCTGATCTCGAAGAGCGAGGAGAAGAAGCGTCAGGACCTCGAGCGCGCCAGCCGCGTCGAGGTGGAGAAGCTGGAGCTGGGCGAGGCGACGACCGAGAAGCTGATCTCCGCCGGCATCGAAACCGTGCAGGAGCTGATCGCCACACCGCTCGAGAAGCTGGTGGAGATTCCGGGCATCGGAGAGAAGACCGCCGAAAAGATCCTCTCGACCGCCCACGAGTACCTGGCGGCGCATCCGCCGGTCGAACCCGAGGCGGCCCCGGCGGCCGAGCTCGAGTTCACGCCGGAAGACGGCGCGGCCCCGCCGGAAGCGGCAGAACCCGCCGCGCCGGCCGAACCCGCCGCCCCGGTCGAACCGACGGCGTCCGACGCGTCCGACGCGGTCCCAGTGACGAATGACGGAGAACCCAAGTGACGACGAAGACTCCCGCGGGCAGGAAATTCCGCGTCTATGAAGTGGCCAAGGATCTCGGCATGTCGAGCGAAGCCGTGCTCCAGATCGTGAAGCGCCTCGGCGTCGAGGTGAAGAATCACATGAGCACGCTGCTTCCCGAGACGGTCGAGAAGATCCAGGCCGAGATGGCCCACGAGAAGAAGACCGTCCGCGAGGAAGAGGCACGCAAGCACGACATCGAGGTGCAGCGCGCCCGCGGGGAGCGCGCCCGGGTGGCCGCCGTCGCCGCCGCGTCCGCGGCAGCCGCCGCCGCACGCGCGCCGCAGTCGCAGGGTCCCGCGCGCTCGCAGGGCATGCCCTCGGCGCCTTCCAGCCCGCGCCCCGCGAGCCCTTCTCGTCCGGTGATGCAGCAGCAGGGCGGGATGCGGCGCCGCGATCGCAAGAAGAAGAAGACCGTGGACGAGAAGCTGGTCATCGAGAACGTCCGCAAGACTCTGGCGAGCCTGGACCAGGGCGGGCAGCGCCGCCGTCATCGCCGGCGGGACGACGAGACCGGTGAGGTTGCGCTCGAAGACGCCAAGGTTCTGCGTGCGACCGAATTCATCACGGTCGCCGAGCTCGCGAACCTGATGGAAGTGAAGCCGCAGGAGGTGA
Source organism: Candidatus Eiseniibacteriota bacterium (assembly GCA_031370785.1). GTDB lineage: Bacteria > Eisenbacteria > RBG-16-71-46 > RBG-16-71-46 > RBG-16-71-46 > DATJGS01. The sequence goes on along the minus strand of JANMQY010000038.1, from coordinate 9,479 downwards.
TCACCACCTGCATGCGGCTCGGGCTGATGGCCACCATCAACAAGCGGCTCGACAAGGACTCGATTCAGACCGTCGCCGACGAGTTCGGGTTCGACGTGGAGTTCGTGTCCGAGTATGGCGTCGAAGAGGAGAAACCGACTGAGGCGGAAGAGGCAGCCGAGGATCTGCGGCCGCGTGCGCCGGTAGTCACGGTGATGGGCCACGTCGACCACGGCAAGACCTCGCTGCTCGACCACATCCGCAAGACCAACGTGATCGCCGGCGAGTCCGGCGGGATCACGCAACACATCGGCGCCTACGACGTCGAGCTCGACGGCGGCAGGAAGATCGCGTTCCTCGACACCCCCGGCCACGAGGCGTTCACCGCCATGCGCGCCCGCGGCGCCCAGATCACCGACATCGTGGTGCTGGTGGTGGCGGCCGACGATCGGGTCATGCCGCAGACGGTCGAGGCCATCGATCACGCCAAGGCGGCCAACGTGCCGATCGTGGTCGCGATCAACAAGATCGATCTGCCGGCGGCCGACCCGCTGCGCATCAAGACCGAGCTCGCCAACCATGGGGTGGTGGTCGAGGAGTTCGGCGGCAAGAACGTGTGCGTCGAGATCTCGGCCAAGAAGGGCACCAACATCGAGAAGCTGCTCGAGATGATCCTGCTGGTCGCCGACCTGCTGGATCTGAAGGCCGACCCGGCGCGCCGCGCGCGCGGGGTGGTGCTGGAGGCGCGGGTCGAGCAGGGCCGCGGCATCGTGGTGAGCGTGCTGATCCAGTCGGGGACGCTGCGGGTCGGCGATGCGTTCGTCGCCGGGCAGAACTCGGGCCGGGTGCGCGCGATGTTCGACGAGCGCGGACGCCAGCTGAAGAGCGCGGGCCCGTCCACCCCGGCTGAAGTGCTGGGCTGGAGCGGCACGCCGGCGGCGGGCGACATCTTCAGCGCGTTCATCGACGAGCGCGAGGCGCGCGAGATCGCCGGCAAGCGCGCCGCGCTGCACCGTGAGCAGGAATTCCGCGCCGCAAAGTCGATCTCGCTGACCGATTTCCATTCGCGCCTGACCCAGGGCGAGACCAGCGAGCTCAAGCTCGTGATCAAGGGCGACGTCGACGGCTCGGTCGAGGCGCTGGCCGAATCGCTGACCAAGCTCAGCAACGAAGAGGTCAAGATCCACATCATTCGCCAGGCGGTCGGGCAGATCACCGAATCGGACGTGCTGCTGGCCGCGGCCTCGGATGCGATCGTGGTCGGCTTCCACGTCAGGCCCGACGCGCGGGTGCGGGAAGTGGCCGACCGCGAGAAGGTCGAGATCCGTCTGTACGACGTCATCTACAAGGCGGTCGAGGAAGTGAAGCAGGCGCTGCAGGGCCTGCTCAAGCCCGACCTCAAGGAATCCGTTCTCGGCGCCGCCGCGGTCCGCGAGGTGTTCAAGCTCTCCAAGGCGGGCACGGTGGCGGGCTGCATGGTCACCTCAGGGAACATTCCGCGAACCGCGAAGGTGAGGCTGCTGCGCGAGGGCCAGACGGTATGGACCGGGCGCATCGGCTCGCTCAAGCGCTTCAAGGACGACGTCAAGGAAGTCGCCACCGGGTTCGAGTGTGGCATCGCCCTGGACGGCATGAACGATCTGAAGGTCGGTGACGTGATCGAAGCCTTCACCATCGACGAGGTCGCCCGCACTCTCTAGTCGGCCGGCCGGCGCCCTCCCAGCTCGGGCGCCGCGCCATCAGCGATCGACGGTCCTCATGTTCGTAGGCGTGGTGCGCATCGAGCTGCATCTTCCGGCCTCCCGCTCGCTCAAGGACAAGCGCTCCGTGGTGCGCGGCCTCAAGGAGCGCATCCGCGCCCGGATTCAGGCCTCGGTCGCGGAAGTGGATCATCAGGACCTGTGGCAGCGCGCCGCGCTCGGGGTCGCCGTGGTTTCGGGCGAGAGCGCTCAGGTGGGCGAGCTGCTGCAATCGGTCCGCAACCTGGTCGAGTCGGCGCCCGGCGCCGAGCTGCTCGACTGGCAGGAGCAACTCCTATGAAGATCCGTCCCGAGCGCGTGGCGCACCTGATGCGTCGCGAGATCGCTGAGATCCTCCAGAACCGGCTGCGCGACCCGCGGCTCTCGAGCAGCATGGTCAGCGTCACCGACGTGCAGGTGACGCACGACCTGTCGATGGCGCGCGTGTTCGTGAGCATGCTTGCCGACGGACTCGAGCGCGAAACCGCGATGCGCGCACTGCAGAGCGCGGCAGGGTTCGTCCGCCGCGAGCTGGGGCCGAGGCTCGGCCTTCGCGAGGTCCCGGACCTGCGCTTCGCGATCGACACCTCGATCGAACGCGGGGCGCGGGTGGACGAGATCCTGCGCCGCCTGCACGAGGGCGCGCCCATCGAGGACCCGGAGGACGAGCCGCGGTGAATGCCGCCGTCCCGCGCGCATCCGGAGCGGATGCCGAGGCCGCGCCGCCGTGGGCGTGCGGGCTGCTGGCGGTGGACAAGCCGATCGGCGTCACTTCGCACGACGTGGTGGATGAGGTGCGCCGCCGCCTGCGCGTGACGAGCGCGGGGCACCTGGGCACGCTCGATCCCGGGGCGAGCGGGCTGCTGCTGATCGCGACCGGCCCGGCCACGCGCATGATCCCGGTGTGGCAGGGCGGCGAGAAGACCTACCAGGCCACGCTGCGCTTCGGCGTCACCACGTCCACGCAGGACGCTGAGGGCGAAGTGCTGGAGCGGCGCGCCGTGACCTTCGATGAGGCGGCGGTGCGCGAGGCGGCGCTCGGCATGGTCGGCGCCATCGAACAGGTGCCGCCGATGGTTTCCGCGCTCAAGGTCGGGGGCGAGCGACTGTACCGGCTCGCGCGCCGCGGCATCACGGTGGAGCGCCAGCCACGCCGGGTCACGGTGCTGGAATGGGAGTGGCTCGAGTTCGCGATGCCGCTGGCCACCTTCCGCGTGCGCTGCAGCGGCGGTACCTACGTACGCACGCTCGCCCACGATCTTGGGGGCATGCTCGGCTCGGGTGCGAGCCTCGAGAGCCTGCGGCGGCTGCGCAGCGAGCCATTCGGGATCGAACGCGCGGTCACGCTACGCGCACTCTCCCGCGAATCTCCCGATGCGGCATGGGCCGCGGGCGGCTATCCGATCGATGATGCGCTCGCGCACCTGCCCTCGGTCGTGCTGGATGCCGCCGAGTCGCGCGATCTGGGCTTCGGGCGCCGGCCCTCGATCGCGCGGGAGCGCATCGCCACCGGTCCGGTGGATGGCGGGCCTCGCTCGGTGGTGTTGCGCGGCGAAGGCGGAGGTGCGCTCGGGCTGGGTGAGCTGACGCCCGACCCCGCGGATGCGGCCCGCGTGCGCGTTTGCCCGCATGTCCTCATGCCGTGGGCGGTGCGCGATGGGCGCGAGGAGGGCGCGTGAGCGCGCGGTCGCGCCGATGAGCCAGGCAGTCGCGATCGGCGTGTTCGACGGACTGCACCTGGGCCACACCGACATCCTTCACGCGGCGCTCGTTCGCGCCCACGCGGCGGGGGGGAATTGCGTGGTGGTGAGTTTCGATCCACATCCGGACGTGGTGCTGGCCAAGTCGTTCTCGACGGTCGCGCCGCTCACGCCGCTCGCCGAGAAGCGCCGGCGCATGGCGGGGCTCGGAGTGGATGAGTTCGATGTCCTGCCGTTCACCCGCGAGCTCTCGGCACTCTCGCCCGAGAGCTTCGTCGAGCGCTACCTGGTCGAGCGCCACCATCCGACCGCGCTCGTGGTCGGGGAGAACTTCGCGCTGGGTCATCGCCGTGCGGGCGACGTGTCCTACCTGCGCAGGCTTGGCGCCACGTGCGGGTTCGAGGTCGTGGCCGTTCCGCTTCGCGTGCTCGACGGGGCTCCGATCAGCAGCACGCGGATCCGCGAGTCGCTGAGCAGGGGGGAGGTCCGGGCTGCGGAGCGCATGCTGGGCAGGCGCTACACCCTGGCCGGAACCGTGGTGCGCGGAGAGGCGATCGGACGCACCCTGGGCTTCCCAACCGCGAACCTGCGACTGCACGAGGAGAAATTCCTGCCCGGATTCGGCATCTACGCCGGCTGGGCGCGGATCGAGGGCGAGACCGGAAATCATGCCGCCGCGATCTCGATCGGGGTGAGGCCCACCTACGGCGGCCAGGTGCCGACCATCGAGGCCTTTCTGCTGGACTGGAGGGGAGAGCTGGTCGGGCGCAGCCTGGAGCTCGAGCTGGTGGACTGGCTGCGCCCCGAGCTGCGCTTCGAGGGCCCGGAAGCGCTGCGCGCGGCGATCGCGCGCGATGTGGATGAGACTCGGAAGCGGCTGGCCGCCCCGGCGTGAGCTCGGCCAGCTCCGACGCCCCGGCCTGGACCCGTGCGGCCGCGGGCCAGATCGACTTTGCCAGCGCGCGTGCGGGATGCTACATTCGCCCGTCGCACTGAACATCGGTTCACCATGCTGTGTCACAGCGCTGCCACCCGGGAGCTTGCACCCGATGGCGGGGCCTTGATTCCCACACGAACCATGCAGGAGGTGACCACTGTGACGCTCTCCAAGGAGCAGAAGCAGGGGATCATCGGGAAGTTCAAGATTCACGAAGGCGATTCCGGTTCGCCCGAAGTCCAGATCGCACTGCTCACTGAGAAGATTCATTACCTCACTGAGCACTTCAAGGTGCACAAGCGGGATCACGCCTCCCGGCGTGGTCTGCTGCGCATGGTCGGTCAGCGCCGCCGCCTGCTGGACTACCTCAAGGCAACCAAGGTCGACCGCTATCGCAAGGTGGTCAAGGAACTCGGTCTGCGTCGTTAGACGCACCGGGAAGGGACGGCGCCGAACGTCGGCGCCGCGTGCCCCTGCGGAGGATGATTCCTCTGCGCGCGCCGCCGGCGATTTCGCTCCTCCGGACGGGCGCTGGATGATTGCTGCGGCGCGTGCCGGAGCTCGAGGCGAGAGGACAGGACGATTCTGATGGCAGAGCACAAGGTATCCGTACAGCTGGGGGACCAGGAACTCACGATCAGCACGGGCAAGATGGCCAAGCTCGCCGGTGGTTCCGCCGTGGTGCAGCTCGGTGGCACGGTCGTGCTGGTTGCGGCGAGCGCGTCGAAGGTCGCGAAGCCCAACCTGGATTTCGTCCCCCTCACGGTGGACTACCGCGAGCGCACCTATGCCGCGGGCAAGATCCCCGGTGGATTCTTCAAGCGCGAAGGGCGCCCGACCGAGAAGGAAACGCTGAGCTCGAGGCAGATCGATCGCCCGATCCGGCCGCTGTTTTCCAAGCAATTCCCGTATGAAACGCAGATCATGGCGACCGTCATGTCGTCGGATCAGGAGAACGACGCGGACGTGCTCGCGCTGATCGGCGCATCCGCGGCGATCAACCTCTCCGACATTCCGTTTCCCGAGCCGGTTGCCGCGGTGCGAGTCGGCCGCGTGGACGGACAACTCATCGTCAATCCGACGTTCACCCAGCTCGACGAGAGCGACATGGACGTCATCGTGGCCGGTACCGCCGACAACATCATCATGGTCGAGGGCGGCAGCCGCGAGGTTCCCGAAGCCGACCTGATCCGGGCGCTCGAGTTCGCGATGGGGCACATCCGCCGGATCGTCGCGGTCCAGCACGACCTGATGCGGGGTCGCAGCAAGCCCAAGCGTCCGCTGCTCGAGGGGATCGATACCTCCGCGCTGCGCAACGAGCTGGTCGCCGGCCATACCGGCCGCATCCGCCAGGCCATCCGCATTCCGGGCAAGGACGCGCGCCAGGAGGAGCTGGACATCATCACCAGCGAGGCCACCGCGGCGCTGTCCGAGAAGTACGCCGAGCAGGCGAGCTTCATCGGCAAGATCCTCCACGACATCGAGCGCGAGCAGCTTCGCCTGATGGTGCTCGACGAAGGAGTGCGCGCCGACGGCCGTGGGCTCGACGACATCCGCAAGATCACGATCGAGGTCGGCGTCCTGCCGCGCACGCACGGCTCGTGCCTGTTCACGCGCGGAGAGACCCAGGCGATGGTCGTGGCCACGCTCGGCACCAAGAGCGACGAGCAGCGCGTCGAGGAGCTGGAAGGCCAGTCGTGGAAGTCCTACATGCTGCACTACAACTTTCCGCCGTTCTCGGTGGGCGAGACCCGTCCCATCCGCGGCCCGGGCCGGCGCGAGATCGGGCACGGCGCCCTGGCCGAGCGCGCGATCGAGCCGGTCATCCCGGCCGACACCACCTTCCCCTACACCATTCGCATCGTGAGCGACATCCTCGAGTCGAACGGTTCGTCCTCGATGGCGTCGGTGTGCGGCGGCTCGATGGCCCTGATGGACGCGGGCTGCCCGATCAAGGCGCCGGTCGCGGGCATCGCGATGGGCCTGATCAAGGAAGGCGAGAAGGTCGCAGTGCTCGCCGACATCCTCGGCGTCGAGGATCACCTCGGCGACATGGATTTCAAGGTGACCGGAACGCGTGACGGTGTCACCGCATTCCAGATGGACACCAAGATCGGCGGGATCTCGTTCGACGTGATGATGAACGCGCTCGAGAAGGCGCGGAAGGGCCGCATGCACATTCTCGCGATCATGGAGCAGACCCTCCCCGCTCCGCGCGCCGAGATGTCACCGTACGCCCCGCGCATCATCATCATGCACATCAACCCCGACAAGATCCGCGAAGTCATCGGTCCCGGGGGCAAGATCATCAAGCGCATCACCGAGGAGACTGGGACGCAGATCGACATCGAGGACTCGGGCGAGGTGCGGATTGCGGCGGTCAACGGCGAAGGCGGCCGGCGCGCCGAGGAGATGATCCGCAACATCACCGAAGATCCGGAGGTGGGCAAGACGTACCAGGGCAAGGTACGCAGCGTTGTCGCTTTTGGCGCCTTCGTGGAGATCGTCCCCGGCCGGGACGGCCTGTTGCACATCTCCGAGATCGACTACCACCGGGTGGCCCGCACTGAGGACGTGCTCAACGTCGGCGACATGGTGATGGTGAAGGTCATCGGGGTGGACCGGGACGGCAAGATCAAGCTGTCGCGCAAGGCGTTGCTACCGGAGCCCGAGGGCTACGTGGCGGCCGCCGCGGGCAGTGGCGGAGGCCGGGATCGGGACCGCGAGCGCGGCGGAGATCGCGGCCGTGGCGGAGATCGGGATCGCGGCCGGCGCCGCTAGTCACGTTCCTCTGTTTCTGGAATCATTCGTGCTGGGCCGAGTGGCAGGGCGACCTGCCACTCGGCGTTTTCCCCGGGAGGTCCGTTGAGCGATAACCTGTTCCGCAAGTCCGTGCTGCCCTCGGGCGTCACGCTGTTGAGCGAAGCCATGCCCGAGCGGCGGTCGATCGCGGTCGGGGTGTGGGTTCGCAACGGCGCGCGCGACGAGCCGGCCGACCTGCTGGGCATCTCGCACTTCATCGAGCACATGATGTTCAAGGGCACCGAGCGCCGCAACGCGCGCGCGATCGCGCAGAGCCTGGAGTCCCTCGGCGGACACCTCGACGCCTTCACCGCACGCGAGCAGGTGTGTTACTACGCACGCGCGCTGGCCGAGCACCGCCCGCAGGTGATGGACGTACTGTTCGACCTGGTGTGCCATTCGCAATTCGCCGACACCGAGGTCGAGCGCGAGAAGTCGGTCGTGCGCGAGGAGATCTTCTCGTGCGAGGACAACCCGGACGACAAGGTCAACGAGCTGCTCGCCGCGCAGATATGGGGCGGACACGCGCTCGGCCGTCCGATCCTCGGCACCGCCGAGACCGTGACCGGCCTCTCGCCGCGCGCGCTGCGTCGCTATTTCTCGAGTCGCTACCATCCCTCGCAGCTGGTGGTTTCGGCGGCGGGAGCGCTCGACCACGAGTCGATCGCCGAGCTCACCGAGGAGCACTGCGCGCCACCCTCCGGCGACGTGCTGCCGCTTTCCGACTCGCCGCTTTCGTTCAGCCCCTCGGTCCAGCACCACGTTCGCGCCGACCTGCAGCAGCTCTATCTCGCGCTGGGGACGCGTGGCGTCGCCTACAACGACGCGGACCGCTACCCGCTGGTCCTGCTCAACACGCTGCTCGGCGGCGGAATGAGCTCGCGCCTGTTCCAGAGCGTTCGCGAGGAAGCGGGCCTCGCCTACTCGGTCTACTCCGCGCCGGACTTCCATCGCGACGCCGGCATGCTCTGCATCCAGCTCGGCGTCTCGCCGGAGCGCGGGCGCGAGGCGCTCGCTCTGGTGCGGCAGGAGCTGGAGAAGATCCGGGTCGAGGGGCTCACCGAGGAAGAGATCGAGATGGGCCGCTCCCAGCTCAAGGGCAACGTGGTGATGGGCCAGGAAAGCGTTTCGAACCGCATGTCGCACCTGGCGCAGGAAGAGATCTACCGCGGCCGTTACGTGGGGCCGGATGAGCAGGTCGCGCGCATCGTGGAGGTGACTCGCGACCAGGTGATCGACGTCGCGCGGCGCATGCTGCGCCCGGAAAAATTCGCGCTCACCGCGCTCGGGCCGGCTCCGAAGGGGGCGCTCACCGAAGCGGACTGGGCGATCGAGTCCGTGGTTTCGCCGGCGGCCTGAATGATGCCCCCTTCCGCGCGGGCGGAACGGTTCGCAGCTCAGTAGCCGAAGCCCGCCTTCGCCATGCGCTCACCCGCCTCGGCGAGCCGCGCCTCGGGAACGCACAGCGCGACCCGCACGTAGCCCTCGCCGGCCTGACCGAACCCGGTGCCCGGCGCCACCACCACGCCGGTCTGGTCGAGCAGGTCGCGCGCGAACTCCATCGAGGTGCGGTAGCGGCGCGGCATGGGCAGCCACACGTAGAGCGTCGCGCGCGGAGCTTCGACCGGATAACCGAGCGGCCGGACCGCCGCGAGGAACGTATCGCGCCGCGAGCGGTAGATCTCGGACACCTGGCGGCAGTAGTCCTGCGGGCCGGTGAGCACGGCCAGCGCCGCGCGCTGGATCGCCATGAAAACCCCGAAATCCATGTTCGATTTGATCTTCAGCAGATTTGCCATGGCGTCGCGGTTGCCTGCCACGAACCCGATTCGCCAACCCTGCATCGAGTAGGACTTGGAAAACGAGTGGAACTCGAGCGTTCGCTCCCGGTCGCGATCGAACTCGAGGAACGACTTCGCACGATAGGTGGGGTCCAGCGACAGGTCGCAGTAGGCGATATCCGAGATCACGAACAGGTCGTACTCGCGCGCGAAGCGCAGCAGTTCCGTGTAAAACTCGGGGGTCTCGACCGCGCCGGTCGGATTGTTCGGGAAGTTCACGCAGATGAACTTGGCCTTGCGCGCGTCCTCGGGCGCCACGCCCGAGAGATCGGGAAGGAATCGGTTCTTCGCGGTGAGCGGCACTTCGACCAGCCGCGACTGGGTGAGCGCGGCGACGCCAAGGTATGCGGGATAGCACGGGGTGCACATCAGGACGGTGTCGCCCGGATTCAGGTGAGCGAACAGCAGCTTGGCGATTCCTTCCTTGGAACCCACCAGCGGCATCGCCTCACCGTTCGGGTCGACGGTTACGCCGAAGCGG
>JANMQY010000037.1:0-4096 GCA_031370785.1 Candidatus Eiseniibacteriota bacterium | reverse complement strand
AGCGAGCCGAGCGCAGGCCCACCGGTGAATCCGTAGAGCGACGAAGGTCCCGAGACCGGCCAGCCCGCGAGCGGCGTGCCGTCGCGATCGAAGCCCGCGACCTTGCCGTTGAAGGTGCCGACGAACATGCCGAGCCCAAGTACGCCGCCCAGATCCGCCGCCGCGAGCTGGCGCGCGGGCTGGCCCGGCAGGGTCTGCAAACGGATCGTGTCCCCGGTCGAACCGTCCACCAGCAGCAGTCGCTGGTTCAGGAGCACCTGGGCGATCACCGTGCGACCCGAGGTCCTGGGCAGAACGACCGCGGGCCCGCTCGTCTCGGCGCCCGCCAGATTCGCGCTGCTCCCCGGCGGATCGAGCAGCGCACGCACCAGGTTCAGCCGGCCCGTTCCATATCCGGGTGTGCCGGGATTGAGTGCCGAGATGTCATCGGTGGTCTCTCGCAGGCGCAGGAGCGCACCGGTCGGATAGAGCGGACGCGCTCCAAGCGCCTTCTGCCGCGCTTGCAAGAGCGCCACCGCGCCCGAAACCATCGGCGCCGAGAACGAAGTTCCGCTCAGCCCGTTCGTGTACCAGGGCTGGCGCTGTCCCACGCTGTCGACTCCGGTGCGCGTGATCCAGGTGGACGCGATGCTGGTACCGGGCGCCGAGAGGTCCACGTAGTCGCCGAGGTTCGAGAATCCCGCCACCTGATCGTTCTCGTCGGTCGCCGCCACCGAGATCACTTCCTCGCGATCGCCGAGCTCGTGCGGCGAGCCGAAATTGCCGGAGGCGTTGACCACGGTCGCGCCGGCGCGCGCCGCGGCCGCGGCGGCGGCGCCCAGGCCGTTCAGATCGAGGGTGGCGAACGAGCAGTTGATCACGCTCGCACCGTTGCGCGTCGCATAGCGGATGGCCTGAGCCGCGAAGCTCATGTCCACCAGGCCAGCCGGATCCGAGAGCGTCGAGTAGGCCACGCGCAGCGGCATCAGGCGCACGTTCCATGCGGTTCCGCTCACGCCGATTCCGTTGTTGGTGATCGCACCGACCAATCCCGCGACGAAGGTCCCGTGGCCCGACCAGTCGCTGGGATCGTTGTCCGCGTCCTGCCAGTCTTCCCCAGGCGAGATCTCGTCGCCCGCAGGCAGGCTCACGAAGTCCCAGCCCGCGACATCGTCGACGAAGCCGTTGCCGTCGTCATCCAGATAGGTGACGCCGACGCGCTCTTCGCGGTTGACCCACATCTGTCCGCTCAGCCCCAGGACCGTTCCGCTCAGGTCCGGGTGATTCGGCAGCACTCCGGTGTCGAGCACGGCGACCACGATCGAGGTGTCGCCGACCGTGACGTCCCACGCTTCGGGCGCATGAATGTCGTGACGCGATGGCTGGTAGAACCACGATGAGAACGACCACAGCGAATCGTTGGGCATGACCGAAACCGGAAGCACGCCGATCGGATCGGCGGACGCCACATCGCCAAGCGCGCGCAGGCGGGTGAGCGCCGAGATGAGATCCGCTCCGGGCGCGAGGTGCAGGATGAAGAACGCGGTGAAGTCGGTCTCTCCGGATCCCGGTTCCGGTGCTCGCTCGCCAACGAACTCCGGCTCGATCCACGCGGCGCCTACCGACTCGATCGCACGGTCGAGCGCGACCACTCCGAGACGCGTCAGCCGGGCGACACGCGACTTCGAGTCACCGGCAGCCGCGGCGCGAGCCACAGCAACCGCTGCCGGCGACAGCCGCAGCTCGAGCTTGCCGGAATGGTAGGAAGGTCCCGTGATCGCATCGACGGCGGGGTCGCGCACCGGCCACGCCAGAACCGGCGTGCCGCGAGCTCCCGCAACCGCACTCGTTTCCGCGCGGGCGGGCACGGCGCACAGGGCGCCACACAGGAGGGCTAGGGCAAGGATTCGCATCGATCGATAAGAAATGTGCGACCGGTCCTGGTACCGAACGACCGGTCGCAGCGCAGGCAAGTGTACGGAGCCACGATGCGCATGGTCAAGCTTTGCACGGCCCCCGCGCTTGACGGACGCGCAGCGCGCGGGCAAACTTTGTCCCGCTGCCCGTCTCACAGGTAACGGCGTCCCATCGCCACAATCACACGGAGCGTCATGGAATCCACGGAACGCGATCGCCTGCGCCAGATGCTGCTCGACCGCTCGATGCGGTTTGGAGAATTCGTTCTGAGCTCCGGCGCAACCTCGAACTACTACATTGACGTACGCAAGACCAGCCTCCACCCCGAAGGCTTGAAGCTGATCTCGAGAATGTTCTACGAGCAGCTGCTGAGCGAGAACGTGACCGCGATCGGCGGGCTTACCCTCGGCGCCGACCCGCTGGTCGCCGGGCTCATGCTGCACAGCGCCGAGCACGGGCGTCCGCTCGAGGGCTTCCTTGTGCGCCGCACCACCAAGGATCACGGGCTGCGCGGGCAGGTCGAGGGCAATCTCGCCGGCCACAAGCGTATCGCGATCCTCGATGATGTGATCACCAGCGGCGAGAGCGCGCTGATCGCCGCCGAGGCAGCCGAGTCGTACAAGGCCGAGGTCGTCAGGGTACTCGCGGTCGTCGACCGCGGGCAGGGCGCCACCCAGATCTTCCAGCAGCGTGGATACGCGTTCAGCGCACTGTTCTCCATCGGCGAGCTCCTCCCGGCCGAGCGCGGCTAGGCGCCGCGCCGAGTCGGTCGCGCAAGACCGGCCCTCCCCCGGCCGATAACTCAGTACGGCCGAAACCTCCACGGCCTCACTCCATACTGGGGAACGCACTAGCATGTTCGAACACCACTTCGGTCTTCGCGAGAACCCGTTCGTTGCCGGGCACCACGCGAAATTCGTGTATCCGAGCCCCGAGCACCAGGAGGCGCTGGCCCACCTGCGCTTCGGGATCGAGAATCGCGAACCGTTCGTCCTGATCACCGGCGAGGTCGGCACCGGCAAGACCACCGCGTTGTACGACGCGCTCTCCGAGTGGCAGTCGCGGGTGGTGGTGGCGCTGATCAACAACTCGGCGCTCTCGCGCAACGAACTGCTCGAGGAGATTGCATTGCGCTTCGGCGTGCCAATTTCCGGGCCCCTGTCCAAGCCGCAGGTGCTGGCCCAGCTCGAGCGCTCACTGCTCGGCATCCACGAGCGCGGCGATCGCGCGATCCTGCTGCTCGATGAGGCGCAGAACCTCGAGCGCGACCTGCTGGAGGAGATCCGCCTGCTCTCCAATCTCGAAGCGAACGGGCAGAAGCTCCTGCAGGTCTTCCTGGTCGGCCAGCCCGAGCTCGAGGTCAAGCTGGCGCGCACCGAGCTGAGGCAGTTGCGCCAGCGCATCACCGTGCACTACCGCCTGAACCCGCTCTCGCCCGACGAGACGCTGGGTTACATCCACCACCACATCAATGTGGCCGGTGGCAACGGCTCGGTGGTGTTCCCTTCCGACACCTGCCGCGAGATCTTCCGGCTCTCGCACGGCATCCCGCGCGAGATCAACACGCTGGCATCGTCAGCGCTGATCGCCGCCTATGCCGACGGTTCACCGAGCGTGAGCCTGGTGCATCTTGCCGCCGCCTCACACGAGGGCGACTTCCGCAGCGTGCTGTCGGGTCCAACTGCGAGACCCACCGAACCGGCCCCGGCACCACCACCGCCCCCGCCACCTTCTCCCCCCCCGCCGCCATTTGCGGCGGCACCGTCGATGCCCGCGCCGCCTGCACCCCAGTTCGCGCGCAGGCCGGCCGAGGCTCCGCCCGCACCCGTGTGGCCACCGCTGCCGCAGCCCGCCGCTCAGCCGCGGGCTGCCGCACCCCCGCCACCGCCCGCTCCGCCACAGCCGCCGTTGCAGCCGGTCGATCCCTACGCCGGGCAGCGCGAGCGGGGCGAGATCTCGAAGGGCCTGATGGCCGCGATGCGTCGCGCCGAAGCGCCGCAGCCGCCGTCCGCTTATCCGGCACCGCCCGCACCGCCGCCGCAGTTCATGGTGGCGCCGCGCCCGCAATATGCCCCGCCGGCGCCTCCCCAACCGCCCGCACCGATCCCCTTCCCACGCGCGAATGCCATGCAGCCACCCATGCCGCAGGCCACCATGGGGCACCTGCCGCCGCGGCTGCGCGAGCGGCTCGAGCGCGAGA
>JANMQY010000057.1:0-2112 GCA_031370785.1 Candidatus Eiseniibacteriota bacterium | reverse complement strand
CGCCAGATTCGCGCGCACCGCGGCGTGGGCAGCCGAAGAGCAAAGCGGCGCCGCCGACGCCTCGAACACGATCAAGGCTGGGCTTGCCGAGGCGAATCGGGTCTACGAGAAGAGGTTCGGCTATGTTTTCATCGTGTGCGCGACCGGCAAGAGCGCCGAGGAGATGTTCGGCCTGTTCACCGCGCGCCTCGAGAATGCGCCCGATCGCGAGATGGCGATCGCCGCCGGCGAGCAGATGAAGATCACGAAGCTCAGGCTCGAGAAACTTCTGGGGGACCGTTCATGAGCGGGATCACCACGCACGTGCTGGATGTGTCGAAGGGTCGGCCCGCCGCGGGAGTGCCGGTGCTGCTCGAAGTGTTCCTGGCCGATCGCGGCTGGGTGAGGCTCATCGAGCGCGTCACCGACGCCGATGGCCGCGTACGCGACTTCGTCGCGGCCGGGAGCGCGCTGGATGCCGGGCGATACCGGCTCACGTTCGATACCGCGAGCTACTTCGCGGCGCAGAAGGTGACCGCCTTCTACCCGATGGTCCCGGTGGTGTTCGAGATCCTGGACCCGACCCAGAGCTACCACGTGCCGCTGCTCCTGAGTCCGTTCGGATACTCGACGTATCGGGGGAGTTGAGGGGCCACGTGTTCACACTGATGCGGGCCCTGACTTACTCGGTTCTCTTCATGGGATTTGTACTCGTCTTCCTGCCGGGTCAACTTCTCCAGTCTGCCGGCGTCACGCGCCCCTCGACTGTCGGCATTCCGCAGATCGCTGGCGCCATCATGGTGATCCTCGGCGGGGCTCTCGCGGTGTGGTGTATTCTGGCATTTGCTTTGGTGGGGCGGGGCACGCCGGCGCCATTTGATCCCCCACGACGCCTCGTGGTGCGCGGCCCATACAAGTTCGTCCGGAACCCGATGTACCTGGGCGCCGCTCTCGCGCTGATTGGCGCGGGTCTCTTCTACCAATCCACAGTGCTCGTCGGATACGCGCTGCTGTTCCTCGTTGTGGTCGCCGTGTTCGTGCACGCGTACGAGGAGCCGACGCTGCGTCGTTTGTTTGGCGTGGAATACGAGGCGTATTGCGGCAGAGTGCGGCGGTGGTGGCCGATTCGCCCACGGGTACAGAAGGCGAGCGCTTGACCTACCGCCTCACCCGCCGCGCCTCGCATTCAGGATCTTCACGAACGATCTCCCGCGCAGTTCGTCCAGGGTGAGCCCGGTCGCGAGCGTCTCTTCTTCGGTGAGCGCGCCGCTGTTGATCCCGCGCAGGAAGAAGCTGAGCAGTGCCTGCCCGGTCGCGGCATCGTCGAACACGTTGCCGAGCAGCGTGGCCTGCGCGGCCCGCTCGACGAAGTTCTTGAGACGCGCGGCGGCTTCTCGCCGCGCCTCGAGAAAAAACGCGAACACCGCGGCGTAGCGGGTGGGCAGTTGCGCGGGGTGCATGTCCCAGCCCTGGTAGTAGCCGCGAGCGAGCGAGTAGCGCACGTCCTCGTAGTGCGTGCGCCAGCCGCGATGGACGGCACGCGCGTTCTCTTCCTCGAGCTCTCGTGATGGGGCGCGGCCGTTCTCGGCGCGGTGTGGCCCGACCGGCAGGATCGACGTCGCGCCGTCCGAGAGGGTGACTCCGGTACCGGCGAGGCTCACCTGCATCGCGTGGCGCGCGAAGTCGCACGCGGGATGCTGCGGGCCCTGATGCGCGGCGGTGATGCCGCAAGCGGCGGTGTAGTCGTAGACGCCGAAGTGCGCGCCGCGGCAGCGCCCGCGCGCGGCGCGAACGAACTCCGGAAGCAGGCAGTCGCCGCTCGGACCGATGATGCTCTGTGTGGTCTCGACCATCAGCTCCATGCGCAGCGAGCCGGGTGTGAGGTGCACTACCTTCTCCATCAGTTCGAATGAGTCGGCGAGGGTCCGGACCTGCTCGCTGGTCGTGATCTTGGGCAGCGTCACGATGAATCCCGAAGGCAGCCGGCCCTTTGCGCCGTCGATCAATCCCGAGAGGAAGAGCGCGAGTGTTCGCAGGCTGCGCCCGCACAGCTCTTCGGTCAGTGGCTTGATGCGGATGCCGACGAAGGGCGGCAGCGTTTTCTCGGCGAGGCCCTTCGCGACTTCCTTGCCG
>JANMQY010000010.1:0-23188 GCA_031370785.1 Candidatus Eiseniibacteriota bacterium | reverse complement strand
CCCGCAACCGCGCGCATCCTGAAGACGCGGCGCGTGGAGCAGGCGGGCCGACCCCTTGCTCTCACGGTGGGCAGCGGATTCGAATACGAGACAGACGGCGAGGAATCGGAGTACGGCTTTCCGTTTCTCGCCGAATACGCTCTCACCGACATCATCAAGTTGCGCGCGGAGCCCAGCTTCATCCTGATCCGCAAGAAGGTCGGGGGCACGATCAGCGGGCCGGGCGATCTCGAGACCGCGGTCACGTTCGAGTTTCCCACCGAGCGCCGCTACCGCCCGGCCGTAGCGCTCGAAGCGCTCGTCAAGTGGCCCACCGCGCGCCGGGGCGACCTCGGCACGGGGCAGACGGACTACACGCTCGGTGCGATCGTCAGCAAGGAGTTCGTACAGTTCGACGCCGAGGTCAACGCGGCCTACACAATGGTGGGAGATCCGCCGGGGCTCTCGCTCAAAGACACGTTCGAAGCCTCCTGCGCCATGGAGTGGCACCTGAATGGCTGGCTGGATCTGGTCGGCGAAGCGGTCACCGCGGGCGGAGCCGGCGGCAGGTTCCGCACTCGCTCCAGCGCGCTCGGCGGTTTCGCCAACATCGGCGGGCCCGAACAGGGACAGACTGAGACCGAGGTCACGCTGGGACTCACCGAGACGCGCGGCGAGTTCCTCAAGTACGAGCAGGGCGTTGTGATCAAGTCCGGAGGAACGTTCCAGTTCGTCTTCGCCTGGGAATGGGACTTCGGCGGCGGGAAATGACCGCGGTCCAGTCGCCGATTGCCAGGCCCTTCAGGAACGTCTGGTCGAGGCATTGCTCCTGAGAATGCGTGCAGCGTGAGCCGTTCCTCCGGTAGTCTGAATCCATGATCGACCGACTGTGGTTGTCCGCCCGCGCGCCGGCCATTCTGATGGCCATCTCGTTGATCTACATCGGAGCCCTGGGGGTCGCGAGCACCAACTTCGGCCAACATTGGGACGAGGCGAGCGTCACCGGCTCCGTTCAGAAGTCGTTCGAGACCGGGCTGATGTTGCCCCGCTGGTACAACTACCCGTCCGTTCCCTACGACGTCGGCATTCTCACTGCCCTCCCGCATCTTGCTCTCGACGTCGCGCATTCCTTCGATCTCAACGCCTCCGGGCTTGGCTCGGCCGGACTCGTGAGCTACCTCGGAGACACCGGTTTCAAGCTCCGGCTCCGGGCCGTTTTCTTCCTCTTGAGCACGCTCTCCGGGCTGGCGGTGTATCTCCTGGTTCGCAGGCTGTCGGGCAGCGGCTGGATCGCACTGTTCGCGGCACTGACGCTCGTCGCCTCCTGGGAGTTCATCTACCACGCAAGGTGGATCGCGCCTGATTGCCTGGTCCTGCTGTTCGCGTCGTTTTCGCTCTGGGCTCAACACCGGTTGATGGACCCGCAGGAAACGGACCGACGGTACTTCTGGGCGGCGGTCGCATCGCTCTTCGCTGGCCTGTGCATGGGGAGCAAGTATCCGGGCGGAGTCGTGCTCGTCCCCCTGTTGCTCGCCGTGGCATTGGCGCCAAGGGGCAAGGATCCCAAACGCTTCGCAGTGCTCCGGCAAGCGGCGGCCTGTCTCTTGATCGCCGCATTCACCTTCGTGCTGGTCACGCCGGGGTCTGTCCTGGAGCCGATGAGGTTCCTGCAAGGCGTGCTCGGTGAGATGGAGCACTACGCCGAGAGCCACGGCGGGTACACGGTAACACCGGGCTGGCAACACTTCTCCAGGCTGGCGACCTACCTCGGTCTGGTTTTCCTCTCCAGGAACGTCGTGCTCGCGGCGGCCGCGACGGCTCTGGCACTCGCGGGCGTCGTGTTCCTGTTCAAGACCCAGGCGCGGACCGCGGTCTGGCTGCTGTCGCTCCCGATCGTCTACGTCGCATACATGTCGATGCAGCGGGTCATGATCGTCAGGAACTACCTCATATTGATGCCATTCTTTGCGGTCTTCGCGGCGCTCGGCGTGGCGGCGCTGGCCCGCGCCGCACGGGGCCGACCCATTCTCCGCTACTCGGTCTTCGGCGCAGCACTCGCCCTTGTCGCTTTCAACCTGTGCGTCGCCACGTTGACGTCACTGAGTATCGTGTCGCCGAATACGACCTCGAAATCGGCGGCGCTGGAAAAGCGCCTTGCGTCGGCACCACGAACGAAGTTCTTTCTTTCGTCGGCCTGCCAGGCGCTGCTCGGTGGCGATCCCGCGCATCGGTCCGCCAACGTCGCGGGCTCGATGGCCTCGGCGGACCGGTTCATCTTCGATTCCAGCGAGGTGACGGACTGGCAGCAGCTCGCGGCAAACCAGCGAGGTCGGTACCGAACGATATGGGCCCGAATGCAGGAAGTGAATTGGGACTACTACCCCTCGTGGGCGGGAAGCCCCCGAGTTCTAGAGGTGTCCGCTCGAGCGCTCAAGATCCGCGAGGACCCCTGATCATTGCGAGCCGCGTCGGTCCCGCGCGTCGGGTCCCGCGCATCGTCACCGGGCGCGTGCGAGCCTGAAGTACGCCCACGCCATCGCCGATGCGACGAGGAGGAACGCTGCGCTCGAGATCCAGAAGGAAGCATCGGCGCCGGTCTCCCAGATCTGCGCGGTCGGGCCAGAGGATGCCTGCCATTCCGCCTGACCGTGCATCCACAGCTCCAGATTCGAATAGATGTTCCCGCCGGTGTGCAGCACCACGGCGGGGAGAATCGATCTCGTGAGATGCGTCACGGTGCCGTAGATCGCAGCAACGGCGATGTAGTACGGCCAGAGGATCCATGTGAAGTCCAGATGGGCGACTGCGAACATCGTCCCCGTGACCAGAATCGCCACGGCCAATCCATATCGGCGCTCGATCGGACTCTGCATGTAGCCGCGGAACGCGGATTCTTCGACAATGCCCGCGACTGGAGCAGACATGAGAAGCAAGGACAACGCAGTGATTTTTGGCACCTGCGCGAGATCTGGAAGTCGCTGTTGAGGTAGCACGACCAATCGATTCGCCACCTGCAGCGCGAGAACCAGGGCGACGATGCCGAGCCCGCCGGCGAGAAGTGCCCACGCCCACATGCGGCCCGAGACGGGGTTGGCGCGAAGGCTCGTGCGTCGTTCCTCCGCGCTCGATTCAGGAGGCCCTGCACCGTTCAGGTATCTCCAGAAGAACCACAGGTACGCGGCCGTCACCGGCACTGCCCACGGCACGCCAGTGTAGTAATGCAGATTCGCCGCGAAGATGAGGTTCCGCGGTACCGTCCCGGCGATGGCCACCAACATGCCGATGAGCACTGCTCGAACGATGTCGGCCAAACGCCTCCTCCGATGATTCGAAGGGAATTTAGCTTGCAGCTCCATACTGCGAGTGACCACACCAGAGGCATAGCTTTGCCTCCGGTGTCCGAAGGATGGATTTGCACTTCGGGCAGCGGTTGATCACGACCGTCGAATTGTCGCGCAGAACCCGGTTGACCGCTTCGTCCACGAATTCGAGATACCCCGGCGTGTAGGCAGGAGGTCGCCACGCCGACCTCGGTTTCCCTGTTGATTCGGCGCGCATTCCTTCCCTGAGCCATTTCGTAGACGCATTCTTGTGTAGCGCGAACTCCGCCCAGATTCGATCGTTCTCGGGCTCTGTCATCAGATGGCGCAGGTGGCCAATCACATAGATTCGCTCCTGGGCCTTGTCGTCGTAGTCCATTTCTCTTCTCCGCACGTCGATCGGATGCCCTACCTGGCATTCTAGGCCTGCGCTCCCGAATCGGCGACAAGCACTGCGGCCGTCCTCTTTGTCGAGGACGGCCGCGGACGCAGATTCTTTTTTGAAGCGAACTCGAGCTGCGGTTCAGTCCACCCGGTGCAGGCGCGGCTGGAAGTCGACGTTGTCCCGGACCCAGGAGAAGAATTTCTCCTGATCGGCGTTCGGCCGGCCGGGAACCAGCGTCTTCGGGTCGTTCCACTCCGCCATGACGACCGCGTCCTGTGTCCAGACCTTGACGCGCTTGCGCGGCACTTCGTCCCGCCAGCTCTTCGCCGTGACCGCATCGGTGTAGAGGACACGCAGGGTGATGTTGCGCGACAGCTTCTCGAGCGGCCGCAGCGTGATCCTGCGGAACCTCGCCGACCGTGTCGCGCCACCCAGGTCCGGCTGGCCGTCGGTGAGCAGCACGATCGAGACCGGCTTCAGGATGAGCTTCTTCGCCTCGACCAGATCCGCGACCTGTACGAAGAACGCGTTGAAGTCGGTGAACGGATTCTGCTTCTTCGGTGGGAAGAGCGTCCTCAGTTGCGTCTCGATCTCCTCGACCGAGCGGTCCTGGAACGTCTGGATCGGAAACATGGTCTTGGCCTCGCCCTTCTTCACGCCGCCGATGGTTCCGACGAACAATGAATGGGGAATCTCGAGGCCGCCGAGCCCATTCAGGTGAGCGTGGATGTATCGGGCGAGGAACTCGATCGAGTCATCGAAGTACTTGCCGCTCATGAAGGAACCGCTGATGTCGACCCCGATGAACACGACCAGGCGACCGGCGGTGGCGGCCGGCGCGCTCGGGGTCTGGAGCGCGGTACGCGCCTGGGGTGCCGACCGCGCCTGAGGCGCCGGCAGGCATCCCTGGCCGAGAAACACCGCCGCGAGAGCTACGAGAGTGAGCGCGCGCATGTCAGGCGGCCTCGCTGGACTGTGAGTCGTCGCGCGGCGCGACTCGCGCTGCAGCAGCAGCGCGAGGGCGAGGAGTGCCCGTGATCACCGACCGCGCGTCCTTGAAGTCCCGCACGCTCTGGAGTGGCAGCTCGATCAGGTGCCGGTTCATCGCCAGCAGCGTGACGAAGTTGAGCGCCGCCGCGACGAGCTGCATCGGCGGCACGAGGAACGCGTCCAAGAGCCGCTCCCCTTCCGCGCCCACCCATGCGAACTCCTTGCGGAGCTGGCTGGTGTAGTTCTCCGAGAACAGCCTGAACTCCTGCCGGACCACGCCGGCGACGTCACGGTTGCCGACACCCTGACCCTGGATGATCGCCATGATCGTCGGGGTACCTGCCGAGGCGAACAGGAACCATGACAGGCTGCGGATGCCGAGCCAGGTAAGCCCTGCGATCGACAGCGTGCCGAAGATCCCGAGCTCGAAGTTTCCCGAGGTGTGCTGGGCGAACCAGGGCACCAGGGCGTCCACGAACTCCCGGTACAGGAAGACCACTTCGACGAACATCGCCACCAGCTCAACGACGCCGATCTTGATGATCGAGGGCACGTCTCGGCTCTTCAGCGCCGTCGTCCACGTCGAGAGCACCGCGTAGCTTCCGAGAATGATGAAGAGCATGAAGAGGAAGAGCGGGACCCGCACCGCGGCTTCCGTCATCTCGGTGCCCGCGAGGTTCGACAGCGTATCGATGACGAGCGACGTCATCACATAGGTGAAGATCATCGCTTCGAACACGCACCAGAAGAACGTCATCGTGACCGCGATCCAGGGGACTCCGGGGTTGAGCATGTTGTTGCCCACGTTCCGGATCAGGCGGAACGGCAGGAGCACCATCTCCTGAACGGCGGCCCAGAGGCCAACGACGAGCATCTGGACGGCGCCCAGCAGCGAGATCGTGAGCCGCAGCAGGAAGCGGAACACACCGCCCCAGTAGGTGAACGTCGACCGCGCCAGATCCCACCACGTAACGATGACCAGACCGACGAAAGCGCGGCGTTTGGTGCGCACCAGGATCGTCGGCAGGCACAGCACGCTCGTCCAATAACCGATGACGGCCGCGCCAAAGGGCATGAGCAGGAAGAGTCGCTTGGTCACGAGAAGCCACGCAGGGTCGCTGGCTCCCCAGATGAAGAGAATCGCGCTCTGCATCGGCTGCCACAGCGCAATTGTCTCGAGCCAGTACTGTGCTTGTGGGCTCACGGGAATTTCCTCCGATAGGGGGGCCTGCAACGAATCACCCGTGTCCTTATCGGCGGGGCTCGGCCGGCCCTTGAGCCCTTTTGGTGAGCCCAGATTCAGGCCCCGTTGTTTGTCATTGAGGGATCCTTTGCGCGAACCTATGCTCTGTCCGTGCACAGGGGCCTGCGCGCCCTTCGCCCTCAGGAGGGTCTTCGCCATGAGAACCGCACTCGCAGCGTTCTTCTGCCTCGCCGCCGGCCTCTCCCTCGCTCGCCCGGCCCTCTCGCAGAGCCCCACCATGGACGCGCTCTGGCCCAATGAGGACGGCCGCAACTGGCGCTACGACCAGCACTACGAGTCATTCGACACCAATCTGCTGGTCCTGGATAACCAGATTCGCATCTTCCTGGACGGCACCACCGTTGCGCCCAATGGAATCCAGGCGCAGTACCTGCGTCAGGAAGTGATCGCAGGCCCGGTGGCTGCGACGGCGCTTGCCTCTCTGGTGCCTGACGCGTTTCTGCGCCGGGTGTGGGAGGCACGGCCCGATCTGCAGCAGAAGATCCTGAACTTGTTGACCGACAGTCCGTGCCCCACGAACGCACCTGCCGGCAGCTACGCTGTGCTGCTGAACGGCGAGTTTGCGTATCGGAAGACCGCGCAGGAAATCGCGGCCTGGCGTTGCAACTTTGCGGACACGCGCTCGTGGCTGTGGCTGGTCTCGGACCTGACGATCGGGAACACCTTCACGCTTCAGCTGATTCCCGATCTGGCGAGCAACATATTCCTGCACGGGAAGATTGCCGCCATCGAGTCGGCGACCGTTCCGGCAGGAACATTCGATGATTGCATGCGGGTGGAGTACGTCGTCGACTACGGGACGTCCGAGTGCGTGGACAACGCCGGCGTGGTGATCGGCACCAGTCGCTCCGAGACGCGTGGCTACATCCACTATGCCCCGCTCGTCGGGCCGGTCGAAAGCAACGAGGAGTTCATCCGCTACGCCGAGGCAACCGGGACGTGCGCGGCGCCCCAAGATATCGGACGCGTGTTTGCCCGCGCCACGCTCCGCCTCAACTCGCCGACCGTGCCGGTGACGCGCACGACCTGGGGACGGCTCAAGGCGGCGTATCGATAGGGCGGCCGCGACGCCGGGTCGGCTCGCCGCGATGGGGCGGCGTTACCTGTACATCGATTTGATCTGCCCCCAGGTCCGGTTCTTCACCGGCACGAACAGCGGACAATCCGGGCGGCCATACCACGCCGTGTTCCATGTGAGCAGGCAGTTCTCCCAGTCGGCGTGCCCGCGTTGATCTACTCCATTCAGGTACAGATCGCCGATCGCGAATTGGAGTGGCTGATCGGCGCCGCCGCAGGATCCGGGGCCGCCGGCGCCCGCCACCGAGTTGGCGTGGTTGAAAGCGATGCGAACCAGCGTGTAGCGCTGGCTGGGATTCGGAGTGAAGGCGCCGGCGCCCACACCGTCGATCGTGAGCCCGGAGAGGCCGGGCGTGAGGTTGAACCAATAGTGCCCGCTCAGCTGCATCCCGGGAAGGGTGTCGCAGGACGTTCCTCCGAGAAGCATGGAGACCCTCCCGCTCGGCTGGCACGATGGGGGAAAGTACGGCGGCTGAAAGTCACTGAACTGCCACGCGGACGGAATCGACTGACTTCCGAACCCGATGACGAGAGTGAAGTGGTCGACCGGACCCTCGAGTCCCACAACGGAGACTGTCTGCGTGTAGATCGCGGGACCGGTGAAGTCCCGGCGCGGCACCACGACGTCGCAGTTGTCCCAGGAGTACCGCAATGTGGGAGCGGCCGAGACGGACGCGGAATACAGGGCTGCCAGCGCGAGGGAGATCACAATCGAGCGGCGCATGCGCATGACAACCTCCGGGAACGGTTGGTGGATGTCGAACGCCAGTAATTCTAGGCTTCGGGTGACTATCGTGCCAGAGATTCCCGGCAGCGCGGCAGGCCCGCCCGGTGGTGTTCGAGTTCATCGAAGGCTGGTACAACACGAGACGTCGCCATTCGTCGATCGACTATCTCTCGCCGATCCAGTTCGAGAAGCGGTACGAAGCGGGCCTCGGGGGCGAATCGGAGGAAAACGCCTTCCCCGGATCCCCGCCCCACGCGGCCATCGATCAACCACAGTCTTCACCCGTCCACCGAATCGGGGCTACTCCACCGATGCTGCTTTGGTAGCAGTGCCACTGCGCCCGAACCGTCTGAATCTCGACGGACTGCCTCTACCATCCGCGACGAGGGACCGGCGGTCGCTGGCGGGGGAATTCGTTGACAGCGCCTTCCTTTCTTCTATATTACTCTCAGGCATCGAGTAAGTCGCGTGGCTGGCCCGAAGACAGGGCTGGCACCTCGACCTCAACGACCGGCAGACCCGCGAGGCCCTGTGCCTCGCCGCTCGGGCGGCTTATCGCCGCACCGAACCACTCGACCGGGTGGAGTCTCGCAATGCGTCTACGTTACCTCGCGATCACCGCCCTGCTTCTCCTTCCCTGCTCCCCGGTTCACGCCGCTCTGGTTCCTCCGCCTGGCTGGACCGCTCACAAGATCGGCGGCGATCTCGGCCAGCCGCTGGGAGGACTCGCGGTCGATCCGATCTCGCACGATGCTTTCGTGGGCGATCACGGTCCGACCCCGAAGGTCTGGCGCATTACGCAGGCCGGGATCAAGTCCGCGATCATCCCGGACGCGGTAGCAGGATCGAATGTCGACGCCATCGCGTTCGACCCGGTCGCGCGCGTTCTCTACGTGCCGGCCGGCACCGGCCTGCTGCGCTACGACGAGAGCGGCGCAATGCTGGGCCAGGACTCTATCGCCCCCGAGTGCGTGGCATTGGGACCGGATGGAGCTATCTACGGCGCCTTCTCTTCTGTAGGCACGGATCCCTCTCACGTCATGAGGCGGGATCCGGCAACGGCGGCGTGGTCGGAATGGCGTGCGCTAAGTGAGCCATTCGCCATGGCCGCGCCTTATCACGTCGACCTGGATCCGAACGGTCGCATTTTCGTCGGATCGAACCAGGGGCTTCTTCGCCTGGATGCCGGCGCGACAGTCAAGGTCGGCAATTCACTCCTGGGAGGCCGACTTCCAGCAGTGTCGGGCGGGTCGTCGAGTCTGTTCTTTGGTGATTTCACGTTCGATCCTTCCGGCGGCGATCAGGGCTGGGGGGTGCCTTTCGTCTCGTCGGATGACGACTCGGATGGTCTCATCCACGGCGTCTGTCTAGCGAGTGACGGAAGCGTGTACATGACCGCGCTCGGAACCAGTCCGGGCGGAAACGGAAGCCTGTGGCAATTCGCTCCCTCGACGACGCCCGCCTTGCGCAGCTCGTGGGGCACTCTGAAGACGCGATATCACTAGCTCGTTCGGCAGCGCCTGCGCATGGACAGACCCTGGTTGCTCCATGGTTTGTCCATCGCGCGGGTTCCCGCAAGGAGACTGCTGCAGCGGCAGGGCTTCACGGTGCTGTCGGCGGACCGACGATCGGCCACGGCCTGCACGCGCAGGGCGTCGCGCACTGCCCGCTCCCCGCGGCAGAAGCGGCCGGCGAAGTGCTGCCGACGGACACTCCCGGGATCTGGACGCCCGAGCCGAAGTTCGCGCTACGCAAGGACGCCCGCGCAGCCTGAGCGGCACGAGATTCTCAAACGATCGCAGCTCCTGTTGCGAACGACGAACTGGCCGCACAGCCTGAAGCTCACGGACGCGGAGCGACGTCATCGAGCGGCCCGCTTCGAGCGACCGCCGCCGGCGCGCGCGCCTTTCGCCGGACCCGTGCCGTCGCCACCCGGAGCCTTCTTCTTCCCCGAGCGGAAGTTCGCGATGCTCTCCTCGATGCGCCTCGCCGCAACCTGCGGACCACGCCGCGCGATCACCTCGAATCTGCGGTTCTCGGCGGCGTTGTATGAGACGAAGAAATGTTCGATCTCCTTCAGGACCCTCACCGGTAGATCATCGAGCGAGCGCTCGGGCGGCTGGATGCGCTTGGTCTCTGGCATTGCCACCAGCCGGTCGTTGCGGATGGTCACGCCCTTCTCAGTCTGGTTGGCTTCGATCACGCCCAGCAGCCGCACCGTGATGAGGCAGCCCGGAAACGTCCGCTCGTCGCCAATCACCAGCACGTCGAGCGGATCCCCATCCTGCTCGAGAGTTCCTGGGATGAACCCAAAGTCGTACGGAAACGCCGCGCCCAGCGGCAGCAGCTTGTCCAGGATGAAGAACCCTGTGGCCGGATCGTACTTGAACTTGCTGCGAGAGCCGCCGGGCGTCTCCACGACGACATGGACGCGGTCGGACCTGGAGTCGCGAACCGGGAGTCTCAGCGGATCATGGGCTGGCATCCGTCAGCCGCGGCGCTTGAAGAACTGCACCTGACGTTCGTGCCGCTCGGCGGCCGAGCGCGACGAGAATGTGCCGAGGTTTCGTCGGTGGCCGGTCTTCGGGTCGGGCTTCGATGAGTAGAGCCGGTACTTCCCGTTCGGCAACTTGCGGATCATCGTCCTCCCCTCCCTGGTGCTGCCGCCTGCGGCAGCACGTTTCTCAAAACGTTCGCGAGACGCGCACGCCGACCAACTCGCCGCGTTCGTCGATGTGGGGCAGGATCAGAGTGCCCTGCATGAGTCCGCGCTCGCGCTTCTCGTGCTGCTGGACGACCGTGCGCGCCACCAGTGTGCCGTAGACCGCGGCGATGAAAACGTCCGACGGCCAGTGGTTCAGCGACTCCACGCGCTGGACCGCTACCGCGGTCGCCAACGAGTAACTCGCAATGGTCACCGGCAGCCAGTGCGCGTTCATGGATGCGATCGTGGCCAGCTCGTATACGACCGAGGTGTGGCCGGAGGGGAACGAGGTGCCATGCCTGAATTTGAACTCGTAAGGCCCCTTCCCATCGCTCGGATGCTGCCGCCCGACCAGCATTTTGGCGACATTGCGCACCCCCCCGGCGATGAAATGCGATTCCAGGATCTCGGTCGGAATCGTGCGAAGGGGTCGGATGTTGAACGCGTAGCCTGCGCCGAGCGCCGCCATGTAGATCGCGTTGGTGCGACCCATGAAACCCACCGGCTCGATTCGCGTGCCGAGATCGATCGTCTCGCCAAGGACCGGCTCCTCGCGATTGCGCAGGATCGCGTCGAGGATCTCCTGATCGTTTGCGTAGATCACAGCCTCGGCGCCGAGAACGGCGGCCGTGAGCAGGAGCCCCTTGCCCCTGAGCCGGAACGGCGAGGTGGAGACGATCCACACATCGGATCCGAAGTTCCCGGCCGCACGTCCGAGGCGAGCGCCGAGGCCCGGCTTCTCGGTGTGTACGCCCGTCGGAATCGGCACGACGGTCACGGATGCGCCCATACCCGGCGTGGTCGACGAATCCACGACGATCGAGTCCGGGGGAATGGCATCGGCGGCGAATGAAGCAGGCACGATTCCGAGCCGCGGTTCTGGTAAGGCGTGTTGCGCTGCGGCCGTTCCTGCCGTCGCGAACAGGATCATCGCGATGAGGACGGCCAGCGGAAGATGACTTCCCTCCTCCGGTCGCATCTGGGTTCTCCATTCGATCTGGGTGCGCGCGAACGACAGGAAAGAGCTTAGCGCATTCCTGACATACGCAGTTGGCTTCGACGAAGCTCGAGCAAGTTCTCTGCCACGCATGTCGCGCTGCGAATGGCGAGCGGGGGCGCCGAAGCCTTGAACCGGCTCGCCGAACCACTCCACGAGATCGAGCGGGGCCCGCGATTTCGGCCGGCACGCGAGAGAGTTTGTAGAAGTTGCACGCTCGATCCTGTGCGCGATTCGCGCGGGAATTCCAGCTTGGACTCGCGCGCGGCCCCCGTCGAGTATGATGCCGGCGCTGCGAAGGCAGCCGAGGGAACGGCAGGAAAAATACAACAGGGAGGTCGCGATGGGAATCAGCCCTAGAGTTCAAGAACGAGTGCTGGCAGCGCAGGGCAGTCCGGTGTTTCGTGCAGCGCTGTTGGCGGCACTGATGGCTCTCCTCTTCGTCCCGGCGTCTGGTTGTGGGAACAAGCGTCACGAAACGAAAGCGGCCGCCACGAAACGCGGACCCGATACGTTGTCGACCGCAACCTCCAGCGCCAGGCCCACCGCGAAGACCCGCGCCAGCGTCAACGAGAAGGTCGTGGCGCAGAACGAAGCCAAACCCTCGGCCCAGTCGAATCGCGTTCGGCTGACCCAGCGCGGTTGCATCGAGTTCGAGCCGCACTGGAGCAAGATCCGCGTCGGCCAATCGCTCACCCTGCATTCCGATCTCAAGGTGCCGGTGACCATCCACGTCCCGACCGGAGCGTTCGACAGGATGGAGTACATCGTGCGCCCGGGCCAGACGGTGAGCACCGGCCCCGCCCGCAGCCGGGGCACCTATCCAATCTGGACCGCCCCCGCTGCATGTCAGGGGATCGCGCGTGGCGTCCAGGGTTCCGGGCCAGGAGTAACAGTCGAAGGCGAGCCGACTCGCTAGTCGTCGTCCTCGTCCCCATCGTCGCGGATCAGTCCGAGCGTGAAGCCGCTGCGCACCAGCGGCGGCAGCGCCGCGCCGGGACCGCGCACCGAATACCACAGGATGGCGTTGAGCACGTCGTTGGGCGCGTTGTCCGCGATCGCGAAGTTCATGGCGTCGCTTTCCTTCTGCCCGAACGCGCCCGCAACGTTGCGCTCGTCGATGTCCACCAGCGCCGGCCGATGGGTGTAAGGCGTCAGGTCGGGCTGCGCGCGGAAGATCCCCTCGAATCCGTTCGCGCGCGCGTCGAACTGGGACATCGGAGGCATGCCGAAGACATCCTCGATGCAGCGCAGCACGCTGCAGTTGGTATAGAGGCCGCTGTCGACCGCGCCGCGCTTGACGTACGGCCCGGCGGCCAGCGCGACGGTGCGATGGCCATCGACGTGGTCCTGGCCGTTCGCCGCGTCATCCTCGATCACCAGGATCAGCGATTCCTTCCAGTAGCGGCTGTGGCTGATGCGCTCGATCATCAAGCCCAGCGCCAGGTCGTTCTCGGCCATGTGCGCGCGCGGCGTCGGCCGACCGGTGCACGTGCCCTCGGTGTGGTCGTTGGGCAGACGGATGATGCTGAGCTGCGGCAGACCGCCGTCACGATCGTAGCGATCGAACTCCTCGCGCCATGCCTTCTCGCGATCGAGATCCGAATGGCTCGTGTCATAACCCAGAAAGCGCGGCGCGACGTGCCCGACCAAGGCCAGAACGCCGGCCCGCACCGTGTCGGTGTGCGTCGCGCCGTTGAACACGAACTCGCCGTAGCTGCGGTAGGTGATGCCGCTCCGGGCGCACAGATCCCACAGGTAGCCATCCTTCGGGTAGGCCAGCGGGTTTCCGCCCTCGAAGTCATAGATCTTGTTGTTCGGCTCGCCCTTGATGACGTAGTCGGTCGCGAACGCCGCCATTCCCCAGTTGTGGCCGTCGGCGCTGCCGTCGGAGTCGCAGTAGGTGTTGTCGAGCACAACGAACTCGCGCGCGATCGCGTGATGGTTGGGCGAGATGCGCTCGCCGAAGAGACACAGCGTCGGATCGCCGTTCCCGCGTTCCAGATCGCCGAGCACCTGATCGTACGACCGATTCTCCTTGATGATGTAGAACACGTAGCGGATCGGTGGCCGCGCGGTTCGGCCGCGCGCCCGCACCTGCGGCGTGTTGGCGAGCACTGTCCGGGTGCCGCGCTCGAGCGCGGCCGCGTCGGGCTCCGGCAGAATCGAAAGCGTGCCGCGCGCCGAAGGGCTGTACGAGATGTACCCGCACCATGCGCTGGTGTCGGTGTCGCCGCCCTTGCTTGGCGATGAGCCCGCGCCTTTGCCGTTCGCGACTACCAGAGTGCGCTGCCCGGGAATCAGGCGCACCCCGGTCGGATACCAGCCCACGGGCAGGAATCCGATCGCCCGTGCGCGGCCGGACCGGCTCACGTCGAATACGGCAAGGTGATTCGCGCCGGCATTCGCGACGTAAAGACGCCCGCCCGCGGCATCGAGCGCGAGGCCATTCGGAGTGTCGCCCGCGGGCTCGCGCGGATCACGCGACGTGCGCAGCGTCTCGACCGTGCGCCCGGCCACGACGTCGACCACCGAGACGCTGTTCTCGTTCGCGTTTGCGACGAACACGCGCCGGCCGTCGGGCGACTCGGCGAGATCGGTGGGGTGCGCGCCGACCGGGATCACGCGCCTGACCTCGAGCGTCGTGGCGTCGACGATCGCGAGGCCGGCCGCGCTCCACAACGAGACGTAGATGGTGGCGCCATCGTGCGAAACCAGGCAGGTGTAGGGCACGGCTCGCAGTGGCACGCGCTGCTGCATCCGGCGCAGCTCGACATCCACGACGTTCAGCGCCGAATCGAGTCGCGACACGACGCACAGCCGGTGGCGAGCGTCGTCGACCGCGATGCCGGTGGTCCAGATCGCGCCCGGGCCGTAGTCGATGACTTTGCCCTGCGGATACTGCCCGCCCGCGGACCATGGCGGGCCGACCGCGACGGTGTCCGCGATCTCAGCGCGGCCCTCCTTCATGGTGTAGAGCAGCACCCGATTGGTGTGTCCGGTGGTTACCGCAAGCATCCGGCCACCATCGAAGAACGCGACGCCGAGCCACGTCTCTGCCAGCGGCAGGTTCGTGCGCAACGTGCCCGACGCGATCTCCACGATGTTGATGCCCTTGGCGTGCCAGCCGCTGTGTGTGATCGCCGCGTACCGCCCATCGGGGCTCACCGCCAGCCCGAGTGGGAAGTCTCCGACGCCGACCTGGCGGCCAGAGGGCGACAGATACCAGCCGTTCGGAAGTCGTACGCGGCCTGGCCCCGCCGGACCGGGCACCGCGGTCTGATCGGGCGCCGACCTCGCCGGGGTCACGAGCAAGCCAAGAAGCAGAATGAATGCGGCCGAGCGGCGAGCCATCATGGCGGATTCTCCCCGGGTCGATAGGGCTCAGGTCGGCTTCGTACGCGATGGGTTTCTCGGCAATCGAATGCACTGGCACCCTAGCACGACGCGTGAAGCGCGCCAGCACCATGCGAACCCGGTTGACCGGAATGCGTGAACACGTGACCTTCCTGGCATGAGAGCGACGGTGAGCGGCAAGGCTCGATCCGCAAAGGCGACCACGCCCCAGCCCGGGATCGAAGGCGATTCTCCGAGCTTCGATGCGCCGCAATGGGTTGGCCCGGCCGCGTGGGCGCTGGCCGCCGCGACCGGAGTCGCGCTGTTCGCGATCGCGCTCGGTCCTCACCGGATCGGTGACTACTACACCGAGAGCGACTTCTACGGCGGTTATGCGGAGGGCGCGCGCCTCATCCAGCACGGCAGGCTCGACCCGGCACGCTACGGCGTGATCGGGCCGGGATACGAGGTCGTGCTCGCGCTGGTCGCATTCGTGAGCCGGGATCTGTTCGCCGCCGCCGAAGCGATCTCGATCGGCAGTGCGGTCGGGGCACTGCTTCTCTGGTTCGGGCTCCTGCGGCGCCGCGCGGGTCCACTGCTCGCGCTCGTCACCACCGCCTTTCTCGCCGCCAACCCGACATTCTTTCGGTACGGCTATTCAGCCACGACCGACATGCTCGCCTTCTTTCTGGAGGCGGCGGCACTGTACGCGATGCTCGCGATGCGCGGCGCTCGGGCGCCGCTTCTGGCCGGCGTTCTCTCGGCGCTCGCCGCGCTCACCCGCTACAACGCGATCGCTCTGCTTCCGGGAACCGTGCTCTGCTACGCGTGGCTGGACCAGGCCGCGAGCTACAGCCGGCGTCGCGCGTTCGCGCTGTACCTGGTGGGGTTTGCGATCGTGGCGGTGCCGTGGCTCGCGATCGCACTGCGAGCCGGCGCTCCGCCGGGCGCCATGCTGTTCCACGACATCGCCTACGACATCTACGCAAAGGCGCGCGGAAGCACGTGGGCGGAGTACCAGACCCGGCTCCAGCCGGGGTTTCAATCGCTGCTGGACGTCGCGCTCCGCGACCCGGGCGCGGTGCTTCGTCGCGCAGGTTCGAATCTGCTCTCCCACCTCTACGGAGATGCGAAGCTCCTGCTCGGATGGCCGGCGGCGGCACTGTGCCTCGCCGGCCTGCTCATCTCGCTGATCGATGGTTCGTGGCGAAAGCTGGCGCCGCTCTGGGTCGTGTGGGCGTTCCTCTATCTTGCGCTGATTCCAGCGTTCTACTCCGAACGCTACTCGCTGGCTCTGGCGCCTTTCTATCTCTCCCTCGCCGGCATCGCGGCGACCTGCCTGTGGCTCGGACGGGACGCCCGCGTGAGGCTTGCTGCAGTGCCTCGACTCCTGGCCCTGCTCGCGTTCGCGCTTTCGATCGCCGCGAGCGGGTCGGTGCAGCGAGCCGCGCTCGACACGGTGCCCACCGAGGTGATTCCGATTGCGAAGGCGCTGCGTGCCCACGCACATCCGGACGACGACGTCATGGCGATCAAGCCCCACATCGCCTACTACTCGGGACTCCGCTTCAGGCCCATGGCCGCGACCAGCCGGCTCGCGGAGCTCGCCGACGATTGTCGCCGGCTCGGCGTCGAGTATCTCTACTACTCGTGGATCGAGGCGAACAACCGCCCGTCATTCTGGTATCTGCTCGACCCTGAGGCCGAGGTGCCGGGGCTCGAGCGAGAGGCCTTTGTGGGCGGACATCCGGCAGCGCTCTATCGGGTCGGTCCCGGATTCGGCGAACCCCCCGCGTGGCTCGCAGACGACCAGGCTCGCGCGCAGTCGTCGACCCGGTTTGTCGCGGCGATGCCGCCTCAATGGAGGTGGCGCGCACATCTATCGCTCGCCATCGCGGCGCTTGGGGAAGAGCGCTACCGCGAGGCTCTCGACCACGCTGCGATCGTAGTGCACGATCGGCCGTCTGAGCCTCTCGGCTGGAGGATCACCGGTGATGCGAGCCTCCGGCTGCGGGACCGGAACCGCGCCCTGGCCGCCTTCGAGCGTGCGTTTGCGCTCGAGCCCGGCAACGTGGAGACGCGCATCCGGCTCGGCTGGGTGCTGCTCGGCGCCGGGCAGCAGGATCGCGCGGCCGAGGTGTGGCGGCCGGCGGTCGGCATGACCGCGAATCGCCAGACGCTGGAGCGCATGGTCGAGCTGTTCCAATCCCGTGGCGATGCCGCGACGGCCCAACAGGCGCGTGACGCTCTCGGCCGACAGGCGAAGTAGAATGCGGCCGAGTCATCGGGGTAGTCTGTCCTGGGTTCTGTTCCATCGCCTCGTCGTGAAGGGAGACCGCATGCGGCTCATCATCGGCTTTTCGATTCTGATCGTTCTCTCGTCGTGCGCGGCCTCCCAGGTCTCGACCACCTCTACATCGGCATCAGGTTCGGTGACGCAGGGCGCGAGGCCGGCGCGAGCCGATCTCGAAGGGGATGTCTTCGCCGTATTCAGCGGAAACGATGCAAGTGCGATGAGCGCTCTGGGCCAGCGTCTGGAGAGTGAGCGGCCCAATCTCCCGGTCGCGCTGCTGGATCGAATGCTCACCTTTCAACACGAGCATCTGACGGACGATCCCGCCCTGCGAATGCTGCGCCCCATGCTCTTCCGCACGGTCGCTGTCATCATCGGTTCGCCGGCGCGACCAACCCTCCAGCGTTGCGTTACCGGCGGCGGGGACCTCGATCGGCTATGTGAAGACACGCTTCGCGAAATCGACGCTCTGAACTGACCGCGGCCCGTTCAGGCGACCCGACGGTGTCCCCCACGAAACTCAGGCAACTGGCGACCGAGCCCGGCCAGTACGACCGTCCGCGCGTGCGCTGGGATGAAGAGGGGCTGGCAAACTCACCGACGCGACTGCACATGCACTACTACCTGCGGCGCTACCTGCCGCGCCTGAATGGTCGCAACGTGCTGGATATCGGATCGGGCACCGGGCATCTCTCCCGCCTGCTCTTTCAGCTCGGTGCCGAGCGGGTGATCGGGATCGAGCCGTCGCGTCGCAACGTTAGAATCTCCCGCCGATTCTTCCCGCGCGTAAAGGTATATCCGACCACGCTGGAAAGGGCCCGGATCGCCGAGCGGTTCGAGACCGCGGTCGTGGTCATGGCATTGGAACACTCGCGAAACATCGAGCGGTGGTTCCGCCTGATACGGAAGCTGCTCGAGCCCGGCGGCCGCCTGTATGCGATCGTCGGAGATTTTCGCCATCACACCAGCTCGCGCTTCGACTACACGATCCAGCGTCAGCGCTTCGCGGATGGTTCGATCGCGGTCGGCATCGAGCGGCCGTTCGGAATCCTGTACGACATCATCCGTCCACTCCGAAACTATCGTCAGGCTGCCAATCGGGCGGGTCTCAGGCTGCGAAGGCAGATCCCGCTCCGACCATCGCCCCTCCTGCTTCGCTCCCGACCCAAGTATCGCGTCTATCGACGCCAGGCGATCAACCGACTGCTGATCTTCGAGCGCCCACGGTAAGGCTGGCTCGGGATCCGCCCGGGTCCTCGCTGTCGCTCCTCCGGTAGCTCCTGCGGCGAGGCGCCACTTCACCCCCGCGCGGTGTTAGACTTCCCGCCTGAATTTCGTCCCGGTTCGGGACCGGATCAGGGACGCCATTCCCTTCCAGCCTGCTTCAGGAGCCCACCTTTGATGAGCTGTTCTGCCCGATCGACCTGCCGGTCCGCTGCATTCCTGGCGGTGATGCTCTTCTCGCTTGCGAGCATTCCCTCCGCCCCCGCGATCGCCAGACCCGTGCTGTTTCCGCCGCTGCCGGGCGGCCAGAAGGAAATCCGCGACGAACGGGACGTGGCTCCCTACCTCGCCGCATGGAAGGCGGCCCGGTTCGCGATGGAGCAGGTTGCGGCGCATCCCGCCACCGCGAACCAGCTTCAGTACGACGTGCACTGGTACGACCTGAACCTCACCTTCACGCCCGCAACGAGCACGGTTTCGGGCACGGTGCGCATGCGGGCGACGGTCGTCGGGGGCCCCATCTCCACGCTCGACCTCGATCTCTATTCGAACATCGTCGTGGATGCCGCGACTTCGGGAGGGACGGCCACGACCTGGACGCGAGCGGCGAACGTCCTGACGCTCAACCTCGATCGCATCTACGCCGACGGCGAGACGGTGGATGTCAGCACCACCTATCATGGTGTCCCCACCGCCGCGGGCTATTTCGGATTCCAGGTCGTGAACGGCCGGCAGCTCATCTGGAGCCTTTCCGAAGCGTACGGGGCGCGCACCTGGTGGCCGTGCAAGGACGCTCCCGAGGACAAAGCGGATTCGGTCGACATCCACTTCACCGCGCCGAGCGGACTCACCACCGCGTCGAACGGCACGCTGGTCGGAGCCGTCGTCAATGGCAGCTGGAAGACCACTACCTGGCGTGAGCGCTATCCGATCGCCAGCTACCTGGTGTCGATCGCCAGCTACCCGTATGCGGTCAGCGACGACTGGTATCGCTACTCGCCCACCGACTCGATGCTCATTCGCTTTCATAACGTGCCCGAGTCCGTCGCCGGCGCGACCGCGTCCCAGGCCAAGGTGAAGACCATGATCGCAGCGTTCGCGGCGCGCTTCGGCGAATATCCGTTCCTCGCCGAGAAATACGGTCACGCTGAGTTCACGTTTGGCGGTGGGATGGAGCATCAGACCTGCACCAGCCTGGGGGTCTACAACGAATTCATCGTGGCACACGAGCTCGCGCACCAGTGGTGGGGCGATCTGGTGACCTGCCGGGACTTTCACCACATCTGGCTCAACGAAGGCTTCGCCACCTATGCCGAAGCGCTGTGGGCCGAGGCGAACGGCGGCGCGACGGCCTATCATTCCGACATCAATCTGAACCGCTTCCTCGGCCCGGGCACGGTCTGGGTTCCGGACGCGACCAACGAAGGTCGTGTCTTCGACTCCAACCTTTCCTACAACAAGGGTTCGTGGGTGCTGCACATGCTGCGGCACGTGCTCGGCGACAGCACGTTCTTCCAGACCCTGCGCACGTATCACACCCAGTGGGGCTACCAGAGCGCGGTGACCGAAGACTTCCGCGACGTGTGCGAGTCGGTCTCCGGCCGCAACCTCGACGACTTCTTCCAGCAGTGGGTCTACGGCGAGTACTACCCGATCTACCGTGCCGGCTGGTCCAGCGCCCCGGCATCAGGGGGCGGCTGGGACGTCACGCTGACCCTCGATCAGCGCCAGTCGTGGCAGCTTTTCCATATGCCGGTGGACGTCACGATCTCGACAGCGTCCGGGCAGACCACGTTTGTCGCCGACGATTCGCTGGTCTCGCAGGTATTCGTCCTGCACGTCGCCGACGAACCGACCGCCGTGGAGATCGACAAGGACGACTGGATCCTCAAGTCCATGGAGACCGCGGTCTCGAATCCGACATTCGAGCGCTCCCTCCTGCTCGTCAATGGCGTGGACTGGGCAACGTATGGAGCCGAGATCACCACGGCCTACACCGACCGCGCGTTCTCCGGGGATTACCCGGTCGACTTCTGGGACAACTTCGGCGCGCCCGCGAGCGGCTATCCCGCGGCGCTTCCCGCGCCGCTCGGGCACGGCGATGTGCCTGCCGAAGTGCTCGGGCAATACCGCAATGTGGTGTGGGTGGGCAACAATTTCGGCGGCGACCTCGCCGCGTGGCAGGACTCGCCGATGCTGTCCTACCTGCGCGCGGGCGGGAATCTTCTGCTCATGACGCGCATGGGCGACTCGTTCCTCGGCGATTCGTTGCGCGCCTACCTCGGCGTGAACTGGACCTCCACCGGCGCCACGCTGCTGGATTGCATCGCCACTCGCCCCGGCTTCAACAGCATCGCGCGGATCGGGACCCAGAACCTGTGCGCGATCTTCGACACGGTGCGCACCACTCCCGAGAGCGAACTGTTGTTCCGCACCGGGTCGGGCTTCGTTCCCTCGCGCGGACTCGGCGCGGTGCGGAGCCCCGCGGGCGGCGCGGGCCGGCGTCCGAAAGGCGGGCGCTTCGCGTTCCTGTCCGGACGCCCGTATCGCTGGGACCACGCGCAGCTGAGGAACGACGTGATGGCGATCCTCACCACCCGGTTCCTCGAGCCGCTGAATGGCGCCGCGGTCGAGGGCCCGCTCGTCTCGACCCGGCTCGCGCTCGAACCGCCGCGACCGAACCCCTCGAGCGCGCTCACGGTTCTTCGCTTCGCGCTCCCGCACGCGGAGCGCACTCGTCTCCTGCTGCTCGACGTCTCGGGGCGCCGGGTGCGCAGCCTCATCGACGGGCCGCTGGCTGCCGGTCCGCACGATGTGACCTGGGACGGACGCGACGAGTCGGGCGGACGCGTGCCCGCGGGACTCTACTGGGCGCGGCTCGAAGCGGGCGGCGAAGCGGCGGTTCGGCGGCTGATGCGCCTGCGCTGAGCGACGTGCGGCGCGGGGCTGGAACGATGGCCCTGTCCTTGCGGACATGCGGGCGGCATCAGGGCTCGGCAGACCCACCCGCAGGACTCGAGGATGGCTTCCAACCCCATGAGATCAACTACGATCGGTATGTGGGCATTGCTGCTCGCATGCCTGGCGACGACCGCGGACGCACAGAGCTTCAGTGCAAGACGCATGGCCATGGGTGGCGTACTGCTGGGCGGCGGCCCGGGCGGCGCGGCTTCCAACGTGGCGTATCGAGCAGTGCCCGAGGCGAAGGAAGGGCGCACCGGCATCCCGCTCCCGATCGGGCTGATCCCGGTTCTGGCGGACCTGCCGAGCTTCGACCCGAGCGACTCGACCTTCAACGTGTATGAGCTGGCGAATCTGCTCTACAACCCGCCCTGGAACATCACGCTCGGCGGATCGAAGACGCCTTCGAGCGACATCACAATCGAGGTCGCGCAGAACCGACTGGCGGTCGACCTCGGCGACATCGCCGATGTGTTTCCGAAGGATCATTCGAAAATCGGGAGCAGCATCAACGGGCCAGCGATCGGCTTCGGCATTCGCCAGTTCTTCGTGGCGGTCGCACCACTCGTCGAATACGACAACGACCTGAGCCTGAACGATGCGCTGCGTCGCGCGCTGCGCGACGGTGAGGCTTTCACACCCAACACGCAGTATCAGGTGTTCGACGATGGTCGGGCGCAGGCCGCGGCGGCTCTGCACCTCGGCGCCGCGATTCCTCTCATGCAGAAGGGCGATCCGCGCGCACCGGGAGGCTCGGGCGTCTACGCCGGCGCACGGGTCAAGATTCTCCGCGGGCTGGCCTACGGCCAGGCGGAGAACGTGGCGTCCTTTACGACCAGCGACACCCTGTTCGGCAGCAATCCGGTCGACATCGGCTACACTGGCCACTATCGGGATGCCGGCCTGAGCGGCGGTGGCTGGGGACGCGGGCTCGACCTCGGCGCCGTGTGGCTGATGGGAAATCTCGAGCTGGGACTCGGCGCCAATGACGTTGCGACCCGCATCGACTGGAAGGTTCGCGAGAGCCTGGCCTACACCGACAGCGCGTCCGGCAACTACGTGCAGAACGTGATCCGCACCGACGCCCCCTTCACCAGCGACGTGCCGACCACGGTCGTGGCCAACGTCGCGCTGCGTCTCGGAACCGTGCTGCTCGCGGGCGACGTCGTTCGCGGCATCAACAGCACCGAGGGCCATGCCGGCGCCGAGATCTGGCTTCGCAATATCGCGCTGCGTGCCGGCGGAAGCGTCGACGCCAATCAGATGATGCAGTTCGGAGGCGGCACCGGAATTCGCTTCGGCCATTTCGGGCTGGACGTCGCCCTCGCCACCAACAGTCGCAACCTGACGCGCGAGCGCACCCTGGAGCTTGGGGCCGGGCTCGCGTTCTACCACTGAGGAGGCGACGTGCGCACCAATCGGATACTTCTCTGCACAGTGCTTGCGGCGCTGCTCGCCGGCTGCGGCGATCGCAGCCTGATCCTCAAGGTGGACGTGTTGAGCTACATGCAGCCTTCACAGACTCGAGTTGCCTTCGGTCCGATTCCGCCGGCTCCGGGTGGACTCTCGAGCGGAGAGATCGCGCTGATCGACGATGAGCACATCAATCTCCTCACCGGCATCGGGGATGTCGTGACGATCGACGCGGTGACCATCTCGATGGCCACGGTGGCGGTCGACTCGACTGGAAGCGGCGAGGACACGCTGCGCGTCTACCTCAGCGACGAAGCGACCGATCCGAGGAGCACGACCCCGGTATTCTTTCAGACGCTAGTGTTCCAGCCGGGCGTGACCGACACCGTGCGGGTCACGGTGGACGGCGACTCACGCGTGGCTCAGCTGTTCGCAGGCAAGAAGGTGCGCCTCACCGCGACCACGTCGCTGCATGGACCCGCCTCCGGTCCGGCCCTGAACGGTCGCCTGCAGCTGAT
>JANMQY010000009.1:0-1583 GCA_031370785.1 Candidatus Eiseniibacteriota bacterium | reverse complement strand
GTCGGCGACCACGCGGTGAACATCGCGCAGAGCGCGCTCAAGGTAGCCGGCCTTCCCCAGGCGGACCGGCTGGAAGACGTCTCCACCATGTCCGAGCGAACCATCGCGATGCTGCGGGATGCGGTCTCCGCGTGGCTCAATCACGACGCCGCCATGGCCCGCCGGGTCTGCGCGCGCGATGCCGAGATCGACACCCTGAAGGCGCAGATCTTCGCGAAGTTCTCGTCGCTGATGGTGCACGATCCCGCGTTCGTTCCGCGGGCCCTGGAGCTGGTGCTGGCGAGCCGGAATCTGGAGAGGGTCGCGGATCTGTCGACGAACATCGCCGAGGAGGCGATCTTCGTGACCGAGGCTCGGGTCATCAAGCACCACGCGGACGAGAAGCCGGTCGACACTCGCTAGCCGCGTCCTCTACGAGCGCTACGCAGCACACTCGCCCCCTACCTCTACGAGCGAATCCGCCGCACCGTAATCCGCAATATCGCTGAGATCAGCGTCACGATCAGAACCAGGACCAACGCCCCCGTCCATGCTTGCCGGTTCCAGTCGTCATACGGCGCCCGCGCGTAGTCGTAGATGAAAACCGGCAGCGTCGCGATCGGCTGATCCAGCCGCGTGGACCAGAAGCGGTTTCCGAGGGCGGTGAAAAGGAGCGGCGCGGTCTCTCCTGCGGCGCGGGCCACCGCCAGCATGCTCGCCGTGACGATGCCGGCGCGAGCCGCCGGCAGCACCACCTGCATCATCACCTTCCAGCGGGGCGCTCCCAGCGCGAGGGCGCCGTGCCGGTAGGACTGCGGGACCAGCCGGACCATTTCCTCAGTCGAGCGGATGACCGTCGGAAGCATGAGGATGGCGAGCGCGGCGCTCCCCGCGATGGCCGAGAAGCGACCCATGGGAACCACGACCAGCCCGTACGCCACCACGCCGATCACGATGGACGGCACCCCGCTCAGCACGTCGGCCACGTAGCGCACGGTGGAGGCCACCTTGCCGCGGCCGAACTCCGCGAGATAGATCCCGGCCATGATCCCGATCGGGAGCGCGAGTGCGGCCGCGCCTCCCACGACGATCAGTGTGCCTACGATGGCATTGGCCATCCCGCCTCCGGGCTCGCCCACCGGTTTGGGCATGTGCACGAAGAAGCCCAGGCTGAGCGCGTGGCGCCCCTTGTCGATCAGGTGGAACAGGATCAGCCCCAGGGGAAGCACGATGACGGCCGCCGCGAGATAGCAGGATGCGAGCACGACGCGATTCGTCACCGTGCGGCGGATCCTCGTGAACCGGGGCATCGGATCCCGCCACGACGGGCCGCTCTGCGGCGTCTTCATGCCCCCGGGCTCGCTCACGCGGCCCCCGCGACGTCGCGCCGACCGCCCGTCGTGAGCAGGACCAGGCCGCGCGCAAGTGCGTTGACCACCAGGGTCAGCACGAAGAGAACGAGCGCGATCTGGATGAGCGCCGAGAGGTAGATCTCGGTGGTGGCCTCGGTGAACTCGTTCGCGATGATGCTCGCCATGGTCGCGCCGGGATCGAGCAGCGAGAGCGAGATCCGGTTGGTGTTTCCGATGACCATGGTGACCGCC
>JANMQY010000144.1:0-114600 GCA_031370785.1 Candidatus Eiseniibacteriota bacterium | reverse complement strand
AGTGCGCGTCCGACGCCGGCCAGGTCGAGCCGCGACAGCGCGAGCGCGATGAACCCGATCCCGATCCCCAGGCCCGCGACCGTCGCCAGGGGGCGGCTCCGCCAGATCATCGTGTGCCGCCTCCTTCCGCCAGAGCCCACTACAGCAGCCGGCGAACCAGCTCGAGAATGCCCTGCTTCACAGGCGAGCGATGATGGCTCGCACCGTGCGAAGCGAGCACGCGCTCGCGATTCTCAAGGTACCAGTCGTAACTCTCGATCAGCATCTCGTCGTTCGACCACCGAGGACGCCAGAGGAGCTCGCGCATCGCGAGCGCGCTGTCAAAGTACATCGAGCGCCCGTACATCAGCGCGTGATAGGCGCCGAGCGGAGAGAGCCCGAGCGCGCTGGTGAGCTTCATGCCCCACACCGCCGGTGCCATCGGCACGCTGCGCACACGGGAACCAGTTGCCGCATGGCGGCACAGCGCTTCGAGCGCATCCCTCATGGTGCCGAAGCGATCCGTGCCGCAGTTGTAGATCGCGGGCCCAATGCGCTCTCCTGCGAGAATACAGGCGTCTGCCAGATCATCGGCGTGCACGAACTGGTAGACGTTGTCGCCGCTGCCCAGCACCGGAACGTTGCTCCCGGCGCGGATCCACTCGAAAAGAATCTGGAAGATCCCGAGCCGTCCGTGTCCGAGGATGGTGCGTGGGCGCACAATGGTCACATCCGTGCCTTCCGCGACGTGCGCGAGGCAGCGCAGCTCGCCCTCGTACTTGGCCCGGCCGTAGGCCTCGCCCGGGCGAGGCGTCGTCATTTCGGTGACCGGGTTGCGGTCGGGCACGCCGAACACCGCGCTCGACGAGGTGTAGACGATCTTGTGGACGCCCGCCGTGCGCGCGGCGCGCAGCAGGTTCTCGGTGCCCTGAATGTTGACCGAGTCGAACAGCGCGCGATCCTTCGCGAGCGGCACCTGCGCGACGTTGTGATGCACCACCTCGATGTCGCGACACGCGCTGGCCACCGCGGCCGCATCCCGAATGTCGCCGGCGACGAACTCGTCGAGCGTGTCGCCGCGGTCGGGCGCGACCAGGTCGAAGTTGCGCACCTGCGCTCCGCGCGAACGCAGGCGTTCGCGCAGCGTGGTGCCGAAGTAGCCGGAGCCGCCGGTGACGAGAATCTTCACTGCGCGTTCCGCGGCGCCGCGCGCGGCCTCACAGCTGGTGGTTCTCGATGCACCAGCGGATGCTGCGCCGCATGCCTTCTTCCAGCGCGATCGCGGGCGCGTAGCCGAGCCCTTCGCGCGCGCCCTCGATGCGGCACGCGATGTTCTTGTTCAGCTCGCCCAGCACATGGATCTTCTGGTTGTACATGCCCAGCGCCTGCAGCGCGGCGTCGGCGATCTGAGCCACGTCGCCAGCGATGCCGGGCAGGCGCATGCGGCGATGCGCGACCTTCTGTCCGAACTCGGATTCGAGCAGGCGCTCGACCGTATCCACCACCTCGTTCATGGTGTAGGGACGCTCATCGGCGATCCAGAACACCTGGCGATCGGCGCCGGCGATGATGGCGGCGAGCATCAGCCCCTGGCAAAGATTGTCGAGGTAGGCCATCGAGCGCAGGTTGTTCCCATCGCCGACGATCGGGGCCTTGCCGTCACGGATCATCTGGAGGAACAGAGTCTGCCGTGGCGGCTGGTAGGGGCCGTAGAACCAGGGCGCGCGGATCAACACGCTCTCGAGCGCGCTCGACCCGCGCAGTTCCTTTACCGCCATCTCCATGAGCATCTTGGAGCGGCCGTAATTCATGTAGGGGTGATAAGGCGAGCGCTCATCGAAGCGATGCTCGCGGTCGGGATTGCAACCGCACGGCGAATTGCTCGACATCACGACCGCACGCCGCGCGCCGGCCGCGATCGCGGCTTCGAGCACCCGGCGCGTGCCGTCCACGTTGATCTGATAGAACTCATCCACGCGTCGCGGGTGGATGACGCCGGCGATGTGGAACACCACCGCCTCGCGCGTGCCTTGGAAGAGCCGGGCCGAGGCCGCCGGATCTCGCACGTCGCCGGTCAGGATCTCGACGCGCTCGGAGAGACCGGTCAGCGTGGTCGCGTCCTCGCCCGGCAACACCAGGCAGCGGATGCGCGCATCGGCCGGTGGCGTGGCGAGGGCGCCGATTTCGGGGAGGCCATGCGCCAGCGTATCCACCAGGCGGCGGCCGAGCCAGCCCGCCGCGCCGGTGACGATCAGGTGCTTGGAACCGAAATCCAAGGGGATCTCCCGAGGCGGAGGGAAGGCGCGAGCGACACCGCGTGCGGCGCAGCGAAACGCGCTTCTACCGCGTGCGCGTCCAGACCACGTCGAATTCGCTCGCGCCGGGCGCGAAGCTGCCGTGCACCTTGAAGGAGCCGTCGGGCTGGAGTTCGGCGCGCTGCACGCCGCGCACGCCGGCCAGAGAGCCGTGCCGCGTGTCGGAGGGATACGTGAACACGCCCCAGTAGACCTTGCCGTCGAACAGTCCGACACCCATCCAGAAACCGGGATTCTCGATGCGGTACTGGCGGCGGGCGATGGCGGTGATGATCACCACGTCGGTCGGACTGCCGTTGATGGCGTAGCGGCCGGCGATCTTGTCGGTCGCATCCACCGGGCGCACCCGGGTCGCGGTCGCAGCGCAACCGCTCAGCGACAGTATGGCCAGCACGGCGATGGCAATGGTAGTGAGACGCACCGAACGCTCCTATTCTCCCTGTGACTCGGGCAGCGGCCATGGAATGCGTGAGAGGCGCTCGGGGTGGATTTCCACCGGCTTGACCGTGCGCCGCAGAGAATCCGTCACCGCCTCGAGCCTTGCGTCGCGCATGCGGGCCAGCGCCTCCTCCTCGAGGTGCTTGCGGATCGCGGGCGGGAGCTTGTCGAACGACTGATCGAACTGCTGCTTGTCGAGCAGCTGGAGCACGATCCAGCCCGAGTCGGTCCGGAGCGGTGCGGACCATTGCCCCGGCACCATCGACAGGAACATCGCGTCGTAGATCTTCCAGCGGGGATTCTCGGTCGGGTAGCGGATGGTCTCCTCTTCGACCGGCGCGGTGATCCCGGCCATCGTGACGGCTTGGCGCAGCGAGCCGGCATGCATCGCGTGCTGGGTGAGCGCGGCGGCGGCTGCGCTGTCGGGGAGCAGGACGCGCGCGACGTGTACCGCGTCGAGGCGCTGGTACTGGCCGGCGTGCCGCGCGTAGACCGCCCGCACATCGGCCTCGCTCACCTGAAAGCCCGAGGTCACGAGCCGGGAGTAGATCTGGTCCAGCACCAGATTGTTGATTCCTTCTTCGACCTGATGCCTCAACGCGGGCTCGCGGTCGATCCCGCGGCGACGCGCCTCGGCCAGCGAGACCCGGCTGACCACGCGCGAGGTGATCCACTCCTGAAGCGCGGGGGTCGAGGTCGCGTTCGGAGGCTG
The DNA here is from genome assembly GCA_031370785.1 of Candidatus Eiseniibacteriota bacterium. Classification (GTDB taxonomy): domain Bacteria; phylum Eisenbacteria; class RBG-16-71-46; order RBG-16-71-46; family RBG-16-71-46; genus DATJGS01. The sequence continues at coordinate 111,156 of JANMQY010000144.1, read as the reverse complement.
GACTGCGCGGTCGAGCAGATCGTCGAGCGCATTCCCGAGCGTATATGTGTGCGGGTTGCTGCGTTCGTCGTCATAGCGCGCCAGCACTCGCGAGCGCTCCATTGGCGTCGGATCGCGACGCTGCGAGGGATCCGGATCGTTCTGCAGGCGCGCCGCCTGAAACATGATCTGGGCGCCATCGGGCTCGATGCGTACCCGGTAGGTGTCACGCAGATCGCGGACCATGCGCCTCGACTGGGAACTCACCTTGCGCTGGCGCAGCATGCTGGCGAGCTGGCTGCGCATGACTTCGAGCGGCGGGTGCTGCTCGGCCGGCCGGCGTTCGAGCACGCGAAGGATGAACCAGCCGTCGCCGGGCGCTTCGAGCGGGCCACGGATCGCGCCGATCGGCGCAACACGCAGCTCATCGTCGAGCGGCGGCACCAGTGTCCCCGGCGTGAGCCAGCCCACGTCCCCGCCGGGAGGGAGCAACCCGGCCGGGGTGTAGTGCATCGACACCGCGGCGAAATCGGCGCCCGCGGCCAGATCGTTCATCGCTGCATTCGCCGCGGATCGGTCCGGCGCGAAGATGATCTGCAGGTGCGACTGGGTGCCGATCCAGCCGTAGAGCGTCGCGACCTCGCCATCGCTGACCGGCACGGCATTGAGGACCATGCGCTGGATCAGGGCCTGCGACAGCGCCGCTTCTTCGGCGCGGCGCGCGGCGCGAACCACCATGCTGTCGCGGAACAGTCCCTGGTCGTCCGCCGCGGCGAGCAGCAGATCGCGGCGCACCAGGTCCTCGAGCAGCGTGCGACGAGCGACGTCGGCTTCCCCGGGGTACTGCTGCCAGTTCTGCCGGGCGACGTCCTGGAAGTCGTGCACGGTGACGGTGCGCGGGCCGACCACCGCGAGCACGTCGGAGCGCGAGCCGCACCCGCCGGCAAGCGCCGCGAGTCCGATCGAACACAAAGCCGCCGCTCGAGACAGCGCTCGCGGCCGCGAGAAGTTCGACTTCGAATGATGGATCATCCAATCCCTTTCGCGGCTCGACCAGTCTCTACCCTAGAGGACGTCTCCAGCGCCTGCAATAGCTCGCGCGTCCGGTGCAGCAGGGAGAGGCCCTGACCGCGGACGCGCAGGCCGAACTCGCGGCCGCTGAAGAACTCGACCTGAAAATTGAGCATGCCGACCACGGTCCGGATGTCGACGGGCTTGAGCGGCCGGCTGAGGACCATCTCGGCCACTTCCTGGAACACGCGCAGGCTCTCGACCCGGGCGTCGGCGCCGATCAGGCGCAGGCGGCGCAGCTCGAACAGCGCGATCGCGGGCGGCGGGAGCTGTCCGAACCGGTCGAGCATCTCGAGCGTCAGATCGTCCAGCGCATCTGCGGTGTGGGTCTCGGCCAGGCGCCGGTACAGGTCGAGCTTCTCGTGCTCGTCGGGCACGTAGTCGTCCGGCAGGTACGCGCTCCAGTCGGTGAGCAGCCGCGGCTCGAGCCGCTTCTCGCCGGGCTCGCCCTTGAGCTCGGTCACCGCCTCCTCCAGCAGCTTGACGTACAGATCCAAGCCGAGCCCGAGGATGAAGCCGTGCTGCTCGGGACCGAGCAGGTTGCCGGCGCCGCGGATCTCCATGTCCTTGAGCGCGATCTTGAAGCCCACCCCGAGCTCATCGAGCTCTTCGATCACGCGCAGGCGCTTCTCGGCCTCCTCGGTCAGAACGCGCCGCGACGGGACCAGCAGGTAGGCGTAGGCGCGGTTCGACGATCGGCCCACGCGCCCACGCAGCTGGTAGAGCTGCGCCAGCCCGAGCGTGTCCGCGCGATCCACGAACAGTGTGTTCACGCTCGGGATGTCGAGCCCGGACTCGATGATCATGGTCGAGACCAGCACGTCGTGCCTGCGATCGAGGAACTCGAGCATCACCCGCTCGAGATCGCGCTCCGCCATCTGCCCGTGCGCGATCGCGACCCGCACCTGTGGGACCAGCTTGTTCAGCAAGAGCGCGGTGTTGTGGATGGTTTCGACCCGGTTGTGCACGAAGAACGCCTGCCCGCCGCGATCCACCTCGCGCAGGATGCCGTCGGTGATCACCTCGTCGTCCATCTCGAGGATCTCGGTGTGGACCGGGAGGCGGTCGCGCGGCGGGGTCTCGATCACCGACATGTCGCGCGCGCCGGCCAGGCTCAGGTTGAGCGTGCGCGGAATCGGCGTGGCGGTCATGGCCAGCGCGTCCACCAGGCGCGTGATCTGGCGCACCTTCTCCTTCTGCGCGACGCCGAAGCGGTGCTCCTCGTCGATCACCACCAGCCCCAGGTCGCGGAACTTGACGTCCTTGGAGAGCAGCCGGTGCGTGCCGATCACGATGTCCACTTCGCCGCGCGCGAGAGCGGCCAGCGTCGCCTTCTGCTCCTTCGGAGTGCGGAAGCGCGACAGCACTTCGATCCGCACCGGAAAATCCGCCAGCCGCTCGCGGAAGGTGAGCAGATGCTGCTGCGCGAGGATGGTGGTCGGCACCAGCACCGCGACCTGCTTGTGATCCTGCGCCGCCTTGAACGCGGCGCGGATCGCGACCTCGGTCTTGCCGTAGCCGACATCGCCGCAGATCAGCCGGTCCATCGGGCGAGGCGCTTCCATGTCCTTGCGCACGTCGGCGATCGCAGCGAGCTGGTCCGGCGTCTCTTCGTAGGGGAAGGAAGCCTCGAGCTCCCTCTGCCACACCGAATCCGGTGAAAACGCGTGGCCGGTGAGCGCGCGCCGCGCTGCGTAGGTCTGGATCAGGTTTTCGGCCATGTCCTGAATGGCCTTCTTCGCGCGCGCCCGCGTCTTCTGCCACGCGCCCGAGCCGAGCCGGTGAAGCGCAGGCTTCGCGCCCTCTCCGGCGGCATAGCGCGAGACCAGCGTGAGCTGCTGGACCGGCACGAACAACCGGTCCTTCTCGGCGTAGGCGATCTCGACGCAGTCGGTCTCCTGCCCGTTCAGGGTCAGGCGCTGCATGCCGCGGTACACGCCGATGCCGTGATCCTCGTGCACCACGAAGTCGCCCACCTTGAGCGCCGAGAGCTCGGCGATCGAGAGCCCGCCGGTGCGGCGCAGGCGGCGCCGGCGCCGGCGATAGCGCGCGAAGATCTCGTGATCGGTGAGGATCGCAAGACCCGCCCCGGGCAAGGTAAACCCGGCGGACACCAGCCCGACTCCGAGCGTCGCGCCGGCATCGCCGAGCATCTCGAACAGCCGGTCGCGCTGCCCGGTGTTGTCGCACAGGATCACCGCGTGGTGCCCGTTCGCGCCCAGCTCGGCGAGGTGGCTCTTGAGCCGCTCCATCGAGCGCTGCACCGGCTCGGCCGGCCGGCATTCCACGATCAGCGACTTCGCATAGCGCATGTCTTCTCCGCTCTCGGCTACCGGGCCCATCCAGTCGGCGCCGGGCCGGTCGCGCTGGAGCTCGAGCAGCGTCCCGGCAGGAAGGAATAGATCCTTGGGCGGCGAGAGGAACGGATAGTGCGCGCGGGCCTCTGCAAATCCGCGCTCGATGCTCTCGATCAGATCATCGGCGCGCGCGCGCAGTTTGCTCGGATCGTCGAACACCACCAGCGCGTCCTCGGGCAGGTAGTCGAGCAAGGATCCGAGATCGGGATCGTAGTGGCCCGCGAAGCGCTCCATGCCCTCGTGGAACAGGTAGCCGCCGCCGGCCTTCTCATCGCCGGCTTCGCGCAGGCGCGCCGCCACCGCCTCGGCCTCCCCTGGCGCCACCACCACCTCGTAGCGCGGGAGGATCGTGATTGCGGGGAGCTGTTCGAGCGAGCGCTGGGTGCCGGCATCGAAGCGGCGCAGCGACACCACGGTGTTGCCGTCGAACTCGAGACGGATCGGGTCCGCGCTCCCGACCGGATACACATCGAGAATGCCGCCGCGCCGCGCGAAGTGTCCCATCGCCTCGACCTCGGCGAAGCGCTCGTAGCCGAGGAACACCAGGCGCTCGAGCAGCGCCTGCGGATCCAGGTCGTGCCCCACGCGCAGGGTCAGCACCGCATCGAGCAGGCGCTGCGGGCGCGGCACTCGCTGGAGCAGCGCGCGCACTGTGGTGAGCACCACCGCCTGCGACGTTCCCGGGGATGCGGGATCGCGATCGGCTTCGGCGAGGCGCGCGAGCGTGCCGAGTCGTTGCGCGGTAATGCCGGGATGGGGCGACGAAGGATCGTAGGGCAGCGTGTCCGGCTCGGGGAACGCCAGCGTGTTGCCGGGACCCCGGAAGTATTCGACGTCGTCGCGCGCCTCCTCGAACGCGTCGCCGTGCCCGACCACATAAAGGACGAGGCGCCCGGTCGCGCGCTGCAGCCACGAGGCGAGCAGGCCGCGCGAGGAGCCGGTGAGCCCGCGCACCGCGACCCGTTTCGCGAGCGCGGCCGCGTCGTTCCGCCCCCAGCCCTCCTCGAGAATCCGCAGCAGCTCGGCGGCTTCCGGCAGGCGGCCGGTCTCTAAGGCAATCCGCTCCGCCAGCGCATCGGGAAGCCATTTGTCGGATGCGGCCGGTGGAGCCGAAGTGCCGGTGATGGAAAACTCCTTGGAGAAAATCGAGACACGCGCCACTCGATGAGCGCAGTCCAACGCCAAAAATCCGCCACGGGTTTTCCCCAGGGCGGTTGCGGCAAAGAAAGAGGCCCCGCCCGACGGGCGAGGCCGACGCAGACTAGCAGAGGGTTCACGCGCTCTCAAACCGACACGAGCGCGCCGGCAACTACCAATTTCGATGGCTTCAGCGCCGGGCAGGGACTGGCGCTCGTCCCGCGGGCGGCGTCCAGGTTCGCACGTAGACTGGCCCCACGTAGGATGGCTCGCAGCTGCTCGAACCCCACGGATCCGAGGTCGCCATGCTCGCCACCGCGGCAACCACCAGAATGTCCGCGAACACGCCGACCGCGAGTCCGACGTTCTTCGCGTTCTTGGGCACCGGCACGGTCACGGTCGCGATCGTCGAAGCATCGACGTGGTGGGTGCCATCCGGGGCGGAAATGGTGAGTTCGGCGCGCAGTGGCAGCCGGGCGCTCTCGATACCGGCGGCCACCGAGTCGAGCGCGAAGGTCCGGCGGTCATCGGTCCGGGCTTTGATCAGCTCGTCGAACGGGTGGTCTTCGATGGTCCAACGGCCCCGCTTGAGCCGCACCGTGTACAGGCCGAAGCCCACGAAATCGCCGCGGTGGGTGCGGTGACGCTGGTCGGTCAGAATCACGCCCTCGCCGAGTCGCGGAGGCTGGAATTCTGCGGGCAGGCTCTGGCGCCACGCCTCGTAGCGCGGCACGTACACGCTGTCGGGCAGATCGCGCCAGCCGCGGTAGCGCCCGGCGATGGTGGTGCTGTCGCGCAGGTTCAACACGACGGGTGTTCCCGGCGAGATCGCGAAGAACTGTCGGGCGCTGGTCGACCGGTAGTGCGTGTCGCGCGCGTTGTCGATCAGCGAGCCGATGCCGAACCCGATGAGACTGCAGCCCGTGATCTGGATCGCGAACACACCGCCGAGGAGCGCGACGGCGAGGTAGAGCTTCAGACGGGAGTGCATGCGGGCCTCCGCTGGAAAGACCGGTCGCTCGGGAGGCTAGCCCTCGAGCGGCGCCGCGTCGAGCGCGCTCATCGGGCTTTTGCCTGAGTCGCCACGCCCGCCATGCCCCACCTCGCGACCACGGTTTCGGCGACGAGCAGCGCCAACGCGAGCAGGACGAACGCACTCCACAGCTCGCGGCCATAGCGTGCCTCGCGCACCCGTCGCGCGAGCCCTGCGCCCGGGCGGACGATCTGCGCGCGACCCGCGGGGAACATGCGCAGCATCGCGGGTTCGGAAAGCGGGGCGAGGTCGCTCTCGCGCGGGTCGGGGTTGACCGCGAACGCGCTGCGCAGCGTGCCGCCTTCGTAGACGCGATAGAGCCCGACGCGCTCGAGCGGCGCCGAGGTGAGCCGGGTCGCTCCACCCGCGGCGTCGAGCGCGCTCGGCACCTCGTGGCCATCGGGATCCTCGATGCGCCAGGTGCCGGTCGAGGCCGGCGCGCTCCAGCGGTCGCCCGGAGTGAGCGAGGCGGAAGCGGTGCCGCGCCCGAGCACCTTGATCGCCTGATGGAGCAGCGGCAGAAACGCGCCGCTCATTGGAAAGTCGGAGCTCGCTGGATCGAGCCCCGCCGCGAACACCAGCGCATGCGGCAGCTCGACCAGCGCGGGATGGGCGCGATCGAACTGGAGCAGGGTTCTCGCACCCGGGCCCGGCGCGAACGCGCGCACACTCTGGAAGCGCGCGGTCGAGAGCGCCTCCCCGGGGCGGGCGGGAAATCCGGCGAGCGCGGCGTGGCCGGCGGCAACCCGCATCAGCCGCCACGCGCCGCCCGCGGCCGGGCGATCGAGCGCGCCGAGCGTCCCGGCCTTCGTCTCGGCGAGCAGCGTGCCGTTCCAGAACGCCGCCTCCGCGCGGGGCCCGAGGATCACGAATAGTCCGCCGCCGCCACGCCAGAAGTCGAGCACCGCCTGAAGCTCGGTGGGTCCGAGGCGCTCGAGGTCGTTGAGCACGATCAGGTCGGCGGTGCGGGCGCGCGCGGCGAGCGCGGCGCCGTCCACCGCTTCGACCGCGAGCCCGGAAGCCGGCGAGCCGGCTTCGAGCGCAAGACGCAGCGCGGAAGGCGCGCCGTCCTCGCGGATCAGCACGTGCAGCGTTCCGGCGCGACCGGCCGAGAAAAAGCGCCGGTTGTCGAGCGCGAGCACGTCGTCGGGAATGCGCGCATCACCGCCCGACTCGGGCATGTGCGAGAGCGGCAGCAGCGCGGAAGCGATCCCGCGCGCGGGCAGGTTCAAGAACCCGCGGCCGAGCACGGCGTCGTCCCCGGCGTCGTGCGCCTCGACCGCGAGGTCCCCGCCCGGAGCACCGAACGAGGCGCCTTCCACGGAAAGCGCGGCGCCGCCTTCGGTCGGGGCGAAGCTCGCGTCGGTGAGCGCGGCGTTCGCGCGGGTCCGGGGGCTGAGCGGAATCAGGTAGACGCGCGATCGTTCCCACGGTCCGGCCGGCGCTACCGGAGAGGCCGTCGCCGCGAAGCCGGTCATCTGGAAATCCGAGATCCAGAACAGCTCGCGGTTGAGTGCGTGCGCTTCGCCGAGCGCGCGAGCGCCGGACGCGAGCGCCTGCTGGTGATCGGTGGCGAGCGCGCCCGCGTTCAGGCCCTGCACTCCGGCGCGCAGGCGACCGAGATCGCCGATCGCTCGCGCCGTGAAAGGATGCGGCGCGAGGTCGTAGGGCACGAGCAGCAGCTCGTCCGATGCGCCGAGCGTGCCGAGCAGGTCTTCGGCGATGCGCTTCGCCTCGACCAGCAGCGCCCCGGAGGCAGAGGCGGCGCTCATGCTGCCGCTGCGGTCCACCAGCACTACCACGCTGGTGGCCGCGCCGCTGCGCGCGCCGGTCGCGCCCTTGAGCGCGGGGCGCGCCATGGCGAGAGCGATCGCGGCCACCGCCAGGGTGCGCAGCAGCAGGAGCAGCCACTGCTTGAGCTTGAGGCGGCGGATCTCGCTCTGGTTCACCTCGCTCAGGAACTCGAGCGAGGGGAACGGCACCTCGCGCGGGCGGCGCCGGGTGAACAGGTGGATCAGGATCGGGATGGCGGCCGCCGCGAGGGCGAACAGGAACAGCGGATTGAGAAAGCTCACCGAGGGATCTCCGCGAAGGCGCCGAGCGATTCATTCCAGACCTCGATGCGCGTCACCGGATGGATCTCCCAGCCGGTGAGCCGGGCGGGATCGTGCGAAGTGGACCTGAGATCGGGACGCTGGTCGTACTGGAAGTCGAACAGCAGCCAGCCCGAGATGCGCACGCGCCGGGGGCCAGAGTCCCACGGAGTGACCGCTCCACCGTTCACGCGGAACGCGTGCGCCAGCGCCTCGTAGGTCCAGGTGCGCGACCCCAGGCGGAAGGCGGGCGTGACCTCGGCCGTGACATAGGTGGACTCGACGCCGGCGGAATTCCATCCCGGGATCACTTCCAGGTGCACGTCGTCGTCGCTCGCGCGCAGCATGCGCGGCACATAGCCTTCGAACCTGACCCCGCGGCGCTCGAGCGCGGAGTACTCGGCCACGCTCCAGCCGTGCGGCAGCGCCTGGAAGTCGGCGGGGGTGAACCGGGTCGTGGTGGTGGGCGGGTCGCGGCGGTCCTTCATGTCGCGCACGTGGCGCGCATCGAGCGCGACCAGCGGGCCCTTGCCGAGCACGTGCAGATAGGCGGAAAGGCCGGCGGCGCCCAGCAGCAGCGCGAGCGCCGCCGCGATGCGCAGGGTCACAGCAGCCTCACGCGCTTCTCGAGGTACCTGAGCAGGGCCTCATCGAACGGCGTGCGCGTGTCGATCGGCACGTAGTCGATGCGCTGCTCGCGGCACTGGCGGCGATAGTGCCCGGTCCACGCTTCCAGCTTCTCGCGATAGCGCCGCGCGATCTCCCACGGCTCGGTGGTGAGCCGCTCCCCGGTCTCGAGATCCACGAAGGTGGCGGTGTCGGTGTAGGGAAACTCGATCTCGTCCGGATCGAGAATGTGGAACACGATCACCTCGTGATGGCGATGGCGGAAGTGCTGCAGGCCCTTGAGCACCTCCTCCGGACGGTCCATCAGGTCCGAGCACAGGATCACGAGTCCGCGCCGCTTGACCCGCTCCGCCAGCTCGTGTAGCACCGGCCCGAGCCGGGTGCGGCCCTGCGGCTCGAGTGCGCCGAGCGTCTTCAGGATCACGTCGAGGTGGGAGCGCACCGCGCGCGCCGGCACGTAGCGCAGCGGCCGCTCGGCGAACAGGAGCGCCCCGACCGCGTCCTGCTGCTGGAGCATCAGGTAGGCCAGCGCCGCGCTCAGGGAGCGCGCGTACTCGAGCTTGCTCATCGGGGCGCGCGCGCTCTTGAAGCCCATCGAACCCGACAGGTCGAGCAGCAGGTGGCAGCGCAGGTTGGTTTCCTCGGTGTACTGCTTTACGAGGAAGCGGTCGCTGCGCGCCCACACCTTCCAGTCGAGATTCTTGAGCGGATCTCCGGGCATGTACGGGCGATGCTCGGCGAATTCCACGCTGAATCCGTGGAACGGCGAGCGATGCATGCCGGCGATGAAGCCTTCGACCACCAGCCGCGCGCGCACGTCGAGATGCGCGAGGCGCGCGACGATCGCGGGGTCGAGCGCCTGACGCGCGCCGCGTCCGGGAACGCCGTGCGCGTCCGGTGCTTCAGCCGCCGGGCTCATCGAATCAGTCCTTCCATGCGGTCACCACCATCTGGTCCTCCTCGGATTCGAGCTTCCTGCCGTCGAAGCCGCCGAGGATCTCGTAGCGCGGAAAGCCCGCCTGGCGCAGCAGTAGCTCGAGCTCGGGCTTGTGGATCCAGCGCACCCAGGTCTCGGTGCGATGCACCGCCAGGGTGTTGCCCCTGGCGTCGATCTCGTGGATCTCGTTCATGGAATGCTGGAGCTGCTCGACCGGATTCATGGTGCGTCCGTCGTAGAGGCGCAGCGTGTGACCGGTCACGGGATGCACGGTCTCCATCTCGAGCACCGGCCCCTGCCCCGAGGTGGCGATCGTCGAAGCGCCGAAGAACGAAACGTGCATCACCAGCCGGCCGCCGATCTCCAGGTGTTCGCGGCAGCAGCGCAGCGTCGAGAGCTGGTCCTCGAGGGTGAGGTTGTGCAGGAATGCGTTGAACGGAATGGTCACGAGCACGAAGCGGCGCGGCAGCGCGAAGTCGCGCATGTCGGCGTCCGTGACATTCGGCTCGAGCCCGAGCGCCTTTGCCTTGCGCCTGAGCGTGCGCAGCATCGCGGGATAGTGATCGATCCCGTCCACGTCCGCTCCGGCCTCGAGGCAGGGGATGAGCAGACGGCCGGTGCCGCACGCGACCTCGAGCACCGGACCTCTCGCCTCGCGCGCGAGCTCGACGAAGAACGCGCGGTCCATGTCGAAGTCGCGGAACACGACGTCGTACATGTCGCCATCGTCGTAAGGCGATGGCGCCTCGGGTGCGCCCGGGAGGTCATCGTGCACGGGAGCTGCCGCCCTGTCCGCGCTCAGGCGCGCCGACCCTTCCACAGCCAGTAGACCGGCAGCCCGGTCGCGGCGATCAGCAGCCCGGCCGCCGCGCGCCAGCCGCTGTCGTGCAGGTCGCTGGCGATGATCAGCACGGTGACCGCGATGAACACGATCGGCGTGACCGGGAACAGTGGAGTGCGATAGGTGGGCGCGGCGATCCGGCCTTCGCGCTCGTGCCGGCGCTGGATGAAGATCCCGGCGATGGTGAGTCCGTAGAACAGCCAGGAGGTGGTGACGAACCAGCCCGAGACGTCTTCGAAGCCGCGGCTGGCGAACCCGAGCCAGGTGCACGACAGCACGGCCTGCACCCACAGCGCGAGCGAGGGCGTGCCGCGCCTGGGATCGAGCCTCGCCAGCGGCTTCCACAGCAGGCCGTCGGCGGCCATCGCCTGAGTGACGCGCGGGCCGGTCAGGATCGCGCCGTTGGTGGTGCCGAAGGTCGAGACTGCGACCAGCACCGCGAGCGCGCGCCCGCCCCACTCGCCGAGCAGACGCCGGATGGTTTCCGAGCCGACCGCCTCGTAGCCGGCGACCCCATCCACGCCGAGCACGTGGAAGTAGGCGATGTTGGTGATCACGTAGACCCCGATCACGAGCCACGTGCCCCACACGATCGCGATCGGCAGCGTGCGCTTCGGGTTGACCACTTCGCCAGCCACATACGTCGAATCGGTCCAGCCGTCGTACGCAAACAGGATCGAGATCATGGCCAGAGCCAGCGCCTGCAGGATGCTGGTCTCGGGATGGAGCGGTGCGGCGTCCGCCAGCGGCGTGGGCGGGTACGAAGCCGGCAGTGTGAACGCCGCGATGCACAGCGCGGCGATCCCGACCACCTTGAGCGTGGTGAACAGCGACTGGGTTCCCGCGCCCTGCCGCACCCCGAGCCAGTTGACCAGCGTGAGCAGCAGGATCGCGCCCGCGCCCACCGGGAACTCGGTCTGCTTGGGCAGGTGCAGCACCTGGCAGAAGTAGAGCGCGAACACGCTGGTGATCGAAGCGATCACGGTCGGCTTGATCACCCACAGGTTGGCCCACCCGAACATGAAGCCCCACGCGTTGCCGAAGCTCTCGCGGATGAACACGTAGAGTCCGCCGGTCTTCGGGTGCGTGACCGCGAGCTCGGTCAGGACCAGCGAGCCGCAGATGCTGAGAATGCCGCCGAGCACCCAGGCGAAGATCACGACCGGGAAGCTCTGGATGTGCTGGGCGACCGAGTGCGGCGAGCGGAAGATGCCCGAGCCGATGATGTTGCCGACGGTGATCGCGGTGGCGGCGTAGAGCCCGATCTGGCGCTTCAGTTCCACTTCGCCACGCGGCGCGACGGCGGTGGTAGCCATGAGACGGTCCTCGAGTGGCCGCGCGAACGCGGCGGATCAGGCGCGAGCGGGGGAGGCGGAGTGGACGGCTTCCGCGCTCATTCGCTCGGCACGGTCTTCAGCAGATCCTCGATGATGCGTTCCGGCTTCACCCCTTCGGCTTCGGCGGTGAAGTTGGTGATGATGCGATGGCGGAGCACCGCGGGGGCGACCGCCTTGACGTCCTCGATGCCGGGCGCGAAGCGGCCGAGCAGCACCGCCCGGGTCTTGGCGCCGAGCACCAGGTACTGCGACGCACGCGGGCCCGCGCCCCACGACACCCACTGCTTCACGAATTCGGGCGCGTCCGCCTCTCCGCGCGTGGCGCGTGCGAGGCGCACCGCGTAGCGCACCACGTGGTCAGTGACCGGCACGCGGCGGATCAGCTTCTGGAGTGCCACGATGTCCTCGCCGGTGAGCACGCGCTCGAGCTTCGCCTCGTAGGAGGAGGTGGTGGTCGCGACGATCTTCTCCTCTTCGGTCTGCGAGGGGTAGTCCACCCGCACGTTGAACATGAACCGGTCGAGCTGGGCCTCGGGCAGTGGATAGGTACCCTCGAGCTCGATCGGATTCTGGGTCGCGAGCACGAAGAACGGCAGCGCGAGATGGAAGGTGTTCCCGCCGGTGGTGACTTCCTTCTCCTGCATCGCCTGGAGCAGCGCGGCCTGGGTCTTGGGCGGGGTGCGGTTGATCTCGTCGGCCAGCACCACGTTCGCGAACACCGGGCCCTGGATGAAGCGGAAGGCGCGCTTACCCGTAGAGGCGTCCTCCTCGATGATGTCGGTGCCGGTGATGTCGCTCGGCATCAGGTCCGGGGTGAACTGGATGCGGTTGAACTTGAGATCCAGCACCCGCGCGAGGCTCGAGATGAGCAGGGTCTTGGCCAGCCCCGGCACCCCGACCAGCAGTACATGCCCGTTCGCGAACAGCGCGGTCAGCAGCTGCTCGATCACCGCGTCCTGCCCGACGATCACCTTGCGCAGCTCGCCGACGATGCGCTCGCGCGCGACCTTCAGGGTTTCAACCGCCTTGAGATCGGATGCGCCGGTTTCGAGGGTCACCAGAGTTCCTTGAGCGAGGGCCGGGTGTGCGGTGCGCGCCGAGGGCGCAGATCGAGGCGTGAAAAGCCGGCGAAGCCTAGCACGCGCCGAAAGGGCGCAGCAACGAATCGAGCGCGCGTGGCGCGCTCGGCACGCGGGAGGCCGCGCCGGTCGGAGCGCCGCCTTCCCGGGTGAGGCTCAGTCGAGCCTCACCACCTTCTTCTGCAGCACTCCGCTGCCGACCGGCAGGCGAACCAGGTACACGCCCGGCGGCACGCGGCGGCCGCGGTCATCAAGACCGTCCCACAGCCAGGTGCCGGTCGAGTGGTCGAGCGTGGCGCGGCGGATGCGGCGCCCGCCGAGGTCGACGATGGTCAACTGGCTTCCGGCCGGCCCCGCGATGCGCGTCGGGCCGCGCGCTGGATTGGGCGCGACCGCGAGCGCGACTCCCGAGCTCGCACACCGCGCGGCGCGCACCACGATCGCGAACGACTCGGCAGTGCGATCGTGGTGCGGGCCGTGCTCATCCAGCGCCACCACCCGGATCGCGCCGTGCGCGCCGAAGGAGCCGAGGCACGGGATGGCCACTTCGGTCCCGAGCTCGCTGCCGGAAACCCGCGCGAGCAGCAACGAAGCGCCGCCCTCGATGTCGAGCCATACCTCGATCGCGCTCACCACGTCGGGGTCGTGCGCCTCCCACGCGATCGCGAGCGTATCGCCAGGGCCAAGGGTGAGCCCCGGCGGCTGCGCGGACAGGCGGAGCGTCGGCGCGCGATCCACACGCCCGATCACGGTGAAGCCGAAGCGCGCCTGATCGGTTGGCAGCGGCACCACCGCGTCGCATCCGCCGCACGCGGTGTCCTGTGTGCGATAGAGGTAGCCGCGCATCGTGAAGCCGTTCGCGTCCCGGGCGGCAATCGTCGCCCACGGCACGTAGTAGGGCAGGCGGAATCCGCCACGCACCGTGGAAGTGCCGCCGAGGCGCGGCCACACCCGGATCGAATCGAGGAACGAATCGGGGAACGCGACCTGAGCGGTGACCTCGAGCTGCTCGGCGCCCGGCCAGAGGCGCACCTGGCCGAACGTGCCCGGCCCGGTCTCCCCGACGCGCAGCGTGTCGATCGCGACCACGCCGGACATGGTGCCAGCGATCTCGTCGTGCCAGATGCCGAGCGAAGGGCGCACCGCTTCGAGCGCCCTGGCGGCGTTGAGCCGGCCCCAGCCGGTCGGAGCGTCGATCCCGGGCGGAGCCAGGTCGTCGGCGCTTTCGCGCAGCACGTGCTGAAAGTCGGTGTCGATCAGCTCCGGCCGCGCCGCCGCCAGCAGCCCGACCGCACCCGTGCCAAATGGGGCGGCGAGCGAAGTGCCCGCGGCCGCGACGTAGCCGGGATAACTCGCGCCGTGCGCGCTCGGGAAGGTCATGAACGTGGTCCAGATGTCGACCCCGGGCGCGAGGAAGTCGAGACCGGGTCCGTACGAAGAGAACGCCGTGCGGCGATCATCCTGATCGCTCGCGCCCACCTGGATGCCGAGCCCGTCGGCGGCGTAAGCCGCCGGATACTGCGGCTGGGTCGGGGCCGAGAAGCCGCGATTGCCGGCGGCCGCGACCAGCACGCAGCCGCGCACCAGGGCGTAGTACATCGCCTCGCGCTCGACCCGGCTCGGGAAAGGGCCTGCGAACGAAAGGTTCAGCGCGCGCACGCCAACGTTCGTCGCATGGAGCAGCGCGCGCGCCACTTCGTAGGATCCGGTTTCCCCGGAGCGATCCCGGGTGATCTTGATCGGCACGATCCGGCAGCCGGCATTGAAGGCGCCATCGCCGCCGCACACTCCCGCGATCCCGAGCGAGTCGAAGTGCGGGCCATCGTTGGTGCGCGCCGCCATCACTCCGACCACCAGCGTGCCGTGCCCGAACGAGTCAATGACGCCGGCGGTGGGACTCGTGGTGGCATTGAACGGATAGGCGATCCGGGATCTCCCATCCGGGAGCAGCCCGCCCAGGTCGGGGTGATCGGGATCGATCCCGGTGTCCGCGACGCCGAGCAGCACGTCGTTCGAGCCCACGCACTGCTGCCATGCGCCGAGCGCGTGAATGTCGGCGCCGGCGCGCCCGCCGTAGTACCCGGCGGGTCCGACATTGCGCAGTCCCCACTGGCGCGTGTCGACGAACAGCGGATCGTTCGGAAACGAGGGCCCACCCGTCGGCTCGCGCAACTGATCGGGCTCGGCCCATGCGACACCCGGATCGCTTGCGAGCTGATCGAGCGCCGCGTGCGCCGCAATCGAGTCCGCGGCGGCGAAGAGGAGAATGCGCGCGGGATCGAGGCCGAACGGATCGAACGACGTTCCGCGGGCCGAGGTCGCACGCGGGCTCGCGGGTGCGATGCCGTCGGCGAGCGTGCCAAAGGGCGTGAGGCCGAGCGCGGCGAAACGCTGCGCGAGGCGCGCCCCCGGCGCTGTGGCCGTTGCGCTGGCGCCTGGTGGCGCAAGAGCCACCACCACTCGGCAGGCGCGATCCTGCGCTCGAGCCTCGATGGGAACGGAGAGCTGCGGGAACGACAGGGAGACGATCAGGAAAAGCGCTGCGCGCATGGGCGTCCCGAGCGGAGGCTGGTTGGGTTCGGGAGCCGGCCGGGGGGATAACGCTAACAGTGTCGCGAGGCGTGCGACAAGACCCGGATGAGACGTCGGAGCTCTATCGCACTCCGGTGCTCGGGAATCGGCTGCGGGCGGCGCTCGAGAGGCGCACCTCGTCGATCAGCCCCTGGAACGCGTAATACGGGCGCGGGTCGAGGCTCGAATCGACGCGCAGGTCCCCGCCAAAGTCGGTGAGCCGGCGCGGATCGAAGTAGTTGCCGAGCATCAGTGGCGCCTCGGTCGGGCGGATCCGGCCGGTGGTCGCATACTGCGAGTCCAGCAGGCCGTCGATGTACAGGCGCACGACCGCGCCATCCGAGGTCGCGGCCACGTGCGTCCAGCGGTTCAGCTCGATCGAGCGGTTCGAGAAGTACGCGCGCGGCAGCCCGGCGTCGGCCGGCATGAACGCGAACATCAGCGCGCCGAACCGGCCCTGGCTCACCAGACCCGTGTGATCACCCGGGCTTCCGAACGCCGCTCCCGGCGGACTCAGGCGGCGCCCGACCACCGCGAGCAACCAGCTCTGCTGGTTGGCGAGCGGGGTCCAGCGGCCGGCGATCGGAGTGTCTTCGTAGACACCGTACGCGGTGGGTTGGATCCAGGCCTCGATGGTGAGTCCGCTGCCCGAATCAAAGATCGGGTTGTAGGGCGCGTAGACGAACGAGTCGAGGGACTGGACGAATCGGCGCGCGTCGCGGAAGCGCCCGAAGTCGGGGCGGGTGTCGATGCCGCTCACCGCCTCGAGCCGGAACGGCCCGGAGTCCGCCACGCGCGTCCCTCCGGTCTCATCCAGATGCCAGAGCGCGATCGTGATCGAGTCGGCATCGGGCGGCTCGGGGATGACACGCGCCCTGGCGTGAGCCGCGGGTTTGCTCGCCGCGCCGGCGACGGGCGCGTGCGCGCATCCGGTGGAGTTCAGCGCGAGCGAGGCGAAAAGCGCCGCGAAGGAGACGCCTCGAACCAGGCGCGCGCTCATCGCGGGCCCGCCAGCGCGCGCAGGCGCGCCGCGGCGGCCGCGGCGGCTTCACGATCTCCGGTCGATGCGAAGAGCTGGATCATGCGAGACAGAGTCTCCCGGTCCTCGGTTCGATCCACCAGCGGCCGCCAGCGCGCCGCGGCCTCGGCGTCGCGGCCTTCGAGAAGATAGGTCCATCCGAGGCCGATCTGCGCATCCACGCTTCCCGGGTCGAGCGCGATCGCCCGGGAGTAGGTCTCTCTCGCGCCCGCCACGTCGTTCTCGAGCAGGTGCACCTCGCCCAGGACCAGCATGGCATGAAGGTAGCGCGGATCGATCACGAGCGCCCGTTCCAGATGCACGCGTGCCGAGTCGAGCGCGCCGCGGTGGCATTCGACCAGCCCGATCGTGAACCATGCCTTCGCGTCGCGAGGGGTCACCATGGCCTGCGCGCGCGCGGTGTGCCATGCACGCGTGGTGTCGTTCGCGTACCACGTGGGCAGGGCTCCGAAGCCGGGCCCGATCTCGTAGAGCACCGAAGGGTGCGGCGCGGTCACGTGGCGCACGATGAGCCCGGGCACGACCCCGGTGGTATCGAGCAGGTGCCAGTAGCTGGGGCGGGTCTCGACCTCCGGCCACGACACGAAGAGCCAGCGCGCGTGAGCGGCGCGTGCCGCGCTCGCCAGCTCGGGGATGGTCTCGGTAAACGGAAACGGCGCCGGCTCGACGCCCGAATGGAACGCCAGGTGCGGCTTGCGCGCGATCACCCGGTCCCCGGGGTGGGCCAGCGATCGCAGCGTGCGCGCGGCCTCGATCACCTCGACCGGGAGCTGGTCCACGGCACGAAGCTGGTAGCGCACCGACTGCCAGACGGAAGCGAGCAGCACCAGGGCGAAAAGAACGCCCTTCAGCCACACCCCGGCGGGCTTCCGGAGCGCGAACGCGAAGCGCGGCGAGCCGAACGCCACCCCCGCGAGCGTCGCGTAGACCGGCACCAGTGGCAGCGAGTAGCGCTCGGAGTAGAAGGCCGGCACCACGCTCAGGAACAGGAACGCGCCGGCGAGCAGTACCGGCGCGAGCGCGCGACTGAGTGCCCAGCCGTCGGCCGCACGCTCGCCGCGCAGCAGGAGTGCGCCGCCGAGCGCGGCGAGCGCGACCGGCCAGCCCAGCAGGCGCAGCCCATCGAGGCGCAGGTGATCGAACACGTTGAACGCCATGCGCGCGAACACCGCCGGCGGATCGCGCCGGATCACGTCCCACAGGTTGTGGAACAGCGGCTGCAGGGTCTTCTGGTACTCGTCCCACACCATGCCGCGCGAGCGCGCGAAGACTTCGTACGCGATGTTGTGGTGGAGCTGGAACGAGAAGCCCCCGCCATGCGCGAGCGAGTACAGCACCCACGGCACGACCGGCGCGAGAAAGCCCAGGGTGAAGAGCAGCGCGTCCGCCGCGCGAGCGCGCCGCGCCGGCGCTGAACCGGTCTCATTGGCAGCGCCGGCCGAGGGATGACGGGCGCCGCCCGCGCCGCCACGCCAGCTCACGATCCACGCGACCGGCAGCAGGACGAGCGCGTTGTAGCGGGTCAGAAACGCGAGCCCGGTGACGAGCCCCGCGCCGACCCGGGCAGCCGGACCGGACCGGGTCAGCAGCAGCCAGAGCGCGAGCGAGACGAGCGCCAGCGCGAATGCGTCGGTGCTGGCGGCGTAGCCATACCGAAAGACGAATGGATTGAGCGCCATGAGGAAGAGTGCGATCAGCGCGATCCGGAAACCAGCGCGGCGGCGCAGCAGGCCGAACCACAGCAGGAGCGCCGCGACGGTCGAGAGCAGCGAGAGCATTTCGGCGGCCAGGAACAGATCCGGCAGCGCGAAGCCGACCAACGCGAGCGCCGTCTCGTAGCCAGGACCCACCACGCCGTAGCGCGCAGGAACGAAGTGACCGTGCTGTATGAGGCGGGCGCCCTGCGCATAGGCGCCGTAGAAGTCGGTCTCGGTGAAGTAGTCGCCGATCCGGTGAGGCCCGGCCGCCATGGCAAGCAGCGCGAGCCCGAGCGCCGCGACCACCGCCAGCCCGATGCGCGTGTCGCGCACCTCGAGCTGAGGATCCCCCGCGGGCGGCGCGTGCATGGACCACAGAGCGGGCTGGGAGGCTCGAGGGCGCACCCGCGCGGGGCGTCGCGCATCGCGATTCTGCGGGGCATTCGGCCGCGGCGACATGGCCGGGGATACTACCGCACGCCGCGGTGCCCACTCACTTCGGCCCCTAAAACAGCGCGGCGGCGAGAGATTTTTCTCGCCGCCGTTGGAACCTGGAGTGTGGGGCCTAGGGGATGTCTCTCGCCTTAGCTGCGGCTGCGACGCTTGCGACCGGCGGCGCCGAGCGCCAGCAGGCCCATCGAAGCCAGCACCATCGTGGCCGGCTCGGGAACCGGGCGCGTCGGCGGCTGATCGCCGAGCGGCTCGATCGGAGTGCTGCCAGGAGGAGTAAGAGCGCCGATGCCGACATTTTCCATGCCGATGCCGCCGTTATCCGCGACCGGCAGGCTACCAGCGGGCATGGACGGCAGGTTGCCGGATTGAACGTACGCGAAGCTTGGCGCCGCAATCACGACCAGCGCGGCCAGAGTCAGGAGCATCTTCTTCATCTGAACCTTCTTTTGTGGGGGGCCGACGGCCAGGGGGCATCAATTCCGCGCGCTGGCTCACGCAATTCGCGTACCGTGAACCGGAACCATGTCCTAAGCTCTTCGCACTTGCCCGGATAGAACCAGAATCGATACTCGCGACCCGGCTCGGAGAAACTCCTCGTCACGAGAATTGTCGCCAAGGCCGACAGTGAACACGGTGAGTTTGGGTGAAAACCCGCGAGATCGTGATCGCGAGCGAGGCCCTGGCCTGAAGGGAAGGAGTCCGTTCCATCTCCGAATCGCAAGCCATCGGCCTGTGTGCCCACTGCCGGCACGCCCGCATCGTGGCCACCCCGCGCAGCCGGTTCTGGCTGTGCGCGCGCTCGGCGTCCGATCCGCGCTATGCGCGCTATCCGCGCCTGCCCATGCTCGAGTGCCCGGGGCACGAGAGCGGAGAGCCAATTCCGATGGCGAAGGCTCCGGGAGATCCCGCAGACTGATGCCTCCCATGCCCCGCATCCTCCTGGTTGCCTCGTTCCTGACGCTGATGAGCTGGACCCGTGCGCACGCCCAATCGGCTCCTGCTCCAGCCCCTGGAGACACCGCGATCTACCACGTGCCGTCGGTCTCGGTGAGGGCGGCGAGGCCGCGCACCGCGACCGGAGGCTCGAGCGCCGTGGGCGTGGTGCCCGATTCGGCCACGGTGCGTCCCGCTCCGACGCTCGAACAGGTCCTGCGCTCGATGCCGCTGGTGGTGGTCCGCGCGAACTCGCGTGGCGAAGCCCAGCCGGCGCTGCGCGGCGGCGAAGACCGCCAGATCGCGGTGCTGGTCGATGGCGTGCCGGTCACGCTCGCCTGCGATCACCGCTCGGATCTCTTAGGCGATCGGCCTCTCGCGATGATTGCGTTCATGAGCAGCTCCCAGGCGTGTCAGTGAAAAGATGACACGCCGCGCAATCTCGGGAGGCGTTCCGCCCGTCGGCCTCGCGCTCGCTTGCAAATCGCCCGACCCCCGGAGCGAGATGGGTCGAGCGCCACAGCCCGCAGGTTCGATGAGCCGAAAATCCGCGCGCACGGCCGGTTTTCTACGCGCCCACGCTCAATCGAATCCCTCCGCGAGCCGATACTTGCGGTGTGAGAACCGCACCCAGCCTGGTACCCGCCGAATCGGTCCGCGTTTCGGAAGTGCTCTCCGCACTCTCCTTCGCGCTCGACCTCACCGAAGGCCAGCCCATGGGCCATTCGCTGCGCGCCTGCCTGATCGGCATGCACCTCGGCGACACCCTCAGGCTGTCGCTGACCGAGCAGCGCGATCTCTACTACGCCCTGCTGCTCAAGGACGCCGGCTGCTCGAGCAACTCGGCGCGGGTGTTCGAGCTGTTCGGCGGTGACGACCGGATCGCCAAGCACGATCTGATGCGCGTGGACTGGGCCAACTACTTCAATGCCGCGCGCTATGCGATGGCCCACGCCTCGCCCGGAGCGTCGTGGTTCGAGCGCATGCTCCGGGTGGTTTCACTCGCGCGCGCCGGACACAAGGCGGCGGTCGAGCTGGTCGAGACGCGCTGCGTGCGCGGCGCCGACATCGTCGAACGCCTTGGTTTCGGCCACCGCGCCGCCGAGGCGGTACGCAATCTCGACGAGCACTGGGACGGCGGCGGACATCCGCGCGGCATGTCCGGCTCCGAGATCCCGCTGCTCTCGCGCATCCTGTGCGTCGCCCAGACACTCGAGGCGTTCGCCATGATCGACGGTCCGCGCGGTGCGCTCGCGATGGTCGCGCGCCGGAGCGGTCGCTGGTTCGACCCGATGCTGATCGATGCCTGTGCCGGACTCGAGGAACTGCTCGGGCGCTGGTGCGCGCTCGACGAGACCGGGTTGCGCGAGGCGGTGCGCGATCGGGAGCCGGGCGGTGCCGCGCTGCTCGCAGGCCCCGGAACGCTCGACCGCATCGCGCACGGCTTCGCCGACGTGGTCGACGCCAAGTCGCCGTTCACCTCGCAGCACTCGCGGCGCATGACCGACGTGTCGGTGCAGATCGCCGACGAGCTCGGCATGGCGCCGGCGGCGCGCGCCTCGCTCAAGCGTGCCGCGCTGCTCCACGACATCGGCAAGCTCTCGGTGCCGAACTCGATTCTCGACAAGCCGGGACCGCTCAACGCCCAGGAGTGGGAAGTGGTGCGGATGCACCCCTACTACACGCTGCGGATTCTCACGCACATCCGCGGCTTCGACGCGCTGGCCGAGACCGCCGCCGCGCATCACGAGCGGATCGACGGCTCGGGTTACTTCCGCGGGCTCGCTGGGGATCAGATCTCGCGCGAATCACGCATTCTCGCGACCGCGGACGTGTACGACGCACTCACCACCGCGCGTCCCTACCGCCCGGCGCTGCCCGAAGACGTGGCGCTACGACTGATGGAAAAGGATCGCGGCTGCGGCCTCGATGGCAACTGCCTCGATGCGCTGTCGCGGACGCTCGAGCGCACCGAAGGCGGCCAGGAGCAGCGCGCGGCGTAGTGCGGCGCGCTGGCTGTTACTTCTTCCCGGCGGTGAGCGCGTGCCACAGCATGCGCAGCGGATCGTAGAACCGGTCCACCACTCGCTCCTTGAGCGGGATGATCGCGTTGTCGGTGATGTGAATGCCTTCGGGGCACACCTCGGTGCAGCACTTGGTGATGTTACAGAGGCCGATGCCGCCGTGATCCTTCAGGTAGCCGGTGCGATCCTCGCCGTCGATCGGATGCATCTCGAGTCCGGCGATGCGCACGAAGAAGCGCGGCCCCGCGAACTGCTGCTTCATCTCGTGCGCGCGCAGCACGTGGCACACGTCCTGGCACAGGAAGCACTCGATGCACTTGCGGTACTCCTGCACGCGATCGATGTCGCTCTGCTGCCACTTCCACTCGGCGCCGGGGCGCGGCTTGAACGGCGCGATCCGCTTGTTCACTTCGTAGTTCCACGACACGTCGGTGACCAGGTCGCGAATGATCGGGAAGGTCTTCATCGGGCGCACCGAGATCGGCTGCCCTGCCGGGAAGTGGTCCATCCGCGACTTGCACATGAGCGCAGGCTTGCCGTTCACCTCGGCGCTGCACGAGCCGCACTTGGCCGCCTTGCAGTTCCAGCGCACCGCCAGATCGGGCGCCTGATGCGCCTGGATCCAGTGGATGGCATCGAGCACGACCATGCCGGTCTCGATCGGCACCTCGTACTCGACCTCCTTGCCGCCGCTCTTGTCGCCGCGATAGACGCGCAGCAGCGCCGTGGTCCCGGGCTCGGCGCTCATCGGACCTTCTCGCCGGCGGGCTGCGGCGCGGCCTCGAAGAGGGAGGCGAGCTCGGCCGGCATTTCGGCCAGCGGCGTGGGCGTGACGCTCAAGCGCCCGCCGGCGAGGCGCGCGCAGTGGTTGACCTTGCCGAATGCGGGGTCGGTCGCGGTGTAGTCGAGACGCGAGTGCGCACCGCGGCTTTCCTTCCGCAGCAGCGCCGAGCGCGTGATCGCCTCGGAAACGGTGAGCATGTTCCTCAAATCGCGCGCGAGGTGCCAGCCCGGGTTGAACATGCGCGAGCCCTCGACGCGCACCGCCGCGGCGCGCGCCTTGAGCTTTTCCAGCTCCGAGAGCGCCCCCTCGAGATCCGCCTCGACCCGGTAGATGCCGACCAGCCGGTCCATGCACTCCTGAAGCGCCTGATGCACCTGGTAGGGACTCTCGCCGCTCGATCGCTCGAAAGGCGCGAGCATGTCGCGGGTCTCGGCCTCGATCTCGGCTTCGTTCATCGCCGGCGTGCTTCCGAGTGCCTTTGCATACGCGGCGGCCGCGGCGCCGGCGCGGCGCCCGAACACCAGCAGGTCCGAGAGCGAGTTTCCGCCGAGACGGTTGGCGCCGTGCAGGCCGGCCGCGGCTTCGCCGGCCGCGAACAGCCCCGGCACGGTCGCGGCCGCGCTGTCGGGGTCCACACGGATGCCGCCCATGATGTAGTGCGTGGTCGGGCCCACCTCCATCGGCTGCTTCGTGATGTCGACGTCGGCCAGCTCGAGAAACTGGTGGTACATCGAGGGCAGCTTGCGCTTCACGCGCTCGGCGGGCAGATAGCTGATGTCGAGGTAGGCCCCGCCGTGCGGAGTGCCGCGCCCCTCGCGGACCTCGGTGTAGATCGCGCGCGAGACGTTGTCGCGCGTGGACAGCTCGGGCGGACGGCGCGCGTCGGTCTGCCTGGTCGCGAACGAGGCTTCGAGCCAGCGCCGCGCTTCTTCCTCGGTCTCGGCGTACTCGTGACGGCGGTTCTCGGGCAGGTACTTCCACATGAAGCGCTCGCCGTCCTTGTTGCGCAGGATGCCGCCTTCGCCGCGCACGCCCTCGGTGACCAGGAGCCCCATCACTCCCGGCGGCCACACCATTCCGGTCGGATGGAACTGTACGAACTCCATGTCGATCAGATCTGCGCCCGCCTCGATCGCCAGCGATTGCCCGTCGCCGGTGTACTCCCACGAGTTCGAAGTGACCCGGTACGCCTTGCCGATCCCGCCGGTCGCGATCACCACCGCCTTGCAGCGGAACACCACGAATCGCCCGGTCTCGCGCCAGTAGCCGAGCGCACCGGTGATGCGCTCCCCGTCCTTGAGCAGGCGGATGATGGTGCACTCCATGTACACGTCGAAGCCCTGATGAACGCCGCGGTCCTGCAGCGTGCGGATCATCTCGAGCCCGGTGCGGTCGCCGACGTGCGCGAGCCGCTTCCAGGTGTGGCCACCGAAGGCGCGCTGCAGGATCCGGCCGTCGGCGGTGCGATCGAACAGCGCGCCCCACTGCTCGAGCTCGCGCACCCGGTCGGGCGACTCCTCAGCGTGGATCTGCGCCATGCGCCAGTGATTCAGGAACGAGCCGCCCTTCATCGTGTCCTTGAAGTGCGTCTGCCAGCCGTCCTGCGGATCGACGTGCGCGAGCGCGGCCGCCACTCCACCTTCGGCCATCACCGTGTGCGCCTTGCCGAGCAGCGACTTGCACACCAGCGCGACCGATGCGCCCGCGGTCGAGGCCTCGATCGCCGCGCGCAGCCCTGCGCCTCCCGCGCCGATCACCAGCACGTCGTGTTCGTGCTTCTCGTACTTGTCCGTCACAAGAGCCTCGGATCGCGGAAGACGCCCATTGAGCACATGCGGATGTAGAAATCGGCGAAGCACACGAAGAACAGGCTCCACCACGCCCAGCCCATGTGGTGCTGGTTGAGCAGGGAGACCACGCTCCACGTCTGCCGGCGCGGGCCGCCCGCGACCGCGCACGAGAAGCAGTCGATCCCGCCGCCGAGCAGGTGGCGCAGCGAATGGCAGGAGAACGTGTAGAGCGTGAGCAGCGTGATGGTCGCGGTCAGGATCAGCGATCCCAGGCCGATTCCGAATCGCCCCTCGAAGATGAACGAGCGCACCACGTCGATCCACAGGATCACGATGAAGATCAACGCGAGGTAGAGGAAGTAGCGGTGCAGGTTCTGGAGAATGAACGGAAACGAGTTCTCGCCGCGGTAGCCCTTGGCCTTGAGCTCGCCGACCGCGCACGCCGCGGGGTCCGCGAAGAACGCGCGATAGTAGGCCTTGCGGTAGTAGTAGCAGGTGGTGCGGAACCCCATCGGCGCGCCGAGGATCAGGAGCGCCGATGACAGCGGCCACCAGCTGGGCTTGAACAGCGGGGAGTAGAACGGCGAGAGATAGTTGCCGAACTCGTAGTGGTTGCCTTGAAACGCCGCCCAGGTCGCGTAGGCGCCGAGCAGCCCCAACCCGAGCGCCTGGGCCAGTGGCTGCAGCCACCACGCATCGGTGCGGTCGGTCGCGCCGAACTTCTCACTGGAGGCGCGCCCGTGCGGCGCTTCGTTCGGAGAGCCCGCACCGCGCGCCGGATATCCGGCGATGCCGGGCGCCGCGCCCGTTCCGCTGCTCCATCTGCGCGCGACTCGACTCATTCATGCTCCGGTGGTCGCATTCGAATACATGGGCGTGTGATGCGTCGGGCAGCCTAGCACTTCGCGCGAGGCGGGCGGAAATGCGCCACGCGCCTGAGGCGTCTCGCCCGGCGCTTCGCGGCATCGGCGTCCGCGCGCGCGCGCTCACCCGCACAGCCAGCGCGTGAGGCCGTACGAAACTCCGGCGAGAAACACCCACTGCGCTCCGCCCGCAAGGATCGGCTTCATTCCCGCGCTCTTCAGATCGTGGAATCCGGTCTGCAATCCGACGCCGGCCATCCCCAGGCACAGCAGCCACAGGTCGGCGGTCTTGAGCGCTTCGATCCAGGGCTTCGGCAGAACCCCGAGCGAGTTCACCACCGCGAACGCGACGAACAGCACCAGGAACCACGGCACCGGCGAGACATTTGCCCGGCCCGCCTCGCGATGCTGGTGGCGCAGCGACCATCCGAGGTAGAGCACCACCGGCGCGAGCAGGCAGATGCGCGCGAGCTTGACCACGGTCGCCACGCGCGCCGCCTCGTCGCTCACCGCGAAGCCGGCCGCGACCACCTGTGCCATCTCGTGAAGGCTCGCGCCGTCCCACACCCCGTAGGCGAAGTCGCTGAGCGCGAGCGGACGGAGGAGCAGCGGGTAGATCAGGATGCCGACGGTGCCGAGCAGGGTGATGATGCCGAGCGCGAGCGCGGCGTCGCGCTTCTCGGCCTGCACCACGCTGTCCGCGGCGACCACCGCCGAGGCGCCACAGATCGCGCCGCCGACCCCGAGCAGGAGTCCCAGCTTCTCCGAGATGCCGAGGCGGCGCGCGATCCACCAGCCGAACACGAGCGCGGTCAGCGTCGAGACGATCACCACCACCAGCGCGGGCGCGCCGATCTTCCACAGCTCGGAGAGGCTCAAGCGGAATCCGAGGCCCGCCACTGCCCAGCGCAGCACCGGGCGCTGTGCGATCCGGATGCCGGGCAGCGCCGCCTCAGGAACCGGGGCCAGGGATTTCCACGCCATCCCGAGCAGGATCACCAGCAGCAGCGCGCTGAGGTGGGTGTGACTCCGGACCCACGGCACATCGGCGAGCCACACCGCGACCGCGGCGAGCAGCGCCGAAAGCAGGAGACCGGGAAGAAGCGGCGCTACGGATCGAAGCGAGATCAACCGCCGGACCCGCCGGCCGCGCGAATGGCGCGAGCGCGAGCGGCGGCGGCGCGCGCTTTCACGCGGTATAGCCCAGCTCGCGGTACTTGCGCAGGTAGCCGCCCTCGACCGGCTCGAAGATGTGGCAGTAGGTCATCTCGCCGCCGTAGACGTGCAGCGTGACCGACGGCGTCTGGTCGGCGTTCTCGAGCACGTGATATTCGAAGGGCGGGATCAGTGCCCCGGCCTCTCCGACACCCGCCATCACCACGGTCTCGCGCTCGAACTGGACCACTCCGCTTTCCGGGTCGCCGCCACGCACCGAATACGAGGTGACGCGGATCCGGCCGCGATACACGCACTCCACGCACCAGGTGCCGGCGTGGTCGTGGAGCGGCGTGCCCTGTCCCTTGTTCCAGACCATGGCGAGGACGGTGTAGCGGTTCTGCGGATCGCGGTGCATGAGCCGGCGCGCGTAGCGCTCGGGCACCGGCACGAGGTAGGGCGGTTCGACGAACTGATCGCCGCTGCTGACGACGTCGGTCAGCACCTTCTTCACGTTCTGACATCGGAGCGCGTCATCGCGGACTGCGACGGCCTGGTCGAGGCGCTGGATCAACTCGTCGACCTTCGAGGATCTGGGATGGACGGTCATGGCGGGGCCTCCTTGGCGCTGGATGCTATCAGACCGGCGCCGTGCGAGGGCCGGCGGATTTCGTGGAGCCGGAGCGCGACACCCCGTTCAGCTCAGCATGCGAGCCAGCGCGAACAGGAGTCTGCGGCACGGTCAGCTCAGGGGAGGTAGTAGAACGCCAGTCCGAGCACGCCGTAGACCGCGAGCAATAGCGCCCCCTCGAGCCAGTTGGACTCGCCGTCCTGCGCAACCATGTTGACGACCGCGACCGAGATCCCCACCGCCAGCACTTCCAGCGCACTGAAACGCAGGTCCATCGGCCCGTGCGGCATGAGGTAGGACACGAACACCAGTGCCGGCGCCACGAACAGCGCGATCTGCGTGCTCGAGCCGACCGCGATGTTGATCGCGAGGTCCATCTGGTTGCGCATCGCCATGAGCACCGCGGTCGAATGCTCGGCGGCATTGCCGATGATCGCGACCACCACCACGCCGACGAAGACCTGGGAGAGTCCGAGCGTATGCGAGGCCTCTTCGACCGCGCCTACCAGCAGCTCGCTCATCCACGCCACCAGGGCGGTCGAGACCAGCAGCACCAGCAGGGGGCGCAGAGCCGGTCCCGAGTGTTTGACCGGCCCGGCCGGCGCGCCGGCATACAGATGCCGGTGCGTGCTCAGGGTGAAGACCAGGCTCAGCAGGTAGGTCACGAACAGCACCACCGCGATCGCGAGCGAAAGCCCGTGCTCGCGGTTCGCCGCGGCGGTGCCGACCGGTGCGCCCGCGACCAGATGGAACATCGCCGGCACGACCAGCCCGATGGCGGCCAGAGCGAGCAGGGTCGAGCCGACCGCGGCCGCGGAGCGATCGAACTTCTGGCGCTCGCGGCGTGCGCCGCCGGCCAGGATCGAGACTCCCAGCACCAGCAGCACGTTTCCGATGATCGAGCCGGTGAGGCTCGCTTTGACCACGTCGTAGAAACCGCGCTGCATCGCGGCCAGCGCGATGATCATCTCGGCCGCATTGCCGAAGGTGGCGTTGAGCAGTCCTCCCACGCCCGCGCCCAGCCGCTCGGCGAGGCGCTCGGTGGCTTCGCCCATCAGCCCGGCGAGCGGAATGATCGCGATCGCGGAGAATGCGAACACCAGGGTTCCGCTCCAGTGAAGCGCGGCTGCCAGCGCGGCGAGCGGGATGAACACGAGGAGCAGGTGGAGCACGCGCACGCGCGGGAGTGCGCGCGGTGGATGCGCCGGGGCGACCGTCATGCGCGCACTCTGCCCGAGCCTGTCGTCACCGCGCAAGCGGCGTGGCTCACGCCCTCGCCGGCGCCTCGATCAGGGCGTGGCGCCCTCGCCATAGCGCAGGCGCAGCAGCGCCGCGGGGCCGCTCCCGCGGCGCGTGATCACGTAGAGCCGGTCGAACTCGCCCTCGCGATAGGCGGGCACCTGGACGCCGGTCAGACTCCGGACAATCGCCGGCACCGTGTCGCTGTGCCCGACGATCAGCACCGCTTCGCCGCGATGATGGGTCCACACTTCGCTCGCGAGCCGATCCGGGTCGTCCTGCGAGACGACCGTGATCGAATCTCCGGTCGAATCCGCAAGCGGCTGCGCCGTTTCGCGCGTGCGCGCGAAGTGGGTGGTCAGAATGGCTTTCACCTTCGCCTCGCCCAGCACACGCGCGAGCGCTTGCGCGCGGCGGCGGCCGGCTTCGCTGAGCGGCGGGTCGGCGCCCGCGAACACGACGTTCTTCTCGGCGTGGCGCACCACGAACACGGTGGTGAGCGCGGTGTCGACTGCGCCGGCGGAAGCGCGCAGCGCGTCGCTCGCCGCGGCCGGAGGCGCGGCCGCAGCGGTCCCGACGTGCGCTGCGCCGGCAAATGCCAGGAGGGCGAGCGTGGTCAGAAGCGCGAGCGGCCGGTAGCGCGACGGGTTCAGGAAGTCCTCCGGGTGGGCGGGGTCCAGGGCCGCGCGCCCTTCGAAGCGCGAGCCATCGCTAGCCTAACACTTCGGGCGGGACCTTTCGGCCCCGCCCGGGTGTGATCTCCTGTCGCGAGCGTGCTTCAGGAGCAACCGAGAGAAGATCCACAATTGAGACACTTGTAGCAGGTGCCGTTGCGGATCGTGATGTGTCCGCAATTGTCGCAGGCCGGCGCGTCGCCCGAGAACTTCTTGGTCTGTTCGCTGAGCCCGGCCTCTTCGCCGGCGGCCTCGAAGCGAGGCCTGGTCGCGACCTGGGCCCGCTTGACCCCGCCGTTCACGGGCTTGATCCCCAGGAAGTGCTCCTGGCCGACCGGATGGTCGGTCGCGTGCTTGATCAGCCTGCCGGTCGGAGTCTCGTCCACCACGTGCCCGAGATCGAGGCGCCCCAGATACTCGATGCCCAGCACCCGGAACACGTAGTCGATCACGCTGGTGCACACCCGGATGTTGTCGTGTCCGTCCACGCGGCCGTGCGGCTCGAAGCGCGTGAAGCAGAACTGATCCACGAGATGGTCGAGCGGAACGCCGTACTGCAGGCCCATCGAGACCGAGATCGCGAAGCAGTTCATCATGCTGCGGAACGCGGCGCCCTCCTTGTGCATGTCGATGAAGATCTCGCCGAGCGTCCCGTCCTCGTACTCGCCGGTGCGCAGAAAGACCTTGTGTCCACCGATGCGCGCCTCCTGGGTGAAGCCATGGCGGCGGCGCGGCAGGCGCTTGCGCTCGAGCCTGGTCGGCGCCGCGCTGCTGGCCGGCTCGGCCTTGCTCGATCCCGCCAGCGGCTGGCTGAGCTTGCATCCGTCGCGGTACAGGGCCACGGCCTTGAGCCCCAGCTTCCACGACTGGGTGTAGATGTCCTCGACCTCTCCGACCGTCGAATCGTGCGGCAGGTTCACGGTCTTGCTGATCGCTCCCGAGATGAACGGCTGCACTGCCGCCATCATGCGCACGTGCCCCATCGGCCGGATGTAGCGCGTGCCGCGCGGACCGCAACGGTTGGCGCAGTCGAATGCCGGCAGGTGCTCGACCATGAGGCCCGGCGCACCCTCGACGCTCTGGCTGCCGCAGATCATCGTGTTGGCGGCCTCGATCTGCTCGTCGGTGAACCCGAGGAACGCCAGCGCCGAGAAGGCGGGCTTCTCGCGCTCGGCCTGGCTCACGCCCAGCCGGGTCAGGGTCTCGTCGCTCAACATGCCGCGGCCGAACCCGAAGCGGATGTCGAGCATGGTTCCGAGCGCCTGCTCGATCCGGTCGATCTCCAGGTCGTACAGGCCCTTCTTCATGAGCGAGTCGCGGTTGATGTGCGGCGCACCCTTGAAGGTCCCGGTGCCGAGCGCGTAACGGATGATGTTCGAGATCGCGGACTCGTCGTAGCCGAGCCGGCGCAGCGCGGCCGGGACCGACTGGTTCACGATCTTGAAGTAGCCGCCCCCCGCCAGTTTCTTGAACTTGACCAGCGCGAAGTCGGGCTCGACCCCGGTCGTGTCGCAGTCCATGAGCAGGCCGATGGTTCCGGTCGGCGCCAGCACCGTCGCCTGGGAGTTGCGGTAGCCATGCAGCGCGCCGAACGCCACCGCGCGATCCCAGGACTCGGTGGCCGCGCTGCGCAGGTCGCGCGGCGCGAGCGAGGGATCGATGGCGCGCGCCGCTTCGCGGTGCTGCCGCATCACTTCGAGCATGCTGTCGCGGTTGACCGCGTAGCCCTCGAACGGGCCCTTGCTCGCCGCCATCTCGGCGCTCATCGCATAGGCCTCGCCGGTCATCAGCGCGGTCAGGCACGCGGCGTAGGAGCGCGCGGCATCGCTGTCGTACGGCAGTCCGTTCACCATCAGCAGCGTGCCGAGGTTCGCGTAGCCGAGCCCCAGCGGACGGAACTCGTACGAGCGCTGTGCGATCCGTTCGGTCGGGTAGGAGGCGAATCCGACCAGGATCTCCTGCGCGAGGAAGAATACGCGGTTGGCGTGGCGGTAGCCCTCGATGTCGAACACCCCATCGTCGCCCAGGAACTTCATCAGGTTGATCGACGCGAGATTACAGGCGGTGTCATCGAGGAACACGAACTCGCTGCACGGGTTGGTCGCCTGGATCCGGGCCGTGGCCTTGCAGGTGTGCCATTTCTGGATGGTGTCGTCGAACTGGACGCCGGGATCGGCGCACTGCCACGCGGCTTCGGCGATCCGGCCCCACAGCTCGCGCGCCGCGTGGGTCTCGTGGACCTGGCCGGTGGTGCGGAACGTGGTCTGCCAGGTGCCGTTGCTCCCGACCGCTTCCATGAAGCGATCGGGCACGCGCCCCGCGTTGTTGGAGTTCTGCCCGGCGACCGTGCCGTAGGCTTCGCCGTTGAAGTCCGAGGAATAGCCCGCCGCCACCAGCGCGGCGACCTTCTTCTCCTCGCGCACCTTCCACTGGACGAAGTCCACGATCTCGGGGTGGTCCATGTCGAGCACCACCATCTTGGCCGCGCGCCGCGTGGTGCCGCCGGACTTGGTGGCGCCGGCGCCACGATCCAGCACCTCGAGGAAGCTCATCAGCCCCGACGAGGTGCCGCCGCCCGAGAGCTTCTCCATGCGCCCGCGCAGCTTGGAGAAATTGCTCCCGGTGCCCGAGCCGAACTTGAAGACCCGCGCTTCGTTGCGCGCCAGCTCGAAGATGCTCATCAGGTCGTCGTCCACCGACTGGATGAAGCAGGCGGAGACCTGGGGCCGCGAATAGGAGTCGCGGGTCGCGTGCACGGCGCGCTCTTCGCGGTCGTAGTAGAAATTCCCGCCCGAGCCCTGGATCCCGTATTCGTGATGGAGCCCGCAGTTGAACCATACCGGCGAGTTGAACGCACCGATCTGGTGCACCAGCATGAACGCGAGCTCGGCCTCGAACGCCTCGGCGTCCTCAGGGCCGGCGAAGTAGCCTCCGGCCTGCTCCCCGGCGACGCGCACGGTGTGAGCGAGGCGGTGCACCACCTGGCGGACGCTGGTCTCGTGACCGGGCGTGCCCGGGAGGCCGGCCTTGCGGAAATACTTGCTGACCACGATATCGGTGGCGAGCTGCGACCAGCCGGCCGGGACCTCGACCTCGTTCATCTGGAATACGACCGAGCCGTCGGGGTTCGAGATGACGGTGCGGCGCTTGTCCCACGAGATCTCGTCGAGCGGATGGACGCCGGCCCGCGTCCAGCGACGCGGCACGCGCAGGCCGGAGTTCGAGGGAGCGATCGGTGTGGCGGCCTGCGAAACGTCCTTGTCCAGCGTCTGCGTCATCTGGGGACCTCCTTGTCCCTTCGCGATTGCCGAAACCTTCCCCTGTCACCTGACCCTGGTAGCGCTGCAAGGTTTCTGCTCGCCGTCTGGATCTGGTGCGCTTCGACCCTTCTGAGTCGTCTGCGTGATTGGAAGGACGATTTCCGTTCGCTCGCGAAGGAGTCGGTTTCCCCACGAACGGTGCCGAGGTTTATCGCTCTTGAATCCATCCGCGGCAAGAAGATTTTTTGCGCGCGGTTTTGTTGATGAACATGTCGCTCGTATTTGTCGACAGCAGTTTCGATCAATAGCGACAATAGCGCGCAGCTTCTGGAAAAAAATGAAAACGCGAAAGCGAGTGAAGCGCGGAGTTTCGAGCGATTCGTCTGCAACGCATTCAGCCGCGTCGCTTTCGCCATGGTCCCCAGATCGCGAACGTCATGCCCGGCTCCTGCACGTTGACGAACAACGTGCGCCCATCGGGCGCGAAGCACGCGCCCGCGAATTCCATGTCGTTGTACGCGTTGCGTGCGAGTTGATAGAGACGTCCATGCGGTGTGATGCCGATGACATAGTCGTCTCGTATTCCGTCCTCGCACACGATGAGATCGCCGTTGGGTGCGGGGGTCAGGTTGTCCGGTCCGTCGAGCGCTCCCGGATCGTTGGGCTCGACGAGCAGCATCAGCTCCTGTTTTGGAACGTCGAACTGCCACACCTGTCCGAGTTTCGCGGATCCGCCGTCGGTGCAGCAGAAGAACAGCACGCGATTCCGGATCGCGATTCCTTCGCTGCGCGCGAACTGCGCGGCGCCGAGCGCAAACCCCTGCGCGCGTGTCGATGTGGATGCGGTGCGCTCGCGGCGATCGACCGGAGATGCGGCCTGGCTGTCGGTCGGATCCCACTCCATGTCCATGTCCGGATCCGGGTTGGGGATCGGGACCCAGTCGACCTTCCAGGGTTTTCCGATCGGAGTCGCGCGCGAGGTGGGCGCGGGCTCGCCCTCGTCGTGGTTCTGCGTTCGGGCCGAGCGGCGCTCGATGATGCGCAGCGCTTCCAGCGTTCCGCCCTTCGCGAGATCGCCTACCGTGAGCGCCTGCGCTCGCCTGGAGCCTTTCATCACGACTTCGGGCCGAAAGCGATAGAGCAGGCCATCGACGCGATCCTCGGTCAGGTAGACGACGCCGGTCGCGGGATCCACCGCCGCCGCCTCGTGACGGAAGCGTCCCATCGCGACCAGCGGCAAGGGATCGACCAGCCCCTCGCTGCGCGAGTCCACCTCGAACACGTAGCCATGGCGCCTGCTGGCCCTGGGAGTGCGGTCGTGATTGATCGAATCGATTTCGCCCGGAAGGTTCACCGCCTCTTCGCACGAAAGCCATGAGCCCCACGGCGTGACGCCGCCCGCGCAATTGCGCGTCGTCCCCGAGAGGCTCGGGAACGCGCGCACCAGTCGGCGCTCGCCATCCACCCACAGGGTCGTGGTGCCGCCGCGCGCGAGCGGGTCGTAGGGCCGCTCCCGCCGTGCGTCCACGCTCGGCGAATCCTCGAAGTTGAGCTCGTGGTTGCGCACCAGCACCGTGATCCCCGCCGGGCCGCGAAATGCGCCCATACCATCGTGAAGCGGCGGAACCAGCTCGCCGTTGGTGAGGCGCTGGGTGAACCGCGCGTCCGCGTCGGCCTTCAGGCGCGCGGTCGAGAGCACGCGATACTGGAAGCCCGCGGGAAGATCGAGCAGTCCGTCGGGATCCTTGAGAAGAGGGCCGTACCCCTCGGCGCGGAAAGCCGCCCCGGATGCGGCGCGCGCGAACAGGGTCTCGAGCGCATTCGAGACCATGAGCGAGGCCGAGGCCGCGGCGCCCAGCCCCAGGAATCTGCGGCGCGAGAGCCTCACGGCCAGCGCAGCGAAGGCTCGATGTCGTTGCCGGCGTTGGCAAGCCCCGGGGGCTGACTTACGGCGCCGGTCGAGCGCAGCCACAGGAAGATGTCGTTCTTCCCGAGCCCAGTCGAGCGGTTGGACTGGAACGCGACCGCGGCGCCGGTCGCTCCAATCGATGGATGTCGCTCATCCTGCGCGGTATTGAGCGCGGCCGGCGGCGTGATGAAGCTCCGGGTCGTCAGGTCGTAGAGGTAGAGGTCGAATCCGCCCGATCCGCCGATCCGGCTCGAGGCGAAGCAGAGGAAGCGTCCGTCGGCCGAGAGCGTTGGGTCGACGTCGCTCGAATCCGAGACCAGATCCGGCAGGACCATCAGCGACTCGCCGCCACGGTCGTAGACGAATACGTCGAAGTTTCCGCTCCGATCCGAGCAGAGCGCGATGCGATTCGCGGTCTGGTCCGGCGACGGCGAGAAATCGTTGTAGGTGGCAGTGGTGTCGAGCCCTGGCAGAGGAATCAGCTGGTCGTTGACGCCATTCACCAGGCGCACGCGCAGCGAGAGGCCGATCTGCCGGACGAACGCCATCTTCTGCCCATCGCCCGAGAATGCGGGCTCAATCTCGTTCTGGTTCGTGTTCACGCCGTTCAGCGCGATGAGGGTGCGCTGCGCGCGGTCGAGCATCAGGATGTCGCTGCCGCTGGTCCCGCCGCGGTTGCTCTCGAATGCGATGAGCCGCCCATCGCTCCGGATCGTCGGCCACCGATCCGCGAATGAGGTGCTGCTGACGTTGTAGGTCTGACGGAAGCCGCCCGCATCGAGGTCGTAGAGGTAGAGATCGTACTGACCGACGCTCTGGCTCCGATCGCTGGAAAACACCACCAGATGGTTACCGCCGGTATCCCCCCCGGGGTTGGTGATCCGGGTTGCGTCCGAGCAGCCGGCGAGAAGCACGGCGAGCGCAAGGGACGGCAGCGTGTGACGGGCAACGAAGCCGCGGACGCGTATTCGATGCTTCATGGTTGCAGGGTCTCCTTGGGCGGCCTGGAGAGTCGATCGCATCGCCAAATGGACGACGAATGTAGCAGAGGGCCCGCGCGAACGGGTATTCTCCTGTCCCATTCGATACCCTGAGGTCTTCCCCCTCGTGACTGGTTTCTTGCCCGGCCACGGAACGAGGCGATCGTGGACGTGGTTTCGGACCGCGAACCAGCGACGACGCCCGGCCTCTTCTCCCTGGGGCCGCAGCCGCCGCGTGTCGTGCCGCTCGGTCACCTGTGGATGACCGCCTTCGAGACGCGCCGTCTCTCGGCGGCCGCGACCGCGCTCACCGCCGCGCTCGCCATGTTCGAGTTCGCTGCGGGACGCGAGGAGCACCTCGCGCTCAGCCTGAGGCACGTCGTGCCTATCGCCCTCGCCTCTTCGGCTGCGGTGTGCTGGGGCGTCCTCCTTGGCAGCGTGCGTCGCGCCCACCGGCTGCTGGTCCACGGCGTGACCTGCAGCGCGCGGATCACAGAGGTCGCACCCAACCGGGCGCCCTCGGCGCAACGCTCGACCCGGGTGCGGGTGCGCTACCTCGCGAACCTGCACGGCCACGAGGTGCGCTCCTCGGTCGTCCTGCGGCTGGATGCGCAGGAGCGGCCGCCCGCCGAAGGGGATCCTCTGGCGCTGGTGTGCGACGCCAATGACCCCACCCGCCATCTGGTGCCGCGCTCGTTCGGCTTCACTCTCGAGGGCAGCTGAGTGGCGCTGCTCCCCATTCTCGCGGCGCTGGCGCTGATCCTTCTGGGAGCGCGCCTGGGCGGCGCGCTGTTCGAGAGGTTCCGGCTCCCGGCCGTGCTCGGCGAGCTGGTGGTCGGCGTGATCCTCGGCAACCTCGGCCTGATCGGTGTGTATGGGCTGGACGGGATGCGCGACCTGCCCGGCCTCGAGCTGCTGGCCGGACTCGGCGTGCTGTTCCTGCTGTTTCAGGTCGGGCTCGAGTCCGACGTGCGCCAGATGCTGGCGGTCGGGCCCTCGGCACTGCTGGTCGCGGTGCTCGGAGTGATCGTGCCGATCGGGCTCGGCTTCGCAGTCTCCCGTGCGTTCTTCCCAGCGCAGGATGCTCTGGTGCACTGGTTTGTGGGCGCGACCCTGTGCGCGACCAGCGTCGGCGTTACGGCGCGCTTGCTGGCCGATCTCGGACGCACCGCCAGCGTCGAAGGCCGCGTGATCCTCGGTGCGGCGGTAATCGACGACGTGCTCGGCCTGATGGTGCTGGCGGTGATCTCGGGGGTGATCGCGGCCGCCGGGTCGGGCGCGGCGTTCGACGCGAGGCTGGTGCTCGTCATCGTCGCCAAATCGCTCGGATTTCTGGTGGGCGCCGTGATCGTGGGGCGCTGGCTGTCGCGTGTCGCCTTCAGCCTCGCGGCCCGGCTTCCCGGGGAGAACCTCCTGGTCGGCTTGGCGCTCGCCTTCTGCTTCGCCCTGGCGTGGGCTGCCGGGCGCCTCGGGCTCGCACCCATCGTCGGCGCGTTCGCGGCCGGGCTGGTGCTGGAAGAGGTGCACGTCCGGGACCTCGTGGCCCGCGACACGCATGCGCGCGGCGTGCGCGAGCTGCTCGAGCCGCTTGCGGGATTTCTCGTGCCCGTGTTCTTCGTGCTGATGGGCATGCGGGTGGATCTTGCCGCGTTCGGGAACTCAGGGGTCCTCGGCTTTGCCGCCGCGCTGACCCTCGCTGCGGTCGTCGGCAAGCAGGCGTGCTCGCTCGGCGTGCTCGAAAAGGGCGCGGACCGCCTCGCGGTCGGGCTCGGCATGATCCCGCGCGGCGAGGTCGGGCTGATCTTCGCCAGCATCGGCGCTTCGCTCGTGCTTCACGGCAAGCGCGTGGTGGACCCGACCCTGTACTCGGCGGTGGTGGTGATGGTGGCGGCAACCACGCTGGTCACCCCGCCGCTGCTGGCGTGGCGGATGCGGGGCAAGCCGAGAGCGTAGGCCGCCCGACGGCCGACTCTCACTCGTGGCGGCGGCCCGCCTCGATGCCAAAAAACACTGCGGGCGTCCGGCGCTTCACCGGACGCCCGTGATCTCTTCTCGAGTTCCTGCCTGCCCTAGTGTTTGTCGTGTCCCTTGCCGTGATCGTAGTGACCCTTCTTCTCCTTCACCACGATGACGTTCCGCTTCCGGTGTCCGGGAGGCAGATGACGCCAGCGCCGCTCGGGCACGCGCCAGATCGAGGCCGGCACGTAGCGCTCCTCGATCACCATGAACGGCCCGCGGTAGTTGCGAGCGCGGTACCAGTAGCCGGACTTGTAAATGTAATAGCGCGATCCGTAGCGGAAGTAGTCGTAATCGCTCTGGTCATCGTCGATCACGTACACCCGGCTCTCGGGCACCAGCACCATGCGCGGCTCGCTGCGGTACACCACCACCGGCGGTGGCGGCGCGTTGCTCAGATTGATGTTCAGACTGACCTCGGCATGCGCGGGCGTGATGCCCATCAGCCCGAGCGCGAGGACCAGGCCGAGCCCTTCCATGACTCGAAACTTCATGAGGCACTCCTTTCGCTGCCCCGGCCGCGAGGGTGGACTTGAGGCGGCACGGGTGACGCGGTGCATCATGCAAGAACGAGACCCGCGGTGGTACCCCAAAAAACGCCCACTGGTCGCATGTCCCTGGCCGGCTTCGTTGCGGTCTTGCCACGCCCATCGTGCGTTTTCTACCTTCCTGTCCCTCGCGTCCGACGCCGCGCTCGAGCGGCCCGCCTTTCCTTTGAGGAGTCGATCCATGCGCCTGCCCGCTCCCCCACGCGCCATGCGTTCCGGCGCGCCGCCCCTTCTGTCTGTGACGCCGACCCTTATGGCGCTGGCCCTGCTGGTCGCCCCTGGCGCGCCCGCGCTTGCCGAGACTCCCCGCGTCCACGCGATCGTCGGCGCCCGCATCGTGACCGCGCCGGGCCAGGTGATCGAGCGCGGCACCGTCCTGATGCGCGATGGCGTGATCGTTGCGGTCGGCGCGAGCGTTACGGTCCCGGCGGATGCGCGAGTGTGGAAGGGCGACAGCCTGACCGTTTATCCGGGACTGATCGACGCGCTGGTGATGCCTGCGGAGCCGCCGGCTCCCGCAGGAGCGGCTGGACCTCCGGGACGAAGGCCGATCCCCGGGCCGGCGCCGGGGCCCGCGCGCGGCGCGGCGCACGAGCTGCCTTCGGTGCATCCCGAGACGCGCGCGATCGCGCTACTTCCTCTCCCCAAGGATCAACTCGAGTCGTTGCGCGGCGCCGGTTTTGCGGTCGCGCAGGTGGTGCCGCGGCGCGGCATCGTGCGCGGCTCGAGCGCGGTGATCGCGCTGCGCGATGGCGCGGTGACGCGCGCTCCGCTCAAGGCCGACGCCGCACAGGTGTTCTCGCTCGAGTCGGATCCGATCGGCTATCCCGGCTCGCTGATGGGCGGCATCGCGGTGATCCGCCAGGCGCTGCTCGACGCGAAGTGGTACCGCGCCTCGCAGGCGGCGTACGCGAGGTCCCCCTCGGCGAAGGAGCCGCCGCCGGTCAACGTGTCGTGGGAGGCGCTGGCACCGCTCGTCGAAGGACGCCAGGGCGCGCTGTTCTTAACCGATGAGATGCTCGAGACGCTGCGCTCGGCCACCATCGCGCGCGAGGCGCGGGTGAGCGCGGTGGTCGCGGGCGCGGGAGACGAATACAAGCGCGTGAAGGAGATCGCGGCCAATGGCCTCCCGCTGATCGAGCCGGTCAATTTCCCCGAGGCGCCGGACGTGAGCGATCCGGACAACGCGCTCGAGGTCGCGACCGAGGAGCTGCGGCAGTGGAATGACGCGCCGGGCAACGCCGCGGCGCTGATCAAGGGCGGTGTGTCCTTCGCGCTCACCGCGAACGGGCTCAAGGACGTGGCCACCTTCCGCGCCAACATCGCAAAGGCGATCGGGCGCGGGCTCACCCCGGATCAGGCGCTCGCCGCGGTTACGGTGGTGCCGGCTCGGTTGCTCGGCCTCAGCGACCGGCTGGGCACGATCGCGCCGGGCAAGCTCGCGAACCTCACGGTCACCCGCGGCGCGCTGTTCTCGGAGAAGGCGAAGGTGCGCGAGGTGTGGGTGGACGGCGATCGCTACGAGGTCGCGAAGGATGACACCGACTGGAAGGGCAAGTGGTCCATCGACTGGAGCCAGGGACCTCACTCGCTCATGGTGGCGATCGATCCCGACACCTCGGTCAGGCTCGTGGTCGGCCCGGATACGCTGAGCGCCCGTCAGGTGCGTCTCGACGGCAAGCGCCTGCGTTTCACCATGCAGCGGCGCAACGATCCCGAGGAACGCTTCGACCTGCTTGCCGCGAACGAGGCCGCGACCGGGACGCTGCATGCCGGCGATCACACGCATTCGGTGAGCGCGCTGCGTGTGCCCGAGGACAAGAAGGAGGAGAAGAAGGATGAGCCGGTGGTGAGCCCTCTGGTCATGGGCAACACCGAGGCGTGGCGCGCAAGCGTTCCCGCGCAGCCGGCGGCGGTGCTGGTGCGCAACGCCACGCTGTGGACCGCGGGCGCGAGTGGCACGCTCGAGCGCGCCGATCTGCTGATCCGCAATGGCAAGATCGCGGCGATCGGAACCGGCCTCTCCGCGCCCAGGGGCGCGGTCGTGATCGAGGCCGCGGGCAAGCATGTCGCCCCCGGGATCATCGATTGCCACAGCCACTCGGCGATCGTCGGCAACGTGAACGAGTGCACCAACAGCGTGACCGCCGAGGTGCGCATCAAGGACGTGATCAACTCCGAGAGCGTCAACATCTACCGCCAGCTCGCCGGCGGGACCACGATCATGCACCTGCTTCACGGATCGTGTAACTCGATCGGCGGGCAGTGCGCGGTGATCCGCAACAAGTGGGGCGAGCCGCCGGATCAGCTGCTGTTCGCGGCCGCGCCGCCCACGATCAAGTTCGCGCTCGGCGAGAACGTCAAGCAGAGCAACTGGGGCGCCGATGCGACCGGGCGCTATCCGCAGAGCCGCGCCGGAGTGGAGCAGGTCATCCGCGAGGCGTTCCTGCGCGCTCGCGACTATCGCGATGCGCAGACCGAGTTCAAGCAGGGCAAGCGCCCGTTCGCGCCCAAGCCCGACCTGCAGCTCGATGCGCTGGTCGAGATCATGGACGGCAAGCGCTACATCCACTGCCATTCCTACCGGCAGGACGAGATCCTCATGCTGATTCGCCTCGCCGAAGCGCTGGGCATCCGGGTGCAGACGTTCCAGCACGTGCTCGAGGGTTACAAGGTGGCCGACGAGATGGCCTCCCATGGCGCGGGCGGCAGCACGTTCAGCGACTGGTGGGCGTACAAGTACGAGGTGATCGACGCCATCCCGCACAACGGCTACCTGATGTGGGACCGCGGCGTGGTGGTCTCGTACAACTCGGACAGCGACGACACCGCGCGCCGGCTCAACACCGAGGCGGCGAAGGCCGTGAAATACGGCGGCGTGCCGCCCGAGGAAGCGATCAAGTTCGTCACGCTCAATCCCGCGAAGCAGCTGCGCATCGACGACCGGGTGGGTTCGCTCGAGGTCGGCAAGGACGCGGACTTCTCGATCTGGAACGCGAGCCCGCTCTCGCCCTATGCGCGCTGCGAGCAGACCTGGATCGAAGGGCGCAAGTATTTCGATCGCGACGCCGATCTGGCCGGCCGCGAGGCGCTCGCCCGGGAGCGCGATGCGCTGATCACCCGCGCCCGGAACGCGAAGAAGGAGAGCGGGGCCGGAGCGAAGGGCAACTGGCCGCCGCGCTACCTCGAGGAGACCGACATGAGTGGCAGCGCGTGCGGCGATGAAGATGGGCGCGCGGCGCTGCCGATGTCCGAACACCGCGTTCGAGAACGCGCTGCGGGCGGGGAGGTGCAGCGATGATCCGGCGCCTGACGGAACTAGCCGCCGCGATCGCGGCCCTGGTTCTTTGCGGCACGGCCTCCGCCGAGACGCTGGCGCTGGTCGGCGGCACGGTGCACACGGTGAGCGGGCCGACCCTGAAGAACGGCACGGTGGTGATCGAGAACGGCCGCATCACCGCGGTCGGCGCGGGGCTCGCCCCGCCGGCCGGGGCGAGGGTGATCCAGGTTTCGGGCAAGCACGTCTACCCCGGCCTGATCGCCTCCAACAGCGTGCTCGGCCTGACCGAGATCGAAAGCGTGCGCGGCACCAACGACTACCAGGAGACCGGCGACATCAATCCCAACATCCGCAGCGAGGTCCAGATCAATCCCGACAGCGACCTCCTGCCGGTGGCGCGTGTCAACGGTGTCACCAGCGCGCTGATCGTGCCTCAGGGCGGAGCGCTCTCGGGAACCTCGGCGCTCATCCATCTGGACGGCTGGACGGCCGAGGACATGACCGTTCGCGCCCCGATCGCGCTTCACATCAACTGGCCGAACATGACGCCGGTCCGATCGCGCTTCAACCCGGTGAGCGATGAGGATCAGAAGAAGGCGCGAGACCTGGCGATCGAGAACCTGAAGAAGGCGTTCGGCGATGCGCGTGCGTACTGGCAGGCGCACGATGCCGAAGGCCGGGCCGGCATCCCGCGCCACGATCGGGACGTGAAGTGGGACGCGATGGCGAGGGCGCTCAAGGGCGAGATCCCGGTCATCATCCGCGCCGGGGCGCTCAATCAGATCCGCGCCGCGCTCCGGTTCGTGGACGAGGAGAAGCTGCCGAGGGTGATCCTGATGGATGGCGATGACGCGTGGCGCATCCCGGACGAGATCAATGCCCGGCACATCGCGGTGATCACCGATGGCACGCTCGGCGTGCCGCGCCATCGTTTCGATGCCTACGACGAGAACTTCTCGGTGCCGGCAAAGCTCCTCGCCGCCGGGATTCCGTTCTGCATCTCGGACGGCGGCAGCACCTTCGGCGCGATGAACGCGCGCAATCTCGCCTACAACGCGGGGATGGCCGCGGCGTTCGGCCTGCCGAGGGACGAAGCTCTGAGGAGCATCACGCTCTCTCCCGCGCAGATCCTCGGCGTCTCGGACCGGCTCGGCTCGATCGAGCCGGGCAAGAACGCAGACCTGATGGTGACCGATGGCGATCCGCTCGAGATCACGACCCGGGTCGAGCAGGTCTGGATCGCCGGCAAGCTGATGCCGATGGAGAATCGCCAGAGCCGGCTGTTCGAGAAGTACGATCACCGGCCGCGAGGACCGAAAGCCCGGCCGCGCTGAGCCCAGGCCTCGTCTGCGAACGGGAGCGTCCTTCTTAAGGGCGCTCCCGTTTTTCATGCGCGCCGTGACGCGATTGACTAGACTGCGGCCTTCGCAGCGCACCCAGCCATGCAGGGAGGACGCCACCTGGAAACGCCGCCGCTCGGCAAGCTGCCGCCTGCCGATTTCGAGCGCCTGATCGCGCCGCACCTGGGGGCGCCGCGGCCCGAGGTGCTGGTGGGCCCGCGCACCGGCACGGACGCCGCGATCGTCCGCCTGGGCGCGGGACGGGTGATGGCGGTCACCACCGATCCGCTTTCCTTGGTGCCGGCGCTGGGGATCGAAGCCTCGGCCATGCTCTCGGCCCACCACGTGGCCTCGGACGTGTGGACGAGCGGGATTCCACCGGCCTACGCGTCGGTGTGCTTCAACCTGCCGCCCACGCTTTCCGCCGCCACGTTCGCGGCCTACCAGTGCGCGCTCGCCGAGACCTTCGAAGCGCTCGGGGTCGCGATCGTGACCGGCCACACCGGCCGCTATGCCGGCATTGATTCCACGCTGATCGGCGCGGCGACCATGATCGGCGTCGGGGACGAGGGGCGCTACCTCACGCCCGCGATGGCGCGGCCCGGCGATCGCGTGATCGTGACCAAGGGCTGCGCGATCGAAGCGACCGCGATCGCGGCGCGGATGTTTCCCAGGCGCCTCGCGACCGTGCTCGACGAAGAGGGAGTGGCGCGCGCGCGCAAGCTCCTCGACCAGGTGAGCGTGGTCACCGACTGCCGCGCGCTGGTGCGGATCGGGGTTCGCGACCGCGGGGTGAGCGCGCTGCACGATGCGACCGAGGGCGGAGTGCTGGGCGGGCTGGTCGAGCTGGCGCGCGCGTGTGGCCAGGACCTGCGTGTCGAGCGCAGCCGGATTCCGCTCCTTCCGGAGGCCAAAGGCGCGTGCGAAGTGTTCGGGATCGACCCGGGCTGGACGCTTTCCGAGGGCGCGCTGATCGCAACCGTGCGCGCCGAAAGGGTGACGGCGGCGCTCGCCGCGCTCGGCGAAGAGGGCATCATCGCGGACGTCGTGGGCGAGGTCATGCGCGGGACCGGCGTGCTGTGGTTGACCGAACCGGATGGCCGCGTGGTCCAGTTGCGAGAGCCGGAGCCGGATCCCTACTGGGCCGCCTACGAGCGCGCGGTGCGCGAAGGCTGGAACTGAGCGGGTTGCGGCTCGCTCAGCGCGACCCGCCGAG
This sequence comes from Candidatus Eiseniibacteriota bacterium, assembly GCA_031370785.1. Taxonomy (GTDB): domain Bacteria; phylum Eisenbacteria; class RBG-16-71-46; order RBG-16-71-46; family RBG-16-71-46; genus DATJGS01. The sequence goes on along the minus strand of JANMQY010000144.1, from coordinate 68,263 downwards.
CGCGACAATCACCGGGTACTTCACCTGCTGCCGGTGGAGCGGGTGAGCAGCGGGATCTGCACGCTCGCGCTGAATGCGCCGACCGCGGGCACCGCCCGCGATACCCCAAAGCCCGAACATCACATCGGTGCGCCCCAGGTTGCCTTCCTCCTCGGACGCCGGCGTCGGATCAGATCTGGAGGCCCTGATGCGAAAGAATCAGCGGTCCGATCCGGGGAGCGGAATCGTGATGCACCGGCGTCTTCACCCGAGCTGGCGTCGCGGGCATCGCGATCGCCCGCGACGGCGCGATCTCACTCACCGGCGCCGCGGGCATCACGGGTGCGCGCCTTGGCGTGGCCCGCAACGCAGGGCGCGTGGGAGTCCGCGCGGTCGATCGAGCTTTCGACCTGGCGGCCACCGTCGCGGTCGCGGTCGGAGAGCTGGTGCCATGCGCATCGCAGAGCTCGAGTGTTCCGTGGGCGCCGCGTTCGTCGCAGCACGGCCGGGCCAGCGCCGGGAGTGGAGCAAGCGGCGCGAGCAGCACGATGGCAAGGGGCAACGTGCGCTTCAACATGAAGAGAGCCTAGGCCCCGACCCTGAGAAGGACAAGGAGCGGTTGGGGGCCATGGCATTCTTGACGCGGGCGTGACGGCGGAGAGAGGAGGCCGGAGTTCGGCCAGAGAAAACGCCTGTTCAGGGAGCCAGCACCGATTCCGGCGGGACGTGGAGGGCGCGGGCGACCGGGTGGAGATCCTGAAGGGGGTCGGCCCACTTCGAGCGGCGGTAGAAGAAGTCGACCCGGGCCGCCGGACTGTGCGCGAAAGCCGTGTCGGCGGCCACCCGGGCCCGGAACTCCCGCGCGAGCGCCGGATCCTCGGCCAGCATCTTGCGGGCGAGCGGCTCCACCACGTAGTCCTCGCCGTATTCCTTCTTCTCGAACACCGTGTCGAAGGCGTTCCAGGCCATGAGCCCATCCGGGGCCTGCGCTTCGAACAGGTGGATCGCGACCAGCGCCGATTTCTGGTCGAGCGGCACCCACAGGTCGCCGGGCCGATAACTCCGGGCCCGGCGCTCGAGCGCCACCTTCCTGACCGAGATCCCGTGGTGGCCCTCGAACGATGCGCTCGCCGCGCTCCAGTCCAGCACGTGCTGCACTTCGACCGTGTCGGTCCAGGCTCTGGCGAAGCGTCGGTAGCGCACGCCGTGGATATCCATCCGATCGCGGCACGCGACCCATTCCTGAGGCACGAGGTACCCCGCCGGCTGGGTCACGGTGAGGGTCGCCGCCACGTCGCGATAGACCGGGATGATCGTGTCCCAGTTCGCCGTGCTGAAGCGCCTCACCGGCGCGCCGATGATATCGCTCATCTCCTCACGCGTGACCACGCCCTTGAACTCGAAGGGCACGGTCCGATCCGTGACCTTGCTGGCGAGCACGACGCTGCCCGAAGCGCCGGTCGTGACCCTGCCGTGCGCGATCACCTCGGCTTCGCTCGCCGCAACCGCGCCGGTCAGCGCGTCCGGGTGCGCGTTGATGTCTTCGAGCAGTGCGACCAGAAAATCGTAGGTCGCCCTCACCCGCGTGCGATAGGGCTTGAGCATGTGCGTCTCGACCAGGATCCCCGGTCGGCACTGGATGGGCGCGTACCCGGTCGAGAAGCGCGGTGAGGAATTCCCGTCGTCGACGCCCGAGCCCGGATGCAGGTTGTCGCGGAAGTTGAGATAGGGCCCCGGCAGATGCCCCATCGCCGCGACCCGCGGCAGCACGCGGCCTTCGAAAGCCTCGCTCACCCAGCGGTCCACGCCCTGGGGGACGCCGGGGCCGTGGTTGGCGGAAAACGTGATGTCGTGGCGGTAGTCGGCGCCGTCGGAGGTGTGATTGTCCACCAGCAGGTGCGGCCACCACCTGGTGAACACGTTCGAGATCAGCGCGCGCATCTCGGGCGTCTCGACCTTGAGGTAGTCGCGATTGAGGTTGAGGCCGATCGGCGTGGAGCGCCATCCCATGTTCTCGGGGCCGTTCTGGTTGATGCGGTTGTAGGGCCCGCTGCGCTCGTGAGCGTCCACCGAGAAGATCGGGAGGATCAGCAGGATCGCGTGATCGAGCAGCGCTTCGCGGGTGCGCAGCACAGCGACATCACGGATCAATGCGAGGCTCGCATCCTTGCCTTCGATCTCGCCGGAGTGGATGCCGTTCTGGATGAGGATGATCGGCTTGCCGGTCGCGCGCGCCGCCTCGGGCCTGAACGCGCGGTCCTTCGACACCACCACCACCGGAAGGCTGCGGCCCTGGCCGCTCGACCCGTAGCTCTGCACGCTGATCCAGCGCGATCCGCCCTCGAGCTGACTCAGGTAGCGCATGGTCTCGGCGTAGTCGGCGGTGAGCCGGTACTCGGTGCGCTCGGCTCGGGTCTGCCAGTAGTAGGGCACCGCGGTGTCGACCGCTGCAGTGGCGCGCGGCGAGGTGGGCGGAACGGCAACGCCCGCCGCCGTCTCGGGCACCCGTTCGCTACGGCCGGCGTCGGTCACGCCCGGCGGGACGGAGCCACGCGAAGCGGGACGCACGACGCGCACGCTGTCGACCGGCGCGGAGCGCGCGGCGTTCGGTGCTGCCCCCAGCAGGATCGCGACGAGGACGGAAAGCGACATGGGGCAGAAAAGATACCACAGCGCGCCGGTCGCGAGCATCGGGACCAACACCTCCACCGACCCGCTGAGCGCCTCGCGAGCGCGTCCGCTATTCGTCGAGGCGCGCGCTCACGTCTCCGACACCCAGGTGCAGATTCACGACCGCCCGGCCCGATCCGCTCCACGACAGCGACTTGCTCAGGAATCCGCGGCCCCCGATGCGCTCGCCATGGCGATGGAGCGACGCGTCGCCGAGACCCACCTGCATGTCCACCGAACGCGTGTCGTCCTCGCGCAGGTGCACGGTGAGATCCCCGGCGCCGAGCGAAACGTCGGTGTCCGAGCCGATGCCCCACAGGTCGAGATCACCCGCACCCAGCGCGAAGTCGGGCGCGAGATCGCGCGGGACCTGCACGGTGCCATGCAAGGAGAGGCCATTGAAGTTGGTCTTCGGAACGTTCGCCAGCTTGAGCACGAACACGTCACCTTCGTAGCCGCCCACGATTTCGACGTTGCGTGCGCGCTCGCGACAGTTGTCCGACCAGCTCCGGCACTTGAGCGTGAGATCGACGCGCAGCTTGTGCTGAGGGATGGTCTCCACCCGAATGTCGCCGGCGGGCAGCTCGATGCGCACCGACCTGGCGTGGGTGAGCGAGTAGACCTGGCTGACGTCACGAATGTCGGCGGCGCCCGCCTGAGCGGCGAGCGCGAGCGCGAACGCGAACGCGAATGTGACGGCATGGCAGAGCGGCAGCGACTTCATGGCGACCTCCGGCAAGGGGCTCGGCGCGGCGCGCCCCGACCAGAGGGACACGCTCGGCCCGGGCAGGAAAGCGTGAGGACTCCTACGCTTCCGGGCCGGCGGATGTTACCGCGAGGCGTGGCAAAGATGATCCCGGGCTCAAGGCGAGGGTTTCGTGCGCGTCAGCGGCGGGATCGGGCGCCCGCGGGCTGAATCCTGGATGAGTCGGTCCAGCCGCTTGAGCCGCGTTTCTTCCTTCTTGGCGCTCACCACCCACCAGATGGCTGCCTTTCGGTAGGACGGGGGCCGGGCCCGGAAGTACTTCCAGGCCGTGCGGTTCTTTCCGAAGAGCCGAGCGTAGGGTTCGCCGAACTCCGCGCTCCTCTGCTCGTACGAATAGGTCCCGGACCGGTTCTCTTTGCGGGCACCGAATGCCTCGAGCCCGGCCGGCTTCATCCGCCCCGCTTTGATCAGCGCGCGGGCACGCCGGATGTTTACAGCACTCCAGATGCTCCGCGGCTTGCGACGGCTGAAGCGGATCGCATAACTCAGGTCATCCACACGCTTGCGAATCCCATCGATCCAGCCAAAGCACAGGGCTTCGTCCACGGACTCCGGCCAGGTGAGGCTCGGCTTGCCGGAGTCCTTCCTGTAGAAGCCGACCCAGAGTTCTCCGGCGGTCGCATGATGCTGCGCGAGCCACTTGCGCAGCGCTGCCGGCGATCGAAAGAGGGTCAGCTTCAGGTCGAACTCCCCGCAGTCGGCATTCGCTCCGAGAAACCCCAGGCTCGGATCGGAATATAGCTCGCGCAGCATGCGCGGCATCGCGCTCAGGACCGGAAACCACTTGTGGACCTTCCAGAGCTTGTTGAACCGGAGCCCGATCAGGAACACCACGATATCGCCATCGATCCGGGCAGTCACACGTTCGGTGATGATCCTGGCCATTGGCGTCCTCGTGTGGGACGCGACGGAGTCGACACTGCGTGCGGCGCAGTCGCCGCGGCGGTCGTGAGCTTCGAACACTACCGAGCGGCGGAGGAGCCTGCCAGGGGTCAGAGCAGCCGCTCGTAGTAGATGAGCGGGACGCCTCGAAACACGATCCGGCCCACCTCTCGGAAGCCGCACTTCGAATAGAACGCCCCGGCGCCTGCTGCGGCATCGTAAGCATCGAGACGAATCGAGTCCGCCGGCCACGCGCGGGCGACCGCCTCGGCCTCCTCGAGAAGCTGCCGTCCGAGACCCACGCCCTGCATCTCGGGTGAGACCGCCATGTCGAGAAGGTAGAGCGCCCGCTTCACGCTCGTGAAGTAGCTCGGATCGATCGCCCACGGCTTCCTGGTCGCGAGCCGCAGCGTGCCGACGATTGCATCCGAGTTCAGCGCGAGCAGCACGCGCGAGGTCTCGAGACCACGGAGCACGCTCCTCTCGGTGACGGCGTGGGACCAGTGACCGCTGCCATGGTCAAGCGTCAGGCGAGCGGCTACCGCGTTGCGCAGCGCGACGAGAGCGGGCGCGTCGGCTTCGGTTGCCTCTCGGGTCACACCCTGACCCGTTCGATCGTCCCGGCGAGACGTACGCGGACGCGCAGCACGAGAAACAGCGCGACCGCGGCCAGCCCGGCGACGAAGCCCCACCACAGCCCGACGACGCCGCGTTGCAGTCCGAATCCGAGCCACAGGCTGACCGGGGTTCCGACCAGCCAGAAACCGAGCATGTTCGAGATCATCGCGGCGCGCGTGTCGCCCGCGCCACGCAGCACACCCGCGGCAACCACCTGGATCCCATCGAACACCTGGAATACGCCCGCAATCGGAATGAGCGCGGCCGCCACCGCGACGACACCTGGAACCGAGGTGTAGACCTGTGCAAAGGCGCCCGGGAGAGTGAGCAGGACCAGCGCGCAGGCGGCCATGAAGGCGGCCCCGCATATCAATGCGCTCGCCGCCACGCGGCGCGCGAGCGCCATGTCGCCTTCCCCGATCGCGTGGCCGACCAGCACTGCCGCCGCGCTCCCGACGCCCATCGGCACCATGAAGGTGAGAGAGGCGAGGTTGATCGCGACCTGATGTCCGCCGATCGCGTCCGCGCCGAACCATCCGGCGAACACCGAGATCACGGCAAACGTCGTGAACTCGACCGTCGACTGGATGCCGATCGGGAGTCCCACGCGCAGCGTACGCGCCAGCGCCGAGCCCGTGATCGCCGCGCGGCGCCACGGCCGGAGCATGGGCTCGAGTTCGCGGCGCGAAAGAAACAGGAGGAGGAACAGCATGACCCATCGTCCGATCGTGCTGCCGAGCGCGGAGCCGACCGCACCCATCGCGGGAGAGCCGAGATTCCCGAACACGAACACCCAGTTGAGCGCGATGTTGATGAGATTGCCGACGAAGATCGTCGCCACGATCACGCCGGTGTGCTTCATCGCCTGAAGGCTCTGGCGCAACACGATCCACACCATCAGCGCGGGCATGCCCGGCGCGCACATCCACACGAAGCCCGCTGCGCGCGGCACGACTTCCGCCGGCTGGCCGAGCGCGCGGAAAACGAATTCGGCGGGCAGGGTCAGCACCGTGGTCAGGGTGCCGATCAGCACCGCCAGCACCAGCCCGCGCTGGATGCCGAGCGCGGCCGCCTCGTGATCGCGCGCGCCCATCGCCTGCGAGACGATCGGATCGATCGCCCACAAGGTCCCCATCCCGAACACCGCGAGGCCGAAGAAGTAGAGATGACCGAGCGAAGCGGCAGCCAGCTCACGCGCCGAGACGTGGCCCACCACGATGGTGTCCACGACGCCCATGAGCATGATGCCGACCTGCGCGGTGACGATCGGCACCGCGAGGCGAAGCAGCGAGCGCACGTCACCCGCGGTTGGGACGAAATTCCGGAACATCCGGGATGTTTACCGCGGAATGAAGGCGTTTGCCAACGCGAGGTGGCGCCGGGAGGCCTCTCGGGATCCCAAGGGACGTTCACACCGCGGTCTTGTGACTCCCGTCGCAGTAGGGCTTGCGCGCCGAACGCCCGCACCGGCAAAGCGCGCCGCTCGTCCCGCGGTACGTCGAGTTCGCGTCCGAGCTCCACAGCTCGATCGGACCCGAGAGGCGCAGCGGTCCGTTCTCCTGCACGGTGATCCGAAGCGGGCCGCGGCCTGCGGCGCCCTCGGTGTTCTCGCCGGCGTCGAGGCGACTCTCGGTCACGCGGCCTTCGTCGGCGAACTTCGCGTTCCAGTGGCTGTTGTCGCAGAAGGGCTAGTTGCGAGATTGCCCGCAACGGCACAGCGCGACCCGGGTGTCGCGCAGCACCACAGTGCCCGCGGCGTCCAGGATCTCGAGATCGCCGCGCAGGTAGTAGGGGCCGCGTGGCGTCGGGAGCACGGAGTTGGTCTCGTCGGGAATCTCGGCCGCGCCGCCGTCGGTGCGCTCGTAGTGGAGCGCGCCGGTCGGACAGCGCGTGATCACCTTGGCAATCGCGTCGGCCCCGGCGAGCTTCGCGTCGATCCACGGCCTGCGCCGCGGATCGAACACCGCAGGGAGCCCACGCACACACTCGGCGGCATGGATGCAGCGCTTGAGCGCGTAGCGCACGACGATGCGGTCGCCGCGGTAGTCGTGGGTCTTCTCGGGCATGGGTCGATTCTAGCTCAGACCGCAGTTGCCTCCGAAGCAACCACCGCGCGCGCCGCACGCGCCTTGCGCGCCGGCTTCTTCGGACCGACCAGGTTCGCCATCAGCGCCTTTTGCAGGTGGAGCCGGTTCTCGGCCTGCTCCACCACCACGCTCTGCGGGCCGTCGATCACCTCGTCGGTTACCTCTTCGCCTCGGTGCGCGGGAAGGCAATGCATGAACGATGCGTCGCCGTTGGCCAGCGACAGCAGCGTCTCGTTCACCTGGTAGCCCGCGAACACGACCCGGCGCCAGTCGGCATCCTGTTCCTGACCCATGCTGGTCCAGGTATCGGTGTAGATCACGTCGGCGCCGCGCACCGCTTCGCGCGGGTCACGCGAGCGCTTGACGCCGCCCCTGGCCGAGCGCTCGGCCTCGAGGTAGAGCCCGGCGTCCGGTTCGAATCCGTCCGGCACCGCGATCTGCAGCGTGAAGTTGAAGATGGTCGCGGCCTCGAGCCACGAATTGAGGACATTGTTGCCGTCGCCCACCCACGCCACCGTCATTCGATCGAGGTCGCGGCCCTGGCGCTTGAGCGTGTAGAGATCGGCGAGGATCTGACACGGGTGCGAGAAGTCGGTGAGCGCGTTGATCACCGGCACTCCCGAATGCGCGGCGAGCCGGCGCACCAGCGAATGCGCGAAGGTGCGCACCACGATGAGATCGCACATCCCGCTCAGCACGTGCGCCACGTCGGGCACGCTCTCGCGTCCGTGCTCGCTGACTTCGGCCGAGGTCAGATCCACCGCGTCGCCTCCCAGCTCGTGCATGCCCACCGTGAACGAGACGCGCGTGCGCAGCGAGGGCTTGTGGAACACCAGCGCGGCGGTCCTGCCGGCGAGCGGGCGCGGCGCGTTGCTCTGGCCGCGCACGGCGCGCAGCCGATCGGCGTGGTCGAACAGATCGAGCGTCCAGTCCCGTTCGAGGCCGATCAGATCGATGAGATGCGCAGGCGATTCAGGCACCTGAAGAATCCTCCTAGGAAATGAGGGGAAGCGCGGGGGCTTCGGGACGGGCCAGCTGCGGAATCGGGAGCAGCCACGAGCGCGCCGCCGCGGCCGCAGCTTCGGAAGCGCCGGGCACGAGATCGAGCACGACCGCCACTTCGTCGCATGCGTGACGCTTCGGGCAGCGCACGCAGTCCGACCACACCTTGCGCGGCAGCAGGTCACGCGAGGTCACGATGAAACCGTTGCGTTCGAAGAACGGCACCTCGCGGGTGAGCGCGATCACCCGCGGCAGGTCGAGCGCGCGCGCATCGTCGAGCACCGCCTGCACCAGCTGCGCTCCGAGCCCGCGGCCGTGGAAGTCCGGGCGCACCGCGAGCGAGCGCACCTCGCCGAGGTCATTCCACAGCAGGCGCAGCGCGGCGCAGCCGACCACTTCGCCGCCCGAGATCGCGACGTGGAACTCGCGGATGCACTGGAACAGCTCGCCGACCGGGCGTGGCAGCAGCACGCCCTCGGCCACGTAGCCGGCCATGATGCGCGCGATGCCTGGCACGTCGTCCAGCGTCGCCCGGCGCAACTGGGGATCACTCCCGCTGGAGTCGCGGGTCGCGGCCGTCGACTTCGCCGCCACGTGCGACGCGGCGCGCGACGAGCTGGAGGAAGCGGGCGTGCTCGACGCAGGCATTGCCGCTTCCTCCATGGCGGTCTCTTCCGCCTCCCCAGGGCCGAGGCCGAGCCGGGCCTCGAGGCGCGCAAGCTGGGCCGCGACCGAGGCGTGACCCGCGCCCGGTGCGTGCGAGCGTCGCGCGAGCGCGGACTCGACGGTGAGCGAAGCCATCCGCGGATCGGTGAAATGAGGCGACAGCTCGAGCCGATCGGCCAGCGCCAGCGCCGCGGGCGCGACGCCGCGCACTTCGGCGAGCGCCCACAGTCGCCCGACCGCCGCGTGCGCGTCGCGGAACGGGACGCCCTCGGCCACCAGCGCGTCGGCCAGCTCGACCGCGAGCAGATCGGGCGTCAGGCTTTCGGCCATCCGCCGGTCGTTCGGCTCGAGCGCGTCGATCGCGGGCGGCAGCGCTTCGAGCAGGGCCCCGAGCGTGTCCTCGGTGTCGAACAGCGCTTCCTTGTCCTCCTGCAGATCCTTCTGATACGCGGAGGGAAGTCCCTTGAGCACGATCGCCAGGCGCTGTGCGTTGGCGATCAGGCGCGCGCTCTTGCCGCGCGCGAGCTCGAACACGTCGGGATTGCGTTTCTGCGGCAGCAGGCTCGAACCGGTCGAGAACCCGTCGGGCGCGACGAACCAGCCGAACGCCGGCGCGCACCACAGCACCAGATCCTCCGCGAGGCGCGACAGGTGAACGCCCAGCACCGCGGCCGCGCCCAGGTATTCGAGCGCGAAGTCGCGGTCGCCGACCGCATCCACGCTGTTCTCGGCCAGGCGCGAGAACCCGAGCCTCTGCGCCAGTGCGAGGCGGTCGTAGACGAGCGGTGTTCCCGCGACCGCTCCCGCGCCGAGCGGCATGCGATCGGCCGCTTCCCGCGCCGCTTCGAAGCGGGTCTGATCGCGCTCGAGTGCGTGCGCGTGTGCGAGCCAGAGCTGCGCGAGCAGCACCGGCTGCGCCGGCTGCATGTGGGTGTGCGCGGCGACCGCGCGGTCCGCCGAGGCGCGCGCCTGACCGACCAGCGCGCGCTCCAGCTCGCGCACACCTTCGACCGCGCTGTCGCACAGCTGCATGACGTGAAGCCGGGTGAGCGTGCTCACCTGATCGTTGCGGCTGCGCCCGGTGTGCAGCCGTCGCGCGGGATCGCCGCAGCGCCGGGTCAGCTCGGCTTCGACCGCCGAGTGCACGTCCTCGCCCTCGAGCGTGACGCGGCCATGCGCGAGATCGTCGCCAAGCGTCGAGCACGCGCCGACCAGTGCTTCCAGCTCGGCCGGGAGAAGCACGCCGCACTCGGCGAGCGTCTCGGCGTAGGCGCGCGACAACGCGAGTTCCTCCGGCCACAGGCGCTGGTCGACCGGCAACGAGTCGTTGAGGACACGCGCGCGAGGATCGAGCGGAATCGCAAGGCGCGCGCGCCAGACTTCGGGCGTCACCTCGGGCGCGTCTTTCCCGATCTTCGGTTCGCCGGCCACGACGGGCCGCTCATCGGCCACGATTCACCTCGAGCGGCTCACCGCCGCCATCGACCGGTTCCCCGGCGTTCTGCCCGCGCTGCGCGACCGCGACCAGCGGCAACCCGAACAGCTTGATGAATCCCTCGGCGTGCTTCGCGTCGTAGCCAGTCATGTCGAACGAGGCGAGGTCGGGACGGTAGAGCGACTGGCTGCTGGTGCGCGCCACTGCGCGCGCCTGGCCGTGGAACAGCTCGACCGTCACATCCCCGGTCGCCGACTGGAGCGCGGTGTCCACGAACGCCTGCAGCGCGCGGCGCAGCGGGGTGAACCACAGGCCGGCGTAGATCAGATCGGCCATGCGCGGCGCGAGCTCGGCCCTCGTGCGCAGCAGGTCGTGCGGCATGGTGAGTCGGCACAGGTCCTCGAGCGCCTCGTGAAGCACGGTGCCGGCCGGCGTCTCGTACACGCCGCGCGACTTCATGCCCACGAGGCGGCTCTCGACCAGGTCGGCACGGCCGACGCCGTGGAGGCCGGCGAGTGTGTTCAGATCCTCCACCAACTCGACTGCTCCGAGCGCGCTGCCGTTGAGCCGGACCGGGCGTCCCGCTTCGAACCCGACGGTCACCATTTCGGGCCGCGTCGGCTGCTGCTCGGGCGATTGCGTGAGTCGGTACATGGCTTCGGGCGCGGGCACGGCAGGATCTTCGAGCGGTCCGCCCTCGTGCGAGAGGTGCCACAGGTTCGCATCGCGCGAGTAGAGATCGCCCTTCGACACGGTCAGCGGGATCCTGTGCTTCTCGGCGTAGACAATCGCGTCCTCGCGCGAGACGATGTCCCACTCGCGCCACGGCGCGATCACCGTGAGCTGGGGCGCGAGCGCCTGATAGGTGAGCTCGAAACGCACCTGATCGTTGCCCTTGCCGGTGCAACCATGGGCGAGCGCATCGGCCGCCACGCGCTCCGCGCACCACACCTGGCGCGAGGCGATCAGCGGGCGCGCGAGCGCGGTGCCGAGCAGGTAGCGACCTTCGTACACCGCGCCGGCGCGCAGCGCGGGGAATGCGAAGTCGCGCAGGAACGGCACGCGCAGGTCTTCGACCACCACTTCGCTGGCGCCGAGCTGGCGCGCGCGGGCCTCGAGGCCATGCAGCTCGGCACCCTGGCCGACATCGCTGCAGTAGCACACCACCTCGCAGCCGTAGTTCTCCTTCAGCCAGTGCACGATGATGCTGGTGTCGAGCCCGCCCGAGTACGCGAGCACCGCCTTGCGCACATTCGCCTTCTTCACGTGGTTCTCACTCCCTCTCCCGCACCCTCTCCCTCGCGGGGCCGGGCCTCGAGCGAGGCCAGCGCCCGCTCGAGACGCGCGATCGCCTCGGCGAGCTCGTCGTGGGTCAGGTTGAGCGGTGGCAGCAGCCGCACCGATCTGTCGCCGGCGCGCACCAGCAGCAGACCCTGATCGCGCGCCGCGCGCACCAGAGCCGGCGCATCGAACGGCGCGGCGGCCGAAAGCTCGATCGCCTGCAGCAGCCCGAGCCCGTGCGCGCCGCTGAGCGACGGATGGCGCGCGACCAGGTCCGAGAGCGAGGCGGCAAGGGAACGCCCGGTGCGCCTCACCCGGGCGAGAAAGGCGGGACGGCTGACCTTCTCCAGCACGAAGCGCGCGGCGACCGAAGCGACGGGGCCGCCGCCGAACGTGCATCCATGCATTCCGGGCTGGAGCGCCGCGGCCGTGTCGGCGCGCATCAGCACCGCTGCGAGCGGGAAGCCTCCACCCAGCGCCTTGCTCATCACGGTCATGTCGGCGGCCACGCCATAGTGCTCGGCTGCGAGCAGGCGACCGCAGCGTCCCATGCCGCACTGCACCTCATCGAAGATCAGCGCGACGCCGAGCGCCCGGGTGCGCGCGCGCAACGCCTCGAGGAATTCGCGGCGGGCCGGAATCGCCCCGCCTTCGCCCTGCACCGGCTCCACGATCACCGCCGCGACGTTCTCGTCGAGCACGTTACTGAGCGAGGCGACATCGTTGAAGTCGGCGAAGCGCACGCCGGGCATGAGCGGCTCGAATGGCTCGCGATACGACGGCGTCCAGGTGGCCGAGAGCGCGAAGGCGGTGCGCCCGTGAAAGCCGCCCCGGAATGCGAGAACGTCGCGTGCGGTGCCGCCGGGCCCGAGGCCGAGCGCACGCGCCCGCACGCGGGCGAACTTGAGCGCGGTCTCGACGCCCTCGGCGCCGCTGTTGCAGAAGAACACCTGTTCGTAGCCGGTGAGCGCGAGCAGCCGCTCGGCGAGCTCGATCGCGGGCCGGTTCGCGAACAGGTTCGAGATCTGCCCCAGCGATTTCATCTGGCGAGAGACCGCGCGGGCGAGCCCGGGTGGCGCGTGGCCGAGTGCGTTGACCGCGATTCCGCTCACGAAGTCGAGATACTCAAGGCCGGTCACATCGCGCACCCACGCCCCACGCCCCGACACGATTTCGAGGCGCGGCAGCGGATAGAGCGGCGCGAACCGCCCGAGCTCGTCGTGGGCGAATCCCGGCAGGCGCTCGGCGGATGCGGCCGCGGTCGCAGCGGAAGCCGCGGACGACGCGGAATCCGCGGCCTGCGGCAACGCGGACGACCCGGTCGGCGGCGTGCCGGATGCGATCGGCGCTTCGGGCGTGGTCATCGGGTCGTTCACGCGTGGTCTCCCACGCCGCTCGATGCGGTGACGCCGTGAAGCCGATCAACCTTCGGGGTCGTGGTGGCGAGCGTCGTGCTGACGCCCGCTCCGGCGATGATGTCGCGCAAGGTGCCCGCGCCCTGCCAGGCCGCGATGTGCACGCGAGCGACGCCATCATCGAGCGCGGAGCGGGAAGCGATGAGCTTGGCCAACATCCCGCCAGTGACCCCGGGGCCCTCGATCACGCGGTCCAGATCGTCCCGGCCGATATGATCCACCAGCTTCCCTTCGAGCTGGACGCCGGGCACGTCGCTGAGCAGAACCAAAGCGCTCGCACGCAGCGCCGAAGCCAGGGCGGCGGCGAGATCGTCGGCGTTGAGGTTGAGCAGGCGCCCCTCGAACGCTCCGAGACTGGCGAGCACCGGGAGGCCGCTCTGTCCGAGCAGCGTTTCGAGCAGCGCCGGGTGGACTCGAGCGACCGTGCCGACTTCCCCGAGGCGCGCGGCCGCGGAATGCGGGCGCGCCTCGACGATCCCGCCATCGAGCGCGGTCAGCCCGACCGCATCGACGCCGCGCGCGCGCAGCCCGGCCACGAGGCGCTTGTTGGCGAGCCCGGCGAGCACCGCCGCCGCGACCTCGAGCGTGGCGGCGTCGGTGACGCGCAGGCCGTTCTCGAAGCGCGGCTCGATTCCCAGCCTCTCGCACCACGCACTGACCTCGCTGCCGCCGCCGTGCACGAGCACGACTTCGCCCGGAAGGAGCGCGAGTTCGCCGGCAAGCTCGTCAATCGCGCGACCGGCCTCGAGCGCACGACCGCCGATCTTGATCACGATCCGCCGTGACCGGTTCGTCACCACGGGCTCCCGTGGCGCGGCAGTCCCCACTCTTCGGGCCAGCCCAGCAGCAGGTTCAGATTCTGGACCGCCTGACCTGCGGCGCCCTTGACCAGGTTGTCGAGCGCCGCGGTCGCGAGCAGGGTCCGCCCGCCGTGCAGTGTCGTGACCGCCACGTCGCAGCGATTGCTGGAACGGACCGCGCGGGTCTCGGGCCACTGTCCGCGGTCGAGAACGCGCACGAACGGCTCGGTCGCGTAGCGCCGCCGATACGCCTCGTGCGCTTCGGCCGGGCTCACTGCGACCGCAAGCGGCGCGGTCGCGGTAAGCAGGATCCCGCGCGCCATCGGGGCGAGCTGCGGCGCGAAGCCGACCGCCATCGGGGCGTGGGTGAGGCGCTCGAAGGTGCGCTCCATCTCCGCGACGTGAGCATGTTCGGTGCCGGCGCGATACAGGGCGGCGCCGCCCTCCAGCTCCACGAACGAGGTCCGCAGGTGCGCGGCGCGCCCTGCGCCGCTGACGCCCGAGAGCGCACTCACCATCACCGGATCGTCGAGCCAGCCGGACTCGAGCGCGGGCAAAAGCGCGAGGGTTGCCGCGGTTGGATAGCAGCCGGGATTCGCGATCCGGGTCGCGGAGGCAATCGAGTCGCGAAACGCCTCGGGGAGGCCGTACGTGTAGCCCTCCGCGCCGCCGATTCCGGCTCCGTCGCGGAAGTCCGAAGAGAAATCCACGATGCGCATCGGCAGCTCGGCCAGCGAAGGCTGCTGCTCGGTGAGCGCGAGCCAGGCCCCGTGCGGCAGGCAGGTGACCAGCGTGTCGAACGCGCCGTCGCGCGCGAGCGCGGGCAGGTCGGACGGATCGGCGACCGGAGGCAGCTCGCCCACTCTCGGGTCGAGCCCGGACAGGATCACACCCGCCGGCTGACCGGCGTGTTCGCGCGAGCACAGCAGCGCGAGCTGGAGCCCGTCGTGCGCCAGCGAAAGCCGTGCGAACTCCTGGCCGGCGTAACCGCTGGCGCCGAGCACGGCGATGCGCGCCCGTTCCCGGTCGCGCCGCGGAGCGACGACCGCGGGATCGTCGAGCGCCGCCTGAGCGGGCGTCACTTGGCGCTCCCGGCCGTCCGGCTGGCGACGCCGTCGAGATGGCGCTTGATGCGCTTCGCTGCCGCCAGATCCGCCATCACCACCAGCACCGTGTCGTCGCCGGCCACCGAGCCCACGATGTTCTCGAAGTTGGCCAGGTCGATCGCGCGTGCCACGCCATTCGCATGCCCGGGCGGCGTGCGCACCACCACCAGGTTCTGCGCGACCCGCACCTCGTTCACGAACGCTTTGAGATCGAGCAGCTGCCGCTCACGATCCAGCGTCTCGCTCGCAGGCCCGGGAAGCTCGTACGCCGCATGACCGTCCGCGTCCGGCCGCTTGCCCACCCCGAGACTCCGGAGGTCGCGCGACAGGGTCGCCTGAGTGACATGCACACCCTCACGCCCCAGCGCCCTAGCGAGCTCCTCCTGATTCCCGAACCGCCCGCCCGACAATAGCCGTGCAAGCAGTGTGAGACGTCGAGAACGAGACACGGAATGCCCTCCGAAGGCGATGAATAACTATTCGACAATGTGCATAAAACTGCATACCGTCTGGCGCGTCAATGGTTTTTTTGATTCAGTGCAGGAGCCAGGCGGGAAAGCAAAACGGACCGGCGAGCGACACCGGTCCGTCATGTGAATGAATGCTGCGCCGTATCGGCGCCTCTTTTACGGCAGGAACACCATGCGCTGGGTCGCGACGCGTCCCGAGCCTTGCAACCGGTAGAAGTAGGTGCCGGCGGCGACGCGATTGCCGTGGTCGTCGCGGCCGTCCCACAGCGTGCTGTGCTGTCCGGCGGGGAGCGAGGCGTTGACCAGCGTGCGGATGCGCTCTCCGCGGAGACCGTAGACCTCGAGTCGCACTGGTCCCGAGCTCGGTAGGGTGAAGCTCAGGTGGCTCTGGCCAATTGCCGGGTTGGGGCGGCTCTGGTGGAGCGCGAATGCGAACTGACCGGGGCCGACGGCCAGGATGCCGCCGTTGACGTTGAGGTGCACGCAGCAGGTCGCAGCGAGCGTGCCTTTGGCGTTCAGGACGTTGAGGCAGAGCTGGTTGCTGCCGGAGGCTGCGCTGTCGGGGACGGTCACGTTGAAGTTGAGGCTCTGGCCGCTGGCCGCGGGGACGGTGACGATGGAGGGCGCGCCGCCCAGCCAGCCGCGCAGGTCGCTCAGCGTCACGGTGTAGTCGTTGGCGAAGACGCCGTTGCGGTTGGCGAATGAGAAGGTCAGCGGCAGAACGGTGCCGTGGTCCACGGTCGTGTCATTGGGGCACGAGGTGAGGTCGTGACCGATGTCGAGCGCGGTCGTGAAGACGTCAGGTGTGCCGAGGCGACCGTCTGCCCACGCCGGGCGCAGCGACCGCCCGCCCGCGTAGAGCGCCTGATAGTCGCCCTGGTTCGGCGCGATGTTGCTGGAGACCACGCTCCACTGGGTGGTGACGTCGCTCACCCGCTGGTTCGCCGCCCAGGTTGCGCCTCCGTCGGTCGAGCGCGAGAGGTAGGTGTGAGAGCTGCCGCCGCAATCGGCCAGCGCGTCCCGCCAGTCGAGCCAGGTCACATACGGGCACCCGTCGCCTGCCACCGCCACTTCGGGGAGCCAGTTGTCGTACAGCCCGGCGTCGTCGTTGGCGCGGATCGGAGCGGACCATACCGTGCCGTTGTCCGAGTACCTGACCATCACGTCGCGCCCGTCGCGGCTCCACTCGCCCGCGCTCGGCGCATCCACGCCAGTCAGGATGTGATAGCCGCCGGTCAGCGAACCCGAGCCCGACAGCATGGTCATGCGCAGGAAATACGCCGCGGTGGTGGGCGCGGTCCACACGATGAAGGCGTTGCCGCCCGGCGGTGAGTTGACGTCGCCGGCATAGGCGAGTCGCGTGGCGCCGTCGCTGCACAGCACGCGCATGGTGTAGAGCGGCTTCGGAATCGAGTCGCACCAGAAGATGTAGGTGGTGCCCGCGGTGGCGTCGAACTGGAAATAGTCCGGATCGGTCGAGGCTGAGAACGCGCCTCGTAGCTGCTGGCCGGGAGTGAACACCGTCGCCGTGGCGCTGGTGGTGTTGTTGTTGGGCTCGACCTCGACCTTGCTGCCGGCCGTGCCGAGCGCGTCGTCGTACCAGTTCACCGACTCATTCCAGGTCGCGTAGAGGCGCCCGCGATTCGGGCCCGCCGTGCGGTCCACCGCGATCGCGGGGAAGGTGATGCCGCGCTCCCGGTTGAATCCGGGCGCACCCGTTCCAAAGTTGCCATACACCGCGGACACCGTGGCCTCGGGGGTGAAGGTCACGCCCTGGTTCACGGAGCGGCGGATGCGGAAGTAGTCGACGTCGACCGGGCCCAGCTCCGACCACACGACATACACCTCGCCGTTGGGGCCAACGACCGGGCGGGATCCCTGCACGGCGCCCGCCGCCGCGTTCGAGCTCAGCTGCAGCACCGGTCCCCAGGTCACTCCCTGATCGGTCGAGCGCTGAAACATGATCGAGTCGGAGGCGTCGAACTTGGTGTAGCTCAGATAGAGATTCCCGGTGAGCGAATCCGCGACCATCCACTGCTTGTCGAGAAAATTGTTGGTGGCAGGCACGGTGCGCACCACGTGCGGCGTATCCCAGGTCAGCGTCGATCCCGAGAACGTCGCGCGAACCACGCCAATCCCCGCGAGGTTGGCGCCGGCGTTGCTGAGCAGTCCGCAGTAGTAGAACTCGCCGGTCTTCTCGTTCACGGTGACGATCGGGTCGCTCGTCCACTTGGTGCTGGTCGGATGCGGCGGGTAGCCGCCGTCCACGAACGTGGCGCCGCCGTCGGTCGAGTAACCAAAGCCCTGGCTGTCCATGCCGGAGGCGGGAACGAAGCCGAGCCCGTCGTTCCAGGCGACGAGCACGTACTGGCCCCGGCTCGCGACCGACTGCTCGGACTGGCCGTTGCCAGAGCCGTCACTCGTCGGGTCGTTGACCCGGACATTCGCAGGCACGCTCAGCGTCGATGCGATGCCGAGGCGCGGGGAGCGCGCGGTGACCCCAGGAGCCATGTCGGAGGGGTTCGAGCCCTCTTCCTCTTCGGAGGCCGG
Organism: Candidatus Eiseniibacteriota bacterium; assembly: GCA_031370785.1. Lineage (GTDB taxonomy): Bacteria > Eisenbacteria > RBG-16-71-46 > RBG-16-71-46 > RBG-16-71-46 > DATJGS01. The sequence continues at coordinate 50,536 of JANMQY010000144.1, read as the reverse complement.
GCGCGAGCGGAGGCCCTTCCGGCCCGGGTGCCGCTTCGACGTCTTCAGCCACTGACGGTATTCGCGTGCGGCGCGCATGTGCCGCAGCGGCCCCTCGGACAGCATCTGCCGCTGCACCTGCTTGATCGCGCGCATGCGAGAGGCCTGATCGGCGTCGGCGGGGAGTTGGTCGATCGCCCAGGCGGGCGCGACCAGCAGCAATCCAAGAGCAAGCGCCGGGATCTGAGCGCAGAGCGCCGCGGCGAGGCGACCGGCGAGGTTCTTCGGTGGCATGCCATCCTCCAGAAGTCGTGTCGGGATGAGCGCGGCGGATGAGGGGGAATGCTTGGGAGAGACGCAACGACGGGGCCACCCGGGAACCTGTGACAGAACCGGGGCCTCTGCGCAGTTTTCCGGGAAGGGGCCGGCTAGCCGGAAACTGTGCTTTGCCATCCTCTTCCGCCAGAACGCGATGGCCGCAGGCCGGTTGCGCTGCCGGCCCGCGCCTTACCCCTCCGGCCAAGAAGCGGGCTGACGCGAAACGTCGGCGGGAGGCAGTGGGACAGACTGGATCAACCCGAGTCATTCCGCCCCGCTTGTGGGGCGAAACGCCTGCGCCGATCGGCGGGGAGCCGATCGGCGCAGAGTGGAGCCAGGGAGCGCGCCATCCGCGCGGGCCAGGCGCGGCGCTAGCGGATCACACTGACCCTCGTGGTCAGGGTCTGGCCCGCCCTCATCAGGCGCACCATGTAGATCCCGGCTGGCAGCCGATCGCCTGCTCCGAGATCCACCACGTGCGGACCGACGCCGAGCGAACCGACTTCGCGAGTGCGCACCAGGCGCCCGCTGATGTCCACCAGCGCGAGCGTGGCGGGCGTGGCGTCCGGCAGCGAGAAGGAAACCTGCAACTCGCGCGCGGTCGGATTGGGATGCACGCCGCCCAGCGCGAAGCGCGCGCCGAGTGGGACGCTCACCGAGACCTCGCCCACATAGCGCGGCATCCCGTTTTCCATGATGCCGAGCCGATACTCATACGAGGCGCCGGGCACGATCGCGCGATCCTCGTAGCGCACGTACCCCATGCCGTCCGGATCAATCGTGGCGAGCGCGCTCCAGTCGCCACCTGCGAGGCGACGGTAGACCGTCGCCGGAAGACGATCGCCGGCTTCGTACCAGACGAGCGAAACGCGATCGGCGGTCGCATCGGCGGTGACCAGCGCGACTTCGGTAGGGGTCACGCCGAGATCGAGACGCACCGTGAAAATGTCCGGTGTGCCCATGCGCCCGTCGGCCCACGCCGGCCACACCGCCGTGCCGTTCGCGAACAGTCCGAGGTAGTCGCCCTGGTTCGGGGCGATGTTGCTCGTCACCGAGGTCCAGAAACTCTGAGCGTCCGAGATCGAGCCGAGCGAGTTCCACGAGCCGCCGCCATCGCCCGAGCGGGACATGTAGAGGTTCGAGACGCCGCCGCAGTTGGACGCCGGCGCGTCGCGCCAGTCGAACCAGCCGACGTACACCTGCCCTGCGTATGCCGGGATCGAGCCGCCCGCGACCGCCAGCTCGGGCAGCCAGTTGTCGAACCAGCCCGGATCGTTGTTGACCAGCACCGGCGTGCTCCAGGCGGTGCCGTTGTCGGAGAACGTCACGAACACGTCGCGATGGTCGCGCGAGCGAGCCGGTGTGTTGCGATGCACGGCGGTGCTGATCCGGTAACCGCCGGTGCCGGCGTTCGAGAACGGACGCAGGTAGTAGGTGCCGTCGGCCGGCAGGGTGAACACGAGCTGTCCGCCGTAGCCGACTCCGACTCCGGGGGCGGAGAGCGTCAGCCGGGTGACGCCGTCGCTGCAGATCAGGCGGAAGAAGTTGTCGATCGAGCTGTTGAGCGAGTCCACGATCGCGACCACGGTCTGGCCACGCTTGCCGCCGAACGAGAACCAGTCCTGATCGCCTGCCGCGCTGAAGGTTCCGCGCAGGGTCTGACCGAGCTGGAAGGGCGTCGCGGCCGCGGGAGTGTTGTTGCCCTCGACTTCGCTCTTGGGCCCGATCGCGTTGCCCAGCGAGTCCTTGTCGAAATACGCGCCATCGCCGTAGTAGTTCACGCTCTCGTGCCATGACATGTACAGGCGGCCGCGATGCACGCCGGTGCTGCGATCTACCGCCAGACTCGGAAAGTCCACCGCGTTTCCGCGGTTGAATCCCGGCGCGCCGTTCGCGAACGCGTGATAGACCGAGGCCGCGGTGAACGAGGCGCCGAAGAGCAGGCCGGCATTGGTCGACTTGCGGATCTTGTAGAAATCCACGTCCACGAGGCCGATCGCGTACCAGGCCACGTACAACTCGCCGGCCGGGCCGACCACGACACGCGAGCCCTGTACCAGTCCGTTATCGGCGGTCGCGGAAAGCTTGTTCGGGCCCACCCACGTCCCGCCCTCATTGGCCGTGCGCATCAACCAGATCTCGGAGCCGTTGGTGGAGGTGAACTTGGTGTAGGAGACATAGATGTTGCCGTTCAGAGAGTCGGCGGCCATCCACTGCTTGTCGAACGTCACCGTGGAGTTGGTCCCGGAGACGATGAGCACCGGGGTTCCCCAGGTGGGAACCACGCCGGAGAAGGTGAGCTTCACCATCGCGATCCCGTTCGAGGTGGTGCCGATGTCGACCAGCGCGCAGAAGTAGAACGCATTCTTCTTCTCGTCGGCCATCACCACCGGGTCGCTGGTCCAGGTCCAGTTCGCAAGGATCGGCGGCGGGCCGAAGTCGGTCCAGTTGAGGCCGCCATTCGTGGAATAAGAAATGCCCTGCGTGCTGCTGAGGGTCACGTAGCCCTGCCCGTCGTTGTAGCCGGCCACCACGTACTGCCCGATCGCGGCGATCGAGACCTCGGCCTGCCCGATGCCGACCCCTTCGCTGTCCGGACTGTTGACGCGCACGTTGGCGGGCGGGAACGCCACACCGTCCGCGCGCGTCGGGAACGGCAGATGGCGCAGCGCGGAAGCCGCCGCGGCCGGCTCGAGCACGCCTTCGCCGGACGCCGGCTTCATGCGTCGACCGCGGCGTGCCGCGCGCTTCGCCTCGATGCGCTCGCGCCGCTCGTGTCGCGAGCGCGCGAATTCGCTGAGGAGCTGGCGCTTCTGCTGTTGCTTGAGGAGTGCGGCGAAACTGCGCGCCCTCGCCTCCTGGGCGGGAGTGAGGTCGGCATGCACCGCCCCCGGCATGGAGAGTGTGCCGGCGAGCGCGATTGCCGCGAGAAGCGACCAGCGGATCCGAGTCGCGAGACGCATCACGAACATCCTTTCAGGGAGCATTACCTGCGGGCCTAGGGACCGGAAACCGGGGAGGTATTTGCGAGGGCCGTGAAGAAATCCAACATCGCATGCGAGACCAGGCACGGCCATAGTGAACCTCCGGCCAAGTCTCGCATCAGCCCCCACCACAGGCCAAGCGGTAAAACCTCGCCCAGCACGTAGAAAACCCAGCTCGAAACCGGTAGATCCGGGCCCGGAATGAAGCGCGCCGAGCGCACCACGGCGAAGGCCAGCGCCGGAATCGCAACCCGCGCCCAGCGCTGCACACGCCCGTCGAGCGACCCCATCAGATAGCCGCGAAACAGCATCTCCTCGGGAAGCGCCGAACCCGCGGTCGCGAACAGAAGCGCGAACACCAGGCTGTCCGGGTTGACCGACACTCGGTCGGTGAGCACGGCGCGAATCGAGCCCGCGCCGTAGAGCACGACCACGCCAAGGCCCAACCCCAGGGCCAGCAGGAACCGCCCGGGCGGCGCCCGGCGGAAGCCCAGGTCCGAGAGCCGATGGGTTTCGGCGAGCGCCATCACCCAGGCGAACAGCGCCAGCGTCACGAACAGGACGTCGCCGAGTGCGAGCAGCCAGGCGCTGTGGTCGCGACCGAGCAGCGCAGGCTCGATCAGGCGCCCGAACGACGCCGAGCACAGCCCGAACACCAGCACGTAGCGCAGCGCCCGCCGCGTCGATTCGGCGCTGGCCAGCGCCGGTGCGCGGCGGCGGCGCACGGCGAGCGCAGCGAGGCCCGCGACCAGCATCACGAAGCCGGCGACGAGATAGCCCAGCAAGGGCCCTGACGAATTCGTCGGGTGGAACACGATCAGCCCTGGCGGTCGGCCACCCGCGCGACGGCGACGATGGAACAGGGCATCTGGCGCTTCCTCCGCGTGGTCGGCACTCGAAGGCGGATCCCGCGACGCGCGCGGGCCGTCCGACTCTACAATGAGGTCGCGGCGATGCAAAGACCGGACACGCGCTATATTGCGCCCGCGGCTGCGCGGACGTCGCATTGTTCGGGGCGTCGTACGTGATCACGCGCGAGCAATGAACCCCAGGGAGCGCTGGCTCAGCGTTCCCCGCGGGCGGGCAGGCGCGTCCGGATGCGCGCGAGCAGTTCGCGCTCGGCTGTCGTGTCGCCGCGTTCCGCAGCGATGCTCGCCCGCACGCGCAGCACTGCGCCCTCGAAAGAAAGCGCAATCCGCGGCTGCGCTTCGAGCGCCGCGATGAGCAGAGAATCGGCCTCAGCGAGGCGTCCCGCACGCATCGCGCGGCTAGCATCCCGCATCCGGGCGATCGCGATCGGCTCGATCACCACTGCCGGAGAGGCCGACGGCAGGTTGTAGTCGATCAGCGCATCCACGCGCTGCTCGAGACCCGCTTCGCCGCCAAACGCGCGCCAGCTGAGTGTCGAATCCCCGTACCAGACACGCAGCGCTCGTGAGTCCGAATAGCCCACTTCGCTGAGCAACGGCACCGACCAGTAGCGGATCGCGGCGCCATGCGGCAGGGTCGCGAAGCGGGCAGTGAGCGCCTCGTGCGTCGATTGGACCACGCGCTGGAGACGGGTCACGCGCTCGAAGGACAGCAGCGAGGCGGTGGCCGGCGGCACGCCGGACACATCGCGAGGAACCGGCAGCGCGAGCAGCGCGACCAGGCGCGCCGCCGCAAATGCCGCCGCCAGCCATGGCCGGCCCGAGCCGAGTGCGCCGAGCGCCGCGAAACCGAGTCCGAGCCCGGGCAGCGCCGCGTGCCACCCGTTCCAGTCGGGCAGCAGACCGGCGAAAGGAACCACGCCCACCACGAACCAGACCAGAGCGCCGGCGAGCGCCGGCGCCGCCTTCACCAGCCGCCAACGCGCCGCCCTGTCGAGCGCGAATATGATCAGCGCGAGCGTCGCGATCAGCAGATAGGCGATCCGCACCGCCGTCCGCACCGGATCGCTGATCGACTCGAGATTGAGCTGCGCGGTCAGCGAGCGCATGAGGATCTCGGGCACCTGCCCCCACGCGAAGTGCGTGAGGTCGCCCCCCGGCGGCAGGCGCATGCCGTGAGTTGCGGCCAGCGCGCGGCCGCCGAGCCACAGCACCGCGGGCACGGCGGCTGCTGCGAGCCAGCCGGAGAGCGCGCGCCCGCGCGCCCCGCGAGCGAATGCGACCAGAGGCACGGCGGGCAGCGCGAGCACGCCCAGCTCGTGGCTGAGGAGCGCGACCAGCAGCGCGATCGCGGCGGTGGTGCGCCGGCCGGAGAGCGTCTCGTGCACCGCGAATGCAGCTCCGAGCATGGCGATCAGGTGCTGCGCTCCGCTCGGCCAGATCATGAGCACGCGCGTGGGCTCGGCGAGCAGCGGGAAGGATGCGATCGCGGCCGCCACGGGCGCATCCCAGATGCGCCGCGCGATCCGGAACAGCACCACATAGAGCGCGGCCAGCAGCGCGACGTGAAGCGCGGCCGCGATCCAGGGCGCACGGAGCAAAGCGGGCGCCAGCGCCGAGTAGTAGAGCTGCCGGCTCACCGGGCGCCAGTACCACGCCGCGCCCATCGGATCGAACCACTCGAGCGGATGCTGGAAGCTCGCCCGTGCGAGGAACAGATAGTCGTCGGCCACCGGGACGCCGAACGGCGCGCCGCGGCAGGCCCAGAGCAGCGCCGCGAGTGCCGCCCCACTGAACGCGAGCCATCCGAGATCCGAAGACCGCGCGGGACGAGCCTGCGCTTCAGTTCGAGAGCGCGTGGACATTGTCGGAATTCAAGGCAGTCGGGTCGCGAGGAAACAGCGCCTCGCGCGCCGGGCCGCGAAGCTCGACGCGCAGCACGTCTCGGTCAGGCAGCTGTGCGGGATCGAGCCAGCCCCTGGCGACCATCGCGCGACCGATGAAGTGCATCTGCGCGCGCTCGAAGGGACGCAGCTCACCTGCGGCGTCGAACCGGTAACGCCATTTCGTCGGGGCCGGCACCACCGTCGCGAGGAACAGCGCTTCGTCAACGCTCACCCGCCCCGCGTCGTGACCGAAGTAGAAGTGCGTGGCTTCGTCCGCGCCGAACACGTCGGGCCCCCACTCGATGATGTTGAGGTAGATCTCGAGGATCCGGCGCTTGTCGAGACGGACCAGGTGCTCGAGCACCCACGAGAGCACGACCTCCTGCGCCTTGCGCGAGAGCGTGCGCGCATGGCCGAGGTAGAGATTGCGCACGAGCTGCATGGTGATGGTTCCCGCGCCCCGCCGGTAAGCGCCGGCGCGAATGTTGTCGGCGATCGCCCCTCGCACCGCTTCGGTGTTGAACCCGTGATGGCGGAAGAACCCACCGTCCTCGTTGGTGAGCACGGCATGTGTCAGCAACGAATCGATCGCCTCGAGCGGGCGGAAGTGCGTATTGGCCGGGGACAGATCGCGGATCACGATCCTGTCCCTGGGCAGATGAATCCGTGCGACGAATGGTCCGGAGAGCTCGGCGAGGTTGAGCCGGGTGTGCGCCGGATCGAGGGCGAGCCCGTGCGGGATCACGTCGGCATCGAACCGCACGCTGTCCGGAGCGGACACATCGAGATCGAAGCTGATCCGATAGTCGAACGAGCCGCGCACCGACAGATCGAGCAGGGGTCCTAGCATCATGCGTGGCAGGCTGCTCTGGATGAGCGGGGCGTCGAGGTCGTTCGCGGCCAGCGCGAAGCGGACGTGCGGCCCGCGCCGCTCGAGCGATCCGCCGATGCGCAGCCGGATGCGACCGATCGTGACCCGGGTCGAATCGGCCATCCTCACCACGCCGCGCGCGCGGTCCTGCACGACTGCACCGTCCACCCGGAACAGCAAGGAATCCGTGGTGCCGCGCTCGACGTCGGGGATGCCGAAGCGCGCGCGACCGGTCAGGCGATCATCGTCGCCGTAGCGCAGCTCGAACGCGAACGGAGTTCGCGGCTCCCGCTCGAGCCGGCCCTCGGCATCGAGGCCCATGGCGCCCCGTGCCCGGCGCAGAACCAGCCTCTCGATCGCGAGCGCCGCCTCTCCGTCCCCGGTCTCGACCCGCACGTCGCGCAGGGACAGTTCGGGCAGGCGTCGCGCCGGGAGCAGTAGCGTACGAGCCAGCCGGTCGGCGGCCTCATGGACGCGGCCCGATCGATCGGGTCGGCCGCGCACGGGGGGTTCCTCCGGGGCAAGCGTGTCCGGGTCCGCGGCACGCCGCTCGGGTGGGACGAGGCGCACGTGGGCCGCATCGATCGAGGCGAAGCGCACACGCAGCAGCAGCAGGGACAGCGGATCGAGAGCGACCCGCAGGGAATCCACGCTGACCACCGTGTCGCCAGTGGCACCGGTCAGGCTGAGGCCGCTCAGGCGCGCTCCCGCCGGCAATTGCATGACGAGCGCATCCCACGAGGCCTCGAGGCCGCGCGCGTGCGCGGCGGCGCGCAGCCTGGGTGCGATGAGGCGCGGTCCGAACGCGAGGATGCCGAGCGCGAGAAGCGCCACGAGCACGAGTGCGCCGGCAACGAGAAGCTGCGTCCGGGTCTGGAGAAAGCGAGAGAGCGCGGGCATGCCGCCGCGCAATGTAGCGGCTCGGAGCGTCGCGCGAAAACGACAGAGGCCCGGCATCCATGCCGGGCCCTGTTCGGCATCCGTGCCGATCGTTCAGGCGACGGGCGTGCCCTGCGAGGTCTGCCACTCCCGATAGAGCGCATCGGCCTCGTTCGCGAAGTTGGTATGACGCGGCACCCAGCCCAGCTCGCGCCGCGCCCTGGCAGCGCTGACTCGCGCACCCGACAGCAGCGCTTCGCCATACGGGCCCAGCTTCTCGAGGACCTCTTCGCGCGGCCAGGGCGTTGCCTCGGCGCCGCTCGTGCGCGCGATCGCTGCGGCGATCTCGCGCACCGAGAGCGGCTGGTCGTCGGCGAGCAGATAGCGCGAGCCGACCGGCGCGTGCTCGATCGCGAGCGCATACGCCTCCGCCACGTCCTCGCAGTGCACCAGGCTCCAGATCTGGCTGCCGTCACCGGGATAGGTCACGCGATGCAGGTCGCGCGCCTCGGCCCACATCGCTCCGATGATTCCCCGCGATTCGCCGTAGACGATGGCCGGGCGAAGGATCACGGTTGAGACATCGAACTCGGAAAGGTCGAGTGCCACCTCTTCGTGCGCGGCGCGCCAGTCGACGAGCTGCAGCGGCGCGATCGGCGAGGACTCATCGGTGATGGCGCCATGGCGATCGCCATGCACCCACACGCCGCTGGTATAGAGCAGCCGGCGAATGCGCCCGTCCTGCGCGGCGACGCGGATCGCCTCGAGCGCGAGCTGGTCGCGTGTGGCCGCGGCCGCTGCGTCGAACGCGACGTGCACCGCGGCATCGCAGTTCTGCAGCGTGCCGAGGAACGAGTCGCGATCGGCGAGATCGCCGGGCACGGGCCGAACCCCCAGCGCGACCAGCGCGGAGAGACGTTCGGGATGACGGGTGAGTCCGTAGACTTCGTGGCCCGCCCGCGCGAGGCGCGCGGCGACGGCGCTTCCGACGTAGCCGGAGGCCCCGGTAACGAAAATTCTGAGGCTCATTGATTGGACTCCAGGCGGCGCTGATTCTTCAACGAACGATCATGCGCAAGGCCGGACCGTCGGCTCATTGGATACATGCGCGGCGCATCCGGTGCAGATTCGATCGGTCTCCTCCTTCGAAAACGCCCGGGTTCACTGGCCGCGGTAGGTGCACCGGGCGGTGCAGGTCTCGTGAACCGTGATCGCGGAAAGCCCCGGGAAATGCGGCCGAAGCCGTCCCCACAGCCAGCCGCACAGCGCCTCGGACGTCGGATTCTCGAGACCGGCCACGTCGTTCAACGTGCGATGGTCGAGCTCGCGCCGAAGCAGCGGCTCGACGACCGCGGTGATGTCGCCGAAGTCGATCAGCCATCCGGTGCGCGGATCCACCTCTCCGGACACGCTCACCGCAACCCGGAACGAGTGGCCGTGCATGCGCGCGCACTTGTGCTCCGCCGGCACCATCGGCAGCCGGTGCGCGGCCTCGAACGTGTACTCCCTGATCAGCTCCACCTGCATGGTCCAGGGCTCCGCCTCAGGCCGAATAGCGTGTGGGATCAACGATGTCCGCCTCGCGGAAACCTTTTCGCCGGAGCAGGCACGCGTCGCAGGCGCCGCACGCGGCTCCGTCCGGCGCCGGATCGTAGCACGAGTGCGTGAGTGCGAAGTCCACGCCGAGCGAGACCCCGAGCCGGATGATCGCCGCCTTGTCCAGCTTCATGAGAGGGGCGTGGACGCGAAAGCGCGCGCCTTCGACCCCCGCGCGCGTCGCCAGGGCGGCAAGCTCTTCGAACGCCTGCAGGAACTCCGGACGGCAGTCGGGATAGCCCGAGTAATCGATGGCATTCATCCCGGCCACCAGGTCGACCGCATCCAGCGTCTCGGCGAGCCCGAGCGCAAGGGCGAGGAACACGGTATTGCGCGCGGGCACATACGTGATCGGAATGCCGTTGCCCATCGACTCGACGCTGCGTCCGCGCGGCACCGGGATCGCGGCCGTGAGCGCGGAACCGCCAGTGGCGCGCAGGTCGATCGCCACCTCGCGGTGGTCGCGCGAGCCGAGCGCCGCCGCCACGCGCCGCGCCGCCTCGAGCTCGATACGATGGCGCTGCCCGTAGTCCACCGCGAGCGTCGTGCACTCGAACCCCTGGCCGCGAGCCCATGCGAGGCAGGTGGCCGAGTCCAGCCCTCCCGAAAGGAGCACCACCGCGCGCGCCATCACACCCCGCGCCTGGCGCCCCACAGCCACACGTGAAGACGCGGGCTCATTCGCAGACCGTGACGCTTGCACGCCTCGGCGAGCGTGGCGGCACGCCGCCGGAGCGCCTCTTCGGTGAGACCCTCGGGCATGAGCATGACACGCGCGGCGGGGATCTCGTGGGCGCGGATCAATCGCAGCGCGTCGTCCAGGTCGGGATCGTCACCGACCACGATCTTGAACGTGGCGTGCTGCTCTGCATTCCACGCCGCCACATGTTGCCAGGTGCGCTCCCAGCCTGGCGTGGCCGAGGGCAGCTTGGGCGAGACGTTGTAGAAGAGGTTCTCGCGCTCGAGCGGCGGCGGCCCGATGCCGCTGGTCTCGACCTCGACGCGGCCCCAGCGTGATGCGGCCTGCTCGAGCAGTGCGGCGATGCCAGGATGCTCGAGCGGCTCGCCGCCCGTGACCACGAGCATCGGCGCCTCGCCCAGCGCGCGCGCTTCATCCCACAGCGCCTCGGCTGCGAGCTCGCGGCCCTGCGACCCATCCCACGAGTACTTGGTGTCGCACCATGCGCAGCCCACGTCGCACCCCTGAAGACGGACGAAATGGGCCGGCGTGCCGGCCGAGGGGCCCTCGCCCTGCAGGGACAGGAAGATTTCGCTGACGCGATAGCGGCGGATGCGGTCGACGCCATCGCTGCCGCTCTCAGGGGACGGCTCGCCGGGGGTGGCTCTCAGGGTGTCCTGAATTCCTCGGCCGGGAACGCGCGCACCGTCTCGACGTGGCGCGTGAACAGAGTGTTCGCGCCGTTCCTGTGCACGGTCGGGAACCACAGGCCGTCGTGCTCTTCCCAACCTTCCCACGTCCAGCTCTCCTTTTCGGTCTCCCCCTGAAGCAGGTAGGTCCATTTCTCGATGCGATGGTTGGCGCGGTTCACCGAGACCCAGTACTGGTCGCCCGGCGTCTCGCCCACGTGATCGAAGCCGAGCGCGATCCGGTCGTAAGTCCGATTGCCGTCCTTCTCCTCGCCGTCGTACTTGAGGTGCACACCCGGATCGCGAAGCTTGTAGGGCATGAGCATCCAGTAGGTGTCGTTCGTCCATAGCGATTTCGCGCGCTTCATGAGCTTGCCCAGCGAATCGCCCTCGATGGAGTTCGCGTTCATCCACGCCATCCCGCCCGACCCGTCCAACTGCTCGATGAACGTGAACGGCACTCCCGCGCGGTTCTTGCCCGACACCTTGTGCCACCCGGTCCGCTTGTCCCACGAATGGGCGCGGGAGCTCCTGATCGTGTCGTTCGCCGCGAACTCGAACGACCAGCGCAGTCCTTCGAGTGCGTCCCAGCGTTCGCGCCCGCCGAGGCCCTTCATCACCTGATCGGCAATCGCCACTGCCTTCGGATCGGAGGAAGGCGTTACGGCCAGAGCCGCCGGAACCAGCAGGAACAGTGCGAGGCAGAGTGCATGCCGCATCATTGCAACCTCCTCGCGCACTTCGTCAGTGCGCGGCCTTGCGGGTGAGGTCGAACTGCTTGCCGCAATTGAAGCACTTCCAGTGAAAGATCTCCTGACCCACCGGCCACGAGACGAAGTCGTTGCGTCCGCACCCCGGGCACGAGATGCGCACGCGCTCGATGGTCGCGGAGGTTCTTGGAGCTTCCTGGTTCATGGCGCGCTCGCTCGGGGTGGGCAGGCCTGTTTTCATGGACGGCGGGGAGTATAGCCACCGCCCCGACGCGGAGAAAGCAGCGGACGTGTATCGCAGTGCCCCTACCAGACGGCCCTAACCCCCGAGAATCTCGGCCAGATTTCTGGTGAACGCCGAGCGTGGCATCACCCGATTCACTCCGGCCTCCAGTGCCGCGGTCCGCAGATCCTGATCCACGTGCGAGTAGAACCCCACGACCTCGATTCCGCGCGTGGCTTCGTTCGCGCGGAGCGCGCGCACGACTGCGAGCGGATCGCCCGGGGCGTGCAGGTCGAGAATCAGCCGATCCGGCGGCTCGATCCGGCAGCGCTCGAGCGTTGCCTCGAGCCTGGCGTACTGCGCACTCGCTCCGAGCCGGGAAGCGGTGGATTCGATACGCGTCCGGAAGAACAGGTCGGGCACGACGACGAGAATGCGCAGGCTCATCGCTCGAGTCGTCAGCCGGCGAGGCGCGCGAGCCCGAGGTAGCTCACCCTGGTGCTGCGGGGGAACTCGAGTCGTGGCGACCAGCGGATGCCGCTCATGTGCGTGATCCGCGCCCGGTGGCGGCGCAGCATGCGCGCGAGATCCTCCGGATCGATGAAGCGATGGAAGTCGTGGCCGCCGCGCGAGGAGTCGCGCCTGACGTACTCCCACTTCCAGATCGAGAGGCCGAGCTGGCGCGCGTGCGCGCGGGCCAGGCGCAGGGTCGCGGCGGGAGCCGGCGCTCGAATCACGGGAAGCGCAGGCGCTCGAGACGCTGCAGGCCCATGGTCGGGCGGTACCAGAAGCGCGGATCCTGGGTGCTGCGCGGGTCGTACTTCTCGAACTCGGGAATGAAGCGCACGTCGGCCTGGGGCATGCGCGAGAGTCTACAGGCGGAAGAACAGGGGGACCAACGCGCGCAGAAAACGAAACGCCCGGCATGCGCGGGGGGGCACATGCCGGGCGATCGAGGTCGCGACTACTTGTATAGCTGCTTGATCGCGCCCCAGGTGGAAGGACGCACCGCGGTCGGCGGATTGTCGAAGACACCGTCCGGATGGGCCGAGTAGCCCGTCGGTGCTCCCGTGAGGTTCCAGAGACCGTGCAGCAGTCCAACGCCCGAACCCGCGACCCGGCTGTACAGTGTACCGCCGGTAAACGTGTAGTCCGCGCGGAACGTACCGTTGGCCGGGTTGTTCCCGGTCTTGATGATCTGCGTGCGGAAGTTGGCGAGCGTCCCCGTCAGGATCAACGTGCCGTCCTGATAGTTGGCCGGGACGGTTCCGCCGGGTGGCGGCATGGACAGATAGCTCGGCGCGTTCCGCGGAGAGCCCGCATAGATGTCGAAGAATCCGCTGCCGTAGTCCGTGTTCCAGACCGTGGTGAAACCCGACACCGGAATGGTCGTGCCGGTCGACGTCAGTCCCGAGAACACGATGGTGTACTCGGTGCTCGGATCATTCGGATTCAGATCCGCGAACGGCGAGCAGAACAGGCTCACGAGCGCGACGGCATGAAGCGAATTGCCTGCAGCCGAAATGTTGTTCACCGGGTTCGCCGGTGTTTCCCAGGAAAAGCCGTTGGCATCCCAGTCGATGATCTGACCGGTGCCGCACGCCGGCTGAGCGAATGTAGTGGTGGAAGTGCCTGCGGCGAGCAGCCCCAGTAGTACCGCCACCCCGATCATCTTCTTCATAGATGTTCCTCCCGTTGCGGGCGCGGTGAGTTCCACCGCGATCGGAGTCGAGGGCTAGCGGCGGTAGAGCGCCTTCATCGCGCCCCAGGTCGTGTGAGCAGTCGGCGTCGAAGCCGGAAGACGGCACTCGCCCTGCACTGCATTGTCATAGCCAGGCGGGATCGTGCCGTTCGGCCGACCCGCGAGACCACCGAAGGTCCAGCCATTACGGCGCGGCGGCGGCTGGACGTAAACCAGATCCGGTCCTTCATCCAGATTCATCGTGCCGCTGAACTGCCCGGCATTGATGCTCGGGTCGAAGTCGTAGGTCAGATTGAACGAGTTGATGACCCCGCCCAGACGCACGCTGCCATCGATGAAGGTCGAAGGCGACGTCGCGTTCGGCGGCAGAGTTCCGTACTGGCCGTGGGTGCCGCCACTGATCGGATCGCTGTAGTAACGTCCGCGCCCGCCGTTGCCGAAGTCGACCACGAGCAGCGTTCCGTAATAAGTGGACGCCACCACCACCAGGTTCTGCGTGTAGACGGTGTACTCGAAGTTGACGGGATCGACGTAATACTCGAGGTCGGGGCCGAAGCTCGTAACGAACCCGACCACGTGATAGCCCTCACCAGGAGCCAGGTAATTCACCGCATCGGAATTTGGATTCTGGTAGTCGTACCCGGTGAATGCGAACAGCAGTGTGTCTGCCGCGCGCGCGGGAACCGCGAACGCGAGTACTGCAAAAATCAGTAGCAAGGCCTTACGCTTCATCGGCCACCTCCCGGGGGTTTCGAATGCAGAGCTCGAGGTTGCAAGAGTTGGCGGCTCGCGGCCGCCGGAAGCGCCCTGAAGTTCACCTGCCTTCCGCGGTGAGCGTCTCTGAATGGACAGACGCATCACGTCCAGAGAATTAAAATGCTCCGAGGGGGCGCGGAGCGCTATCCAGAGTTTTCCATCGAGCTCACGGGCTCAAGACATCACGTTTCGAAGTATAGAGAGCGCATGCGCAAAATCAATCGAGATCTTTGCGTTTTCGCAATTGCTGCAAGCGTTTAGTGGTGCTGTTCGTGGCGATTGTCACCGGCCCCACGCCGAGCCGGGTTCAGGTCGAAGAAACCATCAACATTAGGAAGCGCTGTCATCCGGACCACGGGTCGAGAGCAAGCGCGGGGGAGCCTCTGTCCGCATCATGGCCAGTCTATTTCTCTATGTCGTAGCGTTTCGGTGTCGAAGGCTGGCTCGACGCCCGAATTCTGGGTTCGGACGCGGGCCCGCCCGCCCGGATCAGCGACTTTCCGCCCCGAGTGCGCGAGCCAGCCGCGGAAGGCTCACGTCGTAGCGGTAGCTCACATTCATGTGCCCGTCGTCGAATTCCTCATGCGTGTGAGCGACACCCAGCGCTTCGAGACGCCGGTGCATGATCCGGGCGCCGAGGTGGAGATTCCATTCGTCCCGGGTTCCGCAGTCGAAGAACAGCATGCTTAGTGAGCGAAGCGCGTCCGCATGGCGCTCGATCAGGGCCAGCGGGTCGAGCGCGAGCCAGCGCTGCCATACGTCCTCGCGGAACTCGCCGGTCTCCAGGTTGCACGGAACATCGATGCCGAATGGCGCGGTCGCGGGGTTCGGCGAGTAGGCCGCGGCCATCCCCAGGATGTTCAGCGCGACGAAGTCGTCCTCACCCTTCTGCAGTTTGCGCTCGAAGGCCTCGAGCCAGGGCGCGAGGCCTCCGGCCCCCTGCACGATCGAGCAGAACTTTCCGACATCGGGGCGATAGCAGTACTCGAAGTACATGTCGCTGCTGTGGCAGGCCACGGCGCCGAACATGTCGGCATGTCTGAGGCCGTGCAACATAGCGCCGTAGCCGCCGGACGATTTCCCGGCGACTCCGCGATGATCGCGATCCGGGAGCGTTCGAAACGTGCGGTCCACCCACGGCACCAGCTCCTGCAGCAGATGGTCTTCGTAGCGTCCGGTCGCGCTCGAGTTGAGGTACTGCGACCCGCCGTAGCGCGTCAGGCAATCGGGCATCACCAGGATCATCTCGCCGCAACCGGCCGCGATCAGGGCGTCCATTCGATCGTCGAGCGGCGGGGACCACGCATTGTCATTGAGCAGCATGCGGCCGCGTCCGGTGAAGCCGGTCAGCACGTAGACCACCGGGAAGCGCCGTCCCGGCTCGGAGTCGTAGGCGGGCGGCAGATACACCGGCACGCGCCGCAGGTGCGGGTCGCCGCACGGATTTCCGCGCAGCACCGCGCTTTCGAACCACTCCATGACCACCCGTCCGCGTCGCATGAGGCTTCCTCTCGTTATCGGAACCGCGCCACGGGCGCGCCCGAGTCCGGTCCGTTCAGCCTGCGCTCGAGTTGCGCAACGAGCGGATCTTCCCGCCATTCCGGGTACAGCGGCTTGAGTGCATCGAGCTCGCGCGCCGCGCTCTGGTCCAGGTGGGCGTTGCCGAGAGCGAGCGCGAGCGCACGTCGCGCGATCCAGTCGTTCGGCTTGAGCCACACCGCGATCGTAAGCTCGAGCATCGCGTACTTGGGCTGGTTCGGCACGAGCAGCTCGCCGAGCACGGCGTGCGCCTCGGGCCTTCCGATTCCGAGGTGCAGCGCCTGAGCCAGCTCGCGGCGCGCGCGCAGTGAATCACTCTCGTCCAACGCATCGTGCGCGAGCCGGAGATGCTTGCTCCATTGCAGCGAATCGTCGTGCGCGCCCAGTTGCCGCCACGCCGCCTCGCCCGCGTCGCGTCGCCCCGTCCACAACTCGGTCCAGCCCAGCCAGTAGAGCAGGTCGGCGCGGTCGCCGCCTTCGGAGAGTCCGCGCCGGAACGCATCGCGCGCCCCCGCGGCGCGTCCGAGCAGGATGAGATCGCCCCCCACCTGGAACCACGGCGCGGCGAGGCGCGGATAGAGCCGTTCGAGCGCGATTCCGTTCCAGAACAGGAAGCGGCACGGCCGGCCGCCGGCGACCGAGTCGGAGTACTCCGAATAGAAGTAGGACTCGAGGCTCGGGTCGCGGTACAGCGCGCGGATCAGCGCCCCGTTGCCCATCTGAAATCCCGCCCACGGCGGGAGCGTGGCGAAGAAGAAGCGCGTTCCGCGCGGTGGCGCGGGCTCGATGCGCTTCAGTTCTCCGGCCAGCGTGCGCGTGAGGTCGGCACCGCGCTCGAAGTAGAACGGGGTGAGGTGCGAGGTCCAGCCCCAGCGCTCGCCCCGGATCGCGAACGCGCGCCCGGCGCACGCACCGGCGTGCCACCACAGCAGCGCCGCGACCAGCCCGAGCCACATCCATCGGTCGATGCGCCGCGTCGCGAGACCGACCAGCAGCGCGCCCCCGATTGCGGCCGGCAAGTAGTAGTAGGAGCTCCAGGTGTGGGCAACCGGACCCGCGACCAGGGCGAATGCGGCGAACCATGCGAGCGCAAAGGCGATGAGTCGGGAAGTGGGTTCGAACTCGCGCAAGGACGCGGTTGACGCGGCGCGGGACGGTGCGGCGACGCGTTCGCCCCGGTCCGCTGCCGGGAGCCAGATCGCGAGCGCGCCGAAGCACAGCGCCGGCAGCAGCGGCGGACCCACCGAGGCGAGCCCCGCCAGGAAATCGCCGGGGGAGTCGAGACCGAGCAGGCTCTGCACCCCGTGAACGATTCCCGCGGCGAACTGAGTGGGCGAGAAGTCGAGAAAGGTCCAGCTCAGCCCGCCGCGCGCCCGCATGATCATCAGCACACCGATCCACGCCAGCGCTGCCACACCGTGAGGCGCCGCCCGCCGCAGCGCGGTCGAGATCCGCGAGCGCTGGACCAACATCTCCCATGCGATGAGGGCGACCGGCAGGGCGAATGCCGTCTCCTTGCTGGCGAGAGCCGCGAGCGTGCACAGCGCCGCGATTCCGATGCGGCCGCGACGGTGCAGGAGGAGCGATCCGAGGATGAAAACTGTGGCAAGCAGGTCCTGGCTGCACGACACCCAGAGCAGCGCCACGCGCTGCAGCGGCAGCACCGCGAAGTAGAGCAGGCCGCACATCGCGGCGCCGGCGGGCAGCACCGCGAACAGCAGATCGGCGAGGAGCACGAGCGCGCCCGCGAACACCGCGAAGTTGAACAGATGGAAGACCAGCGGTTGAGCGCCGCCCCACGGGCTGAGCGCGGCAAAGTAGAGCTGGCGCGACAACGGCCGGTAGTAGTTCCCGAGTGCCCCCAGGCGGGCGAGAGACTCGGACAACGGCCGGGAGCGGGATTCCTCGAGAAACAGGAAGTCGTCATTCAGAAAGCCGGTTCCGAGTGGCCCCCAGTAGAGGGCGGCAAGCCCGGCAAGGGCAAGCAGCGCGGCGAGCCAGGTGAATCGGGGGGCGCGCGTCATGGGACGAAATGTAACAGCGCACGGCTAATTCGGGCTAAGTGCGTGCCACGGACCGGCCGATACCGCAGCTACCACCTTCGGGCCAGCTCGAGTCGGACTAGCCCTGATAAGCGAGGCATGGAGTGCCTGGGCCAATGAAGCCAGCCAGACAGACGAATAACTGGGACCATCTGAATCGCCGGAGCTGGTTGCTCTGGGGAGTCACCTTTGCGGTCGTCGGAGCATTGACCGCTGCGGTGCTCATGCTCTACGTGCCGCTGCTCGAGATGTCGGGCGAGGCGCGCAAACAGAGCGTCGTCCAGTCGTATTACGCGCTCACCGCGCTCACCGGACTGGTCGCGATCTTCTGCCTGTACACCACTCTCAAGCAGCGCGAGCTGAACAGGATGCGCGTCGCACTCGAGCGCGAGGAGAAGGACAAGGACGACGTCCGCACCCGTCTCTCCGAGCTGTCGGCGCTGTTCCAGGTCTCGACCACGCTGAACCTGCAGCTTCGTCTCGAAGTCATTCTCGAGATCATCGTGCGCCGGGTCGTTTCCACGCTCCGCGCGCAGCAGTCCTCGATCATGATCTACAACCCGGAGACGAGCGAGCTGGAAACGCGTGCCTCGTATGGCCTCGAGTCCGAGTTCGCGCGCAACGCGCACAAGAAGATGGGAGAGGGCATCGCTGGCTGGGTGGCCGAGCAGCAGGAAGCGGTGCTGCTGAATGAAGAGCCGCACGCGACGCTCGGGCAGCACTACAAGGCGAACCGGAACATCACTTCGGCCCTTTCGCTTCCTCTGATGGTCGGGGAGCGCTGCGTCGGCGTGCTCAACGTCAACCGGATCAATCACCCCGATACATTCATGGAGCACCATCGGGACATGCTCGGGCTGTTCGCCGAACACGTCGGCGCCGTCATCGACCGCGCCGAGCTGATGGACCGGCTCGGAAACCGGACGCGTCAGCTCGAGGCCGACAATCGGCGCCTGACCGAATCGAACCACCTCAAGGATGTGTTCCTCTCGACCGCCAGTCACGAGCTCAAGACGCCGCTGACCTCGGTCATCGCGTATGCCGAGCTGCTCGACGACCGCGAACGCAGGCTGGACGAGGCGCAACGCGGCGAATTCCTCGGGCGCCTTCGCTCCGAGGCTCAGCGTCTGCTGGGGCTGATCGAGGACATCCTCGATCTGTCCCGCATCGAGAGCGGCAAGCTGGCGCTGCGCCGCACCACGGTATCGCTGGAGTCGGTGGTGCGAAGCGCGGTCGAAACCACGCTGGCCACGGCCGAGAAGTACCACGTGAGCGTGACCGAGCGATACGCCGCCGGCATGCCGGAGATGTCGGTGGACGAAGTGAAGCTGCGCCAGGCCGTGGTCAACCTGCTCGTCAACGCCGTGAAGTTCAGCCCCGAGCACGGGGAGGTGTCGGTGAGCGTGCACCAGGACGGCGAGTTCGCGGTCATCGACGTCTCGGATCTGGGACCCGGCGTCCTGCCGGAGGAAGCCACTCACATCTTCGAGCTGTTCGGCCAGGGTGCGCGCGAAAGCGCCTCGCGCCACGGCGGCCTGGGCATCGGCTTGCACCTCGTCCAGCGTCTGACCGAGCTGCACGGTGGCCACGTGGGCGTGAACAGCCTTCCTGGTGAGGGCAGCACGTTCTGGATCCGGCTGCCGCTGCCGACGGCGGATGATTCCGATGCAACGGAGATCTCCAAAGCGGCCTGAGAAATCTTCAAGCTTCCGAACGCGTGCCGGTCTAAGGGCTGTGCAATACTGCGGGCGTCCCCGCTGATCTCGCCCCCTGGAGAGCCCTCGCTCCGTGAATCATGCCTCCGGCCCGACACATCCGCCTCGCTCATCCGTACCTGAGACCGGGGCTTCCCTCGCGGCGAGCGCATTCGAAGGGCCGGCAGCAGCCGGGGCGCCGGCCGCGCCCGGCGCCTCGCCGGCGTCCGGCGTCTCGCCCGTCACGCGGTGGACGCGCGATGAGCTGGAAGCCGTGCGCCGCCGCGAACCCGCTGCGCTCGCCAGCCTGTTCGAACGCAACTTTGGGAACGTGTACGGACTGGTGTTCCGGTTGCTCGGGCACCGAATCGAGGCCGAGGACGTGACGCACGACGTGTTTCTCAAGGTGTATCGCTCCGCCCATCAGCTCGACCCCGCGCGCGATCCGGGGGCGTGGCTGACCGCGATTGCGACCAATGCGTGCCGCGACCGATGGCGTTCGGGCGCCCATCGCATGGCGCAGCGCAGCAGCCCGGTGGATGAGGATCCCGAGAGCGGCATGGTGCTGACCCGCGGGACCAACGATCCCGAGGACGATGCGCTGGCCTCTGAGCGCGAACGACTGGTGCAGAGTGCGATCGGCCGTCTGCCCGAGGCGTTGCGCGTGCCGGTCGTGTTGCACGATTACCGGGGGCTGAGCCATCAGGAGATCGCGGAGATTCTCGGCGTGAATCACGCGGCTGCGCGCAAGCGCTACTCGCGCGCGCTTTCGGCGCTCGCAGGATTGCTTGCCGACACACTGGGCGAGGGGCGGTAGAGCATCACATGCGCGAATCGGACCACGAAGAACTGACACATGAACAGCGAAGCGCCCAGCAGGCGGTGCGCTTGCTGCGCGCGCCGGAGCCGGACCCCGAGTTCCGCGCTCAGCTTCGCGCGGAGTTCACGGCGGGCCGCTTCGGCGAGAGGCCCCGTCGCACGGTGCGCCTGCGCTGGTGGGAGCGCGAGTCCACGCGGTGGGCGGCGGCATCGATCGCCGCGGCCGCGGCTCTGGTGGTCGTGCTCGTGCTCAATCAGGGTCCCGCATGGCGGGTGGCGTCGAGTCATGGCCAGGGCATCGCGGTGGTCGACGGTCGCCCGGTGCCGATCGGGCACACCATCGACTTCAACCGCTGGCTGCGCCCGGGCGCCACGGTACAGATCCCCGACGGGTCCGATCTGGAGATCCAGAGCCCCGGGCTGCTCGCCATCGAGCTCTCGCCCGGCACCAGGTTCTCGATTCCCGATGTTCCGGGGCGCTGGTTCAGACGCACGGTGCGCGCCGAAGTGAGTGGCGGCGAAGCGCGCATCACGACCGCATCGAACTTCCACGGCGCGCACCTCGAGATCAGGACTCCCGAGGCGCAGATCGAGGTGACCGGCACGACGCTCGCCGTGATCTGCGAGCCGGAAGGCACCTGCGTGTGCGTGCTGGAAGGGTTGGTGCGGGTCGGCGGTCAGGGGCAGCCGACGGTGGAAGTGATGCGAGGCCGCCGGCGCTACGTGTTCGCGGACGGCCACCCGGCGGTGAGCGACGAGATCCGCAGCGTCGAGAAGGGGATGCTGACCCGGTTTCGCGAGTCCCGCCGCGTCGCACTCGAGCGCGTGGCGCGGTAGGGGAGCCCGCCGGCGCCTTACGCCGCCTGCTGCGGCGGAGTCTCGGGATACTCCTCCGCCTTGAGCGAGCGCCGCACGCTGCGCTCCGCGGGGAGAGGTCGGTACTCGGTCGGTTTGACGGGATCCCCCCAGGCGCCCGCTGCGTCGCGCACCAGGCGAACATGCGGCCGCCCGAGGTCCGCGGAATTCGGAGCGAGCACTACGCCGATCGCGCCATCGTCGAGCTCGATCATCTGTCCGGGCGGGAAGAGTCCGACCGCGTGCACCAGCGCGCCGAGCATCGCGGGATCGAAGCGCGAGGCGAGGGGCCCAAGCATCAGGCCGAGCGCCTGGAACGGCGTTACGCTGCGGCCGCGCTCGCTGCGGTGGGTCTGAAGGCTGACGTAGCAGTCGGCAACCGAGACCAGCTCGGAAAGCGCACTCCGGCTCCAGTCCGTCAGGTGCGGATAGCCGCCCGGCCCCATGTGGTGCTCGAACGCGACGCGCATGCAGCGCAGCGTGGTCGCATTCAGCATGGTGGATCGCGCCAGCAGCTTGGCGCCCTCGAGCGGATGGGTTTCGGCGAGAACACGCTCCTCCTCGGTGAATGCGGGCAGCGCGTGGCGAATGCGTCCTGTCAGGCTGTTCTTGCCGACGTCATGCAGTAGCGCGGCGACGCCCAGGTCGGAGAGCGCGCGACGATCGAAGCCGAGCAGGTGTCCCATGGTCACGGCCACCAGGCACACGTTGACCGAGTGCATGTAGGTATAGCCGTCGTGATGCCCGAGCGTCGAGAGCCCCATCACCACCGGCTCCGCCGCGAAAGCGCCATCAACCAGCGGCTGAACCACGCGCTTGGCATGGCGCATCTCCATTCCGGCCTGGAGCGAAGTGGTGGTCAGCAATGATCTCACGCCGTTGAGCGCGACGTTGAAGTTCTTGGGCGTGCCGCCACGCGGACCGCCGCCGGAGGTGCCGCGACCTTCCTCGGCCGTGGCCTGCGGGGTCTCGCTCATTCCCTGCACCGCCGGCCCGCTTTCGACGTCGAGACCCCCGCCACCTCCTGCGCCGCCGCCGGCGGCGCCGTAGTGGCTGCCGCCATCGGTGTTCAGGCCGGGGATCATCGATGTGGCATCCATCTCGGGCGCCTCGGTCGAGGCATACACGGCCGGCTGGATGCGCACGCAACCGACCGAGAGCGCGGCCTCGAGCAGCCCGCTGCCGTGGTGGTTCTCGGGCTGCAGGAACAGTCCGAAGAACTTCACGATCTCTTCGGCCGTGACCCCGCGCTCGATCTTGAGACCGGCGATCTTGCGCTTGCGGAACTCGCCGAGCAGGGACTGGTGATGCTTGAGCGTCGAGCTCTTCATGGGAAGGCGAACGCCGTTCATGTATACGTCGTTCTCGAGCGCGACCAGCACGATCTCCGGCGCCTCCTCGAACAGCGGCTCCAGAGCCTGCATCATCGTGTCGAGCTGAACGCGAAAGACCTGGTTGTCCACGCGGTAGGCACGGCCGACGTGAATCAGCGCGAGCACGCGCATCATCAGGTTGAGCCCCATCTCGCGATAGCGCTCGTCGATCGGCCGCGTGTCGGCCGGGCGCGGGGCGGGCGTCTCGCTCACGGGGTCATCCGCGTGCTCATGGCGTCGAGACAGGCGCCGCGCACCGCTTCACTCTTCGAGCGCAGGCCGGCTTCGAGCGCTGCCGTGGCCGACTCGGTGCCCAGCCGGCGCAGCACCCGCGCCGCGGCCACGCGCATCAGCGTGCGCCTCGCGAACCAGCCGCCCCTGTGCAGCAGCGCCTCGAGCGCGGGCACCGCGCCATCGTCCGCGATCTCGGCCAGCGCGCTGAACAGCGCGCGCTGATTGTCTTCGCTCCGCGATTCGAAGTCGGGAGCCTCGATCCGGTCGAGGAGTGCGCGCGCGACCCGCGGATTGCGCTCGCGGGTGAGCATGCTGAGGGTGGCGGCCAGCAGCCGGGAGTCACGGGTCTCGAGCTGCTGGATGAGAACCGGAGTGCGCTCCTCGCGCGGAACTCCGCCCAGCGATTGAACCACTGCGCGGCGCACCCGGATCTCGGGATGGTCGGCCGCGGCACGCAGCAGTGGCGTGACGTCCGATCCGCCGATCTGCCCGAGCACGAACACCACGTTTCGCACCATGGTCCAGCGCGAGTCGGCAAGATACGGAGCGAGCAGCTCCGGGTAATCGTTGCACAGGTAGCACAGGGCGGTGGTCGCGGCGGCACGCGCCCGCAGCCTGGTCGAGACGCACATCACGGCGCACGCCAGATCGAGCGCGGCCGGCCCGATGCCGACGATCACCGCCGAGAAGCGCGCAT
Organism: Candidatus Eiseniibacteriota bacterium; assembly: GCA_031370785.1. Taxonomy (GTDB): domain Bacteria; phylum Eisenbacteria; class RBG-16-71-46; order RBG-16-71-46; family RBG-16-71-46; genus DATJGS01. Next base: position 27,142 of record JANMQY010000144.1, on the reverse strand, counting down.
GCCCGGTCGGATCGTCCTCGTCCATGCGTTCCGCGATCTCGTTTACGTTGAGCCCGGAGAGCTCCTGTTCGAGCGCACTCGCGGTGCGGGTCCGGTCGGGGTCGATCTCGCGCAGCAGGCCGAGGGCCTCCTGCGCTTCGCCCCACGCCGAACGCTGGAGCGCGCTCGAAACCCAGGTCACGACCGAGTGGCCGAGCGCGATGCGAGTATCGTCCGAAGGGTCGATCCAGAGCATCTGGCGCGCGAGTGGTGAGGCGACCGCGGTCCAGGGCTTTTCGTTCTCGGTCTTCCATCGAGCTGCGAGCCGGGAAGTCGCATCGTCGACCGTACTCTCGAGCGCGGTCCACGCGACGCGCGCGTCGATGTCGCCCTCGGGCAGTTCCCAGTCGTCGAACGTGTCCCGGTGCAGGCCCTGTGTGCCGCCGGCCTGCGCGAGCGCCCCGCGAATCTCGGCGCCCTGCGGCGACCAGGCGTAGGCCTGCGTCTGCTGGACCGGCCCGCCACCGCCGCCGCGACGCACCGATAGGTAGATGTTCTGCTCGATCGCCACCGACTCGATCTGGACGTGTGTCAGGTTTCCCTGCCACAGCAGCGTGACCAGGTCGTCCTGGGTATCCGGACCCATGCTCGTCGCGCACACCGCGTCGATGAACACGCCCAGCTCGCGGTCGGGCGTATCGGCGAGTAGCACCACGCGGCGCACACCGTCACGATAGATCTGGAACGGAAGCAGTTCCTCGGCGGCACGCACTTCGTCGTTGGCACGACCCGAGCCCGGCCGGATCAGAACTTCATCGATCAGAAAGATCTCGCTCGGGCTGATGCGCAGATCGATCGCGCCGTTGTTCTTGAGAATCTCGAGCGCCTGAGCGATCAACCGGGCGCGTTGTCCACGCACCGCGGGATTGTCGGACTTGTACAGGCGGAACATCTTGAGCGCGCGTGCGAGCGCGCGAAGCCAGCCCAGAACCAGGATGGCCATGGGTGACAAGTCACGCAGCGCAATCTGTCGAGCGGCGGAGCCTGATAGCTCGCTCATGATTTTCGGCGTCCCGGCCGACGCGACCCCGAGCGGTCGCGGATTCCGAATGGAGAAGCTGTGCGCAAAGGGAAAGAGCCGCGGGCCAGGTGCTGGATCGCACACGTTCCGACCCCCGGAGTTCACCCGCCTGCCAGACGTGAACTCTCCTGGGGGTATCGGCCCGAGGACCGCCGAACTGAATCGTCCACTGCCCGAACCGCAATCCCAGCCGGATGGCTCAAGGCCCTGTCCGCCTTGGTTTTGAACACGCGGCCGGGCACTCCGGACGGCCCCCACGACCGCTCATCATCCCGGTCCGACCGTTCATCCCCTCTCGACTGTTTCGGCGACTCGCGCTCGTGCACTGTCTCCGCAGGGTTTTGAAACGCAGCAGATCTCTCGAGGAGGATTCCAGGTGAGCACAGTCGCAGTGGCCGCACCCGAACGTCCGCGGGCCGGCGCGGGCGTCGCCGTGTTGCGCGTGCGTGATGCGGTCAGGTCGTTCGGTCAGGTGCAGGCGCTGCGCGGCGCCTCGCTCGATCTGCTCTCGGGCGAGCGGCTCGCGCTGCTCGGCCCCAATGGCGCCGGCAAGACCACGCTGCTGCGCGCCATCACCGGCCGGGTGCGTCTCGATGGCGGCACGATCGAGATGTTCGGTCGCGCGATCCCTGCCGAGGAGCGGCGTCGCGTGCTCGGCATCGTCCCTCAGGATCTCGCGGTCTATCCACTGCTCACCGCCCGCGAGAATCTCGAAGTATTCGGCCGGCTGCACGGCGTCGCGCCTTCGCGCCTCGCCTCGCGCGTGGCGTGGGCCCTGCGATGGACCGGACTCGGCGAGCGCGCGAAGGAGCCGGTGGGCCGTTTTTCGGGCGGCATGAAGCGCCGGCTCAACATCGCCTGTGGAGTGCTGCACGAGCCGAAAATCGTGCTGCTCGACGAGCCCACCGTTGGCGTGGACCCGCAGAGTCGCGAGCGGATCTACGAGATGCTCGAAGAGCTGCGGGTCGATGGAGCGTCACTGCTGCTCACCACCCATCAACTCGAAGAGGCCGAGCACCGCTGCGACCGGATTGCGATCCTCGATCACGGCCGGATGGTCGCGACCGGCACGCTCGCCGAGCTGATCGAGCGCACCGTGGGTGGCGACCGCCAGGTGGTGCTGAAGCTGAACCGCGCGCCTTCGCCACCGCTCGACGGATTCGAGCGCCTGGAGGGTGGGCGGGTGCTGAGCGCGCGAGTCCGGGACGTGGGGCGCGAACTTCCCGGTCTGCTCGAGCGGGTGCGCGCTTCGGGAGTGGAGATCGAAGACCTCGAGGTGCGTCGCCACGGACTGCATGACGTTTTCATCCATCTCACCGGAAAGGAGCTGCGCGAGTGATCGGGACCCTGCTACGCATCAGCCAGCTGAGCCTCAGCCGAGACCGCGTCGCACTGGCCATGGTGTTCGCGCTGCCGATTCTGTTCTTCTCGATCTTCGCCTCGGTCTTCGGACGGCAATCGATGAGCGGCATGTCGAAGGTGCAGGTGTTCGTCGCGGACGAGGACCGCTCCGACATGAGCCGCTACCTGATCGAAGCGCTGAAGGCCGACCCCGGCCTCCGGGTGCGCGACTCGGTGCACACGTTGCCCGGCGACGCCCGCTCGCCGCTCATTCCGCTCGCGCGCCCGCGGGCGGAGATGCTGGTGCGCGCCGGAGACGTGCCGATCGCGCTCGTGATTCCGCGCGGCTGGGGCGCGACGTTTCCGAATCTCAGCGGCGGCGGGATCAAGGTCGAGGTGCTGTCCGATCCGTCCGATCCGGTTGCGCGGCACATGGTGATCGGAATGCTCCAGCGCGCGGCCGCGACCGTGCTCCGCGGCGGCTCGGGCGCGAGCGGCGGCATCGGCGACACCGCGGACGGCGACCCCAACGCGGGCAATCTCGTCGCAACCGTGGTGACGGCGGTGGTCGGCGACAAGCGCGAAGGCGGGAAGATGATCTCGTTCTATGCGGCCGGCATCGCGGTGATGTTCATTCTGTTCTCGTGCGCGGCCGGCGGCGGCTCGCTGCTCGACGAACAGGATTCGGGCACACTCGAGCGCGTGCTGAATACCAATGTCGGCATGAGCGGCCTTCTCGCCGGCAAGTGGCTCCATCTGACGATCTTGGGCACCGTGCAGATCACCGTGATGTTCCTGTGGGGTTCGCTGGTCTTCGGCCTCGACCTGATGAGCCACCTGCCCGGGTTCTTCGTGATGACCGCCGCAACCGCCGCCGCGGCGGCCTCGTTCGGTCTGGTGCTGGCCACCATGAGTCGCACGCGCCAGCAGCTGATGGGATTCGCGAACATCATCATTCTCACCATGTCGGCGCTCGGCGGGAGCATGTTCCCGCGGTTCCTGATGAGCCCGACCATGCAGAAGATCGGGCTGGTGACCTTCAATGCGTGGGCGCTGGACGGCTACATCAAGGTGTTCTGGCGCGAGGCGCCGCTCACCGCGCTCGTGCCGCAGCTGGCGGTGTTGGCCGGGCTGACCGTGCTGTTCCTCGCGGCCGCCCGTTCCATGGCCCGCAGGTGGGAGAGCGTGTAGGCGCGGCCGGCCCCGCCTTGACTCCCATCGATCCCCTCCCGTAATCTGCCCCGTCTCTCCGAATCGATTCCCCTTCAACGTCGAGGCTGTCTGACCGATGAAGCGCACGTATCGTCCCCGCAACCGCCACCGCAAGAAGACCCACGGTTTTCGCGCTCGCATGAAGACCAAGGGTGGCCGCAAGATTCTCTCCGCCCGTCGCAGGCAGGGCCGGAAGCGCCTGACCGTTTCCTCGGTCTAGCTGCCGCACCGGCATCCCTTGCGGCCGTCCTACGTGCCCTACGCGCTCGACCTCGAGCGTCGGTCCAGCGGGTTTTGGGCCGCGCTGTCCGGGCCTTTCTCCTGGAGTTCAATGAGCACTGGGCATCCTGAGCGTCTGAGCCGGGACCGCCGCCTGCGCTCTTCGCGCGACTTCCTCGCGGTGAAGAGCGAGGGCACCGCGTTCCGCGGGAGCCACTGCCTGCTGCTGGCCCTCGCCAGCCCCGGCGAGCCCACCCGTGTCGGATTCATCGCGAGCAAGCGTGGCGTGGGTGGCTCGGTACAGCGCAATCGCGCGCGCCGTCGACTGCGCGAGATCGTGCGCCGCCGGTTCCCGCGCCTGCCCGAGACCGGCTACCGGCTGGTGCTGGTCGCCTTTCGCAGCGCGCTCACCGCTGCGCATCAGGATCTGGCGAGCGACGTCGAGCACCTGCTGGCCTCCGCCGGAGCGCTCGCTCCGATTGCCGAGAGCACCCACTGATCGTGCGCGCCGTCGTCATCCTCGTCATCCGTCTGTACCAACGCCTGATTCCGACCCAGCTCCGCGGCGCGTGCCGGTTCACTCCGAGCTGCTCGACCTACGCATGCGAAGCGGTCGAGAAGCACGGCGCGCTCTCCGGCCTGATGCTCGCCGGACGCCGGATCCTTCGCTGCCATCCGCTCGGCTCGAGCGGCTACGACCCGGTGCCCTGACCCCATGGATCGAAAGACACTGATCGCTGTCGCCGCCTGCGTGCTGCTGCTGCTCGCCTACCCGATGGTGGTTCGATGGGCCGGCTACGGCCGTTACCTCGATCACCAGGCGCCGAACGCTCCGCCCACTGCGGTCGATTCCTCGCGGATCAGCGGGGACTCCGCACATGCGAGCCCCTCGGGAGTCGCGGCCACCATTCCCAGTGGCGGTGCGAACTCGGGCGCGAAGTCCGGCGCAACACCCGGTGCGACGGCTCCCGAGCTGCGCGATGCGCCGTTCCGCGGAACCGGGGCCGTGCTCGAGCGCTCGTACGAAATCGACACGCCGCTGTATCGCGCCGAGTTCTCGAGTCGTGGCGCGCGGCTGCTCTCGGTCGAGCTCAAGCGATTCGCTTCGGCGCGCGGCATCTCGAGCCTCGAGCACAAGCGCCTCAAGCTCAAGCGTGGCGACGAAGTGCCGGCCGGCGACCGGGTCGCGCTCGCGGGCGGCCCGCTGGTCGCGCTCGATCTCGGGTCGGGCGCCGCTCTGCGCTCGCTCGCGAACGTGGGGTACGCGGTCGAAGAGAGCACCGACGCCGCCGGCGCGATCCGAACGCTGATCTTCACCGCGAAGGACGAGGCCGGGCTCATGGTGCGCCAGGTGTGGCGCGCGCATCCGGATGACTATGCGCTCGACTACCAGGTCGAGATCACCGGCGTCCCGGAGGCATGGCGGATCTCGGACTACTCGATCACGCTCCGGTCGTGGCCGCTGGTCACCGAGAACAACCTCGACTCCGATCTTCACTCGCTGCGGGTCTCGAGCATGCTCGGATCCGATCTGCACAAGGACCACGCACCGAACCTGCTGAAGAACCCGAAGAGCTACGACGGAAACGTGCAGTGGGCCGCGGTGCAGAACCGGTACTTCATCGCCGCCGCAGCGGTCGTCGACGGAGCGCCGCGCGGTGTCACCGGCAGGGCGGAGAAGATCACGCTGCCCGATGATCTGGCCCGCTCCCTTCCGACCGGTGCGAAGGTCGAGCAGGAAGTGGCGATCAACACGGTGCGCATGGCTCTCGCCGGCCAGACCCGGCACCGCTTCGTGACCTTCTTCGGTCCGGTCGAGTACTTCCGGCTCTCGGCGCTCAGGGTGCATCTCGAGCGCGCGGTGGATCTGGGCTGGACCTGGGTGCTGCCTTTCAGCACCGCGCTGCTCAAGCTGCTCAACTGGCTGTACGGGCTGGCCGGGAACTACGGGGTCGCGATCATCCTGCTCGCCACCCTGGTGCGAGTGGTGCTTCACCCGCTCAACATGGCCAGCATGAAGAGTCAGCTCAAGCTGCAGAAGCTGCAGCCCGAGATCGCCCGCCTTCGCGAAAAGCACAAGAACGACGCGACCGCCATGAACACCGCGACCATGGGGCTGTACAAAGAGAACAAGGTGAACCCCGCGGGAGGCTGCCTCCCGATGCTGGTGCAGATGCCGCTGTTCCTCGCGCTCTATCAGGTGCTGTTCAACGCGATCGAGCTGCGTCAGGCGCCGTTCGTGGCCTGGATGACGGATCTGTCCGCGCCGGACCTGCTTTTCACCGTCGCGGGATTCCCGATCCGGCTGCTGCCGGTGGTGATGGGCGCGACCGGGTTCCTCTCGCAGATGCTCACCCCGATGGACCCCAGCCAGAAACCGACCATGTATCTGATGAACGCCTTCATGCTGGTGTTCTTCTATAACCTGCCATCGGGACTGGTGTTGTACTGGACCGTCATGAACGTACTCACCGCGATCCAGCAGTGGCTGGTGCTGCGCGGCGATCCCGCCAAGGCCGCCGAGGCAGTCGAGGTGGTCGTCCCGGCGACCGGAAAGCGCCGTTCGAGAGCCCGATAAGGCTGTGTTCCGCGCCGTGGCCACGGAGGCCGCGGCGAAGTAGACTCAGGGACCGTTCCAACGCGACCCGCGACTCACGCGGCCAATCGATCGTCCGAACCGCCACGATGCGAATCTTTGGCTCGTACGATCCCGCCGCGCGCGCGTCGCCCACATGACACGCTACCCCGCGCCCGAGAGGCACACTCAGGCTGCATCGCCCTTGGGCGCGGCAAAGAGGATTCCATGGCACCCGTTTCAGTGTACGAAGGCAAGAGCCTGGACGAAGCCGTCCGCAAGGGTCTCGAAGCGCTCGGCATCTCTCGCGCCGAGGCAATGATCACGGTGATCGACGAAGGCTCGAACGGATTTCTCGGTTTCGGCTCGAGGCCCTATCGAGTGCGCATCACGGCGCGCCCCGGCGGTGCGATTCGAGAGCCCGAGGAGCGCGGTGAAAGCCGCGGCTCACGTCGCGGCGGCCGAGAAGAGCGCCCGCGTGGTGCAGGACGCGCCGGACGCGAGGAGCGTCCGCGCGCCGCGCGCGGCGCAGAGCGCCCCCGAGGTGAGCGCAGTGCGGAGCCCGCCGCGGGCGGAGAGCCGCGGCGCGATCGGAGCCGCGAGGCGGCTCGCGAGGCGGGCCCGGCGCGTGAGGAGCGTGGTCCGCGCGAAGCGCGAGCGCCACGCCGGGAACGGCCCGCGCGTGACGATCGCCCCCGTGACGATCGTCCTCGCGAAGATCGTCCACGGCGTGAAGAGCCGCGACCGGTACGCGAGGCTCGGCCTCGCGAGATCGATCCGGCCGAGCCGATCGAGGCGATGTCTCCCGGATTCGCCGGACCCCCGGTCGAGGGGGATACGGGTCGGCGCCGTCGCCGCGGCCGCCGTGGTGGTCGCGGGCGTTCCGGTCGCGGGCCGCGCCCGGAGATGGGAGATGAGGGCGTGACGCACGACGCTCCGCAGCAGGGGCAGGAGCGCATCCCGGCACCCGCCACCATGAGCGAGGCGCAGCCCGGGTTGACCCAGACCGCTCCGCCGCGCTACGAACGACGCGAGACGACGCACGAGGAACTCCCGATGCGCGAAGGACGCGAGAGTCCACCTCGTGAGCAGCCTCCAATGCGTGAAGAGTGCCAGGATCTGCCCCGTGAAGAGCGTCCGATGCGTGAGGATGGTCATGACCTGCCGCGACAGGAACGTCCGATGCGCGAAGAGCATCATGACCCGCCGCGAGAGGAGCGCCCGATGCGCGATGACCGGCCGATGCGCGAGGATCGTCCGTTGCCCCGACCCATGCGTGAGGAGCGTCACCAGCGCCCCGCTGCGACTGCGACCGCCGAGCCTCCGCTGAGCCCCGACGCTCTGGCGGCCGAAGGCAAGCGTTGGACGGAGGAGCTGCTCAAGGCGATGGGCTTCGAGGCCAAGGTCAGCGCCATCGCCGAAGAGGACCGGGTGGACGTGACCGCCGAGGTGTCGACCGGCGATGAGCTGCTCACGGGTCCCAAGGGCGAAGTGCGCCAGGCCCTTCAGCATCTGCTCAACCGCATGGTCAATCGCGGCGAGGGCTCGCGCTATCACCTGCAGCTCGAGATCAACGACTTCTGGAAGCGTCGCGAGGACGAGCTGCGCGAAATGGCGGCTCGACTGGCCGACGAAGCGATCAGCACTGGAGCCGAGGTGGTGACCGAGTATCTGAACGCCCAGGAGCGTCGCATCATCCACGTCACGCTACGCGAAGACGCACGGGTCAAGACCTATGCGCTCGGCGACGGCATGATCAAACGTCTGGCCGTGGCCCCCGCGGATCATCCCGAGGGCTCCAGAGAAGGCGACTAGCCCGGTTCGTTCCCTGCGCGGCGCCGGGCCCGTACGGTCCGGCGCCGCGCCGCTTTCAGGCCCTTGTCCCGAGAGCCGCACGTGATTCCATCCGACGATACGATCGCAGCCATCGCCACCGCATCCGGCGCCGCAGGGCTCGCTGTGATCCGGGTGAGCGGACCGGACGCGCTGGCCTGCGCCGACGCGGTGTTCGTGGGGTCGGTGCGACTGCGCGCCGCGGCGAGTCATACGCTGCATCACGGGTGGGCGGTATGGCCGGCGTCGGATCGGCCGGCGCGACCTGCGTTCTCGGATGCTTCGGGATCCTCCGCGCACCGCTCCGATGAACCCGCTGACCGGCTGGATGAAGTGGTGGCGGCCGTGTTCCGCGCGCCCCGCTCGTACACGCGCGAAGATGTCGTCGAGATCTCGTGCCACGGCGGCGCGCTGCCGGCCCGGCGCATCCTCGCGGCGCTGCTCGCCGCGAGAGCGAGACTCGCGCGGCCCGGCGAATTCACGCTGCGAGCATTCCTGAACGGACGTCTCGACCTGGTGCAGGCCGAGGCGGTCGCCGACCTGATCCAGGCCGAGACCGAACGCGCCCGCGCGCTTGCGCTCTCCCAGCTTTCCGGCGAGCTGTCGGTTCGCCTTGAGGCGCTCGAGGAACGCATCACCGATGCGCTGTCCGAGGTCGAGGCCCGGGTCGACTTCGCCGAGGATGTCGGCGGGATCGAAGTGCCCGAGCACGTTGTCCAGGCGATCGAATCGGTGGACGCCGATCTGGCCGCGATGCTCGCCGGCGCTGCGCTCGCGCGTGCGGTGCGCGAGGGCGTGCGCGTCCCGCTCGTGGGCAGGCCCAATGCGGGCAAGTTGTCGCTGTTCAATGCGCTGCTCGGCGAGGCGCGCGCCATCGTCACTCCGCTGCCCGGCACCACGCGCGACAGGGTGAGCGAGGCCATCGAGATCGCGGGGGTGCGCGTGACACTCTCCGACACCGCCGGCATGCGCGACGCGCGCGATCCGATCGAGGCGCTCGGCGTCGAGCGCACCCGCGCCGCGCTCGCGGATGCGAGCGTAGTGGTGTGGGTGGTGGACGGCGCAACCGCGCTCGAAAGCGCCGATCGGGAAATGGCCGGGGAGCTGAATGGCGCACGCGTCATCGTTGCGCTCAACAAGTGCGATCTGCCGGGCGCGGTGGATCAGTCCGAGATCGCCGGGATGCTGAACGGGAGTGCCAGTCGCGTGGTCCCGCTGTCCGCGATGCGCGGCGATGGGCTCGCGGCGCTGCGCGAGGCGCTCGCCGAGGCGCTCGGCGCCGATCGAAGCGAGGGCGGCGCGCTCGCGGTGAGCAACGCCCGGCACGTCGAGGCGCTCGAGCGCGCGCGCGAAGCGCTGGGGCGGGCATGCGTCGCGGCAGGTGCCGGGGATCCCGGCGAGATCGTGGCGCTCGAGCTGCGCGATGCGCTCTTCGCGAGCGGAGAAGTGACCGGCCGCGAAGTGGGAGAAGACGTGCTCGACCGGATTTTCGGCCGGTTCTGTATCGGGAAGTGAAGGGAGAGAGAGTGGAGCTCGAGGATCGTGTGGACGAGAACGCGCTCGGTGACGCCGCGTTCGACATCGTGGTGGTGGGTGCTGGCCACGCCGGCTGCGAGGCCGCGGTGGCGTGCGCGCGCATGGGTCTCTCGACCGCGCTGCTGACGGTCAAGCTCGAAGACACCGCGAAGATGTCGTGCAATCCGGCCATCGGCGGAATCGCCAAGGGCCACATGGTGCGCGAGATCGACGCGCTCGGCGGGGTGATGGGCATGATCACCGACCGCGCCGGAATCCAGTTCAAGATGCTCAACCGCGGGCGCGGCCCGGCGGTGTGGTCGCCACGCGCCCAGTGCGACAAGGCGCTCTACTCCTCCGAGATGGCGGCCCTGCTCGGATCCGTGGCGGGCCTGACGCGTGTTGCCGGTATCGCCAACCACGTCGTGCTCGACGGTGGCCGGGTCGCCGGCATCGAGCTCGCCGACGGGCGCGTGCTTCGCTGCCACGCGGCCGTCATCACGCCCGGAACTTTTCTCAACGGCCTCATCCACATCGGCGAAAGGAAGCTCGAGGGCGGTCGCCTCGGTGAGCACGCGGCGCGAGCGCTGAGCGAATGCCTCGCGGAGCTGGGCCTCGAGCGCGGCAGGCTCAAGACCGGAACGCCAGCGCGCCTGCACCGCGACTCGGTCGATTTCGAGGCGATGCGGCCGCAACCCGGCGATGATCCGCCCCAGCCGTTCTCGCACTGGACCGAACGACTCGAGCTCGAACAGGAGCTGTGCTGGCTCACCGCAACCAATTCGCGCACGCATCAGGTCATTCGCGACAACCTGGCGCGCTCGCCGCTCTACTCCGGCGAAATTCGCGGGCAGGGTCCGCGCTACTGCCCCTCGCTCGAAGACAAGGTCGTGAAGTTCCCCGAGCGCGAGTCGCATCACGTGTTCATCGAGCCCGAAGGCCGTGACGTGCCCGAGATCTACGTGAACGGCATGTCGTCGAGCATGCCGGAAGAGATCCAGCTCGAGTTCCTGCGCACCGTTCGCGGACTGGAGCGCGCCGAAATGCTGCGGCCCGGCTACGCGGTCGAGTACGACTTTGTGCTTCCGCACCAGCTCAAGCCGACGCTCGAAGTGAAGAGAGTCCCCGGGCTCTATCTGGCGGGCCAAATCTGCGGCACCTCGGGCTACGAGGAAGCGGCCGCCCAGGGCTTGATGGCCGGCATCAACGCTGCACTGGCCGTGCGCGGCCGTGAGCCGCTGGTCCTCGGCCGCGATCAGGCATACGTCGGCGTCCTGCTGGACGATCTCGTGACCCGCGAGCATCGCGAACCCTATCGCATGTTCACATCGGCGGCGGAGTACCGGCTCCTGCTGCGTGCAGACAACGCGGACGAGCGGCTGGCCGCGATCGGGCACGATCTCGGTTTGATCGATCGCGAACAGCTCGGCCGCGTGCGCGCGAAGTACGCCGCGATCGAAGCTGCGGAGCGTCGCTCCACGCGCGTCAGGGTCGCGGTGTCGAGCAGCGACGATGCTCTGCCCGGCGACGGTGTTGCCATGTCGCGCGAGTGGGCCGAGTGCGTGGAAGTGCGTGCCCGCTATCGCGGCTACATCGAGCGCCAGCAGCGCAACGCAAGGCGCGGGCGTTCGCTCGACGGCATGGCGCTGCCCGATGCGCTGTGGGAGCTCGAGCTGAATGGGTTGTCGCGCGAGGCGCGCGAGAAGTTGGTGCGCTGGCGCCCGGCCACGGTCGGCCAGGCCGGGCGCATCGCAGGCGTCTCGCCCTCGGATGTCGCGATCCTGCTCGTGCACGCGAGGCGTCTTGCGGCCGCCGGGCCAGCGGTCGCGCGCGCTGCCACTGCAGGATTGCAGGAGAGCACCGAGTCGCTCTGAGGTCGACTTCTCACCGCGAGATTCGCATTCCAGTTTGCGGAGTCGCGGTCGTGCGTTCGGCACCTCGACGGCCCTCGAGAGTTACGGTGCAGTCGTGCGAGCGCGACACTCGGGCCGCCGTGATAGAGTCCGCGCCCATGACCAGCTCACGTCCCCCTCGACCGCGTCGATCCTCTTCGCGTCCGGCCTCTGCGCTGTCGGCCAGCCGCCCCGATTCGAGGTCGGCGGGACGGCCGGCGAGCGCAACCGGCCGGGCGGATCGCGCTCGTGCAGGCGGGCGCTCCCGCTCGGGACCCGCGCCACGAAATGGCGGCTGGGTGCGGGCCGGCGCCTCTTCGCGTACGCGACCGGGTTCGCGCGCCGAGGCGTCGCCTCGAACCTCGGCAGCCCCTCGATCACGCGCCGCGAATCGATCCGGCGCTGATGCTTCATCCGGCGCGCGCCCACGATCCGGTGCTTCATCCCGGGTGCGCGCCCGATCCGGTGCTCCATTGCGCTACGCCGCGCCCGCTGCTTCGCCTCCGGCGGCGCTCTCTCGATCCCGGGATGAGGCGCTCGAGCGAGTGTCACAGGCGCCGCCGCGCCGGTCGACGATGCGACGTGATGCTCCGGGCGCGTCGACGGAAAGTGCGAAGCGCCGGGGCTGGCGATCGAAGTCCCGGGCGCGCGTCGGCGCCAAGCCAGATCTGCGCGGAAGGCCGCCCCGCGCGGCACGCGCTGGTACCAGAAGAGCATTGAGGACAAGGCACACGGAGTTTTCGAAGCGTCCGGGACTTGGCGGGACCGGAAGCTTCACGCCCGGCACCATCGAAAACATCGTGGCGCGGCAGCCCTGGGACACTCTCACCCCTCACCTGCTCAAGACAGGCGGGGAGATCGAGCCTCAGCTCAATGCGTTAAGGCAATATGCGTCCGCTCTGATCGAGTGGAATCAGAGCGCTTCGAATCTGATCTCGAAGAAGGACGTGCCGAGGCTCGTCGATCGACACATCCTCGAGTCGGTCGAACCTGCGCACTGGCTGAAAAGCACCGGCGCGAAACGCTGGCTCGACTTTGGCTCGGGGGGCGGGCTACCCGGCATTCCACTCGCTGCGGTCGGAGTCGGTGATACCTGGACGCTGGTGGAATCACGCCGGAGCAAGACCCTGTTCCTGAGGCGAGCCGTGCAGCAGCTCGGGCTCGCGCACGTTGCCGTCGTGTGCGACCGGCTCGAGAATCTGGGCATCGATGACGGCCTGGCGGGAACAATCGAGGGCTTCACTTCCCGGGCCACAGTCGCACTCGGTCCGACTCTGGTGCTCGCCGCGCGATTCGTCGCAGTCGGGGGATCGGCCTTTCTTTGGAAAGGCAGTCGGCGAGAAGCGGAGATGGCCGAAGATCCTCGGTGGAAGGCATTCTGGGATTTCGACGGCTTGCTGGGAATCGCAGGCGGGCAGACGGCCGTCGCTCGATTCAAGAGGATTGAGAACAAGATGACGTGAAACGAGAGGATCAGTTCCACGTGGAACAAACCCCTTGTTCCGCTCTCCGCTCGTTGCTAGTTTCGTCGAGGAGTTGGATTCCTCCGACTGACCTCCTCAGGTGGGCATGGAAGTCCGCCCCCAAAGCTCAAGGGAATGGGACGAGTCATCGCAATCGCGAGTCAGAAGGGCGGCGTGGGCAAGACCACGACCGCCATCAACCTCGGCGCCTGCCTTGCGCAGGAGAGTCGCCGGGTGTTGATCATTGATATCGATCCGCAGGGAAATGCATCCAGCGGCATCGGGATCAATGGGAACGATCAGCGCGCGACGACCTACGAAGTGCTGATCGGCCAGGCCGAGATCTCGACCGCCATCCAGCCCACCGCGCTTGCCAATCTCGATCTGCTTCCGACCGGCCAGAGGCTCTCCGGCGCAGAAGTCGAGCTGGTCGGAATGATGGCCCGCGAGACGCGCCTGAAGACCTGCCTCATGCAGGTCAGGGAAGAGTACGACTACGTCCTGATCGACAGCCCGCCGTCGCTCGGTCTGCTCACCGTCAACTCGCTGACGGCTGCAGACTCGGTTCTCATCCCGCTTCAGTGCGAATACCTCGCGCTCGAGGGGCTCACGCAGCTCATCGGTGCGATTCGCCTGGTGCAGGATCATCTGAACCCAGGCCTGCGCATCGAGGGCGTCCTTCTCACCATGTACGACGCGCGCCTCAACCTGTCGCAGCAGGTGGTCGACGAGGCGAGGAAATTCTTCGCGGAGCGGGTCTACAAGACCATGATTCCACGCAATGTGAAGCTGAGTGAGGCCCCTTCGTTTGGAAAGCCCATCGTTCTCTACGACCCATACAGCACCGGCGCCGAAAGCTACCGGGAACTAGCGCGGGAGGTACTCGATCATGCAGAGAAAGGCCTTGGGCAGAGGGCTTGAAGCACTGATTCCCGGGTCGACGGCGACCGCCACGCTGGAAGGCACGCCGCCTTCCGGCCTGCGCGAGATTCCGATCTCGGAGATCGGGCCGAATCCGCATCAGCCTCGAACGCACTTCGATGAAGAGGCGATCCGCGAGCTGGCGGCGTCCATCAAGGCAACCGGCGTGCTTCAGCCGGTGCTGGTGCGCGCCGACATGGCCAGCGGAGGCTTTCAGCTGGTGGCTGGCGAGCGGCGACTCCGGGCGGCCGAGGTTGCGGGGCTAGATCGGATCCCCGCCGTGGTCCGCCAGGTCACCGACCAGGAGATGATGGAGCTCGCGCTCATCGAGAACGTCCAGCGCGAGGACCTCAATCCGATCGAAGAGGCCAAGGCCTACCACACCCTCGTCGAGAAGATCGGCCTCACTCACGACCAGCTCTCCGACCGCGTAGGCAAGCAGCGCAGCTCGATCTCGAACGCACTTCGCCTGCTCGGACTGCCGGTCGAGGTTCAGGACATGGTTTCACGTGAAACATTGAGCGCGGGGCACGCTCGTGCGCTGCTCAGCCTCCCGACGACCGGCGACCAGCTGGCTACGGCACGCTACGTCGTGACCAAGGGCTTCTCGGTGCGCCGCACCGAGGCGTTCGTGCGCCGCAAGCTGCGCCGGCAGCATTCGCGTCCGCGAGCGACGAAGCTCGCCGAGCTCGGCGAGTGGGAGATCAAGCTCCAGCAGCGCTTCGGGACCCACGTCACCATTCAGCCCGGCCGCAAGGGCGGGCGCGTGGAGTTCGAATACTACGGCCAGGAAGATCTCGAGCGGCTTTTCGAGGCCTGGGGAGTGCTCTAGCCCGGTAGCGTCGCCTTTTGGGGCGCCAGGCAATGCGGGTCTACGCCACTTGCGGTCGAAGCGAATGACCGGGGAGCGAACGACATGATGAAATTTAGAAATCGCATGCAGCCAAATGAGGAAGCGCATGATCCGGGCACCGTGATCGGGGTCGGAACGAGCTTTCGCGGCACCCTGATGTCGACCGGAACGCTGCGCATCAATGGCGAGTTCGAAGGCGACATTCTCAACTGCGAGCGGCTCGAAATTGGCGAGCACGGAATCATGCGCTCGGACGTCGAGGTGCAAGAGGCGCTGGTGCGCGGTCGGGTCGTCGGCAATATTCGCGCGCTGGGCGTGGTCGAGATGAAGGCCGGCGCGCATGTGGAAGGCGACGTCGCCGCCATGAGCGTCGTCATGGAGCCGGGAGTGTTCTTCACCGGGCGATGCACGATGCTCGAGGCCGGGAGTGAGGGCGTCGAGCTCGCAACCGAATCGGCCAGGATGCGTGAGACCGTTCGAAGCTGATCGCGACGACACACCCAGCAATTCTGTGACTCGCGCCGCCCTCTTTCTGCCTTCGCCCCAGCGGATCTGGCGGCGAGTCGTGCAGGCCTCGCGAGTCACTTTGCTCACTCGAATCGCGCTGGCCGCCATGGTCGTTCTCGTCGTGCTGCCCTCGTCCGGAATGACAGCCGCGACCTCTCAGCCGGCTCGGCGGGCCGCGCACGCGACTCGTCCCACCGCAAAGCAGATTCCGCCCTCGTGGCCCGATGGCACCGAAGTCGTCCATTTTGAAAACGTTGAAGGTATTCTGCTGATCAAGGTTGGGCTGCTCGGCACCAACGGAGTGGACACCTCTGGAGTGCTGGCGCTCGATACCGGTGCGGGATTTCTTGCGCTCGATCGAGAGCTCGCACAACGCCTTGGACTTTCGGACAGCATTGCTCCCCATTCAAGCATCCAGCTCGCCGAGCGCGCGCTGCCCCGATTCAGCATCGGACGCTTCGAGATGAATCAGGTCAGTCCGGTGCTGATCGTGGATGGTCGAGTGGTGCGCCGGGTCACCGACCGACCCGTGCTCGGGTTGCTCGGAGAGAGGCCGATCGGCTCGCGCGCGATCTGGATCGATTTCGATACGAACACCATGGCGCTCGTTCCGGTCAGGGATCGGGCTCGATCCAACCACGTGAGCGATACGAGCGCCGGCGATCGCGGCGGAGTTGCCTCCGAGGAGATCGCGCAACGCGTGGAATCCTCTCGCCACAGCCTGTCCGGACTTCTCGGCGCGCGTGCTCGGGCGATTCCGTTCGAGCTCGCTGGCGACGGAAAGATCGTGGTGCGCGCGCATCTCGCCAATCCCGGGCTTCTGAAGCTTTCGGGCCCGCTCAATCTGATCGTCGACACCGGCGCCACGAAGACCGTGCTGTTCGAGGACTCTCTGGCGGATCTCGTGCCTGGCTCGAGCGAATGGCCAACGCTGCGCGGATTGACCGTGCCGACCCTGGTCGGAAATTCGGACGCGCACGTGGCGCTCGTCGCGGCGCTCGAGCTCGAGGCCGACTCAGGCTCGGTGCGGCAGCTCGGAGTGGACGCGGTCGTGCTGCGCACCGAGCTGTCCCAAGCGCTGTCGAGCGTGACCGGCCTGCCGATCCATGGCCTGCTCGGCAGCGGATTCCTGCAGCGTTATCGAGTCGTGATCGACTATCCGGCGCGAGTCCTCTGGCTCACTGCGCGCTCGGCGGAGATCGCGGGGCGTCCGTACGAGTACTCGCACATCGGACTGCAGCTCGAACGCTGGGACGCGGCGCTTCGCGTGGTCGCGGTGGCCGAGGACTCACCGGCAGCACGCGCCGGGATCTTGGTGGGCGACGAGGTCGTGTCGGTCAATGGACTGACCGTGCGCGGCGGACCTGATGCGCGGTCGACGGCGGACGTGGGTCGGGTGACGCGGCTCCTCGAGGGTCCGCCCGGCACGCGGGTGACTCTGGCCGTACGTCACGCGGGAGCGGTGCGCACCTACCGCCTGATCCGACGACGTCTGCTGTAATGCGGCCCCTCGAGTCGTGGCATGGGCACTGATTCGGGCGTCTCGGCGATGCCGCCGGCGCAGGATCACAGCGCGGCGCACGCGAGTCGAGCGCGTGGGCGAGCGCTGGTGTTCGCGGCCACGGTGTTCTGGGGAACGACCGCGACCCTCGCGCGCTTCGTATTTCGCGACCGGCACGTTCCGGCGGTCGCCGTCGTCGAGTTGCGGCTGTTGATCGCGGCGACGTTGCTCGGGATCTGGCTGGCATGGCGCAAGCCGGAAGCCCTGCGCCTGAGGCGAAAGGACTTTGCCTACTTCCTCATTCTCGGGCTGCTCGGCGTCGCAGCGGTCCAGGGCAGCTACTACTACTCGATCTCGGTGCTGGGGGTCGGACTGGCGATCCTGCTCCAATACCTCGCTCCCTCGCTAATCGTGCTCTACGAGGCCGCGCGAGGCGCGAGGGTGACCGTCGCCACCGGGATCGCGCTGATGTGCGCTCTCGGCGGGACTGCGCTTCTGGTGGGTGACGTGGATCACATACGCCTTCACGCCAGCGCGCTCAGCTGGGCGATCGGATTCGGCTCGGCCGTGTTCTTCGCGTTCTACGTGGTCTACTCCAAGCGGGGGTTGGAGAGGTACGCGCCCGAGACCGTGTTGTTCTACACGTTTCTCATCGCCGGCGCGTTCTGGGCGGTGGTGACGCCGCCTACCCGCATCGTGGCCGCCCACTACGACGCGAACCTGTGGGGCATGTTCCTGGTCCTTGGCGTCGGATCGACACTGGTGCCGTTCTCGCTCTTCTACGCCGGATTGCGCCGACTGCCGGCCGCCGAAGCGGGCATCGTCGCCACGCTAGAGCCGCTGGTCGCGGTCATCGCGGCTGCGGTCTTCCTCGGGGAATGGCTGAGGCCGCTTCAATGGCTGGGGGCAGTGCTCGTCCTCGCCGCGGCGATTCTCGCCACGTCGCAGCAGCCCTCAGCCGCGCTGGCGAAGTCCGAGAGCGGGTAAGACGCGAGCCCGGAGCGGCGCATCCTCCATGGTGCATGGCTACGCCTACCGCTCCGGGTCGCTTCTTTTTCCGAGGTCGTTTCCGCGGGGAGATTGATTGCGGAAATCTCGCGCTCGCGATTCAGCTCGCTCGGGCGAACTCCGCCGGCAGCGCGTGAATATTGCGCAGCCGTTCGCGCACCTTCTCGATGCGAGTGGGACTCACGGTCTCGACAGAGTAGCGCTCATCCCAGACGAGATTGCCGTGGAGCCACACGCGCAGCTCGGGAAACTGCGCGAGGATCGCCATGCCCGAGCGGCCTTTGATCTCGCGAACCACGCTGGAGATGCTGTGCGATGGGCGCAGGCCCAGAAGCACGTGGACGTGATCGGAGCCTGCAACGACATCGACGAGCGCGAAGCCGCGCTCATCGCAGGCCTGCTGCACCAGCTGCTCGATCGCGCTCACATGACGATCCCGCAGCACCGGCCGACGCCCGCGCGTGCTCCAGGTCACGAGGTAATGCAGCCGGCTTCGGTAGAGCGGCTCCCAGCTGGTCAGCAACGCATCTTTCACTTCGGGAGCCATCTTGCGGTTCACGGTCCTGCCCTCCTGCGGGGAGTGTTGAACGAATGTGCAACTCTGACACCTGAAAAACGGGAGCCACGCTCCCGTGGGTAAATCATTGTGATGTGGGCTTAGCGTCCGACGGTTCGAATCACTCCCTTCACGATCCCGAGGATTCGAAATTCCGCATCTTCGCCAACCACGATCGGTCGGTACTTCTCGTTTGCGGCGACCAGCTCGATCGATCCGCGACGCGGCTGATAGTACTTGACGGTCGCCTCTTCGCCGAGCAGCGCGACCACGATCTCACCGGCTACGGCGCGCTCCTGCTGACGCACGATCACGTAGTCGTTCTCGAGGATCCCCGCGCCAACCATGCTGTCACCGCGCACCCGAAGGGCAAAGACACCGCTGATATCTCCGAACATCTGGCCAGGGTCGAGGGAATCGTCGAACGATTCCTCAGCAAGGATCGGCTGACCGGCGGCGACACGTCCCAGGACCGGAATGCCGGTGCGCGGACGAGGAGCCTCCTGAAGTCCGACCGGCATGAGACCGCGGGAGATCTTTCCGACGCGACGCAGATGGCCCGATTTCTCCAGCACGTTGAGATAGTGGCGGACACCGTTCGTGGATGAGATCTGGAAGGCCTCGCCGATCTCGCGGATGGTCGGCGGGTAGCCCTTTTCTCGCGTCGATCGCTGAATGAATTTGAGGATCTCGCGCGCACGGTCGGTCAACATGATCCACAGCCCTCCTGGAACCTCTCGAGGTCCGGTGATGGACCCGGCACGTCCGTAATATGGTGCACACCCGTGCACGCGTCAAGGGGTCAATTCGAAGGGGTCTGCAGGTAGCTCGTCGCGGGGAGGCGGATAGCACTGCTGGATGGCGCCGGCGACTCGTGTCCGGCATTCACGCCTCGTCAACCTGGCGACACTGACGCTCATGGCGTTGACACTCCGGCGCTGCGCCTGGTCACGCGCTGGATGGGACGCGAGGTTTTCGAACAGTGCAACTGCAACGCGTTGCGAGCCGAATCGGGAAACGCGAGCGAGTGGTCCGCGCCTTGCGATAGGACTCGGTCGAGGTCGAAAGATCTCGACCACGACAGGCAAGGGGCGGCGGCCGGGTTCCGCGGAGGTTGATCGTAATCGGGGGCCGGTTGGCCGATGTGGACCCACCTCCGCTGCCTTGTCAGTCGGGGAATCGGAGCGAGCAGTTGGACGCGCAGAGCGCATCCCAGGCAGCTGGAGCAAGCGGGGGAGTTTCACCCCTGAATGCGAAACCCGGTCCGCCGTTGCGGGCGAACCGGGCTCGAGTGAGGAGTGCACCGCGGCAGCGCGGTGTACCCGTCCATCAGAAACGAAGTGTGACCTCGGCATTCACCCGGCGCGGCGGCGCCAGATAGAACTGCGAGTCGCCGATGTCGCTCTCGCCCACGATGTGGCGATCATCGCCGAGGTTTCGACCGACGACGGTGAGCAGAACCTTTCCGAATTCACAGCTCGCCCCGGCGTCGTATTCGGTAAAGGCTTCGGTGAAGAATGTGTTGCGACGAGTGAGCGCGCGTACGCCCTGGCGACGCGTGGCGATCCAGGCGCCGATTCCATGCGGGTCCTGGTAGCCGAGCCTCGCGTTGAACAGATCGCGCGGTGCCAGCTCGAGAAACTTTCCGCTGACGTTGCGGAACTGCCCATCGGGGGTGACGAAAGTGAACTGAACGAAGCGCGGGTCGTGATGCGCATAGCCGGCGTTGAGCGAAAGGCCGGGCAGGGCTGCCGGAGAAAGTGTGATGTCCACCTCCTGGCCCTTGAAACGCTCATGCCCGGCGTTGAGCAGCTGCGGGTTGCCCAGAGTGTCGAGATTCGAGACCACCATGTTCTCGAAGTCCATCTGAAACCACGCGAAGTTCAGCGCAACCTGTCGGTCGAATGCGCGTGCCTTGATCCCGCCCTCCAGCGAGTGGCTGCGCTCCGGCTCGAGGATCTGCGCGTTTTCCGCCTCGGTCAGGTTCGGGGCCGCAGGCTTAAAGGAGCTCTTGAAGTTCGCATAGACATTGAGCGCTTCGAGCGCCTTTGCGCCGGTCGGAGCCAGTCGCACCAGCGCAGCGATGTCGCCCGACCATGCACCGGTCGTCTTGGAATCGTCGGAGATGGTAGCCGTGTCACCGACCTCCTGGCCGAACGCGTGGAGCCTTTCTGACGCATTGTCGTAGCGCCCGCCGCCGGAAAGCGTGAGCCGCGCGGCCGGAGTCCATTCATCGTGGGCGTAGACACCGAAGAACGTGCGGGTGTCCTCGAATGAACGATTGTCGCCGATAGGAATGGTGGAGAGATCGGGGATGCTCGAGCGGTCCGAAAGCAGCTGATCGAAGTCGAAGCCGATCCCGGTCGCGGTGGTGCGCCCGTAGGTAATCGCGGCTCCGCCCACCAGCCGATGGTCGCCGCCGAGCTTGAAGTCCGAGAGCCAGCGGGCGTCTTCGTAGACGGACGTCTCGATCGGTTCGAGCTTTACCCCGGCAGAAGTCACCGTGTCGCCAGAAACGGCGTCGGGAAAGCTGCGTATCGAAGTCTGATTGTCGCGCGTAAAGCTGAGCGTGTTCTCGAATCGGTGGCGCTCCTCCACCGCGATCCCGAGGCGCGACACCGCGCTCAACACCTGATGTTCGAGATGGGCGCCACGCACCGCGTAGTTCGCATCGGTCTCGAAGCCCAGGAGCCGCTGTCCCGCGTCGTAAGGCATCGGCGTGCCCCACTTCTGATCGTCGGTGATGCCGATCAGATCGAGGCTCAGCTCCGCCTTGCCCACGTTCCTCGACAGCAGCAGCCCGATACGGCCGACCTCGCTCCCGGTTCGCTCCTGCCATCCGTCCGAATGACGGGCGGCCGCACTCAACCGGGTACCGACGCCATTTGGGAATGATCGGTTGTACGTGGCGTCGCCGTGCACCTCCGAGAAAGAGCCACCGCCCCCGGTCACATGCCCTCGACCGTCCTCGCTCGCGCGCGTGAAGACCTGCACCATCCCGGCGAACGCCGAGACGCCATAGAGCGTGCCCTGTGGACCCTTCACCACCTCGAGTCGCTCGATGTCTTCGATCGGAATCTGAGCGAGCGAAGGATTGAACGGCCCGCCGACCGGCACGCCGTCCACCGTAATGAGCAGGGCATCGAATTCCTTGAGGCCCCACATTCCGATATTCGGCAGGCGCATTCCGTTGTCCGAGCCGTCGCCAGTGTCGAGGCCGACGAGGTCGAGCAGCGCGTCGGCAAGGGTGTGCGCGCCGCGCCGGCGCAGTTCGGTCCCGCTCACCACCGAGGCGGCGTTCGGAATATTGACGGGATCGCTGATCCGCCGCGTCGCGGACACCACGATCTCGTACTTCGTCGAATCGTGCTTCATGGACATCGGTGCGTCGTCAGCGGCCTCAGCGGTCCGCGGCGCGAATGCGGCCGGGAGCAGTACGGCGAGGGCGGCCGCCAGCATCATCCCATCGCGAGCCCGCCATGCGGCGGCTCGTCCGTGCGTGATCATGGAAGAGGTCCTCTCGAAAGAAGTGAGCGTCGTCGACATCCAATTGGTTCGACGGGCCATTCAATTCCTGAGCGGAAAGAACCTCGCGGCGCGCGGCGCGTCCGATGCAGACGTGCTTGAGTCGATGACGTTCGTAATCGAAGCGGGCTCGGAGGCCGCCGTTCGGGGCGCGACGTCGGGCGCCCGCGGCGGAAGCGCCGCGGCGCGCTCCGGTGCCGAGGACTGAATCGACTCTCCCGATGCCCCGAGTGATGCGGGCGCGACGACGCGTTCGAAGGCGTCGGGGCCATCCCACCAATGGCCCTCATGCACCTGGCGCCGCTCGATGGGTCGGTCGCTGGCGCCCAGGATGGTGAACGCGCGCGTCGGCGCACCCTCGCGCTCGCCGCGTCTCGATCCCAGACGCAGGCGGAGGCGGGCCTCGGAAGACGGCAGGTTGGGCACGCGCCAGCGCCACACTCTTGCGCGCGGATCGATTTCGGGCGAGATGCGCACGTCGTAGGTCCGGCCGCCGTCCAGCGAGAGCATGACCTCGAGCTCCTCGACGTCAGCCGGAGGGGTCGACCAGCGCAGTTCGACAACCTCGCCCGCGTGCACCTCTCCCGGATAGGACAGGGTGGTCGCACCGTCGCCAGCGTCCAATTCGACCGCACCGTCGCCAGCGTCGAATTCGATCGCGCGGATGGCGTCGAACTGGACGGTGCCGATCTCGGTGGCTTCGCGTGCGGCAGTCCGGCGCGTCGCCGCCGAGCGTCCCGGGATCGAGGCGCGTTGGGCGCACGCAGCGTGAACTCCGATCCCGAGCAGCGCGGGAACGAGCATGAGCGCGCAGATTCTCTGCAGGGGCCAGCTGGGAACGGTCATGGCGCGATGACGGATCTCGGGACCAATGGGCCGCGCGAGCCAAGGAGCGCTCCTGCGGCAGGAACCGGCGGGAAGGATAGCAGAGCGCCGCAGCCGCAACATGAACGAGATGCGATTCGGAGCGCCTCCCGGGCGGGCGGAACGCTGTCGGTGACTGCGGAACAGGGGCCCCGCGGGGCCTCGGGGCACCCTTCAGCGGCGCCCTCCAATTGCCGATACCTCTTCCCAAGACTCCGTCCTTGCCACCCGCCTTTCGCAGCCTTCAGGGGTACCGCCGGTGAATCCAAACCACGCGCTCTGGCAGGACATCCTGGTTCCCTATCGCGAGCGCGATTGGTACGAGTGTGTCCGGATGGCGCGCCCCGTGGTGGACGAGGATCCGCACGATCTGGCCGCGCGCTTTCTGCTGGCCGAGCTGTACGTCAAGCTCGACAACCGCGGGCTTGCCCTGCTTCAGTACGAGCGCATGCTGCCGCTCGCGGTCGGACGCGGCGATCTGATCGGCGCGATGGCAACGCAACGCCGGCTCGACGAGCTGCACCCGACCAGCGCCCAGCATGCGAAGCGCTACATGGCCATGCACCAGTGGTTCCTCTCGCTGGCCCAGCGCGGCTCGGCGCCGGTCGACCCGGCGGCCGCAACCACCTCGGCCATGCTGCTGAGCCTCGCACCGGCGGCGTTCTCTCGCGCCGCGGAGGCTTCGCGCCTGCGACTGTTCGACCTCGAGGCATGCGAGCTGGAGGCGGGCAACCACCTGCGCTGGATCGTGGTGTTCGGGCAGGTCCGCTGGGCGGTCGGGAGCGGTTCCACCGCTCGTGAGACGGTGGCGCTGGCGGGCGCGACGGTCGAGCTCGGCGAGTTCGCCTCGGTGCCGCAGCGGCTCACGCCCGAGCTGCCTACGCTCTGTCTCTCGATCGATACCGTTCTCGCTGGATTGGCAGAGCTGCCTTCCGAGCCCGAGTCCGGGATGCACGGTTCCTCGCCGCCAGAGGCGGCGCCCGACTCCTGCGGATCGGTGGATTCCTCGCCGGATGGAAATCTTCTCGACGGGGGACGCGCCGCCGCCTAGTCTCTGCGGTCCGCGTTCGCCGGGGTGCTTCCCGGCGCGCCCCGAGAGCCCATGGCCAGCGTTCCCCAGCCCACCACTCCGCTGTCCCGCGCGCGCACGTCCGCCTCGGTCGTGCGCTTCGAGCACACTCTGTTCTCGCTGCCGCTGATCCTGGCCGGAGTGTTCAGCGCTCCCGGGCCGGCGCTGAGCCCGAAGCGCTGGGGGCTGCTCCTGATCGCGGCGGTGGGCGCGCGCACCGCCGCCATGGCAATCAATCGACTCGTCGATCGCCGGCTCGACTCGCTCAATCCGCGCACCCGGGCGCGCGAGCTTCCGAGCGGAAAGATGAAGCTCTTCGAAGCGTGGGCGCTGCTCGTGGCGAGCGTCGCTGCCTACGTCGCCGCGTGCGCGACGCTCGGGCCCTGGTTTCTCAGGGTATCGCCGGTGCCGCTCGCGGTGTTCACGCTCTATCCCTACCTCAAGCGCTTCACGCCGTTCTGTCACTTTGGAGTGGGCGCAGCGCTTGCGCTCGCGCCTCTCGCCGGCTACGCGGCCGCGCATCCCGATCTCGCGTACCCGGCGGTGGCGCTGTGGCTGGCCGCGTTCGCGCTGGTGTGGGTCACGGGCTTCGACATCATCTACGCGACTCTCGATGAGGATTTCGATCGTGCGAACGGCGTGCACTCGATGGTCGCGTGGCTCGGGCGCACACGTGCGCTGCGCGTCTCGGCGATGCTCCACAATCTGGCCTCCTACCTCCTGATTCCGATTGCGATCCTGCTGGTCGGCCCGCTCGCAGGGAAGTCACTGCCACTGGTCATCGCGCCGTTCCTGCTGTGCGTGGTCACGAACTTCCTGCTCAGGCTCGAGCAGAAGTGGGCGGAGGACGTGAACCTCGCGTTCTTCAAGGTGAACGTGTGGGTGGGCTTCGCGGTGCTTGCGATCGTGCTCCTCGCCCGGCTCGCGGGAGGAGGGTTCTAGGTGGCGCGCTATCTGATCGGAATGACCGGCGCCTCGGGCAGCGTGTTCGGCGTGGACTTCGTGAAGCAGTGCCCCGGAGAGAAGTATCTGGTGCTCTCCGACTGGGCGCGCCAGGTGCTGCACTCCGAGACCGGTCTCAAGCCCTCCGACCTCGAGCCGCACGTGAAGAAGGTCTACGCCGATGCCGACCTCGCAGCGCCTTTCGCTTCCGGGAGCAATCGCTATGCGGCATTCGTGATCATTCCGTGCAGTGCGAGCACCCTGGCCAAGATCGCGGCGGGAATCGCCGACACGCTGATCACCCGCGCCGCTTCGGTTGCGCTCAAGGAACGCATGCGCCTCGTGGTGTGCGTTCGTGAGACGCCGCTCTCGAGCATTGCGCTCGAGAACGCGCTCAAGCTGTCGCGTGAAGGCGTGGTGGTGATGCCGATCTCGCCGCCCTGGTACCGGAACCCGAAGAATATGGACGAGCTGGTGCGCGGCTTCACCGACAAGGTGCTCGGGGTGCTGGGCGAGGCGGCGGGCGACGGCTGGCGCGACGCGGAGCTGGAGTGACCGGCTTCCGCTCGCTGGGCGAATTCCTCTCCGATCTCGAGCGTCGCGGCGATCTCAAGCGCGTGAAGCGCGAGGTGGACTGGGCATTCGAGATCACCGAGATCGCATGCCGCGAGGCCCGGAACGAAGGGCCTGCTCTGCTGTTCGAGAACGTGCGCGGCGCCCGGTTTCCGCTCGCGGTCAACGTGCTGGCGGCGCGACGCCGGATCGAATGGGCGATCGGCCGCAGCGCGGCTTCGGTCGGCGCCGAAATCGAGGAGATCTTCCACACGCTGCCGCCGAAGGGTCTTGCCGACCTGTGGCGCCTGCGCGGCAGCGCGCGACGCATCCTGGCCTCGCGCCCGAAGCAACTCACCATGGGTCCGGCTCAGACTCATCAGCTCGGGCCCAGTCTCGAGTCGCTTCCGATCCTGCAGCTATGGCCAAAGGACGGCGGGCGCTTCATCACCTTCCCGCTCGCGCTCAGCGAAGATCCCGACACGCACAAGCGCAACCTCGGGATCTACCGCATGCACCTCTACGACGCCAGGACCACCGGCATGCACTGGCAGATCGGCAAAGGCGGAGGGTTTCACTTTCACGTCGCCGAGAAGCGCGGCGAGCCGCTCGAAGTCGCGGTCGCGGTCGGCGCCGATCCCGCGACCCTGCTCTCCGCGGTGGCGCCGCTGCCCGAAGGAATCGACGAGCTGGCGTTCGCGGGCTTCCTGCGCGGCTCACCGACGCGGCTCTCTCGCTCGCGGTCGCTGCGCATGCTGGTACCGGCCGACGTCGAGTTCGTAATCGAGGGCATCGTGCCGCCCAACGAGCGCCACCTCGAGGGCCCGTTCGGCGATCACTTCGGCCACTACTCGCACGCCGCGCCCTTCCCGGTCTTCCACGTCAAGAATGTGACGCATCGCAGAAAGCCGGTGTTCCAGGCGAGCGTGGTGGGCAAGCCGCCCCAGGAGGACAAGTTCATGGGCGAGGCGGTGCAGGAGATGTTCACCGGCGTGCTCAAGGTGATCCATCCCGAGATCCGCGACCTGTGGGCCTACTTCGAAGCCGGATTCCACAATCTGCTGGTGGTCGCGGTTGAGAATCGCTTCGCGAAGGAGGCGAAGAAGACCGCGCTCGGACTGATGGGCACCGGGCAGCTCTCGCTCACCAAGGCGATCATCCTGGTGGACGCCGGCGTCCATCCTCGCGATCGCGCCGCGGTGTTCGCCGCGCTCGCGAGGAACTTCGATCCGGCCGAGGACTTCCTCCTGCTGCCGGGCGTGCCGCTCGACACTCTCGACTTCACCAGCTACACGATGAATCTCGGCAGCAAGATGGTGCTCGATGCGCAGAGCAAGCCCGGCCGCGCGCCCGCGCCGCCGCTGACCGCGATCGCCGATCCGCGCCAGCATGCGCCCGAAGTGAAGGCGCACCGCCTCGCATGGGGCGGCATGCTGGTGGTGCAGGTCGCGGGCGGAGGGCGCGCAGTGATCGAGCGGATGGTCCGGCAGCCCGAGTACGCTGCCGTGCGCCTGATCGTCGCGGTAAGTGCGGATGTTCCGCTCGAAGACGACGAGATGCTGCTGTGGGGCATCTTCACGCGCTTCGACTGCGCGCGCGACATCGTGCCAGCCGCCGTCGAGACCCGTGGTGCGTGGCTCGAGTGCCGCGGCCCGCTCGGGATCGATGCGACGTGGAAGCAGGGCTACCCCGATCCGGTCGAAAACCTTGCTGAAGTCATCACGAACGTGGACG
>JANMQY010000035.1:0-6141 GCA_031370785.1 Candidatus Eiseniibacteriota bacterium | reverse complement strand
CGGTGGGCGGCGCGTGATCAAGCAGCGCAAGGCCGAGCCGATGGGTGCGGCCCCGACCACGCAGAGCCCGGGCGCCTCGTCCGCACCTTCCGGCGTGCCGCCGGGCCCGGACACCGCCCCGCTGTTGCAGAAGAGCGCGCCTGCGTCTTCGCCTGCGTCCGGCGGACCGGCACCTTCGAGTGCATCGACACCCTCTGCGAGCGAGCCTGCGCCGTCTGCCAGCGCGCCGACCGCGTCGCGCAGGACGGCGAAGGCGGCCCCGCCGTTGCCCGCGCCGCACAGCATCACCACGCCGTCGGTGGCTTCGCGCACGCAGGAGCGTGAGGAGCACGCTCCTGTCCGGCCCGTGGACGCCCAGGCGAAGCGCTCGCTGGTGATCGATGAGAAGCAGGCCGCCGGCACCGAGCTGTGCGGGCAGGTGCTCGACAACAGCGGACGCGTGGTGAGCGCGGCCGAAGTGCGCGTCGCCGAGACCGGGGTTTCGACGCGCACGGATGCGAGCGGGCACTTCTGCATTCGCGCGCCGATCGGGGATCGCACCGTGGTGGTGATGGCGGAGGGCTACGAGGAGCTGCGCCGTCCGGTCGCGGTGACCGAGCGCAGCTCCGAGATGGCGCTGGTCGTGCGCTCGGCCGCGGTACAGGCGCCGCCGTCCGGTGCGCCATCCACGCCCGTATACTCGTACGTGACGCCCCCGCGCGATGGTGTCGCGCCGAACGCACTCGGCCCACGCGATAGCGCTTCTCCCGGACCGACTGCATCGCTCGACAAGCGCGCGCGGAACACCTCGGGCTTCACCAAGTCGCTCTATGGCACCGGGCCGTCGGCGAGCACGCTCGACCAGCTCGTGAGCGAGGCGCAGCGGATCAGCACCGATGCCGCGAAAGACGGCTCGGCGTCGCACTTCGAAGCGGCGGCGAATGCGTGGGAGCGCGTAATGCCGCTGGTCCGGGGCAAGCCGGCCGAGCACGAAGTGCGCTTCCACGTGGCCGAGCAGCGCTACCTTGCGTGGCAGGCGCATCCCACGCACTCGCGCTCGCTCGCGGCGCATGCGGCGCTGACCGCGTACGTGCTCCGCGCTCCGGCCGGACCGGATCGCGATCGGGCGACGCGCTGGCTCGGATTCGTGAAGCCCTGAGTCCGCGGCTCGCGCGGACGCTCACCGTCGCGGCGTGTGCGTGGGGTGCGTTCGTCGCGCTGCGCCGCACCTGGCTGTGCGACGACGCGTTCATCTCCTTCCGCTACGCGCGCAACCTGGTTCGCGGTCTGGGCCTGGTCTACAACGCCGGAGAACGGGTCGAGGGCTACTCCAACTTCCTGTGGACCCTGTGGACCGCTTTCGGTCTGAGGCTCGGCGTCGCTCCCGAAACCTGGAGCGTCGGCTGGGGCGTGGTCCTCTACGTCTCGACCATCGCCCTGCTCGGCTTCTACCGGCCTCACGTGACCGGCAGGTCATCGACGATTCCGCTCGCGGCGCTGGGCATGGCGCTGATCGCGGATTGGAACGTCTTCGCGACCGGCGGGCTCGAGGCCGCGCTCTACACGTTCCTGATCGTGCTCGGGTGGTCGCTGCTGATCGATGAAGGTCGCGGACCGCGCGGCGCGGCGGCGGCAGGACTGGTGTTCGCGCTGGCTGCGATGACGCGACCGGAAGGGTTGATGCCCGCAGGACTGGGCGCGCTATACGCGATGTGGGCGCGCCGGCCCCGGCGGGCTTTGGCTTTCGGATACGTCGGGATGTTCCTCCTCGCCTGGCTTCCGTACGCGGTGTGGAAGCTCGCCTACTACGGGGACGTGCTGCCGAATACCTACTACGCGAAATCGGCGGCGCTTGCGTGGTGGAGCCAGGGCTGGCTCTACACCAGCCTGTTCTTTCGCAAGTACTGGGTGCTCGCGGCCTCGCTACCGCTGGCCGCGCTCGCTCGACTCATGCCGGAGGCACCGCCGTCCTCAGGCGGCGCCGCTTCCCGCTCGACTGCGGATGCCGCGATGGTGCTGGCTGCGGCGCTCGCGCTGGCGCAGATCCTGTTCGTGACCCGGGTCGGCGGCGACTTCATGTTCGCTCGCCTGCTGCTCCCGGCCGCGCCCTTCCTGTCGATCCTTCTCGAGTACGGAGTCGCGCGGCTCGCTCGGCGACGCTTGTGGCTCGAGGCCACGGGTGGTGCCGCCGCTCTGGCGGCGCTCGCGCTCGCGCGCGATCCGTTCCCGCCCGGGCAGATGGTCGGCGGCATCGTGCACGAGTGGGCGTTCTATACCCGCAGCAGTCTCGAACAGAGACGGCGGCAGGGCGAGAGCCTCGGCCACTACTTTTCGGGACTGCCGGTGCGCATCGCGATCGTCGGCTCCCAGGCCTCGCTCGCCTGGTATGCCGATCCCGCGGTGGCGATCGAAGCACATACCGGGCTCACCGACCGCACCGTCGCCCACCTTGCGCTGGCGAAGCGCGGGCGCGTCGGGCACGAGAAGGTCGCGCCGATCTGGTATCTGCTCGAAACCCGTCACGTGAATTTCACACTCGAACAGGTGGCCGCGACCACGCTCTCGCTCGATGATTCGCTGCCCTACCTGCCGATCGTGTTCGGCGAAGTGCCCGGGCGGATCGTGTACTGGGATACAACCCTGCTCGAGGAGATGCGCCGGCGCGGCGCCCGGTATCTCGACATCGCCTACGTCGTGGATCAGATCATCGCCGCTGCGGACGGGATGAGCGAGGCGCAGCTGCGCGCGGATCTCCCGCGCCTCGAGCGCTTCTACTTCGACCGGGTTGGCGATCCCGCGCGACTGGCACGCCTGGCCGCGGCGCTGGAACGGCGCCATCCGGCCGAAGCGGCGGCGCTTCGCGAGCATGCGGCGCTCGCGCGGTGAGACGACTGCCGGCCACGGTCGGGACAGTTTCGGCTTGTGCATGCGGGGCGGATTCCGCCAACCTGACCGCCGTCGCAATCCTTCGAGGCCGTCCGACCCTGGCGAGGAGCCCACCATTGGCCACCGCAGCCGTCCCTGAGCGCGCGCAGCAGCAGACGCCGGAACAGATCGAGCGCGAATGGTTCGAGACCGTGTATCAGGGCGATCGCGTGCCCCAGCTCACCCGGCGCGCGGTGATCATGGGCATGCTGCTCGGCATGGTCATGTCGACTTCCAACGTGTACGTCGGTCTCAAGGCCGGCTGGAGCCTGGGAGTTGCGATCACCTCGTGCATCCTCGCGTACACCATCTTCGCCACCCTTCACCGGCTGTTTCCCAGGGTCTTCGGCCCCTACAGCATCCTCGAGAACAACTGCATGCAGTCGTGCGCATCGGCCGCCGGCTACATGACCAGCGCCGGGCTGGTGAATGCGATCCCGGCGCTGATGATGCTCGATCCGAACGCCATACCCGCGAGCTTCGGAATGCGCCTGCTGTGGCTCATTCCGTGGATCGTCGTGATCTCCATGCTCGGGGTGTTCCTCGCGGTGCCGGCCAAGCGGCAGATGATCAACATCGAGAAGCTGCCGTTCCCGAGCGGCATCGCCGCCGCGACGACCCTGCGCACGCTGCACGCGCAGGGCGGTGAGGCCTCGCGTCAGGCGAAGGCGCTTGGGGTCGGCGGACTGCTCGGCGCCGTGATCACCATTCTGCGTGACTTCGAATTCAGCTGGACGCAGACCACGCCGATCTCGTGGATGCCGGGCTGGGCGCCGATCAAGAGCCTGTTCGGGCCGAAGGACGGCTGGCTCTCGTGGCTCCGGTTGCCGCACGTCGAGTCGACCTGGGGCACGAGCGGCATCCGCATCGGAACCTGGAAGGACGCGCCGCTCTACCTCAACCAGGTCACGATGTCGCTCGAGGGCTCCCTATTGTTCGTCGCGGCCGGCGCGATCATCGGATTCCGCCAGACCTGGAGCATGCTGCTGGGGGCGGTGGTCAACTACGTGATCCTTGCGCCGATCATGCTGAACAGCGGCGACATCACCGCCGCCTCGTTCCGCAGGATCTCGTCGTGGAGCCTGTGGATCGGGGTGCCGATGATGGTGACCTCGGGGCTGTTGCTGTTCTTCATGAACTGGAAGTCGGTGGCGCGCGCATTCAGCACGATCACCGCCTTCATGAAGCGCCAGAGCGCGGGATCGGATCCCATGGATCGGATCGAAGTGCCGGGCACCTGGTTCATCGGCGGCTTCTTAGTGCTGGGCGCGCTCACCGTTCTGCTCGCGAACCTGCTGTTCCACGTGGTGTGGTGGATGGGAGTGATCGCCGTGATCGCGACCTTCTTCCTGGTGGTGGTGGCGGGACGCGCGACCGGCGAAACCGACGTGACCCCGACCGGGCCGCTCAGCAAGATCACCCAGCTCACCTTTGGCGCGATCAAGCCCGGTGACATCAGCACGAATCTGATGACCGCGAACATCACCGCCGGCGCGTGCAGCCACGCCGGGGACCTGCTCACCGACTTGAAGAGCGGCTACCTGCTGGGCGCGAACCCGCGCCAGCAATTCATCGCGCAGTTCTTCGGAGTGCTCGCGGGCGGGCTCGTCGTGGTCCCGGTCTACTTCATCCTGATCCCGGACGCGTCCATGCTCGGCACCGAGCGCTGGCCGGCGCCGGCGGCGCTGGTGTGGCGCGGAGTGGCCGAGCTGCTCTCGAAAGGCGTCGGCGCGCTGCCCGCGACCGCGCGGATCGGACTGGTATGCGGCGGGCTGATCGGCATCATCCTCCCGCTGCTCGAGAAGATGTTCCCGAAGCAGAAGAAATTCATTCCGGCGGCGACCGGCCTCGGACTCGCTTTCACCATCAACGGATTCAATTCGATCTCGATGTTCATCGGCGCGCTGGCCGCGCTGATCTTCACCCGCAGGAGCCCGAAGAAGGCCGAGCAGTACATCGTTCCGGTTTCCTCGGGCATCATCGCGGGGGAGAGCCTGATGGGCGTCGCGGTCGCGCTGCTCAATATCATCAGACCCTGAATTCGAAAGACGCCGCGGCGCATGCACCGCGTCATGCCGTCATGGAATGGCCGTCACGGAGGACGAAACTCATATGCGCCACATCCTGCTCAGGCTTGCCCTGGCCGCGATCTTCGTCGCGGCCGCGGCTCCGCGCGCCTTCGCCGCCCCATCCGAAGATGATGTGTACTACGCTTTCCTCACCGGGCACGTCGCAGCCGCCTTCGACAGCGGACACGGCGGCTTCGCCCGGAGAGATGCGCCCGCGACCTCCGCGATCCGGCTCGCGCTCATCATGGCCCACGATCGGGCCGACGCGTTGTGGATGGCGCGTGCGCGCCAGAGCCTCGACTGGTCCTGGACCATGTACGACTCGGTCGGAGGCGGATTCATCGAGAAGAGCCGCCAGGCCGACGCGATGCACGCTTCGTTCGAGAAGCGCACCTGGTCCAACTCGCAGCGCTTCGAGAACCTGATCGACGCGTGGCGCGTGTTCGGCGACAACGAATATCGCAGGAAGGCGGCGATGATCGCCGACTTCTTCGACCGCGTGCTGCTGGATGCGCGCGGCGGCTTCGTCGCCGGCCAGATCGGCGATCGCGAACTCGTGCCCGAGTCGAACGGGGCGGCGATCCATGCCTACCTGGACTGGGCTGCTGCGAGCGCGGATCCGCGCGTGCGCGACTTTGCGCTCAGGAGCCTGGACCGCGCGTGGACCGAGAACTGGGATGCGGATTTCGGGATGATGCGTCACGGAGCGACGGGCCTTGCACTCGCCGCGCCCCAGCTCGTGGATCAGGCCGAGATGGGCCGTGCCTACGTGCTGGGCGCCCACCTGGGTGGTCGCGCCGGCGACCTGGAACGCGCGCGTGCCATCGGCGACCTCGTGCTCGCCAGGTTCGAGGATCGGGAGAAGGGCGGCTGGCGTACCCAGGCCGTGCCCGACAAGAAAGGCAAGACCAGGCGCGCCGCCCGTGTGCCCGATGAAAACGCGCGCACCGCGCTGTTCCTGAGCGAGCTCGCGAGCATCACCGGCGATGACAAGTATCGCGACTCGGCGCGGCGCGGCATCCAGGCGTTCCGCGAGAATCTCGAGAAGGCCGGGCTCGAGGCTGCGGACTGGGCGCTCGCGGTGCGCGCGCTCAGCCATCCGGATTTCCCGGAGCGGCCGGAGTGGACCGTGACCGAGCCGCCTTCGACCAAGCCGGTGCGGGCGAAG
>JANMQY010000130.1:0-8213 GCA_031370785.1 Candidatus Eiseniibacteriota bacterium | reverse complement strand
CACGGGTTCATCGCCGCGACCACCAGCGCTTGCGCGGGGAATCGCGCGGTGCCGCTCGCGCGCGCGATCCACACCGATCCGGTCTCGAGCGGCTCGCGTAGCGCATCGAGCAGGGTGCGCGGATATTCGCTGAGCTCATCGAGGAACAGGACGCCGTGATGCGCCAGCGACAGCTCGCCGGGCCTGGGAGGTGAGCCGCCACCGATCAGTCCTGCGCGAGAGAGCGAATGGTGCGGCGCGCGGAATGGGCGCATGCGCATCATGCCGTGCCCGGGTGGCCTGAGTCCGGCCGCGGAATGAAGCCGGGTCACGGTCAGCGCCTCGTCGTTCTCGAGCGGTGGAAGGATGCCGGGCACGCGGCGCGCGAGCATGGACTTGCCGACGCCGGGCGGACCGACCATGAGCACGTGATGCGCGCCCGCCGCGGAGATCTCGAGCGCACGGCGGGCCATCGCCTGACCGCGCACATCGGCGAAGTCGCCGTCGGCCTCATGCGCCGAATCGGGCGGCGCGGCCAGCGCGCGCTCGACTTCGACGCCGCGCAACCATTCCACCGCCTCGCCCAGACTCGAGACCGGGATCACGCGGAGCCCTTCGACGAGCGCAGCTTCGGGGGCCCCGGCGCTCGCGCACAGCAGAGTGCTCGCGCCCGCCTGCCACACCGCTTCGGCCAGGCTCAGCGTGCCGCGCACCGCACGCAGCGCGCCGTCCAGCGAAAGTTCGCCGAGTGCCGCGGCGCCCGCGAGGCGCTCATCCGGCGCCTGGCGCATGGCGATCAGGACGCCGAGCGCGACGGCGAGGTCGGCCGAAGCACCTTCCTTGCGGCGATCGGCGGGCGCAAGGTTCGCGGTGACGCGCCGGTCGGGAAGCTGGAAGCCGGCGTTGCGCAATGCCGGCCACACGCGCTCGCGAGCCTCGCGTCCGGTGCCGTCGGGTTGGCCCACGAGCACGAAGCCCGGGAGGCCGGGACCCAGGTCGATCTCGCATTCGACGGGAAAGGCTTCGAGACCCCACAGCGCGGCGGTACGGATACGGCTGAGCATGAAAGTAGCTCCACCGGGAGCGCCGGGCACGCGAACGGCTCCCCGGACGGGCCGCGGGAGCCGATGTGCCGCACGCTAGGTCATGCGTCGCGGCGGGTCAACCGGATGCCATGCTCGCGGGCAGGCCTGTGATGCCGATCCTCGGCCCTTCGACGACGCCCAGAGTTGCATCAAGCGCTGCGCCGGCCGGCCGATAACCCGCCTAACCTTTTATCCTCGGAGGTCTGTTGCCACCGTTCGTCGTGCGTTTCCTGCAGCGCCATCGGCTAGGCATTGCCCAGGCGGTGGCGCGCGAGCTTGCCCCCTCCTTCGGAGCGGGTCGTGCGCGCGAAGAGGCCGAAGCGCTGCTCGACCGACTGGAACGCGCCCTCCCCGACACGTGGAGCGTGGTCGAAACCGCACATAATGCTGTGCGCAAATGGATTGCGAGCGGACTTCCAGTCTCGCGGGCGGGCCGTGCGGTCGCCGTCCTTCTGATGCCCGGCGAGTCCCTCGAGGAAGCGGCCCCGCCGGAGTTCGACGCGGTGGTGCGCCCGCTGATGGATGCGATTCCGGGAGCGCTGCTGCTGGTGGACCACACCCAGCGCATCCGGCTTTGCAACCGCACTGCGGCCGAACTCTTCGGAAAGCCATGGTCGGCGGTCGAGGGGACCACATTTCTCGACTGGCTCGCACCCGAGTCTCGCGAAACCGCGTCCCGCCAGGTGACGCATGACGACAATGGCGGCCTGCATCTGGCCCGCTTGCGCCTCGCCGCCCGGCCCGATCAGGAGCTGCTGTGCTCGCGGATCAAATTCGCGCAGGAGGGGATCGACGGCTGGTTCGTCACGCTGCGTCCGAATCCCGCCGAGGCCATCGCGGATGCGTCGCTGAGCGAGCTTCTCCGCCACGAGATGACGCAGAAGGAGAAATTCGCCGCACTTCTCACCGTGAGCCACGCGCTGGTCAACTCGCTCGATCTGAAGGTCGTGCTGACCACGATCGCGCAGCAGGTGCGCCAGGTGATCCGCACCGATGAGTGCACGGTATTCCTGCTCGATGAGTCGGAGGGGCTGCTCAAGCCGGCGGTGTGTGAGGTGGAGAACTACTACGAAGAGATGATGGGGTGCAGGCTGCGGCTCGGCGAGGGCATTACCGGCATGGTCGCGCTCACCGGGCGCGGGGAGATCGTGAACGATGCGGAGAATGATCCGCGCGCGATCACGATTCCGAACACGCCTCCGGTCGACCTCAGCTCGCTGATGTGCGTGCCGCTGCTGTCACGCGAGCGCGTGCTCGGCGTGATCACGATGATGCGCTACGGCGCACGTTACTTCGTGGACGAAGACCTCGAGATGGCGACCCTCTTTGCCGCGCAGTGCAGCACCGCAATCGAGAACGCCCGCCTGTTCGAGCAGATGAAGAACGCGTTCGACAAGCTCAGCGAGACCCAGTCGCAGCTGGTCCAGTCGGCGAAGCTGAATGCGCTGGGTGAGATGGCCGGGGGCGTGGCGCATGACTTCAACAACGTCCTCGCGGCAATCCTCGGCCGCACCCAGCTCCTGCTCAAGAGCAGCGACGACCCCGAGCTGCGCCGCCAGCTGAAAGTGGTCGAGCAGGCCGCGCTCGACGGCGCTCACACGGTGCGCCGGGTGCAGGAGTTCACCCGCGTGCGCCAGGACGAGCGCTTCGAGACCCTCGACGTGAACGAAGTGCTGATGGGCGTGCTCGAGCTGACGCGCACCGCGTGGGAAGCCGGCGCCAAGCGCCGGGGCGTGAGCATCGACGTGGACGTCGACCTCAACGCGTCCCGTCCGATCGCGGGCAACGCATCCGAGCTGCGCGAGGTGTTCACCAACCTGGTGCTCAACGCCGTGGACGCCATGCCGTGGGGCGGCAAGCTCTCGGTGAACAGCGAATGCGAGGGCGAGCACGTGAAGGTGCGCTTCCGCGACAACGGCATGGGCATGGACGCGGACACCCGGGGCAAGATCTTCGACCCATTCTTCACCACCAAGCAGATCAAGGGCACCGGCCTCGGCCTGTCGGTGGCCTACGGAATCGTGACCCGGCACCGCGGCTCGTTCGAGGTGAGCAGCGAGCCGAGCCTGGGCACCGAATTCACGCTGCGCTTCCCTGCCGGAGGCGCCGCGGACACCGGCGATCACGGAACTGGCACCGGGCCGCTGCCGCGGCTGCGCGCGCTGGTCGTCGACGACGAGGAGCCGGTGCTGGCCGTGCTCGCGGACCTGCTGGTCGCGCTCGGGCAGGACGTGCAGGTGGCGCTCGGCGGGGCGGCCGGGATCGATGCGTTCCGATCCGCCGAGTTCGACGTGGTGTTCACCGATCTCGGCATGCCCGATGTCAACGGTTGGGAAGTGGCAGTCGGCGTCAAGGCACAGCGCCCGCTGATGCCGGTGGTGCTCGTGACCGGCTGGGGCTACCAGCTCGAGGGTGCGGCGGCACAGGCGAAGGGCGTGGACTACGTGATGCCCAAGCCATTCTCGATCACCGACGTCGAGCGCGTGCTGCGCCAGGTGAGCGAGTCCGTGGACGAGCGCGGCGCGGCGTAAGGCGCCCCGGCAGGCGCGGCGTTTCCTGAAATGCCACGAGCCCGCTCGCGATGCGAGCGGGCTCGTGCGTTGAGGTGGCTTCAGTGAGCGCGCGCGGGGAGCGAGATGCCGGACTCGGGAAGTGCCAGCGCAGCCGTCGCGAGCTTCAGGTAGCCGCCGGCAGGAAGCATCTCGCGCTTGAGGCCGCGCACGATGCCCTTGCGATCCACGACGAACCACGAACCGACCGGATGGTGCGTCTTGGGGTCGAGCACGTTGAACTGCGCCGCGATCACGTAGCGCGGGTCGGAGAGCAGGCTGTACTTCAGGTTCAGGCGATGGGCCGCGGACCATGTGGCGCCGTCGCGGCGATCCAGCACCGCGACCGGCACGATACCGCGATCGAGCAGTGCGTCACGCTCAGCCTGGATCGCGACCAGATCGGAATCCTCGGCGCCGAACACCAGCAGCACGCTGCCCTGAAGCAGCAGATCGTGAAGGTGGAGCCATTGCCGGTCGTGCGCTTCGAACGAGAAATCCGGCGCCGGGTCGCCGATGGTCACCGGCGTCTCGGACGGCTCGATACTGGTCTGACCGATGCTCTGCAGCTTTCGCATGTCGTCGGCCATCGATTGGGCACGATTGGCGCCGTCCGTGGCCGGAAATGGAGCAGCCGCAACCAATGCGGCGGCCAGGATAAAACCGGGGAACTGCACGTGAAACCTCCGGAACGGTGTGAGGAGTCGTCAGTGTGTGGCGGAGGTGCGACGCGAAGGTTATCGGCGTCGTCTGGAGAAAAACTGAGTCCGCGGCGGGAGTGTTTCACTCGTGGGCAGAGTTCGGCCGCGACCCGAAAGGCCGTCGACAAACGCGAAATCTAGAGACCGGTGATTGCGTACTGCGCGAGCCGGGTGATATCGCCCACCGGAAGCTGTTGTCCGAGCACGGCCATGCGCACCACGCCTTCGCGATCGAGCACGAGGAACCCGGGACGCGTGCTGGAGCGCGCGTGGTCGTACAGACCGTACATCGCCGAGATCTCGCCGGTCACATCCGCGAGCAGCGGAAACGGAAGCGGATTGCGAGCGTTGTAGATCTCGAGTGTGCGCGCCTTCTCGTTGCAGACCCCGACCGGCTGAATCCCCAGCGGACGCAGATCGGCCCAGCTCTCGCGCAGCGGCGCGAGGTCTTCCTTGCGATCGGCGAATACCAGCAGAACCCAGTCGCCACGCAGCCGCGAGAGCTTGACCGGCTGCCCCTTCGAGCCGTCGAGCTCGAAGTCGGGCGCTCGCTCGCCCACGAACACCTGTCCGGTCACGGTCGCCCCAGTGTGCGGGGAGGGTTCGGCGGTCTGGGGCGTGGGAGTGGGAGCGGGACGCTGCGGCGTCCGGGTTTCCTGAGCGAGGGTGCGGGCGGGGCCGAGCGCCAGCGCCAACGCCAACGCCAGCACCATCACCAGCGATCCAGCAACAGTGGTTTTCATCGCAGCGCCTCCTTGGGGAGAGGGGCGTGAACCGAAGGGTTCGACTATGGCATTCGCATTTCAGCGAGGCGGGTGGCGTCCACCGCGGCGCGCACCGCCCGCAGGTTCACGGCAGATGTTCCCGGCGGGATCGAGCAGCCGGGAGCCACCAGCCAGCGGCGGCCGCCGGTCATCTCGAGCCCGCCCCTGTACTCGGCGACGAAGCGCTCGGGGTCGGACTGCATCAGCGAGTCGTCCGCGGTGATCCCGCCCATGACCGCGCCCGGCATGTGCGCGAACACGCCGGCCAGCGTCGGGTTCGACGGATCCGTCGCGGCCCATGAGAACGCGCTCACCGGGTAGTCGGCCAGTTCGAGCAGCAGATTACGCCGCTTGCACACGTGCAGCACGTTGAATGGCGCGCCGGCCGCGCTGGCGAGCAGGCGCAGATCGAATGGGCGCGCCCACTCGCGGTACTCCTCGGGACTCATCACGTCGCGCGACGCCCAGTCGACGGTGGCGAGATAGATGCCGTCGGCGCCGGCATCGAGGACCGCGCGCACGAACTTCTCGAAGGTGGAGGTGACGGCCTCGAGCGCGGCGCGGACCTGCTTCGGATGGGAGAGCATGTGCTGCCTGAGCACGCTTGGGTTTTCGACCATCTCTCCGAGGATGGCGAGCGGCGTGAACACGGTCTCGACGAAAGGAACGTCCTTCGGTAGACCCTCGCGCAGCATGCGCACCGCCTCGATCTGCTCCCTGAGGGCGCCGCGATCGTGCGCTCGCTCGGTGATCGTGGCCCAGTCCTCCGGGCCATGCACCGGCCAGGACCCGAGCACCGGCTTTTCGCCGGGACGCCCCGTGTAGCGATAGCGCACGCCCCACGGCTCGACGTGATAATGCTTGCGCGGGTTCAGCTTCACCCAGTCCCACGCGTACTCGCGATGGAACTCGAGGGTCGCGTCCACCAGATCACGGGCGGAGGACTCGCGATGGTAGAAGTGGCCCCAGAAGGAGACCGGCGGGCGGTCGAGCGGCTCACCCCGAAGAGCGGACCAGACGCGTTCACGCGGAGTCACGGTGACCTCGATGAGGGGGACTGCGACTAACGGCCGCGGCGCATCGATGACCCGCAGACTCTAGCCCAGCGCCGCGGCCGCCTCAAGGGAGTGCGCGATGCGCTCGAACCTCGCGCGGGCAACTTGCAGGCGCCGGCCGCCATCCGTAGCGTCGGCGGCATGTGCCGTCGCCTTCTTCCGCTGAGCGCCTTCACGCTCGCGTTCCTGCTCGTCGCATGCGGGCGTCGCTCCAGCCCCGATCACTCGCCGCATGCGCTGGCGGTGCGGGTGCTCGCCGACAGCGCGCAGCGCGAGCGTCTGCCGGTCCGCCCGCCGCCCGAAGCGCGGGTGTGGCTCTCGGGCGTCGCGTCCGAGCGGAGCACTCTCGGCACGTCCGGGAGCGCGGCGCACGCCGGTGCACCGGGACTGCCCGCGCCCGAAGTGACGAGCGACACGATTGCGCCGCACTTCGATCCGCCGCCGCTCGAGATCGCCGACGACATCAAGCCGCCGATCCTGCGCTCGGCGCCGGCGCTGGTGCTTCCGGATCACGCGCGTCGCGCCGAAGTCGAGCTGGACGTGCGGGTCGATGAATCGGGCGAGGTGACCGATGCGCTGTGGGCGGAGGGAAGCGCCGACCCGGAGCTGGTCGCGGCCGCGACCGCGTGCGCGCTCGGCATGCGCTTCTATCCGGCGCTCCAGAGCGGCCGCCCGATCGCGGTGTGGTGCCGGCAGCGCTTCGACTTCGGCGCGCGCTGAAGCGAAACGGGTGTGAGGCCGAGCGCGCGCGACCACCAGAACGCCACTATCGCGGCGTGGTGCCGGCGCGTTCGGCCATGGCATCGAGCGCGGCCTTGTCCTCCACGTGGCGCAACGCCGGATTGAAGAACTGAGCGGCCGCGAATGCGGTGCCGGCCGCGCCCATCCATATCATGGCGAGCCCCGGGTGGAACAGGCCGCCGATCAGTCCACCGAATCCGGTGCCGATCGGCACCGTGAACTGCGCGATCAGCCGGCGCACCGAGAACACCCGCCCCTGCAGCTCGGGTGGCGTCTGGGTCTGCCAGATCGCCTGCGAGTGCGCATTGAGCGCGGGTAGGAGCAGCCCCATCAGGAACAGCATCGCGCACGCGAGATCGAGGCGCCGCGCCGCGCCGAATCCGATCAGTGCGAAGCCGAGCAGCGCGATCGGCGCGAGTACCCCGAGAATGCGCTGGCGCTTGAGCCCACCCCACACGCTGATCGCGACCGCGCCCGCGATTCCGCCCGCGCTATTGGAAACGCTCAGCGCCGCGAGCGCGGCCTCGAAATTCATGCCGCGCGCCTTCCAGTCGGCGGCGAGGTCGAACTTGAGGAACAGCGGCTGCAGGACCAGGATCGGCGACCACACCAGGTTGACCACCGCGAACGTGGCGAGCAGCCACAGCAGCGGCGGGCGATGGAGGATGTAGTCCGCTCCGAGCCGGATGTCCGCCCACAGACTCTTGCGCCTGGCCGGATCGGCGTGCGCGAGGTCCTCGCGCCTGGGCGAAGGAATGTCGAGGAGTGCGAGTGCGAGCGCGCCGATCGCGAACGAGACCACGTCGGCGAGGATCGCGAACGGCACGCCGCTCTCGAGGCCCGCGAGCCAGTGGCCGAAGGGTCCGAGTGGCGCGCCACGCCGTGCCAGCACCGGCAGCGAGATGAGCACGGCCGCCGCGGCTGGCGAGAGGATTCCGGAGAGCGCCCAGATGGACTGCATCATTCCGTTGGCGCGCGGCAGACGCTCCGGGCTCACCAGCATCGACACCGATGCGTCGAACGAAGCGAGATGGAACGCGCCGGTCAGGCAATAGAGCGCCATGATTGCGAGCAGACCGCCAAGACCCAGACGATTCGTGAGCAGCAGCGCGACCAGCGCGAGCCCGAGCGTTGCCGCGACCAGATTGGCCGCGAGCATCGTGCGGCGCCGGTCGTGACGGTCGGCCCACGCGCCCGCGATCGGAGCGGCGATCACGCTCGGGAGCGCGAACGCGAGGCCGTTGGCGGAGAGCGCGAAGGCCAGCGCCGCCTTCTGCTCGGGGCGCGGGTAGAGCACCTGGGTGAGCCAGATGTTGACCGCGAAGAACGTCATCATCGT
>JANMQY010000125.1:0-2112 GCA_031370785.1 Candidatus Eiseniibacteriota bacterium | reverse complement strand
ATGGTGTTCGTGATCAGGTAGGCAGAGTCGGCTGGAGATCCGCTCGGCCCCCATGTGGTGTTTGAGGTGATGAGTGGGGCGGAGATGGTCTGAAGTGCGTAGGCGTCCGACGCAACCAATAGACCGATGCCAACGACGAGGCGGGAAATGCGAGATACGGCGGCCACGGGATCCTCCATGAGATCAGCCAGAGAGGCGCCAAATACAACCCACATGTGCAATGCAATATGTAGTGCGCGGTGTGCTACGCACCGACCTGGTAGGGATCCTAGTACGCCGATTCGAAGCTTTGACGGACAGGATGGATCGGGCGCGTCGCAGGCGGGAGAATGACCCGTGCACCGGCGTGGGGACAAGCTAAATCACCTCGTGAACGCTCGTTCATGTTACTTTTCCCCGCTCATGAGCAGAGGGCAGGAGACCGTCCGGTCCCTAAAAGGCCGCCCGAACTCGCCACAATCCGGAGTCCCCCATCATGATTGCGTCTCACCTTGCCCGACACCTTCGCCCGCTTGTCGCAATCGCGTTCGCCACGGCGCTGCTGTTCTCGCCCCGCATCGCCTCGGCTCAGCCGTTCTCGTGGCAGGTGCCTGCGGGCGGCGAGATCTGGACCGCCGGGACCACGCACACGATCGAGTGGACGGGCGGGCCGATCGGGATCAACTCGAACGTGTTCCTGATCAGCATCACGCCCTATACGAACCAGGGGCCGATCGTGCTCAACTCGCCCTACTTTCAGCCCGCAATCTGGGCGCTGCCGCTGGGCCTTCCCGCGGGGCAGTATCAGCTCTACATCGAGGACGTAGGCACGACCACCTACCAGTACTCCAACATCTTCACGGTGCAGTCTCCTCCAACCTGCGCGGTGGGCTGCGTTCTAGTCACGGTCGCGACCGAGAACTTTGCCGGCTACCCGGCCACGCACTGCGGAACGACGGCGGCGATCGCCATGAGCAACGCTCAGAGCTGGATCAACGGGCGGCTCTACACCGAGTGCAACGGGACGATCGACAACAGCTCGATCCTGGCCGACTACACGTTCCTGCCGACCGGCTCGTGCTACGCGGGGCAGTTCGGGGCGTATCAGGTCGAGGTCAGCGCGGTCGCATGCTGCTGCAACGCGGCGACCGATGCGAAACGCGGCTCGTGGGGCAAGCTCAAGGTGCGGTACCGGTAGGCGGTCGAGACTCGTAGATCCATCGCGGCGGCGGAGGCGGCGCGGCCATAGCCGCCCCCGCCGCTCGCGCTCACGGCAGCATGATCACGCGGCGCGACCAGAGCGCATGCCTGAACCAGCCAGATCCATCGCAGACTTCCTTCGCGAACTCTCGAGACGGCCCATCGTCGCGATCCTTGGAGTATGTCTTGCGGCGGCGCAGGTCGGCTGCTCCTCGCACACGTCGCCTTCTCAACGACGCCCTCAAAGCGCATCGGCGCCCGATTCCGCCCATTCTGCCGCCGTCTCCGACTCGGCTTCGCGAGAAGCGCGCGCTTCGGCGACGAACCCCATTCCACTCGACCAGGGCACGCGATGGGACTACACGGGCACCATCCAATGGACCGACTCCACGATGAACATGCACTTCTATGAATTGAAGTGGACGATGGCGGTGGACGCAGCCACGACCGGTCCGCGCGCCCGGGCTGCGGTAGTGCATGGGTTTCTGTCCGACGTGATCTTCTCCGAGTCGGGAAGAAAGCCTGGCTACAGCGTCTTCTTGTCGGTCGGGGATTCACTCATGATGGTTCCTGCGGCGAGCGCCGAAGTAGCAACGCAGCTCGCCAGGCAACTCGCGGATCGACCGGAGACGTTGCCGGCCTCCGCGGTGCTCCTGCTCGACATGCCGCTCGTTGCGGGGAAGAAGTGGGGCCAGGCGTCCGAAGGCCGGAACGACGACATGTACTGCTGGATCGTCGAATCCGAAGAGATGCATGTGCTGGCCGTGGAAGGCGTGGATCGCGCTCATCCGCTCCGGGTGATTTCAGTCGCGTACCGAACCCTGCCGGATGGGACGGAAATGGACATCGTCCCCGGCGTCGGGATCACCGCGTATTCCTACATGCACTACGGCACGGTGATGTCGGTGCAACTGCGCCTGGTGGCGTTTCGCC
>JANMQY010000021.1:0-45452 GCA_031370785.1 Candidatus Eiseniibacteriota bacterium | reverse complement strand
CATGAAGGCAGCCGCGATGCGATCGAGTGCTACTGACCCGCCTGGCGTCTCGCCTGCTCCTGCAATTCGGGGCTCGCGTAGATCGCCACCTCGACCCGGCGGTTCTTCTCGCGTCCGGCGTCCGTGGAATTCGACGCGACCGGTTCGTTTTCCCCGAGACCCTTGGTCGCGATGTAACGACTGACCCCGCGGGAAGCGAGGTAGCGGGCCGCGGACTCGGCGCGACGCTCCGAGAGGCCCTGATTGTAGCTGCTGGTGCCGACGTCATCCGTGTGCCCGGCAATCAGCAGATTGGAATCGCGATACTTGCTCAGGCTCTGAGCGAGCTGATCGAGGTTCGCGCGTGCGTTGCCGCGGATGGCGTCAGAGTTGAAATCGAACAGCAGACCCGAGGCGAACGTGACCTGAATGCCTTCGCCCACGCGTTCGACGACGGCGCCGGGAATGTTCTGCTGCAGCTCCTTCGCCTGCTGATCCATCTGGTGGCCGATGATCGCGCCGGCCGCTCCGCCCACAACGGCACCGATGATGGCGCCTCGGGTGGTCGATCCGGTCTGGTTGCCGATCACGCCGCCCGCCACGCCGCCCGCGGTCGCGCCGATGATCGCGCCCTTGGTCTTAGCGTTCATCGAAGCGCAGCCGGCACTCATCGTGAGAATCATCGCTGCCAGTGACGTCAGCAGCAGGGTGAAACGTTGCGCTCTGTGCATGAGTGCCTCCAGGGGATTGTGTGAACGAGAAGGCGGGCGCCTCACGTCTGGGGCGCTCGCCTCTCGGGTTTTTTCAGTTGAACTCACCCACCACCGTTCTGTCGAATGTGGTGAAGCAGAGTCGTGAATCGTCTACCGGCGAACGTGCTGTCCCTCGGTCTTCCACTCGCTCTCGAAATACCGGACATCATCGTCGTGGCGAGGCTTGACGCCC
Source organism: Candidatus Eiseniibacteriota bacterium (assembly GCA_031370785.1). Taxonomy (GTDB): domain Bacteria; phylum Eisenbacteria; class RBG-16-71-46; order RBG-16-71-46; family RBG-16-71-46; genus DATJGS01. The sequence continues at coordinate 44,528 of JANMQY010000021.1, read as the reverse complement.
AGCACGATACCGCCATCCTTGAGATCGGTCTCGTAGATCTTGGCTCGATCCTCCGGAATCCCGGCTCCAACAAGCAGGCCCATCAGGCCGCCGGCCGCCGCTCCTGTCGCTCCACCCGCCAGCGCCCCAGCGAGCGGCCCGGCAATCACGAGGCCGATCCCGGGAACGGTAACTGCTGCTGCAGCCGCGACGATCCCCATCAGCGTGGCGCCAACGACGCCGCCAACCGCCCCCCCGACCCCTGCGCCCTGAAGCGCCTTGTTTCCGAGGTCGGATTTCGGGCTGTCCTTGCCGAACAGGCGCTTACGCGTCTCGTCCGACATGATCACGTGAATGTCTTCGTTCTTATAACCGCGTGAAGCGATCGACTGATACGCGCGCTCAGCGCTCTCACGATCGCGGAATGAGCTGGTCACGAGTGGCGGGCGTTGCGAGTTCGACTGAACCTTTTCCGTCATTGAGGCCTCCCTGGTGTCTGGTCCTGGCTAAATCGACAGTTTCCCCTCACCCGGGCGTTTTCGAGCATGACGCGAAGTCATGTGGAGGGGTCGCGGTGTGATCACGCAAGCCATAGGCCGTAGCCGGAGCAATCTCGACTGGCGGGTCAATCGTCCGGCTACAGCCGACATAGAGAATCCTTGCGGCTTGGGCATCCCGCTTGAATCGCGCCCGTATGCCCCCATCGCTTCAAACCCTGGTAACTCTTACAAAGGAATCCCGCGCCAACGTCCGATCCCACCGCCGCTGGCCCTCCGCCGGCGGAGTCGATGCGGACAGATTCGCCTTTGCGCCTCTCCCGGACAGCGTCCGACGTAAAGCGGCAACCCCTCACTGCCGAAACCCTCTCCGGATGGAGTGCCCCTACCCTCCATCGAAAGCGCCTACACGGACGGAGACGCCCGAATGACCCCGCTTCGAATTCGACCTCTTGCAATCACGCTGGCCGTCACGCTCGGCCTGGCCACGGCGTCGCGCGCCCAGGCAACCGAATTCCACGTGCACGGGCTCCTCGATGTGGTCGCCGCCGAGCATGGCCGAGCCTACGAACACAACCTGCTCACTCGTGACGATTCGCCGTTCGATGCGTATGGCCTGCGTCTGTTCGCTGACGCGCAGGTGAACGACCGACTCCAGATCTACACACAGTTTGTGCTGCGCGATGCGACGTCGCCCTACGTGGATGGCGCCTACCTGATGTTCACCCCGAGTCCGACGCGAGATCTGCATCTGCTCGCGGGGAAGATTCCATGGGCGATCGGCACCTATGCACCGCGCACCTACTCCAACAAGAATCCGCTCATCGGCACACCCCTGATGTACCAGTACCACACGACGCTTCTGTGGTATAAGCCGGCGCCGAACGCCGATGCGCTGATCGCGGCTGCGGGCTCCGGCCAGTACGGCGTCAGCTACGGCTACTACACCATGGGCCGCGGGATGGTGCTGATCGACGATTCCTACTGGGACGTCGGCGCCACGCTCACCGGCAGCTCGCGGCCGCTCGAGTATGCGCTCGGCGTCACCGCCGGCACCCCGGGATGGGGAAGCACGTCGCAGGATGAGAACGACGGAAAGTCCATGCTCGGACGTGTGGGCCTCGCCCCGCTGCCCGGCGTGCGCTTCGGCGTTTCGGGGGCCTACGGCCCTTACCTGGTCTCGAAGTTGAACTACGAGATGCCGGCGGGCAAGACCGTCGAGGACTATCACCAGAAGCTCGGGATGGTCGATCTCGAGCTGCTTGCGGGTCATGTCGAGCTTCGCGCGGAAGGAGCCCAGAATGTGTGGGAAACCCCGACCGTCGGAAATCTGAGCGTCTCGAGCGCCTATGCGGAGCTCAAGTACACGCTCCCGTTCGGCGCCTTCGTGGCGGGACGCTGGGACGTAATGCGCTTCGGCGAGATCCGGGACTCCCTGGGCGTCAATCACCCGTGGGACTCGGACGTCACCCGGCTCGAAACCGGCGTGGGCTACCGCTTCACCCGTGAAGCCGTGGGCAAGCTGATCTACCAGTACACGAAGCTCGACGGCGCCGATCCCCGCGACCGCAAGCTCTCGATGGTGGCCGCGCAGATCTCGATCGCGTTCTGAGCAGCTCCGCGTCCGCGTAGATCCGGGCGCAGAAACAGCGACGCCCGAGCCGAACTCCGGACCCTCTCCCCCTCGACGGTGGATCGATTCCTGGTGCCGACTCGGGCGCCAAACCTTTTGGGACTAAAACTTCACTGCAAGACCGAGTGATGTCGTCCAGAAGTCCGGATCGAAGCTCGACGGCGGGAACGAGTTGTTGTCCTTCTGAAGGAAGACGTACCGCCCATTCAGGTCCAGCCCGACCCTTGGGCCGAGTGGAATGCCAAATCCCGCTCCCACATGCTCCCCGAATTTCGACGTCGTCCTGTCCGCGACCGGGAACGTCTCGGCATAGTCGTAGGTCGTCTTGTACCAGCCAACTCCTCCACCCAGATAGAGCGACGAGATCGGCGTGATCCACAGCGAGGCCGTCACCGGCCACATCCGGACCTTGAGGTTCTCGTCGAGGAACGACTCCGAACGGTAGGAGATCCCGACTTCGCCCTGAAGCAAAGAGGCGAAAGGCACACGCAGCGCCAGCCCGCCGTAGACCTTGGCGTCGCCGCCGTTGCCATCCGTCGACTTGGAGAGCCCGATCGACGGAATGATCTGGACCGCAGATGCAACGTTCGCGCTGCCCGCGATTCCGAGCAGGATCGCGACCGCGGCCGCGACCGTGAGCAGATGCTTCGCCGAAAAAACAGGAAGTGACGCTCGATTCAAGGTGATCATCTTCAGTACCTCTTGAGTGGGTAGTTTTGATCCGTGCCGGCAGCGGGCCCCGTGGGTCCTCTGGCCGCCCGCGCACTATCGCTGCACGGTCATGCTGCCGGAGAACGCCAGTTCCGTGCCACGCGAGGCACGCGACCGCGGTGTCTGGAGTGAGCGCGCTATCCAACCGCAGCTTAGCGCTGCAAACGAGCCGCCCGGGCCCGTCCATCCGCGGATCGTGGAGAGCCCCGCGCTGGGAAACGCTCTCCGAGCAGCGGAAGGTTCTACAAACGGGAGCCGTTTTAGAGAAAACAAGTCTCTCGTGGAACCCGCATCCGCACGATCGGCTGTCGTACCTTGCCAGTCCCTTCGAGAGGAGCGCTCCCGCATACGGCGCGCGGCGCCGGGTTCTCGAAGCTAGCGCTGTGCGGCGATCGTGCTGTCGGCGCACTCGCCGGCGACCAGCGTACGCACGGCGCGCACTTCGACCACGTTCAGCATGCCGTCGAACTGTGAGGGGAAGCCGCGGCCGGCCGGGTCGAGCACGGTGGCGTTCACCTCGGCGAACACCTCGCCGCGGGCCGGGGTCGCGACCCGCTCGTATTCGCGACGGAGTTGCTGGAGCAGCGGGGCCTGTCCGCGCACCCAGTAGACGGCACGCGAGCCGCACGGGCGGAAGGTCTCGGCCTCGCGTCCGATCTGGTAGCGCCCGCTCACCATGAGCGGTGCGGCCACCAGCGAATCGCCGCGCAGCTCGAATGCGCGTATGACCGAGAGCGACGGGCAGCACATCGGATCGTCGTGCGCATGGGTCACGTAGCTGACCCGGATCTGACGGTCGGCGATCCACACCGAATCGAGGCGCACGCGATCTCCGAGCAGGATCGACCCGACCGGGTGCGCGGCTCCGCTGTCGTTGCGGACCGCGTACAGCTCGAAGAACTCGCCGCTTCCTCCGCCACTGGTCATGAGGACTACCGCGGCGTCGGGAAGCACATCGCCGCCGAGATCTCCGATCGCGTACCTGGGAGAGAGCGTCACCTCGCCCCGCGATGCGGAATCGCTACTGCTCCCATCATGCAGCTGCACCCGGCCGCTGTCCGAAAACTGCGTGGAATAAGTGGCATTGGCGAGCGCAGAGAAGGCGAGCGCATTCGCCGGAATGCCGGGCTCCGATGAGCGCTGCGCCCGGGGCGCGCAGCCGGCGAGGCACACCAGCAGTGCGGCCAGCGTGAGTCTGAACATGGTGAGCCTCCACAAGAGCGTGGGCCGCTTGGGCCGCGTTGGCTTGGACGACGAAGAAGTCTGAACGCGCTCGGGACCATAACACGCAATTCGTCTGGAGCGGATCGGGCGGGTCCGGCCGCGAGACATCCTGGATTCGAGCACGGCGGCGTTCCGCATGCGCATGGCAGTTTGGGGCCATTCTTCCCACTCGACTGGGTGGAATTCGCGTTGAGAGCGGATGGACAGCGGATTCGCATTGCAGGATTCACGAACCCGCACTCCTTACCGGCCTGATTCCGCACGATTCCCTCGATCGGTCCATGCAGGATGGGAAACCGGATGCGGCACATGGGTTGCGGTAGTACCTCGGTGATGCCGGGTCAATCCGATCCGAGCCGATGAGAAGGAGTCTCTGATGAAAGCGCATGGAACACATCGTTGCGCGCTCGCTGGGCTCGGACTGCTGGCGCTGCTGAATCTCACCGGGTGCGGTGCCCGGATGCCCACATCACCCGTGATCGACCCGTCGCATGGCATGGTTGGCCCCGGCACGAGCAGCATGACCCTGGCGGCGGGAGACGAAGGCTGGCATCCTGCGGGAGGCGGCACCTGGTCGGCGGCCGATACCCTGGCCACGCAGGTGATGGGACAGGGCGGTCACGGTCACGGCCACGGCCAGGGGCACGACAAGAAACCCAGGAAGAACTGAGTCGGTCGTACTGCCGTTCCGCCTATTCGCGCACCTCGAAGCGCGTCAGCGCTTCGACCCGGCGCGGCGCGAGTCTGGCCCTCCCTCCCAGGCCTTCCAGCTCGATCACGAACAGCAGCGCCTCGACGCTCGATCCGAGCTGCTCGACCAGGCGCGCGGTGGCTTCCGCGGTGCCGCCGGTCGCGAGCAGGTCATCCACCACCACCACCCGCTGGCCGGGACGCAGGGCATCCGCGTGCAGCTCGAGAGTGTCCTCGCCGTACTCGAGCGAATACACCTGTCGAACGGTCTTGCACGGGAGCTTGCCGAACTTGCGCGCCGGCACGAGTGGAACCTTCCAGTGCAGCGCGAGCCCGGTCCCGAAGATAAATCCACGCGACTCGACCGCGACCACGGCTTCGGGCCGCGCGACGAGCGCGGCCATCTGGGCGATGCACTCGGCCAGCCCGAAAGGGTCCGCGAGCAACGGCGTGATGTCCTTGAAGAGGATGCCCTTCTTCGGGAAATCGGGAACGTCGCGGATCAGCGAGCGGAGATCGGCCATCGGGAAAAGAGCCTCGCGCAGTGGAAAGGGCGCAGGAACCGGATCACGCACCTGCGTACGCTCTACTGAATGGTGGTGCCACTCGAGCGGTCCATCTCCTGCATCTCGATCGCATGACGCAGCTTCTCGAGCGCGCGCGCCTCGATCTGGCGCACGCGCTCGCGCGAGATCTGGAAGTGCTCGCCGGTTTCGGCCAGCGTGCGCGCGACTCCGTCGTGGAATCCGTAGCGGATACGCAGGATCTGCTCCTCGCGCTGGGCCAGCGAGCGCAGCAGGCGGTCGACCTTCTCGTGCTCGAGCTGCAGCTCGACCAAGCGTTCGACCGACATCGGCGCCTCGCCGAGATCCTCGGCGCTGAGCTGCTCGAACGCCTCCATGTTCGAGCCTTCGTCCAGCGAGCGCAGGCCGGCGAGCAGCCCTGAGAGGCGCTCGGCGCGCGCCGCCGAGATGTTCAGCTCCTTTGCGATCTCGTCGATCGTGGGCTCGCGTCCCAGCGTCGCGCGCAGCTTTCGCTCGACCCGGACGTAGCGATTCACCTGCTGGAACATCTGCACCGGGATGCGCACCGCGCGCGACTGCTCGGCCACGCCGCGCAGAATCGCCTGCCGGATCCAGATCGCGGCATAGGTGCTGAAGCGCAGGCCGCGCTCCGGCTCGAACCGGTCGACCGCGTGGATCAGGCCGAGATTGCCTTCCTCGATCAGGTCGAGCATCGGCAGCCCGCGGTTGCGATAGCCGCGCGCGAGGTGCACCACCAGCCGAAGGTTGGCGAGGATGATCTTCTTGCGCGCAGTTTCGTCCCCGGCCCGCGACCTGGCGGCGATCAGAAGCAGGTCCGGGTGCGGGATCAGCGGGAAGCGCCCGATCTCGGCGAGATACCGGTCGAGCAGGTCGACGCTGGACTCTCCGAACTGGACGGCGCGTCCGAGCGGGGCCTCGATCGCCTCGACCGCCTCCTCGGGCAGCGTGACTCCGGCACCGAGCGCGACTTCACGGAAGCGCTCGAATTCGGCGTCGTCGAAATCCGGATCGACCAGCAGCGCCTCGTAGTCGTGGGCGGGTATCGAGCCGCGTCGCCTTGCCTCGCTCAGCGCTTCATCGAGACGCGTGCGGAATCGCACCAGTTCCGGCGGGTCCATGGGCCCTCAATCCGTGATTTGGAAGCCGCGCGCCGGCTCCCCGGCTTCATCCCAGAACTCGCGAATCGCGACGACCCGCGCCGCGGACGGACCTTCGCGCACCGCATCGCGCAGCGCCTCGAGCGCCCGGGGCGGACCCGCCGCGATCACTTCGAGCGAGCCGTCCGGCAGATTGCGCACCTGGCCGTCCAGATGCAAGGCTTCTCCGCGTCGCTGCACGAACCAGCGGAAGCCCACTCCCTGGACGCGGCCCTCGACGATCATGCGGAGTTTCGCCATGGAGTGGTCGACAGGATGCGACGCGGGCTGCCGGAAGTCATCCCGAGAAGCGGGCGGAGTGAGGGAAAAATGGTCGGGGCGAGAGGATTTGAACCTCCGACCCCCTGGTCCCGAACCAGGTGCTCTACCAGGCTGAGCCACGCCCCGACACTGAATGCGCTATTCGGCTGTTTCCTCTTCGTCCCGCCACGCGTCGCGCCCGACCAGTGGAACGAATCGGCACTCGCCGTGCCGGTGATGCTCCCACTGATCGCCGTTCACCCGGCGCCATGTTTCGAGGACCTGTGACTGGGATCCGCCAACCGGAATGACGAGAAGGCCCCGCTCCCCCAACTGATCGCGCAAGGCGTCGGGAACACGGGGCGCCGCGGCGGCGACGAGGACCCTAGCATAGGGTGCAAACTCCTGCCAACCGAGACTTCCGTCGCCGTGGCGCAGCGCGACGTTGCTCGCGCCGAGCGTATCGAGACGCTCTCGCGCGACACGCAAAAGCGATGCGACGCGCTCCACGCTGAACACGCGCTCGACCAGTCCCGCGAGCAGCGCGGTCTGATATCCGCTGCCGGTTCCGATCTCGAGCACGCGCTGGTCGGGCTCGAGCCTCGCCAGCTCGAGCATGCGCGCCACGATCCATGGTTGCGAGATGGTCTGTCCTTCAGCGGTCGGCAGCGCGTGATCGCCGTAGGCGCGAGCCGCCAGCGCCGGATCCACGAACAGGTGGCGCGGCACCTCGGCCATGGCGTCGAGCACGCGCGGGTCGCGGATGCCGCGCTCGTAGAGCTGCTCCTCGACCATGCGCCTCCTCGCCAGCGCGTAGGAATCCGAAGCCGGCCGGGAATTCATTTCTCGAGCGACCATCCACGCATCGCTTCGAGCGCCGAGTCGTCGGTGAGATCGAGCCGCATCGGAGTGACCGAGATCCAGCCGGCATGCACCGCGTCGAAATCGCTCCCGGGTCGCGAGTCCCATACCGGATCCTGTCCTCCGATCCAGTAGTAGTCGCGGCCGCGCGGATCCACCTTGCGCACCAGCGTGTCGCGGTAGGTGCGGCTGCCGAGCCGGGTGATGCGCACCCCCTGGATCTGGTCCTGCGGCAGGTGGGGCATGTTGACGTTGAGGAGCTGTCGGGGCTTGAGCCCGTGATCCATCACGCTGCGGGCGAGGCGCGCGACGAATGCTGCCGGGCCCGCGAAGTCGGTCAGATCGCGCGTCACCAGCGACACTGCCATGGACGCGGCGCCCTGCAGCGTGCCCTCGATCGCCGCGGCCACAGTGCCCGAATAGAACACGTCCTCGCCCATGTTGGGTCCGTGATTGATGCCCGAGATCACCATATTCGGAGTCTCATCGAGCAGTCCGTAGTAGGCGGTCACCACGCAGTCGGTGGGCGTCCCATCCACGCTGTAGACGTCCGTATCGTGACGATGGATCCGGAACGGACGGTGCAGGGTGAGCGAGTGCGAGGTCGCGCTCTGGTCCCGATCCGGCGCGACGATGATCACGCGTCCGAGCGGCGCCAGCTCGGCCTTGAGTCGCATCAGCGCGGGCGCGAAGATCCCGTCGTCGTTGGTGACGAGGATGGTCATCGCGCGCCGCCGCGCAGCGCGTCGCGCATCGCCCGCGGCGGCGCGAGGCGCTCGAGCGTGAGCCGGCCCATCACCGCGAGGATGCGCGGCACGTCGCGATGCAGAGTGAGATGGCTCTCGCCGCCATAGACGGTGGGAATCGCCACCTCGGCGATGCGGAACCCGAGTCGCGCGGCGCGCACCGCCATCTCGGTCTCCACCTCGTAGCGTCCCGGGGTGATCGGCGTGCGCTCGAGCACCTCGCGCCGGAACAGGCGGAAGCCGCACTGGCTGTCCGAGATCCTGCGCCCCGCGAGCCCGCTGGTCCATGCCGAGCTCGACCAGTTCGCGAGCCGCCGCAGCATCGGCATCGAGCCGGTGCGCAGCCGCGTTCCCAGAACCACATCGGCATTCGCGGCCGCGCGGATCAGGTCGGGAACGCACTCGGGCGGATGTTGCCCATCGGCATCGAGGGTCACGACCGCATCCACGTCGCGCAGAAGGCGGAAGCCGGTGAGGAGTGCGAAGCCCTTGCCGCGATTGCCTGCGAACGAATGGACCCGTGCCCCGAACTGCCTGGCCACCTCAGCGGTTGCATCGCGCGAGCCGTCGTCCACCACCAGCGTCTCGGGCGGTTCGGGCAGGGCGGCGAGGCGCGCCAGCACGTCGCCGAGATAGGGGGCCGCCTGATACGCCGGGATCAGGGCCGCGACCCGCATCACGCCGGTCCCTCGGCCAGCGGCTCGAACGCGCACCACTGCCCAGGATAGCGTTTCAGGTAGCGCATCATCGCCGCGCGGTAACCGCCGGCCGCGCACGCCTCGGGAGTGAGCGGGGGCTCGACGCACAGCGACCAGCGCTGGTGACCACTGCGCACCATGACCGCGGGCAACACCAGGGCTCCGGTGCGGCGCGCGAGTGCGGCGGCCCATGCGCACATCGAGTGCCGCTGGCCGGGCGCGATGCGATCGCCCATGAGCGCCACCCATTCATGCCGCCTGAGAGCGCTCGCCGCGCTCACCCACAGCGACCGCCCGGTCAGCCGGGTGATGCCCAGGGCGCGGCGTCGCCTCGCGAACAGGGCTTCGACGCGTGCGCTCGCGTGCGCGCGCGCCGCGATCGAGAGCGGCCCGCGGCGATGGGCGAGGATCGCGGCACCGCGTTCCCAGCTGCCGAGGTGCGCACTCAACACGATCACGCCCCGCCCGGAGAGAAGCGCCGACTCCAGGTGCTCCTCGCCCACCAGCTCGACCGCGTGCTCCGGCTGGCCGGGCCCCGGCGGCTCGAGGCGCAGGAAATCGACGAATGCGAGCGCGAACTGCTCGAACGACTGGCGCGCATGCCGGCGGCGGAGGGACGGATCGTCCGGCACCAGCGGCGCGAGATTGCGCTCGACCGCGCGTCGCGCCGGAAGCCCCAGGGCGAAGGCGGCGCGCGCCAGCTGGATCGCGAGGCGGTCCGCCGACGCGGGCGGCAGCACGCGCACAGCGGTCTCGGCAAGTCGGTACGCGAGCCAGGAGATCATGCGCGGGCGGCCGGTCCTTGGAACGCCGGTGGCCGCATGAGGCGGCGCCGATTGCGCGGCGCCGGGCGCGGGCCGGGAGGAGAGAAATGGTCGGGGCGACTGGATTTGAACCAGCGACCACCTGCCCCCCATGCAGGTGCGCTACCGGGCTGCGCTACGCCCCGACCCAAGGCTTGACGATGGGGGATTGCGGGGAAATCTACGCGACGCTGCACATTCCTGCAAGCAGGCCCGAGCCGCGTCAGTCGCGGTTCGCGCCGCCCTATGTGCCGGCGGTGGAGCCCATGAAGCGCGAGATCAGGAGCGCGCGAGGCGGCTGCCGGTCTCACGCCCGCGCAGCTTTGCGAGCAGCTGCTTCAACTCGGTGCGGATCTCGTTGAGCACCATCTTGCGATCGGCGTCCACGAACCCGAGCTCGGCCTGCGGGGCCTCCTTCTCGCGCCTGACGTCGAGAAGGCGCCGGCGCGCGCCGGCGATGGTGAAGCGCCGCGAGTAGAGCAGCTCCTTGATCTGCATCAGGAGCTTGACCTCTTCGGGCCGGTACATACGGTTGCCGGCGCGGTTCTTCTTGGGACGCAGCATGCTGAACTGGGTCTCCCAGTAGCGCAGCACGTGCGGCTTCACGCCGACCAGATCGCTCACCTCGCTGATCGAGCGGTACAGCTTGGACTCGGGCTCGCTCTCGGTTTTCAGGGGCAACTCGTCACCCGTCTCCTTCCCGAGCGAGCCTTAAGCCCAGGACTCGCTCTTGAGGTCCCGTGTCATGAGTGCCTGCAGCGCCTCGCGGGGGCTGCGAGCCTCGAACAGCATCGCGCACACCTGGCCGGTGATCGGCATGTCCACGTTGCGTGCGTTGCCCAGATCGCGCGCCACACGAGCCGTGTTCACTCCTTCGGCCACCATCAGCATCTCGCCCAGAACCTGCTCCAGCGATTCTCCGCGCCCGATCCGCTCGCCCACGTGCCGGTTGCGACTGTGACGGCTCATCGCGGTGGCGATCAGGTCGCCCATGCCGGTGAGCCCGAAGAACGTCTCGCGCCGCCCTCCCATCGCCACTCCGAGCCGGGCGATCTCGGCCAGGCCACGAGTGAGCAGAGCACCCTTGGTGTTGTCGCCGAAGCCCAGCCCGTCACAGACCCCGGCGGCGATCGCGACCACGTTCTTCAGGGCGGCGCCGTACTCGCAACCCGCCACGTCATCGTTGGTGTACACGCGCAGCAGCGACGTCGAGCACAGAGTCTGCACCGACTTCGCTCGCCCCGCGTCGCGAGAAGCGGCGACGATCGAGGTCGGAACTCCGCGGCTCACCTCTTCGGCGTGACTCGGGCCGGTGAGAATCACCGGCGCACCCTTCAGCGTCTCGCTCAGCACTTCGGACAGCCGCTCGAGCGTGCCCAACTCGAGACCCTTGGAGGCGCACACCACCACGCCGCCCGCACCCGTTCCCGCCACCCGGAGCGCCACCTCGCGCACCGCCTGCGACGGCACCACGAACAGCGTGAATTCCGCTCCTTCGAGCGCCGCTTCCAGTTTCGGCTGAACCTTAACGCTCAGGGGAAGGGTGATGCCAGGCAAAAACTTCCGATTCTCGCGAACCGCGGCGAGGTCGGCGAGCGCGGCCGGGTCGTTGCCCCATAGCGAGGCCTCGTGACCCGCCCCGACCAGATGAACGGCCAGCGTCGTTCCCCACGATCCGGCGCCCAGCACCGCGACCCGACTCATGTCCTGCTCCCTTTCCTGAGCGAGAAGCGCCGTTCCTCGCCACGGGTAAGCCGCGCGATGTTCTCGCGATGGGTGAGGATCACGATCCCGGCAATGATCACGCCGAGCAGAAAGGTGGGGCGCTGAGCGCCGTCGTTGAACATCGCGAATGCCATCGGAAAGGTGATCGCGGCGAGGATCGATCCGAGCGAGATGAAGCGCGAGATCGACACGGTCGCAATGAACACGATCGCGCTGGCCGCGAACGCCTGAGGGGCGAGCGCGAGCAGCACGCCGGCCGCGGTCGCGACTCCCTTGCCTCCCCGAAAGGCCGCGAAGCAGGTCCAGACGTGCCCCGCCACCGCGGCGAGCCCGACCGCGATCCTGCACCATTCGAACCCGCCCGGAAACTGCGCGGTGATCGGGAGGCCCGGCACCAGCGCGACCGGGAGAAGCCCTTTGAGCATGTCCAGGATCAGCACTGGCACACCGACCGCGGGACCGAGCTCGCGGTACACGTTGGTCGCTCCGATGTTCTTCGAGCCCACGCTACGGATGTCCACGCCGCGGAGCCACCGGCTCAGCCACAGGCCCCACGGGAGCGAGCCGCTCAGGTAGCCGATCGCAAGCGCGATCACGAGCGATCTAACCACGGTCCCTCCCTCAGTCGCTCTTGCGCACGCGAAGACGGACCGGCGTGCCATGAAAGTCGAAGTGCGCAGTCAGGTGCAGCCACAGATATCTCCGGTAGTTTTCCGAGAGCCGGCTCGGCGCGTTCACGAACAGAGTGATCTCGGGCGGCTGGCTGCCGGTCTGGGTCGCATAGTAGATCTTCGGGGCGCGCCCGCTGCTGGTGCTCCCCGCCTGGCGCTTGGCCTGCGCCTCCTTGAGCCACTTGTTGAGCTGGGTGGTCGAGAGCCGGCGCGCATGCTCCTCGAGCCGCTGTTCGAGCGCCTTCGGCAGCTTGCCGAGGTGAGTGCGCTCGAGCGCCGAGACCGGGATCGCGGGAAGATCGGCCAGCGTCGGATAGCGGTCGTGCCGCTCATCCAGCAGGCGCTTCCATGCCGCATCCCGGCCCGGGATCAGATCCCACTTGTTGTAGATGAGCAGCACCGAGCATCCCGCGTCCATCGCGCTGTGCGCGAGCCGAGCTTCCTGCCGCTGGAATCCCTCGGTCGCATCCACCACCAGCCCGGCGACATCGGCGCGCTCGAGCGCATTCAGCGCGCGCACGGTCGCGAAGAATTCCGACTCGTCGCCGAAGTGCGCCTGCCTGCGAATACCGGCGGTGTCGACCAGGGTGAAGTCGCCGTTGTCGGTGTGCCACACGCTGTCGATCGCATCCACGGTGGTGCCCGGCACCGCCTCGACCACCATGCGCGACTCGCCGAGCAGCGCGTTGACGATCGACGACTTGCCGACGTTGGGCCGGCCCACGATCGCGATCCGCGACTTGGGCTCGGGCGCCAGCCTCGCATCGGTCGGAAGCGCGTCGACGATCCGGTCGAGCAGATCGCCGATGCCGTAGCCGTTCTCAGACGAGATCGGGATCGGATCTCCGAGGCCGAGCCGATGGAAATCGTGAGCGACCGGATCGTGGGCCTTGTCCACCTTGTTCACCACCAGCAGGCAGTGGGCCTGCCGCTTGCGCAGGCTGCGAGCGATCGCCGCGTCGAGGTCGGTCGCGCCGGTCTTCGCGTCCACCATGAACACCACCACCTGGGAAAGCCCGATCGCGGTCTCGGCCTGCTCGCGCACCAGCGCGTCGCGGCTTTCGGCCGAGGCCGGAAGGAATCCGCCGGTGTCGACCAGCAGGAAGGGACGGCCGGTCCATTCGGCGCGCACCGCGTTGCGGTCGCGGGTGATGCCGGGACGGTCGTGCACCACCGCTCGCCGCTCGCCGAGGACACGGTTGAAGAACGTGGACTTGCCCACGTTGGGACGACCGATGATGGCGACGACGGGAGCGGTCATGAAATGACTCGGCGCGCCGGGACGTGCGTACCCGCGCCGGCGCGCCTGGGGTTCGAGCACTACTGGAGCGGGCAACGGGGGTCGAACCCGCGACCTCAAGCTTGGGAAGCTCGCGCTCTACCAACTGAGCTATGCCCGCACGAATACCGCTTCACACTTGCGGCACGGAAGTTAGAGCGGCCGGCCGGGGCTGTCAACCGGGGCGCGGCCGCTGCAGCGCCGTAAGCGTCTCCTCGACGAGCCGCGCGACGTCGAGCCCATCGGCAGCGACAAGCTCGGCGGAGACCTGATGGCGGAACCACGTGCGCTGGCGCTTGGCGAGCTGCGCGGTGCGCAGATCGGTGCGCGCTTCGGCAGCCTTGCGATCGAGACGCCCTTCGATCAGATCCCACGCCTCGTCGTAGCCGATCGCGTGCAGCGGCCGGAGCGCCGGGCCGCGGCCGCTCTCAATGAGCGCGCGCGTCTCCTCGATCAGTCCGCTCTGGAACATCCCGCGGGTGCGTTCCGAGATCCGATTCACGAGTTCGCGCGGCTCCAGGGTCAGCTCGACGACCTGCCACGTTCCCTCGACCGCGGGGGCGGCTGGCTGGCTGTGCCACCAGGAGAGCGGCTGGCCGCTCGATTCCCACACTTCGAGCGCGCGGGTGATGCGCTTCGCGTCATTGGGATCGAGTCGGGCGGCGCTTTCCGGATCGACGGTGGCGAGTCGCCGGTGCAGCTCGGCGCCGCCCACGGCCACGGCCTCGGCCCTGAGCCGGGCGCGCACCCCGGGTGCCTCGGGCGGCGCGGCCGAAAGCCCGACCCGGGCCGCATGCAGATACAGGCCCGATCCGCCGACCAGCACCGGAACGCTGCCCCTCGCGTGAATCGCGGCGCAGGTTTCGCGCGCCGCCTTCGCGTACCAGCCGGCGCTCGGCTTCTCTTCCAGCGCGAGCGCTTCGAACAGATGGTGGGGTCGCGCCGCACGCCGGGCACGATCGGGCTTGCCGGTGCCGATCTCGAGCTCGCGAAACACCTGGCGCGAATCCGCGCACACCACTTCGCCCCCGAGCTCGCGCGCCACCTCCTCGCCCACCTCGGTCTTGCCGGTCGCGGTCGCGCCCACGATCGCGACGACGGGGCGGGCGCTCATCCGATCGGGCTCGGGCGGGCTCAGCTGCGGCCGAAGCGGCGGTGCAGCTCGTCGAGGTCGAGGCGCACGAAGGTCGCGCGCCCGTGCGGATCGCCGTGCGGGCGCGAAGTGGCGAATAGCCGGTCCACCAGGCTGCGCATCTCCTCGCGCGTGAGCGGATCGCCGGCTCGCGTCGCCGCGTGGCAGGCCCACGAACGCGCCACGCGCTCGGCAATCTCCTGGGTCGCGCTCTGCCCGGTGTCCTCGCTCACCCCGTCGAGGATGTCCTGCAGCAGCCGCCCCGGGTGCTCGTGCTTGAGTCCCGAGGGCACGCCCTGGATGACCACGGTGGGCGGCCCGAGCGGCGAGACGTCCCAGCCCAGCTGATTGAGCCACGGGCCCAGCTCGAGCATGAGCTCGAACTGCGCGCGCGACAGGTCGACCAGCGCCGGAAACAGGAGCTGCTGCGAGGCGCCGCGCTCGCCCGAGAGCCGGGCCATCGCCTCCTCGAACAGGATGCGCTCGTGCGCGGCGTGCTGATCCACGATCACGACGCCGCCGCGCACCGGCGCGAGAATGTAGGTTCGGTGCAGCTGCCACATCTCGGGTTCGCTCGTGACCGCGGCCGGCGCCTCGTGTGCCGCGGCCGCGCCGCCCGAGCCGAGCGGAGCCGAGGCGCCCGGAGCGTGAGCGGGCGCGAGTGGCGGCACCGCCTCCAGACCGAGCTGGGTCTGGTTCACCGGACGCTCGCGCACCCGATCGGCCCAGGTGGGCTCGGGTGCGCTGCCGTGCACGATGGTGAACGGCGGGTGCAGGGTCGAGAGCGGCACCGAGCATGCGCCGGCCACCAGACCGAAGACCGCGTCGTCGTCGGCGAAGCGCACCTCTCGCTTGGTCGGGTGCACGTTCACGTCCAGCCGCGCGGGCGGCACGCTGAGCCACACCACCGCCGCGGGGAACCGTCCCTGGGGAAGCAGGTTGCCGTACGCCTGGCGCAGGGCCTGCGCGAGCATCGGGCTCTGCACCCAGCGCCGGTTGATCAGAAATATCTGCCCTTCACGGGTCGCGCGCGCATGCTCGGGCAGGCCCAGCAGCGCTTCCACCCGGACGCCGTTTCGCTCACCGTCCGCAGGGACCAGCTGCTCGGCATGGCGCGCGCCCCACAGGATCTCGCAACGCTCACGATGGCCGGCGGACGCCGCCCACTCGAACCGCTCGCGACCGTCCACGACCAGGCGGAGCGCGACCTCGGGAAACGCCAGCGCGTAGGCTTCGAGCATGCGGATCGCGGAGCGGAGCTCGCCGGCCGGGGAGTGGAGAAATTTCCTGCGCGCCGGGACGTTGAAGAACAGGTCGCGAACATCGACGGTCGTGCCGACCGCGCGCGCGATCGCGCCTCGTTCGTGGAGCATCCCTCCCGCGACCATGACGAACGCCGCGGCTTCAGCCTCGGACGAGCGGCTGGTGATCTTCAGCTGACTCACTGACGCGATGCTGGGCAGCGCCTCACCGCGGAATCCGAGCGTGGCCAGCGAATCGAGATCGTCGAACTCGGATAGCTTGCTGGTGGCATGTCGCTCGAGCGCCAGGTCGAGCTCAGCGGCGACGATGCCGACCCCGTCGTCAGCCACCGAGAAGCCGTGGTCGAGCGAGCGGTCCACCCGCACCTCGATGGCGTGGGCCCCGGCGTCGAATGCGTTTTCGAGGATTTCCTTGAGGGCGGAGAGCGGGCGGTCCACGACCTCGCCCGCGGCGATGCGCGAGGCGGTCTCGGCCGCCAGTTTCCGGATGGTGCGCTTCACCAGGCAGCCTCCGTGGCGTGAAGCGCGAAGCATTACAGGAGCGCGCCGGAGCGCGCAAGGAAGGCCGGTCGACTCGTGGGTTTCTGCCGCGATCGAGTCGGGATTGCTGGGCGGCCGCGGGTGCGACCGCGAGAACCGAAGGGCCGCTAGTTCCGGCTGAGCCAGACCTGGACGGCGCCGAGGAACTTCTCGGCATCCTCAGGTCCACTCATTTCGACGCGCTCGTCGGTGATCGGCGGGGCCGGAGGCGGCGCACCGCTGTCGCGCCAGGCGTGTTCCCAAAGCGCGAGCAGGCGCCGGCGCACGTGCGCAAAGGCGTCGGCCGCACCGGCGGTGAGCAGCAGCACTTCATTGGGCAGCGGGCGGCAGATGCAGTCGGTGTCACGCAGTTGATCCGGAAGCAGATGACACAGGGTCTCGACCGCCGCCGGAGCCTCGACGAACTGGAGCCGATGCACCGCGAAGCGGAGCCCGTCGCGCGCGTTGCGGTCGATCGCGAGGTCGAGCCGGGCGCGGAAGGCGTCGAGCTCGAGCCAGCCGGTCTGAGCGCCGGGCAGCATCGGGAACGCAGGGCCCGCCTGCTCGCGGTCCTTCTCGTCCCAGGTGTTCTTCAATTCTTCGACCATGCGCTCCCAGGTGGTCCAGCCGCGGGCCGGATCGATCGCGCCGGCGGCGAGTACGCCGCGCCGTTGCGTGGTCTGGAACGGCCATGCGCCCCACGCCTTGCCCTCGTGCGGACCGGAGAGCGGGCTGACCACCTGCGCGGTACCGAGTTCGAACGCCAGGTCCACCAGACCCTTGAGGAGCGGATCCGCAGGGCCGACCTGGGCGACCAGTTCGATCTGGTCGGAGCGTCCGGTGTGGAGCTCGGCACGCCCCGCGCCGGTGCCGGCCACCAGACTCTGGAGGGCCAGCTCGAGCCCGCGCCGGTCTTCAGGGGACGGGAAGTCCTCGAGACTCGGGATCATGATTCTCTGCTGCCCGGTGAAGCGCACCGGCCGCGGCATGGTGGGGGCGTCGTCGGAGACGTCGACGTCGGGCAGAGACTGTTCGATGATGTCCGCGAACGGCTCTCCACCGAGCGCGTTCTCGAAGGCGGCGGCATGCAGGGCCAGCGGCACTTCGATCGCCGGCGGCTCGTCGCCATTCACCGCCTCGCCCTTGAGCAGGCCCTCGGGCGAGAGGCACGGCGTGCCGAGCGCGAGCAGCAGACCTTCGACCTGGGTACGGCGCGGGCTGCGCTCGCTCACCAGGGCCAGGTCGAAGATCTCGCGGGTCAGGTCGGCAAGGTCCACGGTGCGGGGCATCCCGCACAGCTCGGCGATGCGGACTCCGGCATCGTCATTCTTCTCCCCCGCGACCAGACGCACCGTGAATCCGGGCTGAGCCAGCAGCTCGGGCAGCAGGTCCGCGTCGTGCCAGTCGAAATCAATGAGCACGACGCGACGCTGTGGATGTTCGGTCACGGCTGAGGAGGCGGTTGCCATTGGTGGGTTGGGCCCCGGGTTTGAAGATTCAGATTGCACGCAGCATACCATCGGCCGAATCGCACGCCGGCTTGAGTTCGCTGTGGAGTTCGCCCCGTTCCCGGCAAGCCGGCCGGGCGTTGTGCACTCACGAATCGGGCGGGATTGCAGGTGCGGGCTTCAGACGCCCTGGCCTCGTCGCGAAGGCCTAGGGAGTGTCGACCGTGGCCGCCGGGGGCGGCGGCAGGCCGACGTCACGCAGCTTGGGGTCGAGGATGCGGACCGGATAGCGGTCCTTGAGGTCTTCGAAATAGGTTCGCAGTCGACGCTCGAGCTCCTGGCTGCGATCGTTCTGAATGCGGGCCGCGAGTTGGCCCGGATTCGGATCGATCCGCCCGGCCAGACGCATCCGGACGTATCCGACCGGGAAGGTGAGCCAACCGCTGGTCTCACCCTCGCGCAGCGCACGCCCTCCGCGCGCGCCGAACGTCAGCGAGTCGAGGACTCCCTTGCCCCCTCCCAGGTCCGAAATCCCGGCAGCCGGACTGACGTTCGCGGCGCGGGTGAGTCCACCCCACAGGGCGGCCAGGCTGTCCAGCGTCCAGCCGGATGCGAGCATGGAGTCCAGCTCCGCGCGCTTGGCCAGCATGCTGCGCGTCGAGCTGCCCGAACGGTAGACCTCGATCGCGACGTCGCGCGCGTCCTGCCAGGTCGGCTTTGCGGCGGGCGAGATGCTGTCGACCCAGGTGATGACGCCGCCGATGCCCTTCAGATAGATGGTCTTCGGATACAGCTCGCCGGGCTTCATCAGTTCCAGCCGGCGGAAGTAGGGCACCAGGTCGGGCACCAGGATCTCTTCGCCGATCGCGTGGGTGTTGGAGACGACGTTGTAGTGCAGCCGATCGGCGAGCAGCCGGGCCTGCGCCGGGGTGCGGATCACCCGGAAAAGACTGTCGGCGCGCCGGATCGCGATGCTGTCCGCCTTCTCCAGCGCGGCATCGTAGCCGACCGTCGGGTAGACCCACTTGAGCGGATCGGCGCGAACCGGAAGATGGTTCGTGCACTTGATGATGTGGTATCCGACTTCGGTCCTGACTGGCGGGCTGACGTCCCCCGGCTGCATCGCGAACACCGCGCGCTCGAATTCGTCGAGCATGGCGCCACGGCCAAAGTCCCCGAGATCCCCACCCCTGGCGCGCGTGGCCGGATCGTCGCTCAGGCGCTGGGCGAGCGTGGCGAAATCGGCGCCGTTCTTGACCAGCTGATAGACGCTGTCGGCGCGTGCCCTCGCCTCCTGGTCCGCGCGCGCGCCCGGGCCGGTCGGACTGATCAGGATGTGGCGCGCGCCCATGATCTCGGGCGCGGAGTAGCGGTCGAAGTGCTTGCGGTAGTAGCGCTCGACTTCGGCGCGGGTCAGAGGAACGTTGCGTGCATCGAGCGGCTCGACGATCACGCGGGAGAAGTGCACCAGCTTGCCGGCGGCAAACAGGGACGGGTTGCTCTCGAAAAGCGCTCGCGCGCCGACCTCGTCACTGTTCGCCTTGCGTGACGTGAAGAGGGCGCGCAGTCGCGGCCGGGCCTGCTCGAAGCTCGGCTTTACGTCGGCGAGACGCTCGAAAACGTGATAGACCGCGACGCCGCGCGAGAATGGCGCCACGCCCACACCGGTCTGTGCGCCCCGTTGCATCAGCGAATCGGTGATCACCGCGCCGGCGAGGCCGGTGTCCACCGGAGCGCCGACCGGAATCGGGCCGACCTCGCGCAACAGCGAGGCGGATTTTTCGAGCGCGGGATCGCGACGGCCCTGCGACCAGGCGCGCTGCAGGCCCTCGATGATGCCGCGCGCGACCTCGACCTTGCGATCGCGGATCCAGCGCAGGCGCACGTCGTCGCGCACTTCTGCCAGCGGCGAAGACTGGATGGTGCTGCTCGCGGCATCGAAGCGCGAATAGTCGGCGAGATGCCCGCGATAGAAACGGTCGAGGTCGGCTTCGCTCGGGGAACCGGGTTCGAGCGTGGTCGTGTCGGCGACCGCGTAGCGGACCCTCATCGCCGGGCCACGCAGGCTATCCGCGAGCGCGTCGTAGATCGGGCGTAGCTCGCGCTCGTCGCGGCGCTCGCGCGCCGAGCCACGCAGGCGCTGCCGGATTGCGCGCGACACCTCGGAGAGCCTGGCGACCTGGGCCGGACGTACCGCGTCGACCCGGGCGATCAGATACCCCGGGTTGCCCGGGATCGTCGAGGGCACGATCCCTCCCACCTTCTGCTGGAACACCGAAGCGTTCTGCTCGGCGCTCCCCTGCCAGAACGCGGGGAAGCTGCCGCGCGTCACCGTCACGTCGTGGCGTACCCCTCCGACCGCTTCGGCGAGCGCGTCGAACGAGGCGCCGCCGCGCAATGCGGCGAGCGCGCTATCCGCGCTTGTCTTCTGGCGCGCGTCCCATCGCCTCATCGCCACAGGGTCGGCGCGCTCCTCGTCACTCGGTGAGGGCCGGTCGAAGAACACCACGCTGAGCGTGACACGGTCGGGACGCTGAAACTCCGATGGGTGCGTCCGGTAGTAGTCCAGCACCTCGCTCTCGCGCGGCTCGGGATAGTCGCCGCCGAACTCGCGGCCGCGCATCAGCAGGTAGTCGAACGAGGCGCGGGTCAGCGCGCGTTCGGCGGCCGCGCGCAGCTCCTCGGGCGCGGGCCCGCGCTCCTGCTCGAGCTTCCGGCTGAGCTTCTGCGCGCCGATGCGACGCCGCAGCTCGAGAATGGCGGACTGCCACGCCGGCGAATTGATCGACCTGACGGTGTTGAACTTGTTGGCGTCGAACTGGCCGCCCGGGTTGAAGAACGGCTCCTTGCGGATCTGATCCTCGGCCTCGGCGACGGTCGCGAGCGCACCGCGACGGCTGGCCTCGAGCGCCAGCAGGTCCATGCGGATCAGGCCCTCGAGCACCTGGCGCCTTACGATCGGCACGAACTCATCCGGGACGGCTCCGCCCGAGCGCGTGCGGTATTCGTCGAGCGTTGCGTTCGCACGCTGCTCGAATTCGGCCTTGCTGATCCGCATGTCACCGACCGTCGCCACCGCCGGGCCCGCGGCTGGTGGCGCCGTCTCGGCGGCGAATGCCGCCCACACCATGGCGCTCACGAGCGCCGGAACCATCGCGAAGCGGAACTGTCTGGCTCTCACCCTGGATGTTCTCCCTGTGATCACGCACGCACTTGACCCGTAGACGACGGGTCCCCTAGCGTGCCGCTCCAATGTGGACCCTCGCAACCGAGACGCCCGTGCCGATGTGGCGGCCGGTCGCGCCGAGCCGCGGTTTCATTCTCGCCTTCTCGACCCGCCGCGGCGGGCTGAGTCCGCCGCCGTGGGACACTCTCAATCTCGGACGCTCGACGTCCGACGACCCGGCCCATATCGAAGAGAACCGGCGCCGCTTTCTCGACTCGCTCGCTCTCGCACCCGCAATGCTCGCGACCGCCGGCCAGGTCCATGGCCGCGCCGTCACCCGGATCGCATCGCCCGGCCATTCCCCCGGATGTGATGCGCTGGTCACCACCACTCCCGGGCTGGCGCTCGCGGTCACCACCGCCGACTGCATGTCCATTCTCTACACCACACCCGGTGCGGTCGCGGCCGCCCATTCAGGCTGGCGCGGCACCGCCGATGGCATGCCGCGCGCCGCGCTCGAGGCGCTATGCGCGGCCGCCGGTGTCGGCCCCGACCGGGTGGTCGTTCATTTCGGCCCGTGCATCCGGGCCTGCTGCTACGAAGTGGGAAGCGAGGTCGCCGAGCGCTTTCATCCAGATGACGTCAAGCCCTGCGACGGACGCTGGCGTCTCGATCTGCCAGGCGCTGCCGCGCGCGCACTGCGCGAGGCCGGCGTCGGCCCCGAGCGCATCGAGGACACCGGTGCCTGCACCGCGTGCGAGCCGTACTGGTACTACTCCCACCGCCGCGATGCGGGCGCCACCGGCCGCCACTGGGCGGTCGCAGCGCTGAGTCCGGAAGGAGTCTGAGCCCCGACCCGGGCACAAGCAGCGCGGGAGTATACCAGCTTGGTACGCGGGGGCGAGCGCGGGCCGGGCGGGCCCTCCGGCGCCGCGCGCTCTCCGGCGTCGCGACCCTGGGCAGAGTGGTCCCGCACGCTTGCCCGGCCGGCGCAGCGCGTCTAGACTTCCCGGCTTCGTGTGTGGGTGTCTTCCCGCGCCGCTCAAGGAGGAAATCAATGGTTCGGATGTGGCTTATCGGTGCACTCGCGTTCGGAGTGCTCGCCGGAAACGTAAACGCGGCGACAGGAACCGCGGTCAACAAGTCGAGCGCTACCAAGTCCACGACTCGAAAGGTGGTCACCATGACGACGGAGACCGAACCGCAGGTCGCGGTCCTCGAGACGGCGCAGGGCACGATCGTGATCCGGTTCCACGAGGCCGACGCGCCCAAGACTTCGGCGAACTTCAAGAAGCTGGTGCGCGAACACTTCTACGACGGGACCTATTTCCACCGAGTGATCCCGGGCTTCATGATCCAGGGCGGCGATCCCAATACGAAAAACGCGGATCCGAGCGACGACGGGGTGGGCGGCCCCGGGTACACCATTCCTGCCGAGATCAAGCTCCTGCACATCCGCGGCGCGGTCGCGACCGCACGCCTCGGCGATGGGGCCAACCCGCAGCGCGCCTCGAGCGGAAGTCAGTTCTTCATCGACGTGGCTCCGCAGCGCTCGCTCGACCAGGGCGGTTACACGGTCTTCGGGCAGGTGATCTCGGGGATGGATGCGGTGGACAAGATCGTGGCCCTGGGCGCCGATCCGGCCACTCCAAAGGGCCCCGGCGGTCCAAACCCGGGCAAGAAGGCTTTGATCGTGAAGGCGACCTTGGAGCCCCTCAGCAAATGGCAGAAGGCGGCTGCGGCGGATACCACGCACTGACGGTCGCGTTGTAGCGTCGTAGCACAGAGAGGCGACGGCAGGGACGGGGTACCCGATGACTCGCGGGGGCGCCCCGTCGCTCCCCGCCCCTCCTAAAAGACCTCACCGCTCCTGGCCCCACTCGCCAACGGGCACCCCGTCCCTGCCGTCGCCTTGCGCGCGAGCATCGCGCGCCCCCGCCTCGCGGCTGCTTGCGTTCAGCGGCCGAGTGATAGCGGGTTGAAGCCGAGGTCTTCGCGGCGGACTCGGCGCAGCACTCCTGGGTCGGTGAGGATCTGGATCTCGCAGGTCACGGTTACCACGGCGCGGAACAGGTGGCCGGTGAAGGCGGTGAAGTCGCGGCCGGCGATCACCACGTGGCAGTGCGGGAACGGTTTACCCTCGAGCTCGCTCAAATTCCCGGTCAGCGCTCCGATCTCGTATTCGCCCTCGAACCGCCGGGTGATGTACTCGCGGGTCTCGCGCACGAAGAAGCCCAGCTCCGGATCGCCGACCGCGCCGATGCCCGAGATCTGTCCGGCGCGCACGCCGAGATCATCCGCAAATGCCGAGAGAGTGGCGATGATCTCTTCCCCGGCGTCGATCTTGAGCGCATATCCGTAGCGGGTGCGTTGCAGCTCCACGTTTCCCCCGTCACACCCACTCGGAAAGGCCGAGCCGGGCAGTCCATTCGAAGAATTCCTCGATCTGAGGGCGCGCGTCCGCGCCGGTTTCATCGCGCACCCGCGAGGCGATCTCCTCGAGGTCGCGCACTCCATCGCATGCATACCACGCCACATCGAATGCCGTTGCCAGCGAGCCCGGATCGCTCTCGAGCAGACGCCAGGCCTCGCGGACCCGAAGCGGGAGCCGATCGTAACCGGCGATGAGCCGACGCTGGTAGTGGAGCGGCGCCCTGAGAATGCGGCGCGGACGCCGGCCCGGTTCCCGGCCGCGTCGTCCGTCGTCCGGGCTACCCCCTTCGCGCTCGGAGAACCCGGCAAACGCGCGGCGCGCGGCGGTCACGGCCTGGCTGATCTGCGCAACATCGCCCGCGAACCTGGCGACGCTGGCGAGGGCGGCGTCGCCGCGCATGCGCTCGACCGCGTGGCGCTCCTTCCCGGCCTCGAGCAGCCGGACGCGGGCCTCGCGCGCGACCGCATCGAGCAGCCACTCCAGCTCGCGCTCGCGCGCACCGGCGAGGAATCCCGCCCAGGTGGCCGCGCAGCGCACCGCGAGCGCCAGCGAGGCGGGACTGCACCGGTCGGGCGTGTCGTGCGAGGAATGGTAGTAACGGTCGGGCCACTGGATGAGCATCGGAGAAGGCGCGCCGATCGCGGGGTCCATCAGTACGACGTGATCGCTCCCACCCGAGTACGGCACCTGGGCCATGCGCGTCATCGAGAAATGGCCCGGACCCGAGAACGATTCCACCCAGTCCGGCGCCGCTTCGCGGACCCTCGCGAGCAGTGTCTCGGCGAACGAGCCCATGAAATGCGGCGGGCGTTCGATCAGAAGCGTGCTGCCGCATTGCTCCTGATCCTCACCCACCATGTCGAGGTTGAGCGCGGCGCTCACTCCGGCCGAGCCGCGTGCCCGAATTCGCCGGTCGAGCCAGGCGTAGGTGCCGGTGAACTCCGGCATCCACAGGAAGCGGATGCCGCGCGGCCCGGCCGGCAGCGCGCCCGAATCGCGGAGAGCTTTCAGCGTGCGCGCGGTCTCGAGATTGGCGGCCACGCCAGAGGCGTTGTCGTTGGCGCTGGGCTGCGGGTGACACAGGTGCGAGAGCACGAGGATCTCGTCGCGGAGCGTTCCGTCGCCCGGCAGGATTGCCGACACGAGTGGAATCGTGGCGTCGAAGGCGCGCGATTCGATCTCGGCTTCCAGCTCGAGGGTTTCCCCGGCCGCGAGGCAGGCGCGCAGCTCGCGACCCACGCGGGTCGAGACCACGAATCCCCAGCCGCGCGGCTCGTGTTCGCCCCACCAGAACGAGGTGTAGTTGATGGCGTCCAGCTCGTCCTCGGCGGTGCGCACCGGCAGCGCGAGCCGGCGCCCGAATGCGAGCAGCCCCTGCGCTCCGCGCTCGAGCACGCCGAGCTGGTGCACCCGATGCACGTCGCCCTCGGTGAGGATGACGCGCCCCCGCACTTCGACGTTCGCGTAGTCGCGCTCCTCGGAACCCCCCTCCACCCAGACCAGCGGCCAGCGCCCTCGCGTCCGAGCGCTGCGCTGAACCACCGAGAGCGGGGCGAGCGTCGCGTCGCACAGCGCGGTCGGCCCGCCTGCTCCGTGCAGGGTCGCGGTCGCGTGCGTGCACTCCCAGCCCTGCGGCATCAGATGGCCGAGAAAGCGCGTGCGTCCATCCCCGGGGACGCGTTCGATCTCCGGGCGCAGTCCGATCGTGGAGAGGCGCGCGGCGAGCCAATCGGCAGCCTGATCGAGGCCGGGGCTCGCCTGAATGCGATGAAAGCGCACCAGCGCGCGCACGCTCTCGAGCGCGAGATCCCCCGAGGCTTCGCTCCGCACCGCCTTCATCAGGTCGTGGAACAGTCTCAATCCTCCAGGCTTGGGCTCGTGCGCCTGAATCGCCCGATCAGGGCGAGACCCACGGCCAGCGCGAGCGGCAGTCCGTACTCGATCCAGCGCAGCGCCAGGCCGGGATGGAACGCAGATCCTTCCGCCGGCGCACTGAACGCACCATAGTTGAGCGTCGCGGTGAGGGAAAGCAGCAGCCAGGGCGCCGAGGGCGCGAGCGGCTCGAACATCAGCGTCCAGCCGAGGTACCACGGATGCAACACCGGCCCGGCGAGGGTCAGCGCGCGCAACGCATCGCGCGTCGCGCGTACTTTCGACGGCACCCGCACCCACATCCACGCGCACACCGCCGCCACGGCCGCGAGCGCCAGCGCACGCGCGAGGGTAAAGGAACCGGTCCAGCGCTCGAGATAGTGAAAGAGCAGCTCGTTGTTCCGCCACGTCGCCCAGAAGGCGCGAGCGCCCGAATGGGCGCCGCGCGTCTCGGCCCAGAAGAATGCGAGCCCGGCGCCGGTGAGGAGGAGCGCGGTCAGGCGCGCGCGCCACGGCCAGCGCCGCATCAGGTAGGGAAGCGCCACCAGTGGCGCGAACTTGACCATCACGCCGACCGCGAGCGCGAGCGCCGAAAGCGTCGGGCGCGCCTCGGCCAGCAGGAATGCCACGGCCAGCCATACCATCGCGGTCGGATCGTTGTGCCCTGATCCCGCGTATTCCACGATCACGAGCGGGTTCCAGGCGTACGCAATCGCGGCGGCCGCACTCCCGGTGCGGCGCTCGCACCACGCGCTCAGCAGGGCGATCAGCGCGAGATCGTGGAGCAGGATCCACAGCTTCATCGCCCACACGGTCGGCGAGAGCGAGGCGACCAGCCCGAAGCCGGCCTCGGCCAGCGGCGGATAGATCGTGGCGAGCTGCGGGTGATTGACCCGCGGAAAGATCTCCGGATCGCGCAGCGGGGCGAGCGCCGGATCGATCGGCGGCTGCCGCCACGGATTTCCGCCGTGGGCCAGCACCCGTCCCTCCCACACGTAGCGGTAGAGATCGTCCGAGAGCAACGGCGGCGCGCCGATCAGAGCCATGCGCGCGGCCAGCGCGACCGCGAACACCAGCAGCGAGACCCGCGGCAATCCGCGATAACGCGGCAGGCGCAGCAGGGCGAGCGCGAGAAACGTGAAGCCGATCGCGTACAGCGCCTGGAAGGTCCCGAGCGCGCGTGCCCCGCCGGGGAGGCGTGCGATGAGCGTGGTCGCGAGCGCAACTCCGAAGCCGAGCGCGGCCAGCTCGAGCGCGGGAGCGATCAGCGCGCGAGGCACTGGTTCGCCCCCGCCCTCGATCACGCGGAGCGGCGGACGCGGCGTGGTCATGGCGCGTCGGCAGCGCCTAGCGGACGCTCACGCGCTGCGCGCGGGTGGCGACGTTTCCCGCCAGATCGATGGCGCGCACGCTCAGCGTGTGCTCGCCGGCCGCCAGATCGGTGAGGCGGGCGTGGAAGCTCGCCTGCCGCGCGTCGGTGAGTCCGCCGTCCGGCGTGAGCGGGCGCCAGTCGCCCTCGTCGACCGCGACGTCGAGCCGCGACAGCGGGCCGAACTCATCTGCGGCGCGGCCCGTGATGCGTACCGCACCCTTTTCGGCGGCGGCCTCGAGCGCGGGAATCGTCGGAGCGGTGTTGTCGATGGTGAACGGCTCGCTCAGCGCCTCGCTGCTGCGCTCCTCGCCAACCGCGTTCGCGACCGCGTCGCTGGCGATGACGCGCACGCGGTAGCGTCCATCGGGAAGCGGGTTCGTGTCCCATGTGAACGCGGTCGCTTCGGTTTCATCGGTGACCTTCATCCACCGGCCGCCATCGGCGGCGCGCACTGCGACCTTGTAGCGCAGCGGATCGCCGTTGGGATCCGAGCCGCGCCACTGCAGGGTTCGCAATCCGCGCGCCCACGCGGGCAGGTCGCGCAATCCCCTGGGAGTGCTCGATGGCTGGATCGAGAACTCGACCTTCTGTCCGCTGGGCAGGGTCTGGGTGATGGGCTCGGTGCGTGGCAGCAGCTCACCCTCGCGAAATCCCAGGCCCTGCGGCGCCACGGTGAGGTCTTCGATGCGCGGCGGCAGGTTGATCTCGCGCCACGCCACTTCGACTGATTCGATCCCGGGATCTCCGCCCGCCAGCAGCAGCTTCCATTGTAGATATCGCGCGGCCGGGGAGTCCGAGCGCGCGCCATCGGCATCAGCACGCGCGACGCTCCACCTCGTCCACGTGGTGTCGGGTGGTTCGGAGTTGCCGCTGCGGGTTTCGAGCGTGACCTTTCCGCCGCCATCGACCCCATGCCACAGGAGACGTCCGAAGCGTGCCACCCGCCGTGCATCGAGCGTCTGCGAGAGCAGCTCGCCGCGGCTCGAGCGGCCCGGGCCGAGCTTCCACAGCGCACCAGGATTGGAGGTGGCCGCGTAGATCGGCCCGCCGGGAATCGAAAGGAGCGCGGTGACCTGCCCCTGCGGCATCATCAGCAACGGGCTCGCGCCCGGTGCCTCGATACGGTAGACGCCGGCGCGGTTGCCGGTCGCGACGACCACGCCCTCCTTCGAGCCGGCCAGCGCAAAGATCGCGGGCTGCGGGGAAACCCATGCCACCTGCGCGCTGCTGTCGGGAACGATCCGGTAGACCACCGCTCGCGTGCCGGTGGCGGCGCTGGTCGAAGGGGTCGGTCGATCCGTCTCGTCATCGGCGTCGGTGGCGCCGCCCGGGCCGCCCGCGCCGCCCGGGCTGACCGAGATCCCGAGCCCGCCCGGCGCTCCGCCCGAGGAAATCGCCGAGCCGCTGATTGCGGCGGCGTAGAGCGCGCCATCCGGGCCGAACGCGAGACCGCGCACTTCATCCTCGCCCGCGTCGAACACGGTGCGCGGGGTGCCGTCCGCGCTCACGTGAAACACGCGGCCCTTGGAATCTCCGCCGGCATAGACGCCACCGTTGCCGTCGGCGAGCAGCGAGACCAGATTGCTCTCGTCGCTGTCGAGCACCACGCGCGCCTTGCCGCCCTCGATCCGATACAGCCGGCCGCGCGTGCCGCTCGCCGCATACCAGGTCTGGGCGCTCTTGCCCGGCGCGAGCGCCCACACGTAGCGTTCGCCGGTACGCGCGAACAGCGCGGTGTCACCACGCGCGCCGATCCGGTACACGACCCCACCCGGCGCGGTTCCAGCGAGCACGCCGTCGCCGTCCGCCGCCAGCGAGAGCACCTGGCCGACCGGGAGCCTGACCCAGGCCCGCACCCCGCCCGATTCGGTCCAGCGATCGATGCGACCGCGCTCGCCCGCGAGCGCGAGCGATCCGTCCTTGAGCGGAGCGATCGCCCACACCACCCCGAGACTCTCGGCGCTCCAGGTCTGGAACGCAGGACCGAGCGAGAGTGTTCCATCCGGGTGCACCATCACGCCTCGCGCCTCGGCGGTGCGATAGTCCGACGGGCCGTTGCTGATCCACCACTGCGTGTCCGCGGCGAAAGCGGGGAGTGTGGCGGCGAGCGCCAGCGCGATCCCGATCGCGAGGGAGCTCCGCCGGACCACGGGGAGAGGCCACGCTCGCATGCGGTTTCCGATCCTTCCGCGCCTCACGGCGCCTTGGGGTCCACGTTCACCTCGAGCACCAGCTCACCGCGCAGCACTCCGTTCACCGGGAGACGGGTCTGATCCAGGAAGGCGGTATCTCCGGTGCGGCTGCGCTCGCCGGCGGCGCCGCCGCTCGCGAGCACCAGCAGCGCCGAGAGCGGAAGCTCGGGATAGTCGCGGCCCTCGCTGGTCAGCTCTGGAGCACGCGCGGTAATGGTGGCATAGAGCGCGTCGCTCGAGCGCAGGCCCGAGAGGCGCTGCCAGGCTTCATCGAGCGAGGTCGGGCGATAGCGTCCGGGCAGGCGCTGGGCTTCGAACCGCATCAGCTCGTTGCCTCCCCCGACCCAGAGCTGGTAACGCCCGGGCGGCGTCTCCTCGGGCACGGTCAGGGTCAGGTCGCGCTTCTCACGCCCGCCGCGCCACGGCTCGATCTCGCAACGCACGGTGAGCGAAGTGCCGGGGCGCACCGCGGCCTCGATCAGACGCGCGCTGCGCAGCGTCCACTGCTTGCGTCGCGGCTCGCTGACGAGGTCGACCGAGATGCTGTCGAGCACGAGTCGCTGGAAGGGATTGTTGAACAGGAAGCGCAGCGGCGATCCGAGCCCGTTCATCAGCTCGGAGGAGGCGCTCTCGCCGGTCGCGACGTCATCGAGAACCAGCGGCGCAGCCCCAGGCCGGATCAGCTTCATGTGCCAGCGCAGGGTCTGGCCCGCGCCGGTGCCGCCCGACTCGAGCAGGCTGTTGAGCACCGCGACCGGAACCAGCGAAGGCGCCAGCGCGCGATCCTCGAGCGTTTCGAAGTGGAAACGCTGGGTGCTTGAGGCGGGAGTGCCATCGGTGATCGAAACCGAGAACGGCAGCATGTGCGGCGCACCGCCGAGATGGCCCGCGACCGCGCTGCGCCGGTCCTGGGTCGCGACCCCGGCCTCGCGCCCGCGCACCCCGAGCTTGAACGAAGAGATCTCGCTCGGAATGATGGTCGCGATCTCGGCGGTCGAGAGCGGCATGCGCACGTCGCCCGACTGGAACAGCGGGTGTCCGAAGATCAGGATGCGATCGCCGTCCCGATAGGTGACCGTGCCGATCGCGCTCATCTGAAGGTCTCCGCGCATCACGTCCACCGAGACCGCCGCCCCGGGCTGCAGGGCGTCCGCCGCCGGACCGCCGTTCGAGGCCCGGCCTCCAGGGACGACCATGAGCCGAAGTGGCGCGAGTGCGACGCGCGCGAATTCGAGCGCCGCGGGATGAAGCCCGGCCGAGGCGAGCGGCAGCGCCAGTGGCTCGAGACCAGCGCTCGCGCCCTGCGGCGCCAGCGCCCGCGTCGCCGTGCCGCCCGCGTCGGCGTCGTCGTCTCCGGCCCAGCGGAATGCGCCGAAGCGCACCCCGCTCGCAAGCCCGGCGGTCTCGGAGCCGGTCGGTCCGGCGCTCGGATCGCTGGTTGCGGGAACCGGCAGGTCGAGGAGCGGAAGCATCTCGGTGATGGGCGTGATCCCGAAGATCGGCTCGCGTGAGAACTGCCATCCCGACGACAGGGCGCCGATCAACCGGCCCCTGACGTAGACCGGCGAGCCGCTCATGCCCTGGGCGATGCCGGTGCGCTGCACGCGCTCCGAGGTCGCGCGCGCGAGGATCATGTCGCCCTCGGCTCGTCCGCCCCTGAGCACGCCGACGATCTCGGCATCGAACGGCTCGATGGTCTGCCCCTGGAACACGGTGAGCACGACCGCCTTCTCCCCGGCGCGAACCGAATCCGGCGGCAGGATCGGAACCGCCGGCGTCCTGGCCTGAGCGCGGTTCGAGGGGACAAGTGCGAGGAGGAGAACAAGGGCTGTGCTTCGGAGCGTCATCACATGCGCGACTCTAGCAGAGCGATTGTGCCCGGGGCCAATTCGTGCGCGGGAACCAGTGGGTTCCGCCGGCGCGGTCGCGACCATGCCAGCCCGGCTTGAATGTGCGCGCCCGAGCCCGTAGATTGCCGGGTTCCATGCTGTCACCCTTCCTTGAGCGACTTGCGCTGGGGCCTCTGCTCGCGGACGGCGCCACCGGGACCATGCTCTACGAGCGCGGTGTGCCGTTCGATCAGAGCTTCGATGAGCTGAACCTCTCGAAGCCGACCCTGGTCGAGTCGCTGCACCGCGACTATCTCGCCGCCGGCGCCGAGCTGATCGAGACCAACACCTTTGGTGCGAACCCGATCCGGCTCGCGACTCACGGGCTCGAGGACCGGGTGCGGCTCATCGCGCGTCAGGGCGTCAAGATCGCACGCGCCGCGCGCGAGATCGTCGGGGTCAACGCCTTCGTCGCCGGATCGGTCGGGCCCCTGGGCAAGCCGCTCGAGCCGGTCGGGCAGATCTCGGTCGCCGACGCCGAGCTCGCCTATCGCGCCACCGCCGAGGGCCTGCTTGAGGGTGGATGCGACTGCTTCATCCTCGAGACCTTTCAGGATCTGAACGAGGCGCTGGCCGCGCTGCGCGCGGTGCGGCGCGTCTCGCTCGAGCTACCGGTGATCGTGCAGATGACCTTCGGACTCGACGGCAAGACGCTCTATGGGCACACGCCGACGCAGGCGGTGAAGACCCTGAAGCAGGCCGGGGCCGACGTGGTCGGGGTCAATTGCGGAGTGGGTCCGCAGCCGATGCTCGAAGTGCTCGAGGAGATGGTCGCGGCGTCCGAAGGCACGCCGGTCTCGGCCATGCCCAACGCCGGGCTGCCGCAGTGGGTGAACGGCCGCTTCCTCTATCTGGCGAGCCCGGAATACTTCGCCGAGTTCGCGGCGCGGGCGGTCGGGCTCGGAGTGAAGCTGGTCGGCGGATGCTGCGGCACCACGCCGGTTCACATCCGCGCGATGCGCGAGCGCCTCGCCTCGCATCTTCCGGCGGAAAAGCTCGCGCCCGGCGCCGAGGTGCGGGTGATCGAAGCCGCGCCCGCGCCGGTCGAACCGGCCGGGGCCACGCCCGAGCCTGCGTTCCTGCGGATGCTACGCCAGAAATTCGTGGTCAGCGTCGAGATCGATCCGCCGCGCGGCATCAACACCTCGAAGGTGATGGAAGGCGCACGGCTCATGGCCCAGCGCGGCGTGGATGCGATCAACATCGCGGACTCGCCGATGGCTCGCATCCGGATGAGCGCGATGTCGCTCGCCTTCCAGATCCATACCCACTTCCCGCGGGTCGAGCTGATCCTGCACTTCACCACCCGCGACCGGAACCTGATGGGGCTGCAGAGCGACCTGCTCGGCGCACACGCGATCGGGCTGCGCAACATCCTGTGCCTGACCGGGGATCCGCCGAGCGTTGGCGACTATCCGAACATGACCGCGGTCTACGACACCGACTCGATGGGCCTGATCCGCATCGTGCAGAAGATGAACCGCGGCACCGATCTGTCCGGCACCTCGATCGGCGCGGCCACCCAGTTCGCGGTGGGCTGCGGGGTGAATCCGACCGCGGACGATCTCGACCTCGAGCTCGAGCGGTTCCGAGCGAAGCTCGACGCCGGCGCGCAGTTCGTGATGACCCAGCCGGTCTACGAGCTGGAGTGCTGGAACCGATTCCTAGATCGCATGGGCGGGATGCCGCCGATCCCGATCCTGGTCGGGATCCTCCCGCTCCAGTCGTTCCGGCACGCGGACTTCCTGCACAACGAAGTGCCCGGCATCCACGTTCCGCAATGGATCCGCGAGCGCATGCACGAGGCCGGCAACGAAGGCCAGAAGGTCGGGGTCGACCTCGCGCGGGACCTGCTCGCGCAGTGCCGGACGCGCGCAAACGGCGTCTACCTCATGCCCTCGTTCGGCCGCTACGAGAACTGTCTCGAGGTGCTCGAGGGCGTACTCTCCGCCTGAGGTTGCGAGTCGCGCGAGGGCGCGACCGTTCCCCCCGTACTCCCCAGGGAGGTGTCATGAATCACTCGATGGTGACGACGACTTTCACGCTCGACGGGTACCGCGTGGTGCGCAACATCGGCGTGGTGCGCGGGATCACGGTGCGCTCGCGCTCGGTGCTCGGCAACCTCGGCGCATCGCTCCAGACCCTGATCGGCGGCAACATCACGATCTACACCGAGCTGTGCGAGCACGCGCGCGAGGAGGCGTTCGAGCTGATGCTGAAGCACGCGAGTGAATCCGGCGCGAACGCCGTGATCGGGATGCGCTACGATGCGAACGAGGTGACCGACGGCGTCACCGAAGTGCTGAGCTATGGAACCGCCGTCGTAGTCGAGAAGGCGTGAACGCAGTCCGGCTCCGGCACCGCCCAAGAGACGGCGCCGGTCGTGGAGGGCACATGCTGAACCTGATCCTCTACTTCGTGGTCATGTCCGCAGCGATGCTCGGCATCTCGAAACTGTTGCCCGGATTCCAGGTGACCGGGTGGGGTCCCGCGCTGGTCGCCACGTTCGTGCTCGGGATCGTGAACGTGATCGTCAAACCGATCCTGTTCGTGCTCACGCTCCCGCTGACGATCGTGACCCTCGGGCTGTTCCTGTTCGTGATCAACGCGATCTGCCTGTGGCTGACCGCGCTGCTCGTGCCAGGCTTCCGAGTTCAGGGCTTCGGCACCACCTTGCTCGCTTCCCTCCTGCTGGCGGTGGTCAGCCTGCTCTGGAAGTCGATCACCGCCAACACGCACCGGCAACCGGAGGTCTGATCGCGACTCCCGGCTTTGCCGGTCGCCTCGCCGGCGCTGCGCTGACCGGTGCGCTGCTCGGCGCGCTATTCATGGTGGCGGCCGGCTGGGCGCTACGCTTCGCCGGGCTTTCCGGGCCGGCCGAGGCGTACCGCGCCTGGCTCACGGCGGGCGGGTGGCTGTGGATTCCGCTGTGGGGCGCCGCGGCCGACATGCTGGCTGCGCTGCGCGACGCGCGAACCGGAAATCAGCGCGTGGCCTGCGTCGCGGTCGCGGCTGTGTTCGCGCTCGCGCCGCTCGCACTCCGGCCAGTGGTGCCTGAACCCGCGGCCGGCATCGAGCGCCCGCGCGATGCGCGCGCCAAGCAGTCCGCGTTCCGACGCTGGGCATACCGCGACCCGGCCGCGGTCGCGAACCTTCTCCCCTACGCGGGGGATCCGGATCCGGTGGTGCGCGAGCAGGCGGTGCTGGCACTCGGCGTCAACCTGATCGTGACCGACATCGAGCACGCCACCGAGACCCGCCCCGCGCGATTCCTGACGAGCCCGCTTCGCGACAGTATCGCCGCCCGGCTCGAGGGCGCGCTGCTCGACCCGGTGGAAGCGGTGCGCATCGAGGCAGCGCGCGCGCTGTGGAATGCGCCTCGTGCGTTCGGGTCCCATCCCGCGGCCGCCGAGACGCTGGCGGCTGCGCTCGATCGTGCGGCGGCGGCGCGGCCCGCACTCCGTGCGGATGCCCCATCGTCGCGCATCGTCTGGCTCGCGCTGGATGCGGCGGCGGGTGCTCCCGACTCCGCACTGAAGGCCGCGGCTGCGCGATTCGCTGAGGCGAGCGACGACTCGGCGCTGCGCCGCGCGGCGCATCAGGCCGCGGCGCCCGTACGTCGTTAGCGGCCCCCCTCGCGACGCACCCGACTTCGCGCTCGTGCTGGCCTCGTCGCGCGCGATCGGCTATAAGAAGTGCATGAGCCACAAGCCTTCACATCCCGATCCGCACCACCATACGATCTCATCGCCGATCCACGACCCGCGTGACACGAAGGATCTGAGCTCCTCGGAGAACGCCGACCTGTGCGCCGGCTGCGTCAAGTGCTGCACCTACATCACGGTCGAGATCGATGCGCCGCGCGCCGCGTGGGAGTACGACCAGTGGATCTGGGCGCTGCACCACGAAGGGATCGAGGTCTACCTCGAGCGTCCCGAGCGCTGGTTCCTTCATGTGGAGGCGCGCTGCCGGCAGCTCAACTCGGCCGGGCGCTGCGCCATCTACGGCCGTCACCCGGTCTTGTGCCGCGAGTACGATCCGCGCGCGTGCGAGCGCCGGCTTCCGCTGGCGGACGTGCGCGCGTGGTTCCATGACGCGGAGGAGTTCGAAAAGTGGATCCAGGTCGCGCGGCCCTCGCACTGGAAGCGCCTGATAGACTATCGCCGCGACGAGCCGCAGGCGCCACCGATAGCGGACGCGCAGGCGGACCGCGCCGGATCGGGCATCCTCATCCCGCTGACGGCGCTGACCCTCCGGGTCGCGGGACCTTCCCGATCGAAGGCGCCGGTGGCATCGGAAGTCAGCATCCCCGTCCGGCGCCGCCTGCGCTGAGCCTCAGCTCGCTCCCCACTCCTTCTTCCACTTCGCGAGCAGGTTGAGCGCCTCGAGCGGCGTCAGCGCTTCAGGATCGAGCGCGGCGAGCGCCTCGCTGGCGGGATGCGGCAGGGGCGCCGAGAACAGCGGGAGTTCCGCGGCGGCCGCACGCGGCGACGACCCGGAGCGCGCGAGGTGCTCCGCGGTGCGTTCGCTCTCCAACTCGTGCAGTACTTCGCGCGCGCGCTCGAGCACGCTTTCGGGCAATCCCGCGAGGCGCGCCACGTGGATGCCGTAGGAGCGGTCTGCCGCGCCTTCGGCGATGCGGTGCAGGAACACCACCTCGTCCCCCTTCTCGCGCACCGTGACCTGAACGTTCGCGAGTCGAGGCAGGCGGCCGGCGAGCTGGGTCAGCTCGTGGTAGTGCGTTGCGAACAGCGTGCGCGGTCGTGGACCCTTCGCATCATGCAGGTGCTCGGTCACCGCCCACGCCAGCGCGAGGCCGTCATAGGTCGCCGTGCCGCGACCGATCTCGTCGAGCAGCACCAGCGAGCGCGACGTCGCCGAGCGCAGGATCTCGGCGGTCTCGCGCATCTCGACCATGAAGGTGCTCTGACCCGCGCCCAGCCGATCCGCAGCGCCGACCCGCGTGAACAGGCGGTCCACCCTGCCGATCCGCGCGCGGGCCGCGGGGACGAACGATCCCGCCTGGGCGAGCAGCACGATCAGCGCGGTCTGCCTCAGGTAGGTGCTCTTGCCGCCCATGTTCGGCCCGGTGAGCAGCAGGATCTGGCGCGTGCGCCCATTCAGGGTCAGGTCGTTGGGCACGAACTCCCCGCGCGGAACCAGTCGCTCGACCGCCGGATGGCGCGCGCCCTCCAGTACCAGCGCATCGCCGTCGTTCATCTCGGGGCGCACCCAGCCGAAGCGGGCCGCGGCTTCCGCCAGCGCGGCCTCGGCGTCGAGGCGGCCGAGCGCCTCGGCGGCGGCGAGCAGCGCCGGCACGTGGGTGGCCGCGCGCTCGCGCACCACGACGAACAGCTCGTGCTCGCGCGCCTTGAGCTTCTCCTCGGCGCCCAGCACCTCGCCCTCCTTCTCCCTGAGCGCGGGGGTCACGAACCGCTCGGCGGTGGTCAGGGTCTGGCGTCGTTCGTAGTCGGCCGGCGCCTTGTCGAGGTGGCTGCGGGTGATCTCGAGGTAGTAGCCGAACACACGGTTGAATCCCACCTTGAGGCTCGGGATCCCGGTGCGTACGCGCTCTGCAGCTTCGAGCTCCGCGATCCAGCGCTTGCCGGAGTGCGCGAGCTCGTCGAGCCGGTCGCGGGTCGCATCGTGTCCGGCACGAATCACGCCGCCATCCTTCGAGGCCACGGGCGGATCGTCGCTGAGTGCGCCGCGGAGCAGATCGAGCAGCGCATCGTCGAGCGCGAGCGCAGCCCGTGCGGCGCCTGCGCCCTCATCGCCGCGTGGGGTCAGCGAGCGGGTCACCTCGGGCAGACGCGAGAGCGTGTCGCGCAGCGCCCCGAGATCGCGCGGCGTCGCCCGCCCGCAGGCCAGCCGCGCGGCGAGACGCTCGAGATCGGCGAGCCCCCGGAGCGATTCGCGGAACGAGGCGCGCCCCGCGCCTGCTGCGCCCCATGCCGCGACCGCATCATGGCGGGCCGCGATCGTCTCGAGCGACACCAGCGGACGCTCGAGCCAGGCACGCAGCCGGCGCGCGCCGGGCGAGGTCACGGTCAGATCGAGATGGTGCCACAGCGTGTGCGCGACCTCTCCACCCGGCTGCGGCCGGAACAGCTCGAGATGGCGGAGCGTAGCCGCGTCCACGCGAAGAGTGTCCTCCTCGCTCCAGCGCTCGACCCGCGCGAGCGGAAGCGCGGTCACTCCCTGCACCCGGTCGAGATAATCGATCGCCGCGGCGGCCGCGATCCCCGCCGCGGGGAGCGCACGCAGTGTCCCCTCGACATCCGGCCAGCGCGCGATGGCGTGGTCCGCTCGCCACAGACGTCCGGGGGGAAGCGCGGTGCGCGCGCCGGCGAGCCCTGAGAGCACGCTGTCCAGCCGCGCGGCGAGTGCCTCATCGACATCGCCGTTCGCTGGCAGCACCCACTCGGCGACGCGCAGCCGCGCGAGCGTCGCCGCCGCGTCCTCCCACGCCGGTTCGGCGAGCTTGACCTCGGCGGTCGAGGCATCGACGAAGCACGCGCCGAGCGTGTTTGCGGTCGGCCACAACGCGACCAGGAAATTGTTCGCGGCCGGCTCGAGGAAGGACTCCCCGATCACCGAGCCGGGGGTGAGCACTTCGGTGACGCCGCGCTGCACCAGACCCTTCGACTGCGCCGGATCCTCGAGCTGATCGCAGATCGCGATCTTGTGTCCGAGCCGCAGCAGCCGTGCGACGTAGGCGTCGCGCTGATGCCAGGGAATGCCGCACATCGGGATCGGCTGCGGATCCTGCTTGTTGCGCGAGGTCAGGGTGAGTCCGAGCAGCGCCGCGCCGCGCACCGCGTCCTCGAAGAACATCTCGTAGAAGTCGCCCAGCCGGAAAAAGAGGAACGCGTCGGGCTGATCCCTCTTGACCCGCAGGTACTGCTCCATGAGCGGCGTGCGGGCGGCGGCGCTGGAGGCCTGGAAATCGCTGGTCGCGCGGCTCATCGACCGGAGTCTGGCAAGCCGGCTGTGGGCGTGGATGCGATCGGGGGCAGCATGGTCGCGGGAGAATAGAGGGGCCCGGTCCCGTCGCCAAGCGCGAGGCAGCGGCGAGCCCCCGCGCAGTCGCTGCAGGTCGGTTTCTCTGTCGGTTTCTCTAAGGTCCGATCACGCGGAAATTGACCCCGAGCGCCGCCGCCGCGCGCTCGGCGTCGCGCTTCGCCTCGGCGCTCTTCTCATATCGTCCGAGCACCACCACCTGGAGCCTTCCGGCGCCCACCCCGCGCGCCACAACCGAGGCCTGCGGGAAGCCTGCCTCGCGCGCCGCATCTGCAAGTGTTCTGGCGCGGGCGGCGTCGGCGAACGCACCGATCTCGACCCTCCATCCGCCCGCAACGTCGGCAGGGACGGCCGCCGGGGCAAGCCGCGCGCCAGCAGCTTCATTGCTGGCGGGGTAGTCGCGCATCAGGCGCTCGCGGGCGCTGCGCGACACTT
The DNA here is from genome assembly GCA_031370785.1 of Candidatus Eiseniibacteriota bacterium. GTDB lineage: Bacteria > Eisenbacteria > RBG-16-71-46 > RBG-16-71-46 > RBG-16-71-46 > DATJGS01. Next base: position 6,325 of record JANMQY010000021.1, on the reverse strand, counting down.
CCGGCTGATGCGCCGCATCCGCAAGCGCGGCGAGGCGCGCCAGCGCCGGGGCCCCGGCCTCGCCGGGATCGCCGGCCAGCAGAGCTTCGAGTGTCTGGCGCGCGCGCTCGGGACGCCCGGCCAGCTCCCACGCCTGCGCAATGCCGAGTCGCGCGAGCGAGCGTCGGGGAGAGTCGGAGTCCGCCACCTCCTCGAGCGCCGCGCGAGCCTGGTTGGGGTCGCCGAGCCCCAGCCAGCTCAGCCCCACCCAGTAGCGCGCCTCGGGCTTTCTTGCGGGATCGAGCCGGGCGGCAGCACGCGCGAATGCATCGGCCGCAAGCCGGTACTCGCCGCGCGCGAAGTGGAGCTGACCGAGCACCAGCGCGGCGTTGCCGCCCTGATCCGGCCGGCCGCTCTCGAGACGCTTGAGCGCCGCGACCAGGGAGTCGGCAACGCGCGAGACCGGAGCGCCGGGGCTGAGCCCGGCCTGAGAGATGCGATCGGCCGGCGCGGGCGCAGCGGCGCGCGGCGGGGCCACGGTCAGCAGGGCGGCGAGGAGCGTCATGGTGAGCATGGAGCGCGCAGCATACGGCGCGATTGCGCTCCAAAACAACCGGGCGGAACCCTTTTGAGGGTCCCGCCCGGTGCCGTACGGCTTCCGATCTCAAGCTGTTACTCCTCTTCGACGGTCTCGCTCTTCTCGCGCGGCCTGGGCTCGGTCGGAACTTCGACCGGCGGATTGGCCGCGATGTTGGCACGGACCTGATTGCGCTTCGAGGTCCACTCCGCGAGTGCGATGTCGTCCTGCTCGGCCAGCCACGCCTTCACGCTTAGGATGAGCCGATGATTCGGCACGTCCACACGCGTGACCTTCATGGTGAGCGACTCACCCACTTCGAAGGCGTCGTTCGGGCGCTTGAGGTCGTCGAGGCCGAGCTGTGAAAGCGGCACGAAGCCCTCGATGCCGTCGCCCAGATCCACGATTGCCCCGCGATCGAACAGACGATTGATGGTGCCGGTCAGCTCGAGTCCCGAAGGGAAGCGGTCCGCGAGCTGCGGCCACGGATCATCGCTGACCTGCTTCAGGCCGAGACTGATGCGGCGATGCTCCTTGTCGATGCTCAGGATCACAACCTCGACCGTATCGCCCTTCTTGAGCACTTCGCTCGGATGGGCGACGCGCTTGGTCCACGACATGTCGCTCACATGCACCAGTCCGTCGATGCCCTCTTCGAGCTCGACGAACGCGCCGAAGTTGGTCAGGTTGCGGACCTTGCCCTTGACGCGCATGCCGGTTGGGTACTTCTGGTCGAGCGTGAGCCACGGATCCGGCTCCACCTGCTTCAGGCCGAGCGAGATCTTCTCGTTCGCCTTGTCGACCTTGAGAACCACCGCCTCGATCACGTCGCCGATGTTGACCACCTTGGACGGATGGCGCACGTGGCGGGTCCACGACATCTCGGAGACGTGGATCAGGCCCTCGACGCCCTTCTCGAGCTCGATGAATGCGCCGTAGTCGGTGATCGAGACCACGCGTCCCTTGATGCGGTCGCCGACCTTGTACTTCTCGTCGACACCTTCCCATGGATACGCGTCGAGCTGCTTCAGGCCGAGCGAGATGCGCTCCTTCTCGGGATCGAAGTTGAGCACCTTGACCCGCACCCGGTCGCCGATCTTGACCATCTCGGACGGATGCGAGACGCGGCCCCACGACATGTCGGTGATGTGGAGCAGGCCGTCGATGCCGCCCAGATCCACGAACGCACCGAAGTCGGTGATGTTCTTCACCTGGCCCTCGCGGATCTGATCCTTCGCCAGGTCCTTGAGGATGGTGGCCTTCATCCGGTCGCGCTCTTCCTCGAGCACGGCACGGCGAGACACCACGATGTTCCGGCGACGCTTGTTGAGCTTGATGATCTTGACCGAGACCGACTGACCGAGCAGCGCGTCCACGTTCTGGACCTGGCGCAGCGCGATCTGGGAACCGGGCAGGAACGCTTCGACGCCGTAGAGGTCCACGACCACGCCGCCCTTGATCTTGCGGATCAGGCGGCCTTCGACCACCTGCCCCGAATCGTGGGCTTCCTTGACGCGATCCCAGACCCGCACGAAGTCGGCGCGCTGCTTCGACAGGACGACCAGACCGTCCTGGTTCTCCATCTTCTCGAGGAACACCTCGAGGATGTCACCGACCTTGATGCTCGAGGGATCGGAGAACTCGGACAGCGAGATGATGCCTTCGCTCTTGAATCCCACGTCCACCAGTACGTCCTTGTCGTCGATGGACAGGACCGTGCCACGCACGATCTCGCCTTCGCCGATGGAACGCATGGACTCTTCGTACGCGCCGAACAACTGCTGGCGCTGTTCGAGAGTGAGTTCCTCCTCGTCATCGTAATTGAGCGGGACGAGGGGTAACGGGGGTACCCGTTTGTTGACGACGGGGTTCGGGGTTTGTTCCTGGACTTCCGACATGCAGCGTCGACCTCCTGATATATGGAATATGCGGTGGCGGCTAGGCCGCTCCGCGTGTAGCCGAATTCAGCTGGCTGGCCTTGAGCGCCGCGATCTCGCGCATCACACCGGCACCCACGCTCCGGTAGAGCGCGCGCCCCGGTTCGAGTTCGGCGTCCGGACCGGCCAGTTCCCGCCAGGTGCGCGGCGGGCTGAACCACACCCGTACCTTGCCCCTGCGGAACAGCCACTTCCCTGGTTGATTGCTGCCCGAGATGTAGACCGGGACGACCCGCGCATCGGTCGCGACCGCGAGCATGCCGACACCTGGGCGGGCATCATGCAACTCGCCATCGCGCGCGCGGGTCCCTTCCGGAAACAGGATGAGCGCACGCCCCGCACGGAGGACATCCATGGCTTTCGTGAGGCCGCTCAAGTCCGCGACGCCACGCCGGATGGGAATAGCGTTGAACGTACGGATGAGCGGACCCAGGACCGGCGTCCGGAACAGTTCCTCCTTGGCGAGGAAACTCAGTTCGCGAACGGCGGCGGAGCCGACGAGCGGCGGGTCCCAGAACGAGATGTGGTTCGAGGCCACAATCACGGCGCCCTCGAGGGGCACGTGCTCGCGTCCGCGGACCTCCCAACCGCTCAGGGCACCCACGAGACCCCCGAGCAGGAAGCGGCACGCACTATAGTGCAGGCTCACGTTGTCGCCAAGTCGTCTGCGGACCCCGGCCCGGCCCATGCGCCAGCTGAACGGGGCCGGCCGGCCCGGCGCCCTCCCATGAAAATGGCCCAGGCCGCCGTCAAGGCTTCCTACTCTATCGGCTTTCGCGTGGGCCGGGGACAGCGCGGATGCGCCCGGATGACGGCCAGGGCAGCCGATACCTGATGTTCGATGTCCATACCGCTCGTATCCACCACGATCGCGTCCGGGGCCGGCTTGAGCGGGCTGTCCGCGCGTGAGCGGTCGCGCTCGTCGCGCGACCGCATCTCCGCGCGCACGGCGTCCAGCCGGGCGGTGAGCCCGCGCAGTACCATCTCGGTGAACCGCCGCTGCGCGCGCGTGTCGAGGTCAGCATCGAGATACAGCTTCACCTCCGCGTCCGGGAACACCACGGTGCCGAGGTCGCGACCCTCGCCCACCAGCGGCTCGCGCTCGCGCAGCGTCCGCTGCCACTCGACCAGCAGCCGCCGCACGCCGGGAAACGCCGCGATGCGCGACGCGCCTTCGCTCACCTCGGGCGTGCGGATCGCGTCGGTGACATCTGCGCCATCCAGCAGCACGTGCGGACGTGCGGGGTCGCCGGAGAACTCGATGCGCGTCTCACCCGCGAGCTTCGCCGCGGAGCGGTCGTCGAGCGGCACCTCCAGGCGCAACGCTTTCGACGCGAGCGCCCGGTAGTAGGCCCCCGTGTCGAGATAGCGCCAGCCCATGCGCTGCGCGATGGCGCGCGCCGTGGTGCTCTTGCCGGCTGCGGCCGGGCCATCGATGGTGACGACGAAGCTCACGCGCCGCCCCCCGCCGCGCGTTCCGGCGTGACGCCGCCGCCCAGCGCCGCGAGCGTCTCGAAGAAGCCGGGGTACGACGTCGGCACGCTCGACAGGTCGTCGAACCACAGCGGCTCGCGTGTGCGGCAGCCGAGCACCGCGAACGCCATGGCGATGCGATGATCATGATGCGTGGCGATGCGTGCGCCGCCGCGCGGCGTGCCGCCGGTGACGGCCAGCCCGTCCGCTGTCTCCGCCACGGCGATGCCGGCCGCGCGCAGGCCCGCGGCGATGCTGGCGATGCGGTCACTCTCCTTCACGCGCAGCTCGGCGGCCCCCGCGAGGCGCGAGGTGCCGCTTGCCGCCGCCGCCAGCACCGCCCATGCCGGCGCCTCGTCCACCATGCGCGGGAACCAGTCCTCGGGCACGTCGAATGCCTTGAGCTGGTCGGGCCCCGTCACGCGGACGTCGCCCGCGGGCTCGCCCGCGGCGACGCGCTCGTGCGCGATCGCCACTTCCGCGCCCATCGCGCGCAGCACATCCAGGAAACCGGTGCGGGTGGGGTTGAGGTTCACACCGCGCGCGATGACGCTCGCGCCGGGCTCGGCGGCAGCGGCCGCGAACAGGAACGCCGCGGCCGAGAAGTCCCCGGGCACGCGCACGTCGGTGCCGCGCAGCGACTGACCGCCCCGTACGCGCACCGTGCGTCCTCCGTTCGTGTGGTCCTCGCGCTCGAGGACCACGCCGAACGCCGGCAGCATGCGCTCGCTGTGGTCGCGCGCCGGCCCGGGCAGCGTGACGCGCGTCTCGCCACTCGCCGCGAGTCCGGCAAGCAGCGTGCAGGTAGCGACCTGCGCGCTCGCCATGGGGACCGCATAGTCGATGCCGCGCAGGCCGCCGCCCCGCACGCTGAGCGGTGGCGTGCAGTCGTCGCCCTGTCCCGACAGCGTCGCGCCCATGCGGATGAGCGGCTCGGCGATCCGGCGCATGGGGCGCCGTGACAGCGAGGCATCGCCGCTGAGCGTCGAGCTGAACGGGTGCGCGGCGACGATGCCGGCGAGCAGGCGCAGCGTGGTGCCGGAGTTACCGCAGTCGAGGGGACGATCGGGAACGCGCAGAGCACCTCCGGTGCCGTGGAGCTCCCAGCCGTCCGCGGTACGCTCGAGACGGGCGCCCAGTACGGCCGCGGCGGCAGCCGAGCGGGCGCAATCCTCGCCCGGGTTCGCGCCCGAGACGCGCGTGGCGCCGTCCGCGAGCAGACCGAACAACAGCGCGCGGTGCGTGATGGACTTGTCGCCCGGGGGCGCGAACTCGCCCACGAGCGGACGCCCGTGACCGACCCCGACCCGAGGCGCCGCCGTCACGGGACGGTTCAGCGCTGCGCCCGCCCCGCGCTGCGCTTGGCGACTTTCTTCACGGCGCGCTTCCGCGCGCCGCTGCGCGCGCTGCTCGGGCTCGGCGTGGACTTCTTGGCGACGATCTTGGCGACGACCTTGCGTGGGGTCGCCTTTCGCAGCGCGGATCTGCTGCCGGCGACTTTCGCCGCCGCTGGCAGCGCGCCGGAATGCTTTGCCGGTTTGGTCTCCTTGGGAGCCGCCGCGAGCGCCGCGCGCAGGGCCTGCAGGTTTCGCCAGGTCACGAACTGCTCGATGCGCTCACGCAGACCAGCATCGAGAGACGTGAACATGCATGCCAGCTCGTAGGGTGTCTCCGACTTCTCGCTCCCGCGCTGGTCGCAGCGCACGACGATGCCGTCGCACTTCACCAGCTCCTGTCCGACCATCGTGGCGCCTGGCGTGCGTGGCAGCACGATGGTGAGCTGCACCTTCGAGAGCGGGGCCAAGTAGTGAGAGACGTGGCAATACACACCGCTCGAGGAGATGTTCTGGCTTTCGGTGACGATCCGGCCGGCCCCGGCGGAACCGGCCTCGACGCGCATCGACAGGCGCGCGTCGGCGCGGTCGCTTCCCCGGCGCTCGCGGCCACGGCGAGCGCTGCTTGCAGAGCTCTTCTTCATCGCCATCCCTGCCTCCTCTGTGAGCGGCGGCCCCGCCGCGATTCCCCGTCGTCGAGCGCAAGATCGCATTCGCGCGCCGGCACGTCGACCCGCGCGATGGTCACCGCGACCGGGTCACCGAGCGTGAACCGGCGGCGCGTGCGGCGGCCCACGAGTCGCACACCCGCGGCATCCAGCTCGAAGCGATCGTCGAGCTGGTCGGCGATCGCCACGAATCCATCCACGGGCGGATCGTCCAGCTCCACGAACAAACCTCTGGGTACGAGACCGGAGATACTACCCGAAGCCCGGTCCCCGAGTCGCCCCGCGAGCAGCCGCAGTCCCTTGACCTTGGTGCCCTCGCGCTCGGCATCGGTGGCGTCCTGCTCGCGGGCGCTGCAC
>JANMQY010000020.1:0-13866 GCA_031370785.1 Candidatus Eiseniibacteriota bacterium | reverse complement strand
GTTACTTCAGGATCTTCGCGACGACGCCGGCGCCGACGGTGCGGCCCCCCTCGCGGATCGCGAACCGGAGTCCCTCGTCCATCGCGATCGGCGTGATCAGCTCGATCGTCATCTGCACGTTGTCCCCCGGCATCACCATCTCCATCCCCTCCGGCAACTCCACCGACCCCGTCACGTCCGTCGTCCGGAAGTAGAACTGCGGCCGATACCCCTTGAAAAAGGGCGTATGCCGCCCCCCCTCTTCCTTCGTCAACACGTACACCTCAGCCTGAAACTTCGTGTGCGGCGTGATCGACCCCGCCTTCGCCAGCACCATCCCGCGCTCGATCTCTTCCTTCCCGATCCCGCGCAGCAACAGCCCCACGTTGTCCCCCGCCCGCCCCTCGTCCAGCAGCTTCCGGAACATCTCGACCCCCGTCACCACCGTCTTCTTGTCCGAGTTGAACCCGATCACCGCCACCTCTTCCTGCACCTTGATGATCCCGCGCTCGATCCGCCCCGTCGCCACCGTCCCCCGGCCCGTGATCGAAAACACGTCCTCCACCGGCATCAGGAACGGCTTGTCGATCTCGCGCTTCGGCAACGGGATGTAGCTGTCGAGCGCATCCATCAACTCCCCAATCTTCTGCCCCCACTCCGAGTTCGGATCCCCCGACTCCAGCGCCTTCAACGCCGATCCCTTGATGATCGGCGTCTCGTCGCCCGGAAACTCGTACGCCGACAACAGCTCCCGCACCTCGAGCTCCACCAGCTCCAGCAACTCCGGGTCGTCCACCATGTCCACCTTGTTCATGAACACGATGATGTACGGCACGTTCACCTGCCGCGCGAGCAGAATGTGCTCCCGCGTCTGCGGCATCGGCCCGTCCGCCGCCGACACCACCAGAATCGCCCCATCCATCTGCGCCGCCCCGGTAATCATGTTCTTGATGTAGTCGGCATGCCCCGGACAGTCCACGTGCGCGTAGTGCCGCTTCGCCGTCACGTACTCCACGTGCGCCGTGTTGATGGTGATCCCCCGCGCCTTCTCCTCCGGCGCATTGTCAATCTGGTCGTACGCTTTCACGTCACCGCCAAACTTCGCCGCAGACACTATCGTCAGCGCCGCCGTCAACGTCGTCTTCCCGTGATCCACGTGCCCGATCGTCCCCACGTTCACGTGCGGCTTCGTGCGCTCGTACTTCTGCTTGGCCATTTCCTGAGGCTCCTGTTTTTGCGTGCTTTCGGTTTCAATGCTTCCGGTTTCATCGCCTTCGAGGGCCGGGCGCAAGGCCCGGTTCGGTGCGTTCCAGCCTGTTCTTCTACCTGTTCACGAGTCTCAGGCCGCGTCGCGTCACACGCGCGCCGTCTCCAGCCTGAACCGAGTGGCACCGTCTTGCGCCTGGTGCATCCGCGCGCGCGCGCACACTGGAGCCCACGATCGGAATCGAACCGATGACCTTCTCCTTACCATGGAGATGCTCTACCGACTGAGCTACGTGGGCTTTGACATCCGGGACGTCCAGGTGGGCAGCACTGCTCGGATGGCGCGCAGTGTTGGAGTACTGCACCGGACTTTGAAGACGTGGCTCAGCGTCCTGAGGTCTCAAGACGCACTACCCCGAGGCGACTTTCACACTGCGAAGGTCGTCGGGGCTGGGTGCGAGCCCGGGAATCTATGGCTCGGTTCGAGGGGTGTCAACGGGAAAATCTTCTATCGCGCGGATTTAAGGCGGGCCTGACACTTGCTTTCAGGGATCCGGCCCGCCGGATTCCCCGGAGCATCGATCCGCATGGCAGCCGCGCCAATCGGGCCCGGGACAGATGAAAATGGAGCGGGAAACGGGATTCGAACCCGCGACCCTCAGCTTGGAAGGCTGACGCTCTAGCCACTGAGCTATTCCCGCTCAAATCAATACTGCGCAAAAGGATGGTGGAGGGGGAAGGATTCGAACCTTCGAAGGCATAAGCCGGCAGATTTACAGTCTGCTCCCTTTGGCCGCTCGGGCACCCCTCCTACCGTTCGAGTGCCGCGACGGGGCGGCCGACAGCGGGCAATCATAGCTGGCGAAGGGACTCGAACCCCCAACCACCTCATTACAAATGAGATGCTCTACCAATTGAGCTACGCCAGCGGACCGTGAGCCGTGTGAATCAGGGCCCCGGCAAGATAGTCATCGCTCACTGGGGTGTCAAGATCGGCGCCCCCGCACGGCCCGCCTTCCGCGCCACTCCGGCCGCGCTCGACTCACTCCCCGCGCAACCGACCCCAGGACGCGGGTCCCGATGCGGGCTGCCCCGATACGGGCCTGCCCCGATGCGGGTCACCCCCGCGGCGCGGGTCTGGCGATGCCAGAAGCGTGATCCACTCAAGGCTTGCCCGCGAACGTCCTCTCGTACATCAGCACCGACTTCATCTGCGTCTCGTTGAGGATAGCCTTCCACGCTGGCATCGCGCCCTTGCCGTTGTGGATGACGGCGAGCAGCTCCGCGTCGGTCTTCGTGCTCATGTACTTGGCGTCGTGGTAATTCCTCGGCTTGGGATTGAGCGCCGCCGCGCCGGGGCCATTGCCATGGCCGTCCGGACCGTGGCAGAGCGCGCAGCGCTGCTTGTATACCTGCTCGCCCAGCTCAAGATTCGCGGTGACCGCGCTCGCATCGGTCGAGCCGGACGTGCCCGATGTGCCCGTGCCCGCGGGCGGGGTCGCGTCGGAAGACGGAGGCGTCGTGGTCGTGGTTGTGGTCGTTGTCGATGATCCGCTCGTGTCCGCGGGCGGCTCGGCCTTCTTGGAGCAGGCGGTGAACGCAGCATAGACCAGCGTGACCGATACCAGCAGTGCGGCGAACTTGGCGACAGGGCGAGCGGATTTCATGGTGGCTCCTTCGTAACCGGGTCCAGGGGGCGACGGTGGCCACAGGTTATCAGGGTTCGCCCCGGTCGCGCTCATCAATTGAAAAGGCAGCCAAGAGATTCGTGAGCCCATCGGGCTCGGAACTCTGGCTGCCTTCTCCCGAGAGCACAGGGAGTGACCGGGATGAACCCCACTGTGCTCCCGGCTTCGTTGACCGGGCGTATTTGGTTTTTTTGGTTTGCGAACCACTACTCACCAGACTGCACTGGCTGATGAACTGGAGTTGCTCTCACCCCTTTCGCATTGATGCGCCGACGCTTCTCGACGCTGCCGGAGGCACGAGCTGGGGCAAGACGACTGCCCGTTTCCGATTCCAAACTCGACTGACTGTGAGGGTACGAGCCCCGCACGGCATGCCGTGCACTTCAGTCCTTGACTCAGCCTGAAAATTCTCTCGGGCGACCAGAGGCGCCGATGGAGGTGCCGATCTACGCCTTGATCGCCCGAGTTTCAAGGTCCTCCTCCCCCAGGAGAACCTCGACCATCTGAATCGGCCTTCCCTGTCGCAGTCAGCCGATTCCCGTATCCGGATCGTCACTAGAGCAGGCGGCGTGCCAGCGCGATGGCGGCGAATGAATGGCGCTCGCGATGTGCTGCAGACCACTGATTTCATTGGTCGAATCGCGTGTCGGCGGGTTCGCGCAGGCCGACGGGCGCGGCATCTCGTCAGGGGGTTGTCACCATCGCAGGTAACACTCGCGCGCCCGGCGAGATGCGGCAACGCGCAGGGCCAGCGCAAGGTGTGACAGTGTTACCCGCAGGGTGACAGGGTGACACTCCTCGCCGGCTCGATCGGACGCGCGCGCGGAAAAAGAAAACGGGCGGAGGAACTTTCCGCCCGTCGACTGGATGTGCCTGGGTTCGCGCGGCTAGTGCAGATCGATGTTGAGCCGGCGGATGCGCGCATAGAGCGTCTTGCGGCTCACTCCCAGCAGCTCGGCTACCCGGCTCTTGTTGCCGTGCGCCTCGCGGTACGCCGAGAGGATGGCGCTTCGCTCGTCGCTCGCCAGCGCCACGTCGCCGTTGGTGCGCAGCGGCGGATGCGCCAGGAACGGCAGCAGGGCATCTGCGTCCACCAGGCTGTCGCCCGAGTGCAGAGCGGCCACGCGCTTCATGACGTTCTCGAGCTCTCGAACGTTACCGGGCCACGCATAGGAGGTGAGCACGGCCTCGGCGTCGGCGGCGAGGCGCGGGCCATCGATCCCGCCGTAAAACGCGAGGAAGTGGCGCGCCAGCGGCACCACGTCGTCGAGCCGATCGGCGAGCGTCGGCACCAGGATCTCGATCTCGTTCAGGCGGAACAGCAGGTCGCGGCGGAACACGCGCTCACCGGCGTCCCCGCGCAGCTCGCGGTTGGTGGCCGCGATCATGCGCACGTCCGCGCGCCGCACCTGGGTCTCGCCGAGGCGCAGGTATTCGCCGCTCTCGAGGAAGCGCAGCAGCGTCACCTGGACGTCGTGCGGAAGCTCTCCGACCTCGTCGAGGAACAGCGTGCCGCCGTGCGCGGCCTCGACCAGACCGATGCCCTCGGCGTGCGCCCCGGTGAACGCGCCCTTGCGGTGCCCGAACAGCTGAGAGAGCGCGAGGTCTGCGCGCAGCGCGCCGCAGTTGATCGCGAGGAACGGCCGCTGGGCGCGCGTCGACAGCGAGTGAATGGTGCGCGCCACCAGCTCCTTGCCGGTCCCGGTTTCGCCGGTGATCAGCACCGACAGCTCGGTCATCGCCGCCCGGCGCGCCAGGCTCTCGACCCGGTACATCGCGCCCGAGCAGGCCACCAGGCTCGGCGCACGGTGGCGCCGGCCGAGCAGTGATGCGGGACGCATCGGCGCGGGGTCCGTCGGACCGAGCAGGCGCTGCAGCTCGGACTCGGACTGTTCGAGCCAGTGGGCGCTTCCCAGCTCGGAGAACAGCCCGCCAGCCAGGTACAGGTGACGCCGCGCCTCGCGCGGATCCTCGGTCGCGCGACCGAGCGCAAGATAGGTGCGGCCCAGCTCCAGACGTTCGCGGCACTGCGTCAGAAGCAGCGCCGCGGACCTCCACAGCTCGGTCGACTCTTCGCGTCGACCGCGCCCCGCGGCGATGTCGCCCGCCACCCGGTGCGCCACGGCGTGCTCGAGCCGATCATCGGTCGCACGCGCCAGCCGCAGCGCGCGCGCGCACGCCACTTCCGCATCGTCGAGCCGCCCGGTCGCGAGCAGGGCCTCGGCGCGACGGCGCTCGAGCTCGACCACCAGGTCGCCCTCGGGCGCGATGCGCTCGGCCATCGGCAGCGCTTCGTCGTAGCGCGTGATTGCATGAGGGGCCCGACCGCGGTCGAAGTCGACCTCGCCGAGGAACTCCATGGCCAGCACCTCTTCGCGCCGTGCGCCGCACACTCGTGCGCGTTCGAGGGCGGCGAGCAGCAGGGTCTCGGCGTCGCTGAATCGGCGCTGCAGCCTCGCAATGTTGCCAAGGCCGATCCCGGTCCGGACGAGACCCAGCTGATCTCCGACCTGCGAGAACACCCGCTCCGCCTCGACGTAGTGTTCCTGAGCGCGGGTCCAGTCGCCGCTCTTCTGGTAGACGATCCCGAGGTGCATCAGCGGGTAGCCGGCCTCGCCGAATCGCGACGCCGCGCGATGGATCTCGAGCGCCGCGGTGAGATGCGCGGCCGCCGTTTCCCACTCGCACAGATTCTTGTGGATGAGACCGAGGTTGTTGCGCAGGTGCGCGCTGCTGGCCTCGTCGCCCACCCGGCGATACAGCGCGAGCGCGTGCTCGTAGTGATCGCGCGCCCCGGCCAGATCACCCTCGCGATACAGCGTGCGGCCCTGATAGTTGATGGCCTGGGCCGAGAGCGCCAGGTCCCCGCAGACGTCGGCGAGACCAAGCGCCTGGCTCGCGCTCTCGCGGCTCTCGACGAGCCGACCGAGCTGGAACAGAGCGGCCGAGCACTGCAGATGCAGGCGCGAGCGCACCTGCGGCGACTCGATCGTGGACTCGCGCTGAAGCACTTCGCGAACCTGGGCCAGTGCGGCCTGAACCTGGCCCTGTGCGATGCGGCACGAAATCGCCTTGCTCTCGAGCGCCGCACGGCGGGTTACGGACAGGGTCCGCGCGGCAGGCAACGAGAGCAGACGGTCGATCGTCTCCAGCGCGGGCAGGTGGCTGTCCGCCTGGATATAGAGATCCGCAAGCATCTCGAGCTCGGCAAGCGCGTCGCCGGACGGATCCGGGCTCTGCGCCAGCCGCTCCTCAAGATGTGCGATTACATTCCGGTCGTCTTTCGACACGCCGAAACTCCGGTCATAGACGATGTCGCGACTTCAAAGCCTAGAAGCGGATGGTCATCCACCGCAGGGCCTGAAGCACGACCTGGAGACGCAACATCCACACGCTTCCCGAACCGCTACCGTCACCCACGGCGCGCGAACGGTACGTTGAGCTCTCAGCCTGCATCCGTCCGCGAGGCCGCAGCGACTTTCCGGTCGGATTGTCGGGGTCACCGATTCCGGTTCCGGGCGTGCCACCTGGCGCGGGTTCACCTGGCAGGATCGACCCGCCATCAGCAAAGGCGCGGGAAGACAGCGTGCCAGCGGATGCGAAGATGAGGCTCAGCGCGAGGATGAAGGTCCACCCACGATTCTTCGCGAATCGAAGCATGAAGCCCTTTCCTGTTCCCTGGTCCACTTGGACCGACGAAGCGCCGGTCCGACTGCACTACCTGTCAGCCGATTCGCGGGAAGTGGGAGGGTGGGAAGGATACGGGTGAGCCCCCCGCGAAGACGTATACGCCCCGGAAGTGCACATTCAGGCTAGTCCTCTGAGTTTGGGCGGGTCAAGCCATTGTTTGATCTGGGGGTTCCGGGTGGGGGTCCGGACGGGCCCCCGTTCAGCGTCGCTTGAGCCGGGGTCCGGAGGGACCGTCCTCGACGATGACGCCCTGCTCGAGGAGCTGCCCGCGGAGGCGATCCGCCTCCGCCCAGTTCTTGGACTTGCGCGCCTGCTCCCGGGCCTCGGCCAGCGCCAGAATCGCGGGAGGCCAGCTCTCGCTGGTGGGCGTCTTCCAGAACATGCCGAGCACCTCGCCGAGCTTGAGGAGGCGGCGGGCGGCCGAGCGGGCGGCGGTGCCCAGCCCCTCGTCCAGCCCTCGGTTCACCCGTCGGGACAGGTCGAACAGGTGCCCGATCGCCTTGGCGCTGTTGAAGTCGTCGTCCATGGACTCATGGAACAGCCCGTCGGCCTCGGCCATGTGCTCGCCCATCTCGCCCCCCGGATCGGGCCCGTCGGGCGCGGTCCAGGCTTCGGCCCGCTCGAGCGGCGAGCGCAGGCGCTGATAGGCGACCCCGGCCTCGGTCAGGCGCTCCAGGGTGAAGTCGATCGGACTGCGATAGTGGGTGGAGAGCAGGTAGTAGCGCACCACTTCGGGGTCTGTCTGGGCTGCGATGTCCTCGATGAAGAACAGTTTGCCCGTGCTCTTCGACATCTTCTCGCCGCCCAGGTTCACCATCCCGTTCTCGGTCCAGAAGTTCGCGAACGGCTTGCCGGTGGCGGCCTCGGACTGGGCGATCTCGTTTTCGTGGTGCGGGAAGATCAGGTCCTGCCCGCCGCCATGGATGTCGAAGTGCTCGCCGAGGTATTTCATGCTCATCGCCGAGCACTCAATGTGCCAGCCGGGGCGCCCCGGACCCCACGGGCTCTCCCACGCCGGTTCCCCGGGCTTGGCGCCCTTCCACAGCGCGAAGTCGAGCGGGTCGCGCTTGGCCTCGCCGGGTTCGATCCGGTAGCCCTCGCGCAACTCGTCCACGCGCCGCCCCGAAAGCTTCCCGTAGTCGGGCCTGCTGCGAACGTCGAAGTACACGTCGCCGTTGGCGGCGTAGGCGTTGCCCTTCTCGATCAGCTTGCGGATCAGATCGATGATCTCCGGGATGTGGCGGGTCGCGCGCGGGTAGACCGTCGCGCGCTTGATGTTGTGCAGGTCGGCGAAGCGCAGGTACGCGTCGATGTTCCGCTCACTCACCGAGGTGTAGTCGGTGCCTTCCTTGTTGGCGCGCTCGATGATCTTGTCGTCGACGTCGGTGAAGTTGTAGACGTAGGTCACCTCGTATCCGAGGTGCTCGAGGTAGCGGCGCATCAGCTCGCCCGAGAGCGAGGCGCGGATGTGTCCCACGTGCGGCCGGTCCTGAACCGTCATCCCGCACACGTACATGCCCGCGTGTCCCGGGCGGACCGGAACGAACTCGCGCTTTTCGCGGCTCAGCGTGTCGTAGACGCGCAGGGTCACGAGGGCCTCTCCAGGGCGTCGGGTTCGTCCAGCGCTTCCTGCGGTCTCACCGCCTGCGACAGCGCGCGCGGCACTCCGCCCGCGAGGCGCGCGCCGGCCGCGGTCAGCGCGCGGTGCACGCGCCGCCTCAGCTCGCGCGCGGCGTCCGCGGTGTCGGCTCCGGGCCGGGCGCGCAGCGCGAGCCGGATCTGCAGGTAGGTGGGGTCGAGCTGTTCGATGCCCCACAGCTGGACCGGCTCGAGCAGCCGATCCTTCCACGCCGGATCGGCATTCATCTCCTCCGCCACGTGGCGGCACGCTTCGAGCGCACGCTCGGCGTCGTCATTGGGATCGATCGGCACGTCGACCGCGAGCCGGTTCCATCCGCGGCTGCGATTCGTCACCGTCTTCATCGAGCCGTTGGGCACGAAGTGGACGTAGCCGTTGAAGTCGCGCAGCCGCGTCGAGCGCACCGAGATCTCCTCGACCGTCGCGGCGCGCCCGTCCATCTCGATGAGATCCCCGACCGCGAACTGGTCCTCGAGCAGGATGAACACACCGGCGATCACGTCGCGGATCAGCCATTGGGCGCCGAATCCGAGCGCAACTCCGAGAATGCCCGCGCCCGCGAGCAGCGGCTTCACGTCCCAGCCGCACACATCGAGGATGTGCACGAACGCGATCGCGCCGACCAGCACCACGACCATGCTGCGCACGATCTGCCCGAGTGTGTGCGCGCGCTGCTGCGCGTGCACGCTCAGGTCCCCGCGGCGCAGCGGCAGGTTCTCGAAGCGTGCGATCAGCAGGAACAGTCCGCGCTGGGCGAGCCATGCCATCAGCAGCGTGATGGCGATGCGCGCGCCGATCTCGAGCAGCCTCTCCCCTTCGGGAAAGCTCAGCGGCGTCTGCGTGACGAGCAGCATCAGGGCGGCTCCCCATCGCACCGCGGCCAACCGGGTCCGCTCCGGCGGCGCGGCGCGAAGCTAGATCAGCCGATCCACGGTCTTGCGGTCGAGCCGCTTCACCAGCGCGACCAGCAGCTTGACCGTCATGTCGAAGTCGCGGCGATCGATGATGCTCACATGGCTGTGGATGTAGCGCGCGGCCACGCCCATCGAGATCGACGGCACGCCCTGGCCGGTCATGTGGATGCGGCCGGCATCGGTTCCCCCGCGCTCCACCGATTCGAACTGGAGGGGGATCTTCAGCTTCTTCGCGGTGTCGGTCACCAGGTCGAGCAAGCCGCGATTCGGAATCGAGGTCGCGTCGTACACCACCACCAGCGGGCCGCCGCCGAGCTTCTCGTCACCTTCGGTGCCGGGCGTGTCGTGCGCGATGCCGACGTCGAGCGCAATGCCGACATCGGGCTGCACCTTGAACGCGGAAGTCTGCGCGCCGCGCAGTCCGACTTCCTCCTGCGCCGTGGCCACCGCGAACACCGTGTTGGGATGCGCCACGCCCTTGAGCTCTTTCGCGGTCTGCGCGGCGAGCGCGCAGCCGATCCGGTTGTCCCACGCTTTGGCCAGCATCAGGTTCTTGTTCGCGAGCAGCGTGAAGTCCGAGACCGGAAGGATCGCGTCCCCGGGACGGATGTCGAGCTTGGTGCGCACGTCCCAGTCCGCGGCCGCGCCGACGTCGATGTACATGTCCTTGATCTCGAGCACCTTCTTGCGGTCCTCATCGCGCAGTTCGTGCGGCGGCTTGGAGCCCACCACGCCGAGCACGTCACCCTTGCGGGTCTTGATCACGAGGCGCTGGCCCAGCACCACGTGTCCCCACCATCCGCCGAGCGGCAGGAACTTGACGAACCCTTCCTTGGTGACCGACTTGACCAGGAATCCGACCTCGTCGAGGTGGCCGGCGAGCATGATGCGCGGAGTGGCGGTGCTGCCCTTCTTCTCGCAGATGAAACTGCCGAGGCGATCACGCGAGATCGGGCCGACGCCCTTGAGGAAGCTCTCCATCACCTTGGCGACGTCGCCCTCGAAGCCGGGGGCGCCCTGCGCCTCCACCAGCTCCTTCAGGAATTTCTGAGTGGCATCCATGTGTTCTCCTCGAGAAAGGTCAACGGCTCACCGCGGCGTGTTCGCCCCGCGGCGCCGCGAATCGGCGATCGCCAGCTCGAGCATGCGTCCCACCAGCTGGTCGTAGCTCATGCCGCGCGCCTTCGCGGCCATCGGCACCAGACTGGTCGGGGTCATGCCCGGAATCGTGTTCAGCTCGAGACACCACGCCTTGCCCGCGGCGTCGAGTCGAAAATCGGTGCGGCTCGCGCCGCGGCAGCCCAGCGCCTTCGCGACGCGAAGGCCGAGATCGTTCACCCGTTTTGCGACAGGCGCGGGCAGATCGGCCGGGCAGAAATACTCGCTGCGCCCCGCAGTGTACTTGGACTCGTAGTCGTAGAGCCCGCTCTTCGGGCGGATCTCGACGATCGGCAGCACTTCATCGCCCAGCACCGAGACGGTCAGCTCGCGTCCGGGAATGAACTCCTCGACCAGGATCTCCTGATCCTGCTGGCCGGCGAGGCGCAGCGCCGCGGGCAGTCCCGCAGCAGCCTCGACGATGGTGAGGCCGACGCTCGAGCCCTCTTCGTTCGGCTTGACCACCAGCGGAAAACCGCCGACCGAAGCGACGTCGACATCCGCGGCGGTGGCGTTCGCGGCGACCAGTTGCCAGCGCGGCGTCGGAATTCCCTCCTGTACGAAGATCTTCTTCGCCATCGCCTTGTTCATGGCGAGCGCGCTCGCGAGCATGCCCGAGCCGGTGTAGGGCCTGCCGGTCAGATCGAGGAGCGCCTGGAGCGTGCCGTTCTCGCCGGCGGCGCCATGCAGCGCGAGGAACACGACGTCGGCGCCCGCCAGCACCTCGGGACGCACCAGTGCCGCCTCGCCCGCCGGCTCGAGCGCGGTCGAGGGCAGCGCGGCGCGCTCTTCCTCCCCGGCCGGGAGCAGGCGGCCGTTGGCCGCGTCCACCGCGGTCACTTCGTGCCCGAGATTGCGCAGTGCCTGCGCGACACCCCGGCCCGTGCGCAGCGAGATCTCGCGCTCGGCGGACCGGCCGCCCATGAGCACGGCAACCTTCATCGGGTGTCTCCTCAGAGGCGATCGCGGATTTCCGCGCGGCCGGGGCCGGCGGCTTCATCGGCAGGATGCGAAGCGCGGATTTAACTCTTTCCGCGTGGCACGGCGCAAGCGCGGAGCGGCGCCGGGCTTGCGAATGAGCGCGCTCTGGGCTAGTCGATGGCCACATCAAGCGCCGCGGCCATCCCCATGGTCGAGGATGGCCGCGGCACAAACGAGGTGCGGATGCCGGTCACTCCATATCAGCGATAGAGGCTCTTGAGACGTCCCCAGCTCGTGCGTTTCGTCGGAGTCGACTCTGGACCGAACTTCTGAATGCGGTTATTGCCTGCGTCCGCGACGTAGACGTTGCCGGCGGCGTCCGTGGCTACTCCAAAGGGAGCATTGAACTGCCCGTCGCCGCTTCCGGGTGAGCCCCACTGGGTGAGATAGGTGCCCGTGCCGGTGAACTTCTGGATGCGCTGGTTGAAGTCCGCAACGTAGACATTCCCGGCGGCGTCCGTAGTGACGTCCAGGGGGCGGTAGAGCTGCCCATCGCCGCTACCCAACGAGCCCCATTGAGTGACGTAGCCGCCGGTGTCGGTGAATTTCTGGATGCGATTGTTGAAATAGTCCGCGACGTAGACGTTGCCGACACCGTCCGCGGCTACACCGTGGGGCGAGTCAAACTGCCCGTTGCCGCTGCCCAACGAACCCCATTGAGTGAGGTAGATGCCCGTGTCGCTGAACTTCTGGATGCGGTTGTTGCCGGTGTCGGCGACGTAGACGTTGCCGGTGGCGTCGGTGGCTACGCCACGCGGAACGAGGAACCGTCCGTTGCCGCTGCCGTACGAACCATCCGGCGAGCCCCACTGCGTGAGGTACGTGCCCGTAGCTGTGAACTTCTGGATGCGGTTGTAGCCGTAATCCGAGACGTAGACGTCACCCGTCGCGTCCGTTGCCACTCCGAAGGGATTGTGAAACTCCCCGTTGCCGCTGCCCGCCGTGCCCCACCGGGTGAGATAGACGCCATTGCCTGTGAATTTCTGGACGCGGTTGTTGAGGAAGTCCGTGACGTACACATTGCCGGCGGCGTCCGTCGCCACCTTGTTGGGAAAGTCGAACTGCCCGCTGCCGCTGCCGTAGGAGCCCCACTGCAAGAGATAGATCTGTGCTCCGGCGGTCGCCGGCAGCGCGAATGCAAGGCAGAGGAGTGCGAGAGCGTGTGCGAAGCGTCCAAGATGCGAACTCATGGCGGCCATGCCCTTCTGCAAGATGAAGTGGGTTGAACCCGGTCATCTCATATCAGCGATAGAGGCTCTTGAGGCGTCCCCAGCTCGTGGCCTTCGTGGGAGTGGGCGTCGGGCCGAACTTCTGAATTCGATTGAGGTCGCTGTCGGCGACGTAGATGTTGCCGGCAGCGTCCGTCGCCACTCCGAAAGCGAACTCGAACTGGCCATTGCCACTGCCGCTCGAGCCCCATTGAGTGAGGTAGGCGCCGGCCGAGGTGAACTTCTGAATCCGGTGATTGAGCCGGTCTGAGACGTAGACGTTACCCGCCGCGTCCGTCGCCACACCGTACGGATACTGGAACTGTCCGTCGCCGCTGCCGAATGAGCCCCATTGGGCGAGATAGGTGCCGGTGCCCGTAAACTTCTGGATGCGCTGGTTGCCCTCGTCCACGACGTAGACGTTGCCGGCGGCGTCGGTCGCCACTCCGAAGGGATTGTAGAACTGCCCATTGCCGCTGCCGAACGAGCCCCACTGGGTGATGTAGGTTCCGGTGTTCGAGAACTTCTCGATGCGCTGGTTGCCCACGTCCGCGACATACACATCGCCCGCGACGTCGGTCGCGACCGCGAACGGACCATTGAATTGCCCGACGCCGCTCCCCGACGCGCCCCACTGGGTGAGGTAGGCGCCGGTCGCGTCGAATTTCTGGATGCGATTGTTGGTCTGGTCCACGACGTAGACGTTGCCGGCGGCATCCGTCGCCAATCCGTAGGGATTCTGGAACTGCCCGGGTCCGCTGCCCGGCGAGCCCCACTGAGCCAGATAGGCGCCCGCGCCGGTGAACTTCTGAATGCGGGAGTTGTTTCGATCGCTGACGTAGACGTCGCCAGTGGCGTTCGTCGCGACTCCAACGGGATTGATGAACTGGCTGTTACCGCTGCCGGTCGAACCCCACTGCAGGATGTAGGCGGGAGGTTGCGCTCCGACGGCCGCAGGCAGGATTGATGCGAGGCCGAAGAGTGCGAGTGTTTGTGCGATGCGTCGAAGCGGTGAATTCATGGTGGCCATCCCTTAGTTGAACCCGCTCACGTCATATCAGCGATAGACTCCCTCGCTTGCGACGTATCAAGGCTACACCCCGATAGGCTGGAAAATCCTCGCTTTTCGTGGGCGCCAGTCGGGTTCGCCACACAGACGGGCAGTGCCTCGCCCTCTTTAGCACCTATAGGGGGTCGTCCCGCGGTGGCGACTTTAGTCCTGATCAACCTCGACCAGCGCCACCGCCCACGCGGCAATGCCCTCGTCGCGGCCGACCGCGCCCAGACCTTCGTTGGTCGTGGCTTTGACCGAGACCTGGTCGACGCCCACGCGCAGGGCGCGCGCGATGTTCACGCACATGGCGTCGCGCCGCGGCAGGATCTTCGGGCGCTCGGCGGCCACG
>JANMQY010000018.1:0-40809 GCA_031370785.1 Candidatus Eiseniibacteriota bacterium | reverse complement strand
CGGCTGGAGTTCGATCACGTGGACCCGGTCGCGCGTGGCGGACAGACGACGGCGGACCGCATGCGGCTGCGGTGCCGGGCGCACAACCAGTACACGGCCGAGTGCACGTTCGGCGCCGGGTTCATGCGCGAGAAGCGGCAGGAGGCTCAGCGCACGGCGGCGTTGTCCCGGGAGCAGGCGCAGAAGCGGGCGCATGCGACGTCTGAAGCTGCGGCCAAGGCGCGAGCGCACGCCGCAGCGACAGCAGTGAGCCAGAGCGACGTGGTTCCCTGGCTTCGCCGGCTCGGTTTCAGCGCCGAGGAGGCGCGTCGAGGGGCCGCGCTCTGCGCGGACATGCCCGATGCTCCTCTCGAGGAGCGAGTGCGCGTTGCGGTACGTGGACTCGCTCCGCCCTCCGCGCGCCGTGCCGTACATGTGACTTCATGACAGCGCCGGTTCCAGCGGACGCGGCAGAACCGATTCCTCGCGTCGACGCTTCGCGGTTCGACTCTCCAGGCCCCATCGGTGGCGGCTCCCGGAGCGCGCTGCTAGCATGCCGCGCTATGCTCAACCCCCGCCGCTCGTGGCTGGTGCCCGGCGTCGCGCTCGCGCTCGCTCTCGGCGCCGGATCGTTGCGCGCGAGCGCGCTCGAGGATCTGCCGGTCGGCGATCCCATCGAGGCCGAGCTGCGCGTGCTGGATCTGTATCCCTCGAGCGCACTCGCGGAACGCATCCGGCTCGCGCACCTCGGAACCCGCCCGCTGACACGCTCCGCCCTGCAGGGCTCGGCTGCGCCCGTCACGCTCGGGGCGGCTCCGGCCTCGATCGCTCTCGCGCGGCTCGAGCGCGTGCTCGGACGCGACCCGGTCGAGAGCTTCGTCCCGAACGAGAGCTTTCTTCCGACGCCGCGCCTGTTCTCGCACGTCGAGCCGCCCGCGCAACGTCTCGAGGTTTCGGTCGCGCTCGAAGGCGCGCTGGTCGCGGACCGCGATCGGACCGAGGCAAAGAGCGGCTCGGGCGCGCACCTGCGCGCCGCGCTGCAACTCGACCGGCTGCTGGCGTTCACCAACATCGTGCTCGGGAGATTCGACAACGCACGCGCTTTCGCGGATCCGGTGGTCGCCAACACCGATGTGACCATGCTCACCGAAGAGACCTACCTCGCATACGCTTCCGGCTCTGGCGCGTGGGGCGCGCACTTCGGGCGGAGTCGCTGGCACTGGGGGCCCGGGGACGAGGGCTCGCTGATCCTCTCCGAGACTTCGGCCCCGCTGACCGCGCTCGAGTTCCATGCCGACCTGCCGTCGCTGCGACTGCATGCCTCCGCGCTGAGCGCGACACTGGCGCGCTCGGCCGGCGAACAGCTCGCCGCGCACCGGCTCGAGTGGCAGCCGTTCGACGCGCTTCGGCTCGGCGCGACCGAAGCGGCCCGCTATCAATCCGACGGCTGGTCGCCTCTCTACGTGGTCGGACTGATCCCCTACGTGCTGGTGCAGCGGCTCGAGAATCAGGATGAGCTGAATGGGTCGGGAACGTTGCACAACAACATCATGCTCGGAGGCGACGCCTCGTGGCGCGTGGCTGATGGCACTCGGATCTACGGCGAGATCGCGGTGGATGATCTCCACGCCAGGACTTCGGACAATCCGGACAAGATCGCGTGGCAGGTGGGCTGGGACGGCGCGGGCATGATCGGCCCCTCGCGCCTGACCTGGAACGGCGAGTACACGCGAGTGTGGCGCTACGTCTATACCTCGTACTTCGGGCGCGCGTTCGAAGCGCAGGGCATGCCGCTCGGATTTCCGACCGGTCCTGACAGCCGGCGTGTGCGGGTGCGCGGGACGTGGGACCCGAGTGTGGCGTGGCAGTTGTTCGCCCGCGCCGCCCAGACCGACCGCGGCGAGAATTCGCTCGACGAACCATACGTGCCCGGCACTCTCCGCTCTTCCGGCGCGGACTTCGAGGGCGTGGTCGAGCGCACCCGCGAGGCCGACCTCGGCCTGCGCTGGTGGCCCGCCGGCGGCGTGGATGTGGCGCTGTCGGGCGGCTGGTCCCGGATCGAGAACCGCGATCACATCGCCGGCGCGACGCGCCAGAGTCCGCGCGCAACGCTCGAAATTCGGCTGGTTCGTTAGGTCCCAGCCCACGCTGGTAGGAATTTCTGGTCCGATGTGCCGCCGCACGGCTATGGTTCCGTGGCGTTCGCCTTCACTCCCCTGGTCTCCTTCGAAGGAGTCGCCTCATGCCGCCCCGCCCGCTCACGCCATCGCTTCCGCTCGCTCGCTTCCTGGCCGCTGGCACGCTCGCGGCGCTGCTCGCCGGCGCCCCTTCGACCTCGGCAGCCGCCACTGCCCGCGGAGCTCGTCCGGCAGCCGCGACCACCCGCGTCGCTCGTCCGGCAGCCGCGCTCTCGCACGCCAACCTCGACACCACCTGCGCTCCGTGCCGCGATTTCTTCCGCTACGCGAATGGCGGCTGGCTGAAGCGCACCACCATCCCGGCGGCGTATCCCGGATGGGGCAGCTTCGACGAGCTGGCCGAGAGCAATCAGGAGACGCTGTATCGCCTGTTCGAAGGGCTGCGCCGCGGCACCGCCGCCGACTCGGATTCGCACCGGCTCGCCGCCTACTGGGCCGCGGCCATGGATTCGAACGCAGCCGATGCCGCCGCGGCAAAGCCGATCCAGTCCCAGCTCGACGCGGTAAACGCGCTGCCGTCGAAGGCGGCGATCGCCTCCGAGGTCGCCTGGCTCCACTCGCACGGCATCCCTGCGTTGTTCTCGTTTCGCGCGGCGCAGGATCCCGGGCGCAGCGAAGAGGTGATCGCGATCGTCGGGCAGGGCGGAATCGGGCTGCCCGACCGTGACTACTACACGCGCACCGACTCGGTTTCGGTGGCGACCCGCGCGAAATACGTGGAGCACATCGTGCGCAGCTTCGAGCTGCTCGGCATGCCGAGTGACCGCGCGAAGCGCGAAGCGGACCAGGTGATGGCGATCGAGAACGCGCTCGCGAATGCCTCCATGACCAACGTTCAGCGCCGCGATCCCAGGGCCACCTATCACAAGATGCCGCTCGACTCGGCTCGCGCGCTCGCTCCGCTTCTGGACTGGAACGACTACCTCGCCCGACGCGGCGCGCCGACCGGCGACTCGATCAACGTCACCCAGCCCGATTTCTTCCGCGGGCTGAACGCATTGATCGCCGAGCGCCCGCTAGGCGAGTGGCAGGCCTACCTGCGCTGGAAGATCGTGGATGAGGCTTCGCCGCTGCTGAGTCGCCCGTTCGCCGAAGAGAACTTCCGGTTCCAGAGGCTGCTGAGCGGCGCCGAGGTCATGCAGCCGCGCTGGAAGCGCTCGCTCGACTGGGCCACCCAGGATCTCGGCGATCTGGTCGGGACCGCCTACGTCCGGACGCGGTTCTCACCCGCGGCCCGCGCGCGCGCGCTCGTCATGGTCCGCAACCTCGAGGCCGCGCTCGGCGAACGGATCGAAGCGCTCGACTGGATGCAGGCCGAGACGCGCCGGCGCGCGATCGAAAAACTGCAGGCCTTCGAGAACAAGATCGGCTACCCGGATCACCCGCGCGACTACACCGGCGTGACGCTCTCGCCCTCGACGCCCTTCGCGAACCGGCTGAGCGCGCGCGCCTACGAGTCGCGCCGCAACATCGCCAAGATCGGCAAGCCGGTCGACCGCGGCGAATGGAACCTCCCGGCTTCGATCGTGAACGCGTTCTACAGCTCATCGCTCAACAGCATCAATTTCCCGGCGGGCATCCTGCAGACGCCGTTCTACGATCCCGCGTGGGACGACGCCATGAACTATGGCGGCATCGGCGCGGTGATCGGGCACGAGATGACGCACGGCTTCGATGACCGCGGGCGCCAGTTCGACGCGAAAGGCAATCTGCGCGACTGGTGGACGGAGGATGACGCCACACGCTACAAGCAGCGCGCCAACCGCGTCGCCGACCAGTTCTCGAGCTACACCGTACTCGACACCGTTCACCTCAACGGCCGGCTGACACTCGGCGAAAATATCGCGGATCTGGGCGGAGTGGCGGTCGCGTACGCGGCACTCGAGCGTGCTCTGGCCGGCAAGCCGCGCACCAAGATCGACGGCTTCACGCCCGAGCAGCGCTTCTTCCTGTCGTGGGCACAGGTGTGGCGCAATCTCGATCGGCCGGAAGCCTTGCGCACCCAGGTGCAGACCAACCCGCACTCGCCGGCCGAATGGCGCGTCAACGGACCGCTCTCCAACCTGCCCGAGTTCGCGAAGGCGTTCGGGTGCAGACCAGGCGATGCGATGGTGCGTCCCGACTCGACTCAGGCGCGAATCTGGTAGGAGCGGCTAGACCCCGGCCTCACGCGACCACTCGACCGTGCGGGTGAGCCCGTCGCGGAAGCTCACCCTGGGCGCCCAGCCCAACACCTGCTTCGCGCGCGTGGCGTCGAGGTAGATGCGCTGCACCTCGCCGGCGCGCGGCGGCTCGTGGATCGGATCCAGCCGGGTGCCCAGGATCGAGTTCAGCTCGCGCACGATGTCGTTGACCGAGGTTCCGACGCCGGTGCCGAGGTTGAACATCTCGCCGCTTCCCCGCTCGAGTGCGATCACGTTCGCGTCCACCACGTCGCCGACGTAGAGATAGTCGCGCACCTGGTCCCCGGTCCCGAAGATCTTCGGGTGCTTTCCGTGCAGCATGAGCCCGATGAAGATCGCGTTCACACCGGCCTCGCCGTGCGGGTTCTGGCGTGGGCCATAGACGTTCGGGTAGCGCAGCACGGTATAGTCGAGCCCGTGGAGCAGTTTCCACAAATAGAGGTAGTGCTCGAGCGTGTGCTTGCTCACCCCGTAGGGCGACTCGGGATTGACCGGATGATCCTCGGTGGCGGGAAGCGTGCGGCCCTCGCCATAGAGCGCGCCGCCGGTCGAGGCGTACACGAACTTGCGCACCCCATGCCGGGTGCAGCTCTGCAGCAGCGCGAGCGCGCCGAGGATGTTGGTGCGCGCGTCGTGGATCGGGTCCTCGACCGACTTGCGCACGTCGATCTGCGCCGCGTGGTGGTCCACGACCTCGGGCCGGAATGAGGCCAAGCAGGCCTCGACCGCCGCGGCGTCGGTGAGGTCGGCCTCGAAGAGTTTCGCCTTCGGATTCACGAACTCGCGCACGCCGCTCGACAGGTCGTCGAACACCGCGACTTCGTGCCCGAGCGCGACGAAGCGATCCACCACGTTGGAGCCGATGAACCCCGCTCCTCCGGTCACCAGAATGCGCACGTCGTCCTCCATGAGGGTGGGTGGAACGGGGCCGAGGTTCGGTAAGTTAGCGGCCCGTGCCGTAAGGCGCAAACCGCGGCATGCGGCCGGCGGACCGCAGGTCTGTCGGGCCGCTACGCGGCGCGCTTCTGACGGCGCGGCGCCATCAACGGGGAAAGGCGCGCAGTGAGCGCGCTCAGGCTGAAGGCGCCCGCCACCGCGCGACCCGCAGTGCAGCGCTGCTCGACGGGATCGGTGCGCTGCAGCGCCTCATCGAGCGCGAGTGCCGCGCTCGTCGCATCGTGCGCAGGCGGAGGCTTACAGCCGAGGTCGGTCAAGGTGCAGCGCACCTTTCCCGAGACGCCGCCGACTCCGATCGTGAGCAGCGGCGCACCGCTCGCGAGCGCGCGAAGCACGGCGCCTCCCGCGAGCGGCTCATCGCCCGCGATCAGCACGGCCGAGGTCGAGAGCAGCCACGAGTGCTCGGCCTCGCGCGGTGCGGGACCCGCGAAGTGGAGGCGAGGTCCGATGCCGAGCGTGCGGGCGTAGACTTCGAACTCGGGCTGCGGATGGGCGAGCACCACGAACTCGACGCCGCTCCACGAGTCGTCGAGCGCGGCGAAAGCATCGAGCGCGAGGCGTCCCGCGCCGCCCGAAAGCGGCCCGGGCGACATCACGAAGTCACCGTCCCACAGCGCGAGCAATCCACGACCGGCGCGCGGAAGCGTTCCCACCGCCCAGCAGGTCGGGTCGTGAGCGAACTCGGGACCCAGCGGCTCGAGCGCGCCGCCGCGCGGGCTTCCGGGAAGAAATGCGGTGGGCCACCACCAGGCCGGCGACCCCACGGGAAGCCACTCGGCGACATCGCCGCCACCGGACCCGCCGGAGGCCACGAACACCGCGTCGGCTTTGGCGTGCGCCACCAGCTCGCGCACTCCAGTGCGACCGGTCACGTCTCGCGTGAATCGCGTGAGCCGCTCTCGGGAAACGAGGCAGAGTGAATCAGCGGCGGCGGGGGCATGCCCCACGACCGCGGCATGAACGGTCCAGCCCGCCGCGCGCAGCGCCGCGGCGTGTATATCGGCATCGCCCTCAGCGGCGCCGACGGCATCCAGGTTCTCGAGAAGTACAGCACGCATGTAACCCGCCCTTGTGCAGGTCTCGCGGGAACGCGGGGCGAGCGCTTCTCGGGAACGGCGGCGCGAGCACGGAGCGCACGATGCGGCGCTCTGGTCTCTTGCGCGGGCCGGCGCCGAAATGCGGCGAACCGGTCGAGCGGAACTGCGGAACTGCGAATGGAGGTGGCGCTCAGTCAGGGCCGGCTTGCCGGCGTCACGGCCTCACGCTGGCTCTCGGCCTGGATGCGGCGCATCCAGAAGAGGAACCGGAGCCGCTGTCGGACGTGCAAGTCGCAGTCCAGCACGACCTCCTCAGGCCGCGTCGCGGCTGTGGCGGTCGCGGGCGTGATGGCGGGGAGTGTCTGGGGGGTGACATCCGCAGGACGGAGCACCTGAAGGCGCTTGGAGCGGACCTCGGGCAATGCTTCGGGTAATTCGGACAACGTCAAGGACGTGAATGATATGCCCGTCCGTTCCGAGAGCGCGAGCGCCAGCTTCGGCAGACCCGGTCCGAAGCCGGCCCACCAGCCCTCCAGCACCCGGCCCATGAGCGCGTCCCCCGCCGCCTGCGGCGCGGCAGCGTCGATCGCGAGCAGCACGCGGCCAAACTGAGGCCGGGCCTCCTCGAGCAGCCGGCCAAGGGCGGACCAGCGCTCGCCGCGCGCCGCCTCGCCGTGGGCCAGCACGAAGAGACCCTCGTCGCCGACCTGCTGGGTTGCCGCCAGCAGCGGCATCTCGCCGGCCAGGCAATCGGCGAGCCCGAAGCGCGAATCGGCGCCGAGCTGCTCGTGCAGAAGCAGGCGGCGGGCGCCATCGATCAGGAGCGTGCGTTGCCCGGGCCTCGTCAGCTGCGCGGCCAGGTCGAGCATCGCCCGCGCGATGTGAGCCGGGTCCCTCCCGCTCACGATGTGCAGCCACGCCTCGCTCGTCTGCGGCGAGGCGCGTCGCACCGGATCTTCGGAGAAGCGCCGCATCGGACGACTGCGGGCGAGCGCGAAGGTTCCGGTGCTCACGAGCAGCGCGCCGCACAGCGCGGCGGCGAGCCACGCCGGCCACCACGGCCGTGGCTCGGGCAGAGAAGCCGCCGACGCCTGTGCGATGGCCGATCCGGCGTCGGGCGTGCCGGGCTCGAGCCGCAGCGCCAACTCGGGCAGCCACCACCCGGCCAGCTCGCGCTGGAATTCGGTCACCTCGACCA
The DNA here is from genome assembly GCA_031370785.1 of Candidatus Eiseniibacteriota bacterium. GTDB lineage: Bacteria > Eisenbacteria > RBG-16-71-46 > RBG-16-71-46 > RBG-16-71-46 > DATJGS01. Next base: position 33,257 of record JANMQY010000018.1, on the reverse strand, counting down.
GCAGCACCGAGGCCGCGTCGTCGAACTCGGCCGCGCGGCCGCGCTCGCGCTCGCGCCATCTCTCGAACATCCCGGCACGCTCGGTGCGCGCCAGCGTCCCGAGCCAGCTCGCCTCGGCGCGATCCGCAGCGGTGAGCGCGCTGCGCAACGCGGCGGGGTCGAGCGCGAGCGCTGCCTGCTCGACCGCGCGATCGGCCTCGAGCATCAGGGCGGGCATGGCATTCGACGCATCCTCGGCGCCGACCGGGCCGTCGCCGGCCAGAGCGCGCCCGATCGCCGCGCGCGCGCGCAGCAGCACCGCGCACTCGGTCGCCGGCGCGAGCGCGGGCTGCGGAGCGAGGTCGCGCCGCGCGAGGTCGGCGCGAAGGCGTTCGCGCCTTCCGGCCGGAGCGCTACCGGTGGCCCGCGCCAGCGCGAGGCGCTCGGCGAACGCGCGCGCGGCCGAGGCGCCGGGCGCCCGCGCGCTGAGCGCGTTGCCGCCGAGCACCAGCGCCGCGCGCTCGCCACCCCACGCCGCGCTCGCGAACCCGGGGGCCGGCCCGCGCCAGGGAATCACGCACTCGTATCGTGGGAGCGAGGGAAGGAAGTCGGGCAGCGTGAGCATCGCCGCGCCGAGTAGCGCGCCGGGCAGAATCGCCGCGAGCGCGAGCACGCCGGCCGCGCTACCGCGCGTTCGGCCGTGATGATTCCTGGGTTGGGCGTCGTCCGTGGCGCTCATGGGTGCCATCATGGCTGGAGCACTTCGAGTATCGGAACGTCGATGTGAATCCGGGATCGAAAGTATCCGCGCGCGCCGGTGGAATCAAGGGCCGAGTCGGAATTCCGCCAGGAGAGCGGAGCGTCGGGACCCGGCGCGACGTCAGGCTAGGCGGCGGCCGAGGAAGCCGCTTCGACCGAATCGGCGAGCGGCAGCGTGAAGTAGAACGTGCTCCCCTGGTCGGGAACACTCTCCACCCAGATCTTGCCGCCGAGCTGCTCGACGATGCCCTTGCAGATCACAAGACCGAGCCCGGTCCCTCCGACCCTGCGCGTCGATCCGGAATCGATCTGCGAGAACTTCTTGAACAGCTTGGGAAGGTCGGCGTTCGAGATCCCCTCTCCCTCGTCGCCCACTCCCACCCGTACCATGCCCTCCCAGCGCTCCGCGCGGATCTCGATCCTGCCGTCCTGGGGCGAGAACTTGATGGCGTTCGACAGCAGGTTGGTGATCACCTGCGCGACCCGATTGGCGTCGAACATGAGGTCGGGCAGGTCCGAGGCGAGATGCACCTCGAGATGAATGCGCCGCTGATTGATCAGCGTGCTCATGTTGTGCGCGGCCTGCTGGATCACCGGCTCGATTCGCTGGCGTTCGACGGTCATCGGCAGCGAAGCCGCTTCGAGCTTCGAGAAGTCGAGGATGCCGTTGATCAGCTCGAGCAGACGCTCGGTGTTGGCGTGCGCGATGGTGAGCAGCTTGGTCTGCTGATCGGTGTTCTTGAAGAACCGGTCGTCGGCGAGCAGCTCGACCGCGCCCTTGACCGAGGTGAGCGGCGTGCGGATCTCGTGCGAGACCACCGCCACGAACTCGGACTTGAGCCGGTCCAGGCTCTTGGTGTGTTCGTACAGCTGCGAGTTGCGCACGGCGGCCGCGGCCTGCGAGGCGTACAGCGCCATGAAGCTCTCGTCGTCGTCGTGGAATCCCTCGGGCTTGTTCACCAGCGCGAGGACACCGATGGTCTCGCCACCGGTGATGAGCGGCACCGCGAGCAGCGAGGTCACCAGGTGTTCGGGCACACCGGGCAGGATCAGCGGCTCATCTCCGGGAGCGAAGCGAACCCGCACCGGCTTCTGCTCGAGCATGGGCACCGCCATCGGCCCGGCCTTGCCGAGGATCCACCCGACCTCGTCGGGCGGCGCCAGGACCAGGCCGTGCGCGGTCACCGGGTGGAGATCGGTGCTCTCCCCCCGCTTGAGGTACATGATGGCGCCCGTTGCCCCGGAGAGGGCAGCGGCCTTGCCGGCGATCATGGCGACACGCGGCGCCAGCTCGAGGTCGGCCATGATCTCCTTGCCGACATCGTAGAGCGCGGTCATCTGCAAGGTCGCGACCCGCACCCGCTCGCGCAGCTCCTGCTCGTGGTGCTGCAGGATCTCGTTCTTCTGGCGCAGGTCCTCGACCAGCTCGCGGTTGATGGCCTTGAGGCGGCGGTTCGCAACCGCGCGCTCGACGATCTGATGCACTTCGTCGAGGTCGAACGGCTTGGTCACGTAGTTGAACGCGCCCTGGCGCAGGGCGTCGATCGCGGTCGAGGCGGAGGCGTAGCCGGTGACCACGATGACCGCGACCTCGGGGTCGACGGACTTGGCGTAGCGCATCACCTCGAGACCCGAGAGTCCCGGCAGGTTGATGTCGGTCAGGATGATGTCGGGGCGAAGTTCGGGAATCAGGCGCACCGCCTCCTCGCCGCTCGAGGCGATGATCAGCGCGTAGCCCTGCCCGCCCAGGAACTCCTGAAAGACGTCGACGACCGAGGGCTCGTCGTCCACCACCAGCACGCGAGGCACGGGCAATGCGGGCGCCGGGGCGGCTCCCACCGTCTCCTCGGGTGTCGGTGGCATCGCGGGTCCTCCCGGAATCAATGGGTCCGGGTCGCGGGCGAGGACGCGACCCTTCGCCGTCCGGACTTCTTGGCGGTGGAAAGGGCGGTGTCGACCGCGTTCATGAGCTCGAGCGCGTCCATCCCGTCGCGCGGGCTGGCCGCGACGCCGGCGGAGCTGGTGATGCGGCCCACGCGCGGGAAGTGGTGCTCCTCCAGAGTGCGGCACAGCCGATCCGCGGCGCGGCGCGCGGCGGCGGAGTCGGTCTCGGGCAGCAGCGCGGCGAACGTGTCGCCGCCAAGCCGCGCGAGGAAGTCGGAATCGCGCAGCGTGAGCTTGAGCACCAGTGCGGCCTCGGCCAGCGTCTCATCGCCGGCCGGGCGACCGTAACGGGCATTGAGCGCGGCAAAGTGGTCGAGGTCGAGCGTCACCACTGAGAGCGCCACACCGTGACGGCGCGCGCGCGCCAGCTCCTCGGTGAGACGGGTGTGGAACACCCGGGCATCGGGAAGTCCGGTCACCGGGTCGCGACCGGGCAGGTGTCTCAAGCGCTCCAGCTCGAAGCGCGCGCCGAGCGCGGCGCCGAGCGCACCGGATGCGGTGCGGATCAAGGTGAGGTGCCCGGCGCGGAAGCGCTGCCCGGGACGCGCGAGCAGGTCGAGCGTGCCGATGCGTTCGGTTCCGCGCAGCAAGGGGACACTGAGGCAGTCGCGCAGGTCGCCGGGCGCCGTGCGCCACAGCCCGCGCGCACACCACGGCTCGATCTGGCCGCCGGGCGAGAGCGCGTGCAGCGCAACCCCATCGCACTCGAAGGCGGCGAGCAGCCGGTCGAGGGCACGCGGCAGCGCCCGCGGGTCGGCCGAGGCGCTGAGCAGCGCTTCGCATGCGGCCCACAGCGAGCGCGAGGCCCGGCGCCGGTCGGCGACGGCACCGTGCCCGTCGGCATGGCGCGCAACGTCGCTCACCGGAGCACCGTCACGCGGCGCGCGAGGACGGCCCGATTCCGCTGAAGCCATGTTTGAGCTCGCGAAGCATGCTCGCGGCCTCCCGAATACGGGTGGATTCCCGGATCACGATCTCCAGGCGATCCTTCGCGCCGGGCTGCTGGCCCATCGGGCTCAGCAGAAGCAGCTGCGCGTTGCCGCGCACGCCGACCAGCGCGTTGTTGATGTCGTGGTGCAACGACAGTATGCGCAGCATGCGTTCGTCCCACTCGCGCTGCTCGTTCTCCCACTGCGCCACCAGCTCGCGCAGCAGGGTCGCCTCGGCCGGCACGCCGGCGTCCAGCGACACGGCGAGCGTTCGAAGGCGCTCGGCCAGCGCCACGTACGGCGCTCCGCCCGGCATCGCCGGGTGCTGAGAGGGGCGGGTGCTCACGCCGCGCGTTCCTCGCCGCCGACCACCGCCTTGTGCAGCCTGAGGCGCAGCCGGAGCATCGCACGGGTGTGGACCTGCGAGACCCGGGACTCGGAGATGCCGAGCGTGCGTCCGATCTCCTTGAGCGTGAGGTGCTCATAGTAGTAGAGCGCGACGACCAGCCGCTCCTGCTCGGGAAGCTGGTCGAGCGTGCGCAGCATGACGTGGCGGGTCTGCTCGTCCTCGAGCCTCGCTTCCAGGTCCGGGGCGTTGGGATCCGCCAGGTGATCGGCGAGGGTCGAGGGCTCCTGATCGTCGCCGGAGCGGCTCTCGTCGAGCGAGACCAGCACGGCTCCGCGAACGTGGTCGAGCAGGCGGTAGAAGTCCGCGCGGTTCATCTTCATCTCGCGCGCGACTTCCTCCTCGGAGGCGGCGCGACCCAGCCTCTGGTCGAGCTTGCGGGTGATGCCGTCCAGATTGCGCGCCTTGCGCCGCATCGAACGCGACACCCAGTCCAGCGCGCGCAGCTGATCGAGCACGGCGCCCTTGATGCGCCACACCGCATAGGTTTCGAACTTCACGCCCTTGCCGGTGTCGAACTTGGCATGCGCATCCAGCAGTCCGAGCACTCCGGCGGAGTACAGATCCTCGTGGTCGACGTTGCGCGGCAGGGTCGCCGCGACGCGCTCGACCACGTGCCTCACCAGCGGCGTGAAGCGCTTGAGCAGGTCGTTCTTGCAGTACGTCACCGGTTGCGGTGCGGGCTCCGGCACAGCGCGCACGGCAGTGCGGCGACGGACCAGGGTGAGACGTGGGGCAGCGGGCTTGGCGGCGGCGGAGCGTGGCATGCGGAGCTCCTGTCTCAGGCCTGAAGCCGTTCAGGGGTGAACGGCAACGAGCGGTCGTTATCGGGCTGCGGGGACGGCCACAGGCGTTCGGCCATCGCGCGGAATGCCACGGCGGCGGGCGACTGAGGAAAAGCGGTCATCACGGGTTCCTGGAGTCGTACCGACCGGGCGATCGCCGGATCGAACGGAACGAAGCCCCAGCACTCGATTTCGAGACGAAGGAAGCGGCGCGCGACCAGCCGGATGCGGTGCGCGGTCTCTTCGGCTTCCTCCGGCGTGGTCGCCAGATTGACCAGCATGTGTGGCGCGCGCTTGATGCCCTGCGCCTGAAGCAGCTTGACCAGACCGTAGGCGTCGGAGAACGCCGGCATCTCGGGCGAGGTCATCACCACCACTTCGTCGGCGGCGAGACAGAACGAAGTCGACTGGCGCGAGACGCCGGAAGCGGTGTCGATCAGCATCAGGTCGATCTCGGCCTCGAGCAGGCTCAGGCCCCGCAGCAGCATTTCGCGCCGGTAGTCGTCGAGATCGGCCAGCTCGGGCACGCCGGAAGCGGCGGGCACCAGCGTCACGCCCTTCGGCCCGCTCACCAGGATCTCTTCCAGCGTCTTTTCGCCCGAGAGCACGTGCTGCAGGTCGAAGCGCGGGTGTACCCCGAGCAGAAGGTCGAGATTGGCCTGCGACAGGTCGGCATCCACCAGCAGCACGCGAGCGCCACGCTCGCCGAGCGCGACCGCCAGGTTTGCGGCGAGCGTGCTCTTGCCGACGCCACCCTTGCCGCTCGCGAGCGCGATGGTGCGCACGTGCGGACGGCTCCAGCTCGCCGGATGGTTCTCGGTGTCCGGCTGGGCGTCATTGTCGCCGCGCGGAACCAGCTTGAGCGGAACGCCGCCGGCGCCGCCGGAGCGCGCCGCACTCACGCGGCCTCCCCGTGGAACGAACCGTCCGGCGTGAGCAAGAACAGCACGCCGAGGAATTCCCAGTAACGCAGCTGCTCGCGGCAGCGGCTCGCGGCCCCGGCCAGACCCAGGCGCTCGAGGCGGACGACTTCCGCGCGCAGCGATGCGGTGGCGATCTCGATGCGGTCGAGACGCGCCGCGAGATTGTCCGGCATGGAGCGGTCCAGATCGGAGCTCGAGGTGAAGGCGCGGCTCGTGTTCATGACGCGTTCCGCATGCGCTCGCGGGCGATCAGCGCAGCCCGGGGCGCGGAGCGGAAATTCATTCCGCGCAGGGTGCGACGCAACGCGGCCAGCAGGTTCGTGTAGGTGCGCGACACCTCGCGCGCCGAAAGCTCCATCGCCTCCCCCGCTTCGAGCGGAGTCATCTCCTCGAGCAGCATCATCGAGAGCAGCGCGCGTTCCTCGGCAGAGCACAGCTCGAGCGCGGTGGCGATGCGCTCGCGTGCCAGGCCGGAGACCGGCGCGCGGCGCGAGGCCTCGAGAGCGCGACGCGCGATGCGCGGGCGGCGGGATGCGGTGCGCATCAGGCGGCTTTCCGCATGCGCGGGCGGCGCGTGACGCTGCGCTCGATCGCGCTGCGCACCGAGCGGCGCAGGATGTCGATGCGGAATGGCTTCGAGAAGCAGTCGGCGATGCCGGCGCGACGCAGCTGGTCGAGCGTGTCGGGACCACCGTAGGCGGTGACGATGATCACCGGCTGGGCGCAGCGCCCGCGACGCAGCTTCTTCGCGAGGTCGAGGCCGCTCATGCCGGGAAGGCGCAGATCCGAGATGACGAGGTCGCTCTTGCCGGTCCTGAGCCACTCCAGCGCTTCCTCCGCCGAGGCGAAGGTATCGATGGAGAAGCCGTCGTCCGAGAGTCCCTCAGCCAGGGCCCAGGCGGTCGACGGCTCGTCTTCGACGATCAGGATGTGCGGCATTGGCTTGGGCTCCCGGTTGGTAGGTGGTGATGGGGCTTTTGCAGCCCGCGTGCCATCCGGGAGAACCACTCGAAGCCGTCTTCGACCCGGGCCCGGCACGACGCTCATCCGGGCTCGCGTCCTGCCTCCACTGAACAGCCGAGTCGACTCAGGAGCGCGGAGTTAGCGCGTAATTCGGTGACGAGCGAGAGGAGGGCGGGTGCGGGGGAAAAAGCGCAGTGAGAAGCGGGGCCAATGCAGGATCGCACCCGGCGGGGCCATTTCGCCCGTCCAACCTCATTGCGCCGGAGATGGGCCGCGACCGATTACTGGTCGGTGCCCGACCGAAGCGTGGAGGGGCCTTCGGGCCTTGAGGACAACCATCGTTCCGCGGCGGAAAGGCGTTCCGGGCTGCCGGGACGTTCCGCTGCGCGGGCGATCAGACGACGGGCGCTTCTTCTGTATCGTCCCCGAGCGCGTACTCCTTGAGCTTCGTTCTCAGGGTCTGGCGCGAGATCCCGAGCTGGAGCGCGGCGCGGGTCTTGTTCCCGTCGCACACACGCAGGGCGTGCTCGAAGGCGAACTTCTCGATTTCAGCGAGCGGCCGCACCACCCCCGCGGGGAACGGATCGGCGCCGCTCGGCGCCGAAAGCGGGCGATGGATCTCGGCCGGCAGGTGTTCGAGCCGGATCTCGTCCTCGGCCTCGAGCAGCAGCATGCGCTCGATCACGTTCTTCAACTCGCGCACGTTGCCCGGCCACGCGTAGTCGCGCATCGCGGCCAGCGCCGCCGGGTGAAGCTTCGCCGGAGCGCGGCCGAGCCCACGGCAGAAGTAGGCGATGAAGTGAAGCGCCAGCGCCTCCACGTCCTCGGGCCGCTCGCGCAGCGAGGGGACGTGGATTGGAACGACGTTGAGGCGGAAGTAGAGGTCCTCGCGAAAGCGTCCCTCGGCGACCGCCTTCTTCAGGTCGCGATGGGTGGCGGCGACCACGCGCACGTCGACCGTGATGTCGGTGCTCCCTCCCACGCGGCGGAAGGTGCGGGTCTCGAGTACGTGAAGCAGCTTGGCCTGGAGCCCGGCCGTCATCTCGCCGATCTCGTCGAGGAACAGGGTGCCGCCGTCCGCCAGCTCGAACAGTCCCTTTCGGAAACGCTTCGCGTCGGTAAAGGCGCCCTTCTCGTGCCCGTACAGCTCGCTCTCGAGGAGCTGCTCGGGAATCGCACTGCAGTTCAGCTCGACGAACGAGCCGGCGGCGCGCGCGCTGTTCGCGTGCAGGAAGCGGGCGAGCAGGTTCTTTCCGGTGCCGGTCTCGCCGTACACCAGCACGGTCGCGGTGCCGCTCCTGGCCGCCTTCTCGAGCCGCTCCTTCGCGTACGCCAGGCTCTCGCTGGCGCCGACCATCGGCTGCAGCTTCTCCAGGCGGTGGGTCTCGACCTCACGCTTGAGGCGCGCGTTGTCGAGCGCCAGCTCGAGCAGCGCCCCGAGCTGGTCGTTGTCGAGCGGCTTGGAGAGGAACCAGAACGCGCCCGCCTTGATCGCCTGCACCACGTGATCGAACGTCGCGTGCGCGCTCAGCATCACCACCGGAGTGGTCGGATCGTCCTCGCGCAGGCGCTTGAGCACCTGCAGGCCGTCCATGTCGCCGAGCTTCAGGTCGAGCACGATCGCATCGATCGGCTGTTCCTTCAGTCGCTCCAGCGCCTCACGTCCGTTCGCCGCCTCGACCGGTTCGTATCCCGCGTCGCGCGCCCACTCGCTGATGCCGAACCGGATCGATCGCTCGTCATCGACGATGAGCAGTGTCAGCGGGCTGCGCGGCGGCATCCCGGTCTCGCCTCGGGCCATGTCGTTTCTCCATGGGGAAGTTGAGGAGCACGGTGGTGCCGCGTCCCTGATGACTCGCCACTTCGATACCGCCGCCGTGCTCCTGCATGATGGTCTGGGAGATCGACAGACCAAGGCCGGTTCCCTGCGGCTTGGTCGAGAAGAACGGATCGAACAGCTTGGAGAGCACCCCGCGCGGGATGCCGACCCCGGTGTCGCTGATCCGCACCTGCTGGTATTCGAGCCGCGCGCGCGGCATGCCTTCCGTAGCCCCCTGATCTCCGGCGCGCCGTCCCGGACCCCGCGGCGGCGCCCGGCGTCGCACGCGGCGCACCTCGTAGCGCAGCGTGCCGCCCGAGGGCATGGCCTGAATCGCGTTCAGGGTCACGTTGAGCAGCACCTGGGTCACGAGGTCACCGTCAATGTAGACTTCGCCGAGCCGCGATGCCACGTCCACTTCCACCTTCACTTCCGCCTGCGCAATCGCATCGGACGACAGCTCGAGCACGCGCTCGATGCATGGCGCGATCGCCAGCGGCCGAAGCTCGGGGGTACGCGGGCGCGCGTACTGCAGCAGGCTGGTGACGATTCGATCGAGGCGCCCCACTTCCTCGAGGATCACCTGCACGAAGCGCGCGCGTTCGTCGCGCGGCTCGAAGCGGCGCAGCAGGACCTGCGCGCTGGTGCCGATCCCGGCGAGCGGATTGCGGATCTCGTGGGCGATGCCGGCCGAGAGCTGGCCGAGCGTGGCGAGGCGCTCGTGGCGGCGTAGCTCCTGCTGGACGCGGCGCACCCGGCTCAGATCCCGAAGCGTGATCAGCAGCCACGCCGGACTCCCGACGCGCCGCGTGCGCAGCAGCACCGGGACCTCGCCGCCGTCCTCTCCCACCAGCACGGTCTCGCGCTCGGTGCGGGCGCGCGAGAATCCCTCGCGCACCGGATCGTCGCCGGCCACCACCGTGCGCAGCAGGGTCTTTGCGGGCGTGCTGAGCGGGCGGCGCGGGCGCGCTCCACGGGCGGCCGCGGCGTTGAGCATGAATCGCGCGGCCGGATTGACCTCGGTCACCCGGCCCTTGGGATCGAGCAGGATCACGCCGGTCTCGAGGTCGTCGAGAAGTGCGCCGAGCAGGGCTTCGGGGGGCGCCTCCTCCCGGGCACGGGCGCGCTTCACAGCCATGAACACTCCATCCGCGGCACAATAGCAAACGCCCGCATCCCTGGCGAAGGCGGGCGTCGGTGCAACCGGGGGTCAGGGCTTGAGCAGTTCGTCCATCAACGCGTCGAGCACGCGATCCTTCACCTCGCCACGCTCGTAGTAATCGGCGGCGATGCGTGCGCGCGCGGTCTTGACCCGGGACCAGCGCACACTCTCGAAATGCGCGCGGTCGGCGGCTTCACGGCGATCGCGAGGCGAAGCCTCGCCTGGATGGGGATGCGAGCTGGTCACTACCGGACGGCGCCGTGGCGACGGAGCAGAAGTCGGCGGCGGAGTGGAGCGCGGGCGCCGGGAATCGATGGCGGCCTCAGTCCTACTTTTCGGGTTCGCGACGCGGAGGGGTATCCGCTCCGCCTTCGGAGAGTCGTGCTCTGCGATTTTCTTCCTGGATGCGGGCATAGATCTCTTCCCGATGGACCTTGACCTCGGGTGGGGCTTCGATCCCGAGCTTCACCTGACCGGATCGAACTTCGAGCACGGTGATCTTCACCGAGTCGCCGATCCGAATGTTCTCTCCTAACTTCCGTGTTAGGACAAGCATCGTGAAGCTTCCTCCACTCCCTGGTTCGGTGCGTCTGCACCCCTGGATGATCAGTGTATCGGCAAGAAACACAGTCGGCTTTATGCGAGATTGACCGTGGCGTCTCCAGCGACTCTCTGGCATGTCCCTCGCGCACAGCATGTAGCGCGCGACGGTGGTGTACGAAGGGGCAGTCTAGACGGTCCGGGGCGCCGAAGGTAGAGCGAGCTGAAGCGAACGGACGCGGACGCGATCGCTCGCGCCGTCGTGCTTGCCTCGCGCGCGGGTGCCTCGCGCCTGCCGCTCGCGCCCCTGATGGGGTCGCGCGACGGCGCAAAGTCAGTCGCCTATCTCCCATCGAGACACGCCGCTGGGGCCTGGATTGCGTGTTTCGCGCGAAGCTTCAGCTCAACGCGCCGACCAGCTCCCCGGCCAGGCGCTCGACGCGATCGGTCGCCCCGCGAGCGGGGTCTTCACTGACCGCGCGCATGAACGCGGCGCCCACGACGACAGCGTCGGCCTGACCCTTGAGCGCACGCGCCTGCTCGGCATTGGAGATTCCAAAGCCCACTGCGACCGGCAACCGGGTGTGGTGGCGGATCAGTGCGATGCGCTCGTCGAGCGCGCCGCCGTAGCCGCCCGACTCGCCGGTCACTCCGGTGCGCGCGAGGCAGTACACGAATCCGCTGGCGCGAGCGACGATCTGGGCGACGCGCGCCGGATCGGTCGTGGGCGCCACCAGCATGATGGTGTCGAGCGCGGCGGCGCCCAGGGCGGCCCACACTTCGGGCGACTCCTCGGGAGGAAGGTCGGAGAGCAGCACGCCGTCCACTCCGGCATCGCGCGCCGCCTCGGCGAACCGCTCGATGCCGCCGCGCAGCACCGGATTGACGTAGGTCATCACCACCACCGGCAGCGACGATTCGCGGCGCAGCGCGGCCACCAGCTCGAGCACCTGCGGCGGGCCGACGTGTCGCGCCAGCGCCCATTCCGAGGCGCGCTGGATCTCGGCGCCATCGGCGATCGGATCAGAGAACGGAACGCCGATCTCGACCGCGCGCGCCCCGAGGCGAGCGAAGCCGCGCAGCATCTCGAGCGAGGCGTCGATCGATGGGTAGCCGGCGGTCAGGAAGGGAATGAGTCCGGTGCGGCCCCTGGCGGCGTCGAAGGCGGTAGCCAGCCGGCGTGTGGCGCCGGACATCGGGCTAGCGGTACTCGAAGTCGCGGAGGTAGCGGGGCAGCAGGCTCTGGTCCTGGAACTGAAGCGGCGAGCGGATGTCGCGATACTGCACGTTCACCAGCAGGCTGCGCAGCGGACGGTAGGTGAGGTTCAGCCCTTCGAGGAACGGCGAGCCGTTGCGGCCGGCCGCAGACGGTCCCCACGCGTTGCCGAGGCTCACGCTCATCGAGAGCGGAATCGCGAAGTCGTAGTGCAGGCTCGTGACCTGCAGGCCCTGGGTGGTCCCGAACGCGGTGCCCACGCTCAGTGAGGTGCTGAAGTGGAGCCGGGAGGGATCGAGCCAGGCTGCGGGACGGGTCAGCGCGCTGACCGGGACGGACGGCGCGTAGGCGGGCGCTCCGCCCCCGCCGAACAGATCGCCAGCGGAAGCTGTTGGGACCAGAGCCGAACTCAACAGGCTCGCGAGAAGCAGTGTGCGCATGTGCATGTCACCTCCCAAAGTAGAAACCCGCGCCTCCGATGTCAACACCCCACTTCGGAAGGCGCGGGTTACAAGCCTGGGTCAATTATTCGTCTTCGCTCGAGATGATGATGCGCAGCACGATCTCCCGGTTGCCGCCTCTGGGCACCTTGATCGGAACCACCATCACTCCCGAGGACGACTCCTCGGTGCGACCGTCCGAGCGCTGAGGCGCGGTGGCCCTGGGCGCAGCTTCACGCCGGGGAGCCGGAGCCTCGCTCGCAGCGAGCGGGGCCGGCATCACCTTGCGCGCGACAGGCGCAGCAGGTGCCGGAGCGGGTGCGGGACGGGCAGCCGGCCGCGGGGGAATCTCGTCCGGAAGGTCAAGCTCCCGTCCGTAGTCGAGACCGCCGATCGTGGGCGGTTCGGCTTTGGCGGTCTGCTGAGCTTCCCTGGCGATTGCGCGTCCGGGCGGCGTGTTCAGGATGTTGGGGCGGGTCGCTTCGGCCTTCCCCTGCTCGACCTTCGGCAGATCCTTCACCGGATTGGCCGGAGCGGTCGACGCGCCGCTCATCGGCGTGCGCCTGAGATCCTTGGTCACCTTCTCCATGAGCAGGTGAGAGATGCCGCGGAACGTCTCGAACACTCCCTTGCCCTGGGTCGCGACTGCCTCGAAGAACGGAATCTTGCCGTTGGGATTCAACTCGGCGTTCAGCTCTTCGATGGTGTACGCGTTCGCGATGTCACGCTTGTTGTACTGGATCACCCACGGCAGGTCGTCCAGGTTCAGACTGTACTCGGCGAGGTTCGCGCGAAGATTGCCGAGACTCTCCTTGTTCTCTTCCATCTTGCCGACTTCGGAATCCGCGACGAACACGATCGCGTCCGCTCCCTTGAGCACCAGCTTGCGGGTGGCGTTGTAGAACACCTGGCCCGGAACGGTGTAGAGCAGGAAGCGCGTCTTGAACCCCATGATCTCGCCGAGGTCCAGCGGCAGCAGGTCGAAGAACAGAGTTCGATCCGACTGGGTCTTCATGCTCACCATCTTGCCGCGGCTGGTGTCGGGCACCGCCTCGTAGATGGACTCGAGATTCGTGGTCTTGCCGCTCAAGCCGGCGCCGTAATACACCAGCTTCGCGTTGATCTCTTTGCCTGAATAGCTCACGACGACCACGGTCTATTCCTCCCTGAACCTGAGCGACCCCACCCTGTCACAGAGCTTGAACCCCATGGAGCCCCTTGCCGCCCTTTCTCCACGGGAACCCTGAGTGTGGCTCGAACCGTCCGACTCCGATGCCAAAGCACGATGCACGAACGACCGCACGCACCGGATGGGGTCGCGATTCCGTTGGTGGCGCGCTGCACTGAAGGCCGTCTGCGGGAACCGTCCCTGTTGCTCGCGCTGCGTCATGCCCGGCGCCTGCTGTCAGGAGTTCTATCGGCGCGGTCGAAGCGGGGCTTGATCGAAAAGAGGGGGACATGACCCGGGCCGAGGGAAGGGCCGGGCGGGCCGGGTTGCAACGGTCGGGGATGCCTCGGGGTGGGGCTGGGCGGCCGGGCGCCGGATCAGGCGACCGACTCGACCGTGCTTGGCTCGCGGTGCAGCCAGATCCCCTGGCGCTCGCGCACGTGCGCCTGCGGGCGGCCGTCGCCCGGGCTGTAGTGCTTGAGGAAGATGCTCTTGAGCTCCGGGCACTCTTCGCTGCGGAAGTAGCGGCACGCCTTGGTGAACATGTCGTCCCGCCCCGAGTACACGAACGCGGTCACTTCGGTCACGCGATCGAACTGGTTCTCGCTGTAGGCCGCCTCCGGGGAATCTTCCATGTCGAGCCACAGCGAGGCGCGCGACTGGACCACCTCGAAGTCGTGCTTGGTGGCCATGAGGTACTCCCACAGCCCGAAGATCTCGAGCGGGATGAACCGGGGGGAGCCGGGCCCTTCAACGCCACGGCGCCGAATCTCACAACGAACGAGTTTCTGACTGGCCATGGCGTACCTCCGAGGCGGGGCTGGCGTCTGTCACTGAGCCATGCACGCATCCTAGACGGCACAGGGGGTACGGTCAACGACAGCTTCGCTCGCAACTCCCTGCGGCGATGCGCCCTTGGCCCCTTGGACCCGGGGTCTCTCCGCTTGACAGGCTTTTGGACGAGGCCGTAGCTTCGCATGCACGCTGCGCACCGTGGGGCGGTGCCCACAGAGGAGTTCGGAAGGAGTTCGGAACAGGATGTCTCGACTCATTTTCGGCTGGCTGACCGCGCTCATGGCAAGCCTGCCGCTCACGCTCGGGTACCTGATCGCGGGCCTCGCGACCGAGATTCACTTCCGCCTTTTCCCCGACCGGCGACACGCCGCGCTCGCCAATCTGGCCGTCGCCATGCCACGCGCCACGCGCCGCGAGCGCCTGCAGATCGTGCGCCGCATGATGCACAGCTACAACTGCATGCTCTTCGAATTCTTCCGCCTGCCGCACCTGACCCGCAGCGAACTATTGCGCTCGGTCGAGGTGGTCGGGCGCGAGCATCTCGAGCAGGCGGTGGCCCGCGGGCGCGGCGTCATTCTCGCGTCGACCCACATCGGAAACTGGGAGCTGGGAGCGGTGTTGCTCGCGCACTGGGGCTACACGCTGCACGCGGTCGCCGGAGTTCAGCTGAGCCGCTGGCTCACCCCGGCGGTGCGCGACACCAAGACCGAGCTTGCGATCCACACGATCGCGCCCGAAGACGGCTTCCGGAAACTTCTGCGCGCGCTCGACCACAACGATCTGGTGGCGCTGATGGTGGACGGAGACATGTACAGCCAGGGGGTCCCAGTCGAGTTCTTCGGCCGCGAGACGCCCTTCCCCCCCGGCCCCGGAATGCTCGCGCAGCGGACCGGGGCGCTCATCATCTGCGGCTATTGCCAGCGGCTCGGCCCGGGACGGTTCCGCCTCGTGATGGAGCAGGCACTCGATCCCGCGAACTTTCCGACCGTCGGCGCGCTGAACGGCGCGGTTGCCGCCACCGTCGAAAGCCACATCCGCTCGCACCTCGATCAGTGGTGCATCTTCCGCCCGATGTGGGAGGGCGCTCCCCAGCCCGAGCCTTCGCTCGCGGCCGAGGGGCGGAGCGTCGAAGCGTGAAGATCGGAATCGTCTCGCAGTCCTACTACCCGCGGTACGGGGGCGTCACGGAGCACGTTCACCACACCGCGCTCGAATTGCGCCGGCGCGGCCACGAGGTGACGATCATCACCAGCCGCTTCCGCTCGGGCGAGAGCATCACCGCCGCCGGACTCGAGCGCGTCGGGCACAACCTGCTGATCCCGTTCAATCGCGCGTTCGTCGACTTCACGGTCGGCATGAACCTGCGCGCCGAGCTCAAGGCGGTGTTCCGGCGCCACGAGTTCGATCTGGTGCACACGCATTGTCCGACCTCGCCGAGCCTGCCGGTGATCGCGATCCAGACCGCGACCTGCCGCCAGGTGGCGACCTTTCACACCACCGCGCCGCGCAGCTTCCTGCAGGACACTTTCCAGGGTTACCTGCGTCGCGTGGTCGAGAAGCTCGACGCGCGCATCGCGGTCTCGCCGACCGCCGAGGAATCGGCCGCGATGTACTACCCGGGCCGTTACCACGTCATCCCGAACGGCGTGGACGTGGATCGCTTCCATCCGCAGGTCGCTCCCTACGAAGAGTGGCGCGATCCGGAGCGGGTGAACCTGCTGTTTGTCGGACGCCTCGATCCGCGCAAGGGCGTGGACCTGCTCATCCAGTGCATGCCCGAAGTGGTGAGGCGCACCGGCGGCCGCGCGCGCCTGCTGATCGTCGGGGATTCCTACCTGCGCTCGCGCTTCGAAGCCTCGGTCAGCCCCGCGGCGCGCGATCACGTGCACTTCCTCGGTCACGTGTCGGGCAAGGATCTGCCGCGCTGGTATGCGACCGGCGACATTTTCGTCTCGCCGGCCTCGGGCAACGAGAGCTTCGGCATCGTGCTGATCGAGGCCATGGCCGCGAACCGCGTCGTGGTGGCCTCGGACATCCCGGGCTATCGCTCGGTGGTGACGCCCGAGGTGAACGGCGTCGTGTTCCCGCCCGGGAACCTCGAGGCGCTGACCACAACGCTGGTCCGGCTGGTGGAAGATCCCGAGCGGCGCGGGTTGATCGCAGGACGAGGTCGCGCTCGCGCTCTCGAGTTCGCATGGCCGCGCGTCACCGATCGGATCGAGTCGGTCTATCGGAACGTGCTGGCCCGCCGCGGCGCGGTTCAACCCGCGGCCTGAGGCGCCGGATGGCGTCCGGGGCCCGCGAGACGCCACTTTTCGCTCAGCGCAGCTTCGCCGCGCTGTGGTCGGGTCAGCTCATCTCGATCCTCGGCGATCGCCTCACCTATCTCGCGCTGGTCGGACTGCTCGCGCAGCACACCAGCGAGTTCCAGGACGCCCGCTCCTCTCTCCTGCTCTCGATTCTCGCCAACGTGATGCTCGCTCCGGTGCTGCTGTTCTCGCCGTTCGCCGGCGCCTGGGTGGACCGCTGGAATCTCAAGCGCCTGCTGATCATTTCCGACCTGGCGCGCGCCGGGATCGTGTTCCTGATTCCGGTGCTCTACGCGGTCTCGCACCACACCCTGCCGGTGTTCGTGCTGGTGTTCGCGCTGTTCACCTGCAATGTGTTCTTCCTGCCCGCCAAGAGCGCGATCACGCCAGAGATCGTGAGCGCGCCGCAACTGCTCGCGGCCAACGCGCTGCTCTCGGTGGCGGGCGTGATCGCGACCGCGATCGGCGCGCTGGTCGGCGGCTGGGTCGTGGACCACTGGGGCTGGCCCGCCGCATTGCGGCTCGACGGCATCACCTACCTCGTTTCGGTGGTGAGTCTGGCCCTGCTCGCCTATCGCCCCTCGGCGCATCGCGCGATGCTTCCCGAGATCAGCTGGCGGCAGTACCTGACCGAAGTCGGCGAGGGCATGAAGACCGTGGGCCGGAACGCTCACGTCGGGCTGGCGCTGACCGCGCTCGGCGCGGTGTGGCTGGGCGGCGGTTTTCTCCACGTGGCCGGCAATCTGCACATCCAGCGCACCGCGAGCGTGCCGGGCATGGAGCGCCTCGGCCTTCTGATGTGCGCGCTCGGGCTGGGCAGCGGGCTCGGCACGTGGTGGGTCAATGGGCCGGGGCGCGTCTTTCCGCGCCCGGTCCTGCTCGGCGTCGGCCTGCTGGTCGTGGGTCTGGGACTGGTCGCGTTCGCGGTGTCGAGCCGGTTCGCAGTGTTCGCGGCGGCGGCGTTCGTGATCGGGCTCGCCGCGGCGCCGTCGTTCATGCTCTCGGAGACCCTGCTCCAGCAGGGCACCGAGCTGCACCAGCGCGGGCGCGTGTTCAGCATGCGTGACTTCCTGATGCGCCTGCTGTTCCTGATCGCGGTGACGATGGCGGGATGGCTCACCCGCGCCTACGGAACCATGCCCGCCCTGCTCACCGCGGCCGGCATCGTCGCGGCTGCGGGGCTACTCGCGCTGGCCTGGGGACGGCGCTCGCCACGGCTGATGAAGGTGGCGCCCGGAAACTGAGGTCAACGCCCCGGAGCTCAAAGGGTCAACGCCCGAAAGCTGACGTCAGCGCCTTGCGCGTTCGGTGCCTTCCGGAAGCTCGACGCCGAGTTGCTCGCGCAGCGCGTTGCGGAACGGCACCGCACCGGCCGCGCTCCCCGCGCGACGCCGGTAGTCGTCGTAGGCGCCCATGATGTGGATCCCGCATTCGGCGAACAGGTTTCCCGCGGAGTTCGCGGCCAGGATCGCATCGCCGTGCCGCTCGGCCAGCCCTCCCACCACCTCGCGTGCGATCTCCTCTGGCGACATCGCAGCCGCGGGTGCCGGCGCGGAGGTCGGCGCGGCGGCCGGTCGCGCGGGCGTCCGCGCCTCGACCGGTGTGGCAGCGCTGGGTGGAAGCGCGACCGGGTCGATCCGGTCGGGTCTCTGCGGCGCTCCCGCGGGTTGCTCGGATTCCTCATCGCCCTCATCGGCACCGCGTGAAAGCCGTTCGCTCGGGACCGCGACGCCGGGCGGAACCATGAAGGTCCTCTGGCACGACGGACAGGTGATGCGGGCGCCTCCCGGCCCGACCAGCTGGGCGGGCAGCAGGTAGCGCGCCGCGCAGTGGGGGCAGGTGACCGGCTGGGCAGCTTCGGAGTTCATGGCCGCATAATGCCGCAAGAAGGTTCGTAGTGCATCCGGATTATCCGGAGAGCAGCATTTCGAGCGCGGCGGCATACTGGGCGAGGAGCGCGGCACGCAAAGGCGCATGCTCAGGTAGCCTCAGCTCGACGTCCTCCGAGAGCACGCTGCGTGCGCTCGCCTGGGCCAGCTCGAGCAGGTCGTGATCGAGCGCCAGATCCGCAAGCCGAAGCCGCGGCAGCCCACTCTGTGCGGTGCCCCACATCTCTCCTGGGCCCCGTAGCCGGAGATCCTCCTCGGCGATCTCGAACCCATCACTGGTGCGCGCCAGCACCTCGAGCCGGGCGCGTCCATTAGCGGTCAGGGCCGGCCCTGCGACCAGCACGCACACCGAGCGGTTCGCCCCGCGCCCGACCCGGCCGCGCAGCTGATGCAGCTGACTCAGGCCGAAGCGCTCGGCGTTCTCGACCACCATGAGCGTCGCGCTCGGAACGTCGATGCCGACCTCGATCACAGTGGTGGTCACCAGCACCGAGGCGGCGCCCGAGGCGAACGCCTCCATCGCCGCGCGCTTCTCCTCGGACTTGAGGCGACCGTGCAGCAGCTCGAGCCGGTACGGCTTGAGGCGCGGCTGCGCGCTCAGGCGCCGGAACTCGGCTTCGGCCGCGCGCACGTCGGGACGCCCGCCCTCTTCGATCGCGGGCAGCACCACGTAGGCCTGGTGCCCGGCCGCCAGCTCCTCCGCCATGAAATCGATCACCTGCGGGAACTTCTCCTCGCCGGTCACGCGCGTGACCAGTCGCCCGCGCCCGGCGGGCCGCTCGCGCAGGCGACTCACGTCGAGATCGCCGTAGAGCGCGAGCGCGAGCGAACGCGGAATGGGAG
Source organism: Candidatus Eiseniibacteriota bacterium (assembly GCA_031370785.1). GTDB lineage: Bacteria > Eisenbacteria > RBG-16-71-46 > RBG-16-71-46 > RBG-16-71-46 > DATJGS01. The sequence continues at coordinate 14,388 of JANMQY010000018.1, read as the reverse complement.
TGGCGGTCAGCACCAGCAGGTCCGGGATCACGCCTTTCTTCGCGAGCGTCGCGCGCTGCTTGACGCCGAAGCGGTGCTGCTCGTCCACGATCGCAAGGCCCAGGTCGGGGAAGGAGACCTTGTCCTCGAGCAGCGCGTGCGTGCCCGCGACCAGCATCGGTTCCCCGGCATCGAGCCGCACCTGAAGCGCGCGACGCTCGGCGGCGGAGGTGCTGCCGGTCACGACCGCGACCGGGATGTCGACGCTCTCTGCGAGCCGCGCCAGAGTGACGCCGTGCTGGCGCGCGAGAATCTCGGTCGGCACCATGAACGCGACCTGATGGCCCGCCTCGATCACCTGCAGCGCGGCGAGAAACGCCACCACCGTCTTGCCGCTTCCCACATCGCCGAGCAGCATGCGGTGCATGGGAGAATCGCGCGCCAGATCGGCGGCAATCTCGCCGAGCGCGGTCGCCTGATCCTCAGTCAGCGCCCACGGCAGCGCCTCGCGCGCGCGTGCCACCAGCGCGCCTCCCGCCGGGTGCGCGCGCCCGCGCCCTCCGCTCTCGACCAGGTGGCGGCGCATCTCGAGCACGGTCTGGAGCAGGAACAGCTCTTCGAACGCGAGCCGCCGCCTCGCCTCGGCCCGCTCGGCATCGCTTTCTGGGAAATGGATGGCGCGCAGCGCCTCGCCCAGGGAACCGAAGCCCTGCGCCTCTGCCACTTCCAGAGGAACCGGATCGCTCACCCGATCCGCTGTGTCTTCGAGCGCGACGCGCATCGCGCGGCGCATGAGCTTCGCGCTCAGGCCCCTGGTCAGCGCGTGGACCGGCACCAGCCTGCCCACGTGCAGGAGCTCGGCGACGTCGCCCTCCAGAACCTCGTGCATCGGATTGAGCATGCGGCGCTCGAGCGCGTCGATCTCGCCGCTCACCACCACCTCGACACCGGGCTTGAGCGACCGCGAGAGGAAAGGCTGGCCGAAGAAATAGCAGCCGAGCGTGCCGGTGCCGTCGTTCAGAGTGACCGTGAAGTCGGTACGTCCGGCGCGCGTTCGAAGCAGCGCGGCATGCTTGACCGTGCCGCGCACGGTGAGCAGTCGCCCGGGGTCAAGCTCGGCGATCTTCACGAAGCGCCGTGCGTCGAGCCAGGTGCGCGGGTAGTGGCGCAGCAGCTGGTCGACGGTGGTGAGCTCGAGTCGCTCGAACAGCAGCGCACGCTGCGGCCCGACCCCGGACAGGAACTGGAGGCGGGAGCCGGGCTCGGCGCGGCGATGGGCGGGTTCGGAGCGTGTGGTCACTGTCATCCGGGATTGGGGTCGGCCAGGGGTGGCCATGGAGTAGTTGGCTGCTCGATCAGGACAAGGTGCAAGATGCCTGCAACGAGGTCTTCACGTCGCAGGGCGAACACTCTCTCCCACCCTCGACGGATCAGGCAACTCGCTCTGGAGCGAGTTGCAGGGGGACAGTTGCGGGTCGGCCGCCTCAACTGGCCGCGCGACCCGTGCGTTCCGATTCCACGCTTGTCGTGCCCCCACGCCGGCTGGTATTGTCCCCGGCCTCGCAACGGAACCACCTCCGCGCCCTCTCGGGCCGCGGCGCAATCCATAAGGAGGATGTCTTGGCTCAGCGCTGTCACGTCTGCGGCAAGGGACCCATGTTCGGCCAGACCGTGAGTCATGCCAACAATGTCAGCAAGCGGATCTTCAATCCGAACCTGCAGCGCGTGCGCGCGCTGGTCGAGGGCCAGGTCAAGAACATCAACGTGTGCACGCGCTGCCTGCGCGGCAACAAGGTGGTCAAGGCCGTGCGCGGCCGGCGGAGCCTGGCCACCGCCTGATCTCGCGCCACACTTCGCATCGGTGATACGCGGCTCCGCATCTCGGGGCCGCGTTCTTCATTCCCCGATCGAGGCCGAGCCGGTCCCGGGCGCGAGCAGCTCGCGCCACGCGAGCTGGCGCCTCGCGAGCGCCAGCGACGGGTCGAGCGCGACCGCGCGCTCGAACGACGCGTCGGCCTCGGCGGTGCGGCCGAGGCCGAGCAGTGCCCAGCCGAGATCGGCATGGGCCGCGCCCAGTCCGGGATTGCGCGCGAGCGCGGCGCGCAGCGGAGCTTCGGCCGACCACGGGTCTCCGAGCTGCAGTCGGGTGCGCCCGAGCAGTGCCTGCGCGTCGGGCCAGTCGGGGCGGCGCTCGACCAGCCTGACCACCAGCTCCTCGGTGGCCTGCGGGCGCCCGAGAATCAGCTCGAGCGCGCCCAGCTCGAGCGCGGCGGGGGCGTAGTCGGGCTTGAGCGCGAGCGCCGCGTAATAGGCGTGCCGCGCCTCTTCCAGCGCACCGCGCAGGCGCCGCGCGCGGGCCAGCGCCACATGCAGATCGGGGTAGTCGGGCTGCACCGCGACCGCGCGCACCAGCTCCTGCTCGGCGCCCGAGGGATCTCCGAGCGCGGCCAGCATCGGCGCGGTCTCCATCGCGACCCGCACCAGCTCGCGATCGCGGATCATGCCGCGCCGCACTGCACGCAACGCGTCCTGGGGACGGCCCAGCGCATGGTAGAGCAGTCCGAGCAGGCGCTGGGCGCGCGCGAACTGGCGATTGAGATCGACCGCGCGCTCGAGCGGTGCGATCGCGGCCGCGAGCTGTCCGGCGCGGAATCGCGCGAGTCCAAGCCAGAAGTGCAGATCGGGATAGTCGGGATAGGCTTCGAGCGCGGCCTCCAGATGCGGAATCGCGACTAGCGCCTCGCCCTGCTCGAGGCGCGCGCGGGCCGCGAGCATGCGGGCCTCGAGGTAGCGGGGATTGATGCGCAGCGCGGCTTCGATCTGGACCAGCGCATCGTCGATGCGCCCGGCCTCGAGCAGCAGACCGCCGTAGCGGCAGCGCAGGTCGGCATAGGAAGGACGCTCACCCACCGCGCGGTCCATCTCCTCGAGCGCACCCTCGGCGTCGCCAGCATGATGGCGCTCGAGCGCGCGATCGAGCGCCGAGGCCCCGCCCGCGGCCCTCTCGAGCGGGCCCACCAGGTGCGCCCAGTCGGTGCGGCTCCAGTCGGCCGTGTGCCCGGCTTTCATGCCCGGCGGCAGCGCGAAGCCGAGCTCGAGGGCGCGGGTCAGCGCGGCCACGGACGCCTCGGGCTCATCGACCTCGCTGTGACACACCGCTTTCAGCAGGTACGCCTCGGTGTAGCGCGGTTGATCGGCGAGCGCGCGATCCAGGTCAGCCAGCGCCTCGCGCGCGCGCCCTGAGCGCTCGTAGATTCGCGCCCGGTAATAGCGCAGGTCGGGGAACGACGGGGATTCTTCCAGGGCGCGCGTGAACTCGGCCTCGGCGCGCGGATACTGGGCCGCGTGGAAGAACGCGAGCCCGAGCCGCGCGCGAGCCTCGGCCGCGTAGCAGCTCGCCAGACTGTGATCCGGATCATCCGGGTCGCGCACTTCGCGCAGCACGGCTTCGAAGCACTCCGCCGCGAGCGCGAACTCGCCGCGGTTGAAATGCAGCATGCCGCGGTTGTACTCGCGATGATGGCCCCAGCGCAGCAGGGCCGAGAACAGGGGCAACGAGACCTCGCGGGCGCCGCGACGCACCCCGTCCCCGCGTCGGGCAGCGTGACGCGGGCGACTGGCAATGCCGGCGCCGTGGATGACAGCGTTCGTATTCCGGGACCGGCGTTGACGGGCCGACCCCGGCCCTCCAGATCAGTCCATCTGGCGACGCAGGAACGCCGGCACCTCGAGCGAGCCGCCGCGCGACTGCTGCTGGGTGCGCGTCCACCGGCTCGGACGGCCCGGCTGCGCCTCTTCGCCATGCCACGCGGCCGGACGGCGATAGTCCTCGCCCTCCGCCAGCGCTGCGGCCGCGTTCTTCTCGATCAAACGGAGCCGGGGTTCGGCGTGCCCGAATCCAGTCGCAATCACGGTGATCATCATCTCGCCATCCATGTTCGGATCGATGACCGAGCCGAAGATCACGTTGGCCTCTTCCCCGGCCGCGCCGACCACGACGCTTGCCGCCTCGTTCACTTCGTGAAGGGTGAGATCGCGGCCGCCGGTGATGTTGACCAGCACGCCTTCCGCGCCGGCAATCGAAACGTCCTCGAGCAACGGGCTCGAGACCGCGGCCTGCGCCGCATCGACCGCGCGATTCTGCCCGGTGGCGCGGCCCGTGCCCATCAGCGCGTTGCCCCGGTTCGACATGACGGCTTTGACGTCGGCGAAGTCCAGGTTCACCAGGCCCGGCACCGTCACCAGGTCCGAGATCCCCTTGGTGGCCTTGAGCAGCACTTCATCGCACACCGAGAACGCATCGCTGAGCGAGGTGCTCTTGTCCACCACCGCGAGCAGGCGTTCGTTGGGGATCACGATCAGCGTGTCCACCTCGGCGCGCAGCTCGGCCAGGCCCTCCTCGGCCTGGCGCATGCGGCGCCGGCCCTCGAATGCGAACGGCTTGGTGACGACCGCCACGGTGAGCGCACCGCTCTGGCGCGCGAGGCGCGCCACCACCGGCGCCGCGCCGGTGCCGGTGCCGCCGCCCATTCCGGCGGTGATGAACACCATGTCGCTGTCGGTCAGCGCCTCGGCGATGGTCTGCTCGTCTTCCTCGGCGGCGCGCCGGCCCTGCGACGGGTCGCCGCCCGAGCCGAGTCCGCGCGTGGCGCTCATGCCGATCTGGATGCGATGCGGTGCCAGCGACTGGTTGAGCGCCTGCATGTCGGTGTTGGCGGCGATGAACTCCACGCCGCGCAGTCCCGCGCCGATCATGCGGTTCACGGCGTTTCCGCCCGCGCCGCCGCAGCCGATGACCTTGAGCTTTGCGGTATTGGTGCTGTCGATCTCGAGTTCGAACATGGCACTTCTCCCTGTGCCTGCCCCTTTCGGATCCGGCGCCGGCGGACTTTCCGCCGGCGTCGTACCCACCTTCAAGGGGTGGCGGTCAAATGGACGACGCGTGCTCCTCCATGAACTTCTGTTCCCACTGCGGCACTAGAAAAGGTCGCTGAACCATCGGCGCAGATCGAAGCCGGCGACGCCGGCCCTGCGCTCCGATGACCCACGACGCTCCCTGAGACCCATGTCGGCGCCCTCGCCATGCGCCGCGTGCAGCACCAGCCCGACGCCGGTCGCGTAACGCGGATCGGCGACGTTGGCGGACAGGCCGCCCAGCCCGGACGGCACTCCGAGCCGCACTGGCATCTCGAACACCTGCTCGGCCAGCTCGACCACGCCCGGCATCAGCGAGGTGCCTCCGGTCAGCACCACACCGCCGCCCAGCAGCTCGGCGAAGTGGTTCTTCTTCACTTCCTTGTTGGCGAGCTGGAAGATCTCCTCCATGCGCGGCTCGACCATCGAGGCGAGCACGTGGCGCGACATCTCGCGATCCGCCCGCCCGCCGACGCCCGAGACCGTGACCCTGGAGTCGAGCGAGACCAGGCTTGCCAGCGCCGAGCCGTGCTGGATCTTGATCTGCTCGGCCTTGTCGATCGGAGTGCGCAGCCCGATCGCCAGATCGTTGGTCACGTTGGCTCCTCCGAACGGCACGATCGCGGTGTGGCGGATCGAACCCTCGAAGAACACCGCGACATCGGTGGTTCCGCCGCCCAGGTCGAGCAGCACCACCCCGAGGTCGCGCTCGTCGGGGCCGAGCACGGCGTGGCTCGAGGCCAGTGGCTCGAGCACGAGGTCGTACACCTTGAGCCCGGCGCGCTGGATCGAGCGGCAGATGTTCTTGGCCGAGGTCACCGCGCCGGTGATGATGTGCACCTCGGCTTCGAGGCGCACGCCGCTCATCCCGATCGGATCCTTGATCCCGTCCTGATCGTCCACGATGAACTCCTGCGGGATTACGTGGATGATCTCGCGGTCCATCGGGATGGCGATGGCCTTGGCGGCCTCGACCACCCGGTCCACGTCGGCCGGTCCGATCTCGTTGTCCTTGCGCGAGACCGCGATCACGCCGCGACTGTTGATGCTGCGGATGTGATCGCCGGCGATGCCGGCGGTCACACCCTTGACCGGGACGCCGGCCATGCGCTCGGCCTCGTCGACCGCGCGCTGGATGCTGGCCACCGTCTTCTCGAGATCCACCACCACGCCGCGTCTGAGGCCCTCGCTCGGCGCATTGCCCACGCCGACCACGCGCAGCTCACCGGTGCCGTTCATGTCGGCGACGATGCACGAGATCTTGGTGGTGCCGATGTCGAGGCCTACGTAGATCCGGGTTGCCTGTGCCATTGGGTGTTTCACCTCCCTGTGATCGCGTTGCTCCTAGCTGTTTCGGGCCAGCGGGGCGGACGGCTCCGCCGCCGGTTCAACGGGTCTGACGATGACCTGGTTTTCGAATCGCATGTCCACTTCCTGTGCGAGCGTGCCGCGGCTGTGCAGATCGGCGAGCACCACTCGCAGCGCCGAGAGCGTGCGCGTGCCCGGGGGCCACGCCGGGGTGATCACGCGCGTGCCGCTCATCAGGGTGAGCGCGGTCACATCCGCCTCGGACACGTCGACCTCGCTCACCTGTCCGGTGAGCTGCAGCTCGCGCTGCGAGAGCGCGCGCACCCAGGCCAGCCCGCGCTGCACATCGCGCGTCCGCAGCTGCGATCCCGCGGGCAGGGACTCGAGCCTGGGACCGAGCAGCATCGGCACGTCGGCGACCACGCCCTCGGCGAGGGGGGCGAGCAGCACGCCGGCCGAGTCCAGCTCCCACGGCACGCCGTGCTGAACCAGCAGAACCGGCACGCGCTCTTCCAGGTCGAGCTCGAGCCCGAACGGCCAGCGATGCCGCACCGCCGCGCCCGCGATGCGAGGGTCCATGAGCAGCGCCTGGCGCGCCCGGTCCAGGTCCACGCCGAACAGCTCGTCGCCGCGATGGAGGCCGGAGCGCGCAATCACCCGCCCGGGATCCAGGTAGCGCAGGCCCTCGACGCGCACCTCGCCCACCTTGAGCCAGTGCCGGCCGAGCGCACGCCACGGCACCTGCACGAACAGGGCGAGCGCGATCAGCGCACCGAGCGCGATCAGCACGCGACGCAGGCGTGCGCCGGCGCCACGCGGTGCGCGGCGTGCCGCTTCGGTTCGCAGTGCCCGTCCCTGGTAGAGCGCCATCCCTAGCCTCTTCCCGATCCCGCGGCCGGATCGACCACGGTAACTCCGCGCAGGTGCTCCAGCACCCGATCCGCCAGCTTCCACACGTCTCCGGCGCCGAGCGTGATCACGACATCGCCGCGACGCGCTTCGTTGGCGGCGGCGGCCGCCGCTTCGGCGCCTCCGCCCGCGAACGTCACGTGACGCACGCCCAGCCTTTCTGCGCTCTCGACAATCGTGCGTCCCGAGACGCCCGGCAGCACCGCCTCCCCGGCAGCGTACACGTCCAGCACCCACACCCGGTCAGCGTCGCTGAACGCTGCGCCGAATTCCTGCTGCAGCGCCGCGGTGCGCGAGTAGCGGTGCGGCTGGAAGATCACCAGCACGCGCCCGCCCATGCCCTTGGCCGCGGCCAGCGTCGCGATCACCTCGGTCGGGTGATGACCGTAGTCGTCCACCACCCGCACCCCTTCCACCTCGCCGCGGGTCTCGAAACGCCGGCTCACCCCGCGGAATTCCGAGAGCGATTCGGCGATGTGACCGAAGCCCACCTCGACCTCGAGTCCGACCGCGACCGCGGCAAGCGCGTTCAGCACGTTGTGGTGCCCGGGCACGTGCAGCTCGATCTGCCCGAGCGCCCTTCCGCTCGCGCTCACCAGGAAGCGCGAGCCGTGCGGGCGCAGCTGCACGTCGGTGGCCCGCACCTCGCACTCCGCGCGCGTGCCGTAGAGCAGGCTGCGCTTGGTGACGCGCGGCAGGATCTCGCGCACCTGCGCATCGTCGGCGCACAGCACGCTGACTCCGTAGAACGGCACCCGATTCGCAAAATAGACGAACGCCTGCCGGATCGCATCGAGATCGAGGTAGTGATCGAGGTGCTCGCGGTCGATGTTGGTGATCACCGCGACCGCCGGCGAAAGGCGCAGGAAGGAGCCGTCGCTCTCGTCGGCCTCGGCCACCAGGAACTGGCCGTGCCCGAGCCTGGCATTGGTGCCGAGCGCCTTGAGCCGCCCACCGACCACGATAGTGGGGTCCACGCCGCCACGAGCCAGGACCGCCGCGATCATCGAGGTGGTGGTGGTTTTGCCGTGTGAGCCACCCACCGCGACTCCGTATTTCATGCGCATCAGCTCAGCGAGCATGTCGGCGCGTCCGATGGTCGGCACACCGGCCGAGCGTGCCGCCACCAGCTCCGGGTTGTCCTCGCGCACCGCGGAGGAGAACACGATCACCTGCGCACCTTCGACGTTCGCCGCGTGGTGCCCGATGAAGACGCGCCCGCCGATCCGCACCAGCCGATCGGTAACGTCGCTGGACTTGAGATCGCTGCCCGAGACCTGGTAGCCCATGTTGAGCAGCACCTCGGCAATGCCCGACATCCCGGAGCCGCCGATGCCGACGAAGTGGATGCGGTGGGTTCGCCCGTACATCTCAGTACCCGCCTCCCTCGTCGCTGCTGGTGCGCGCCGCGACCCGGCCCTGGCCCCAGCGCTCGAGGCTGCGCACGATGCGCTCGGCCGCATCGGGGCGCGTGAACGTGCGCGCGTTCGCGCTCATGCGCGACAAGCCCTGCCGGTCGCTGAGCCAGTGTGCGACCTCGTTCGCGAGGCGCTCGCCGGTCAGCTCGCGGTCGAGGATCATGGCGGCGGCTCCGCGGTCCACCAGGTTGCTCGCGTTGATCACCTGATGATCGTGCGCGGCGTGCGGATACGGGACCAGGATCGAGGGCGTTCCGCACGCCGCGATCTCGGCCAGGGTCATGGCGCCCGAGCGGCACACCACCAGGTCGGCCGCGGCGTAGGCCATGTGAATGCGGCGCAGGTAGGGCATCACCCGGGCCGGAAGCTGCTCGGCGTCGACGACGCCCTTCGCCCATTCGAAGTCCTCGCGACCGGTCTGCAGGATGAACTGCACGTCGACCCGGCCCTTGAGCCGGCGCATGGCATCGATCGCGGCCTCGTTGATCCGATGCGCGCCACGGCTGCCCCCGAAGATGAAGACGGTCGGCCTGCCCGGGTCCAGCCCGAACTCCTCGAGCGCGGTAGTGCGGTCGCCACTGAGGATGTGGGCCCGCACCGGATTCCCGCTCACCTTGAGGTTGTCCTTGCGCACGAAATAGGAGCGTGCCTCCACGAACGAAAGATGCACCTCGTCGGCGATGCGCCCGAGCCAGCGATTGGCGATTCCGGGCACGCTGTTCTGCTCCTGCAGCAGCAAGGGCCGGCCGAGCATCCACGCCGCCAGCGACACCGGGCCGCTCACGTATCCTCCGGTTCCGAGCACCACGCTCGGGCGCTCGCTCATCACCACCCACAGCGCCTGCACCAGTCCGATGAGGTTGGCGAGCACCGCCCATGGCCAGCGCCACCACGCGCGGCGCGGGAACCCGCGAGTGAGCACGTAGCGGATGCGAAAGCCGGCCTCGGGCACGGCCTGGGATTCGAGCCCGCGCCGCGTGCCGACGAACAGGATCTCGAACCCCGGGCGCATGCGCTGGATCTCCTCGGCGACCGCGATCCCTGGATACACGTGGCCTCCCGTTCCACCGCCGGCGATGAGGACCTTCATGCATCCTCCCGCGACCAGCGCTGGCGGGCCAGGGCCTCGCCCGAACCGTTGACTACGCTGATCCGATACAAGAGGCCCGCGGCCGCGAGGTTCGCGAGCAGCGCGGATCCTCCGTACGAGACGAACGGCAGCGGCAGGCCGGTAGTGGGCGCGAGCCCGGTGGCCACCGCCAGATTGACGAGCGCGTAGAGACCGATCTGCAACGTGAGCCCTCCAGCGAGCAGGAACGCGAACGGATCCCGGGCGCGGGCCGCGGTGCGCATGCCGCGCCAGACCAGGAGCGCGATCACCACCAGCAGTCCGCTGGCCCCGAGGAAGCCGAGCTCCTCCGCCAGGATCGAGAAGATGAAATCGGTGTGGGCTTCGGGCAGGAACAGGTACTTCTGCAACCCTCCGCCCAGCCCGCGCCCGAACCAGCCACCCGAGCCGATCGCGATCAGCGACTGGTCGAGCTGCCAGCCGGCGCCGCGATTGTCGAGATCGCCGGTGAACAGGAAGCGGGTGTACGTGGCGAACCGCCCCATCATATACGGATGCGTCTGGAGCGCCACCGCGACCCCGAGCACGCCGAGGCCGATCGGCACCGCGAGGTGCGAAAGGCGTGCGCCCGCAAGGTACACCAGCAGGAAACCGCTCAAGCCGAGCAGCGCGGCACTCGACAGATTGGGCTGGAGCAGGATCAGCCCGGCGAGCCCTGAAACCATTGCGAGCGGTGGAACCAGGCCGCGCATGAATCCCAGCTCGCCGGGCGGGCGGCGCTTGAGCCACCACGCCAGGAAGATGACCGCGCTCAGCCGCCCGACGTCGGTGGGCTGGAGCGTGAGGAAGCCGAGCCGGAGCCAGCGCGTCGCGCCGTTCGACATGTGCCCGGCCACGACCACCAGCCCGAGCAGCGCAACCCCGACCACCATGAGTGCGGGTGCGAGCGCCTCGAGCCGGCGCAGGTCGACGCGCGCCGCCGCGATCAGCACCACGACTCCGAGCAGGGTGCGGAACAGCTGCTTCGACAGGAAGTAGTTGGGATCCTGGAAGCGCGTGATCCCGAGGATCGCGCTCGAGCTGTAGACCATGACCACGCCGACCGCGGTCAGGACGAGCGGCAGCACGATCAGCCAGCGGTCGCCACGGTTCACGCGTGGGCCTCCCGGTGCTTGAGTCGAGCGACTTCGGCCTTGAAGCGGGTGCCGCGGTCCTCGAAGTCCCGAAACATGTCGAACGAGGCGCAGCCCGGCGACAGCAGCACCGGACTCGGTCCCTGCGGTGCACGCCGCGCCTCGGCGAACGCCCGATCCACCGCATCGGCCAGCGTCGCGGCCCGCGACTGCGGCACGCCGTTCCATGCGGCGGCGATCCGCTCCGCGCCCTCGCCGATCAGCACTGCGTGGCGCACCTTCTGCCTCACCTGCGGCAGGAGCGGCGCGAAATCCTGGCCTTTGTCGCGCCCGCCCGCGATCAGCACCACCGGGCGGTCGAACGAGGCCAGCGCCACGCCCATCGAATCGGTGTTGGTCGCCTTCGAATCGTTCACGAACTCGACCCCCTCGATCTGGTCTACCGGCTCCAGCCGGTGCTCGAGCCCGGCGTACTCGCGCAGGACCGTGCGCAGCGTGGACGGCGCGATCTCGAGCGGCAGCACAGTGGCGAGCGCGGCCGCGACGTTGGCGCGATTGTGGCGGCCGCGCAGGCGCACTTCGTCGACCCCCATCACCCGCTCGGCGCCGCCGCGCCACGCGAGCTGCAGCGCGCCGTCGACCACGCACGCTCCGGAATCCACCGCCCGATCCAGCGAGAACTCGAGCAGCGTGGCATCCCCGCTGCGCAGGCGCGCGAGCGCCGGATCGTCGGCATTCCATACCGCGTAGTCATGCTCGTCCTGGCGCGCGAACAGGCGCTGCTTGGTCGAGGCGTAGGTTCCAAGGTCGCCATGACGGTCGAAGTGATCCGGGGTGAGATTGAGCCAGGTCGCGACGAACGGCTTGAGGCGATCCACGGTCTCGAGCTGGAACGAGCTGACCTCGACGACCAGCAGCCCGGCCGGGCCGATGCCTTCGGCCACGTCGCAGATCGCGCGTCCGATGTTGCCGCACACCGCCACTTCGCGGCCCGCCGCGCGAAGCAGGGCGCCGGTCAGATCGGTGGTGGTGCTCTTGCCGTTGGTGCCGGTGATGCACAGCAGCGGCGCGTGCGCGGCGAGGAACCCGATCTCGAGCTCGGAGAGCAGCGGGATTCCGGCGGCGCGCGCGGCGACCGCCAGCGGATGACTGGTGGCGATGCCCGGGCTCCACACCACGAAGTCATGTCCCTCGAGCAGCGCCGCATCGTCGCGGCCCCACACCACCTCGACTCCGAGGCGCGCGAGCGCGGCCGCAACCTCTCCGGCCTGCGCGAGCTGGCGCGCATCGCACACCGTGACCGCGCAACCGTGCCGCGCCAGAAGCGCCGCCGCGGCGATGCCGGACCTGCCGGCCCCGACCACCAGTGGCTTGGTGCCGGGCAGCGGATGGCGGGCGTCTATGGTCATTGGAGCTTGAAGGTCGAGAGTGAGAGCAGGGCCAGCAGTGCGCCGACGATGTAGAAACGCAGCACCACGCGCGACTCGGCCCAGCCCATTAGCTCGAAGTGGTGATGGAGCGGGGCCATCTTGAACACGCGCCGGCCCCACAGCTTGAACGACGCGACCTGGATCATCACCGAGAGCGCCTCGGCCACGAACACCCCGCCCACCAGCACCAGCCAGAATTCGCGCTTGATGAGCACCGCGACCGTGCCGAGCGCCCCGCCCAGCGCGAGCGAGCCGGTATCTCCCATGAACACGTCGGCCGGATGGCAGTTGTACCAGAGGAAGCCGAGCGCGGCCCCCAGCACCGCCGCGCAGAACACGGTCAGCTCGCCGCTATACGGCAGGTAGCTGATGTGCAGGTAGCCGCTGAACTTGAGATGTCCGCCGAGGTAGCACATGCCGGCGAAGGTGAGCGCCGCGATCGCGACCAGCCCCGAGGCGAGACCGTCGAGGCCGTCGGTGAGGTTGACCGCGTTCGAGGAGCCGGTGATCACGAGGATCACGAACGGAATGAAGAACCAGCCGAAGTCCACGAAGCGGAACTTGAGGAACGGAACGTGGGTCGCGCTCGATGGAAAGCTGGTCTCGGGCCACACCAGCAGGCAGATCCCGATCACGAGCCCGAGCAGGATCTGTCCGGTCAGCTTGTAGCGGCCGAGCAATCCCTTGGGATAGCCCTTCACCACGCGCAGGTAGTCGTCGAGGAAGCCGAGCGCGCCGAGCCAGACCGTCGCGAGCAGCGCCAGCCACAGCGGCAGCGAATGGAAGTTTCCCCAGATCAGGGTCGGCACCACGATCGAGATCACGATCAGGATGCCTCCCATCGTCGGCGTGCCCGCCTTGGCGAGGTGCGCCTTGGGGCCCTCCTCGCGGATCTTCTGCCCGAGCTTGACCTGGCGCAGCCACGCGATCATCGGCGGGCCCAGCCAGTAGCACAGCAGCAACGCGGTGATCGCGGCGTAGGCGGCGCGAAACGTGATGTATCGAAAAACGTTCAGCGCCGAAAACCCCGGCAGATGGTGAAGCGGATACACCCACTCGAAGAACACGAGCTATTCCTCCAGGTTCAGGCCCTCGAGCGCGCGCTCGAGAGCAGCGCCACGCGAGGCCTTGACCAGCACCGTGACCCCGGGCGCCAGCGCGTCGCGCAGCGCCGTGGACAGCGTCTTCATGTCGTCGAATGTCCGCGTGCTCACTTTCGCTTTCTTCGCGCCCGCCGCGTAGTCCTCGATGTGCGCGCCGATCACCCACAGCTCCGCGTCCCGCACCGCGCCGCCGGTCTCGCGGTGGAGCGCGGCCGCCGTGCTCCCCAGCTCGAGCATGTCGCCGAGTACCGCGATGCGCCGCTTCGCATCCGGCCACGCGGCCAGGGTTTCGAGCGCCGCCCTGGTCGAGTCGGGGTTGGCGTTGTAGCAGTCCACCAGCAGCGTCGCGCCATGCCAGTGCTTGAGCTCCATGCGCCCCTTGGGCGCATGGTAGGCGCCGAGCGCGATCCCAACCGCATCTGGATCGAGCCGGTACTCGCGCGCGACCGCGAGCGCGGCCAGCGCGTTCGCCACCTGATGGCGGCCGACCAGGCGCAGCGCGATCGGCGGGAAACCCTCGACCTCGAGCGTGGTGCCGCCGTCTTCGCGCATCGTCATGCGCTTGGGTCCCATGTCGGCATCCGGCGAAAGCCCGTAGCGCAGCACGCGGCACCGGACGCCCTCGATCGCGGCCATCAGCCGTGCCGAGTCGGAGCCGACGAACGCCACCTCGTCCGGCTTGAGAGCCCGCGCCAGCGCGGCCTTCTCGTAGGCGATCGCATCGAGGGAGCCGAGCCCCTCGAGGTGCGCGCTGCCGGCATTGGTGATCACCGCCGCATTCGGCATCGCGATGGTGGCCAGCATCTCGATCTCCCCCGGTCGGCTCATGCCCATCTCCACTACCGCGGCGTGGTGCTCGTTGCGCAGGCGCATCAGCGTCAGCGGCACGCCCCAGTGGTTATTGAGATTGCCTTCCGTTTTCAGGGTCGGCTCGGCGGTGGCGAGCACCGCGGCCACCAGATCCTTGGTGGTGGTCTTCCCCGTGCTGCCGGTCACGCCGACCATCAGCCCGCTCCAGTTCTGGCGAAAGCGATGCGCCAGGCGCTGCAGGCCGACGGTCACGTCGTCCACCACCACCAGGGGGCCTGGCTCCTTGCCACGCCATTCGCTCCAGCGCTCGCGCGC
>JANMQY010000110.1:0-18461 GCA_031370785.1 Candidatus Eiseniibacteriota bacterium | reverse complement strand
ACAGCGCCTGCTCTGGTGGTAAGCGAAGCGCGCGGCATCCGCACCACGATGGCGGCTCACGAAACCCGGGCCGGGTCCTCGACAGCCGCGACGAGATGCGGGACCCGGCGCCCGAGTGCAGAGGCAACTCAACCGAAGCGGGCCAGCGAGCCCGGGAGCGCTCGCGCTAGACGCAAAGAAGGCACGCCGCTCGGCCCCGAACGGTGCCACGGCAAGGGGAGTGAGTCGGGCGGCGGGAGGCCCCCGGCGGAGAAATCCGCCGGGGCTTCTTCGTTAGTTCTCCGTCCTCGAACGGCTCTCGGTCTCGAACAGCTCTCAGTCCTCGAACGCGCGCAGCAGGCCCATGGCCCGCGTGTATCCCACGCGGATGCGCGTCTCGTGGCTGCCGGCGCCGACCGGCCAGATCACATCGAGCCTCAGCATGCTGGTCGGGTCGGGGATCCCGGGCTGGTAGATCAGGGAAGCCCCGGTCTCGCTCCGCCACTCGGCACGGTCCGGCCAATCGACCCCCGGGCGCGTTGCTCCACCGTAGGGATCCACGCCCCACACCGCTCCGCTCGCGGCGTGCACGCCGAGCTGTAGGGGGAACGTCGCGGGGTGCGGGATATGGGCGAGCGCGAGCACGTCCTGGGCGCCGAGCAGGTCGATCCGCGCGATGGCAAGACCGCTGCCGCCGAGCTCGCCGCTGTCGAAGCGTCCGAGCATCCGCGCTCCGCCCAGGTAGAACGCGGCCTGCGGCACCTGCTCTCCGACCAGGCGGCCGTAGGCGACCTGCGGAACCAGCGCCGCGATGCGGCCGAGCCCGAAGTTCCCGGCGAGAGCGAACCGGGTGCGCCGATACTCGAAGTCACTGCCCATCGCGCGGCGCGAGACGCTGTAGGTCGCTTCGCCGAACAGCGGCAGCCCCGGGGTGCGCAGCGTCGCGTCGAAGGTTGCCTCGTGCGCGCGCCCGAACGCCGCGGGAAGATTGTCGGGCACCAGCAGGGCCGAGTGCCGGAGGTTCCAGCCCGCGGTTACCGCGCGCGGGCTCTCGAGCATGTCGCGCCACGAGGCGCCGATGCTCCAGGTGGTGGCGGAGCGCGAGAGCCGCGCTTCCCATCCGTCGCGTCGCAGGAAGCGCCGCGGATCCTGCCCGCCGATCAGCGCGCTGAGATCGGCGAGCGGGCTCGAGCTCTCGCCCTGGTCGCGCCTCGTGCGATCCATGTCGTCGGTCGAGCGTCCGCCCAGCACGTTCACGCGCCAGAACGCGCGGCGTGCACGCCACACCCTTTCGTAGGCCGCTCCCCCGAGCCACAGGTTTGGCCCCGCGGCGTAGCGCAGCCGGCCGCCGAGAGCGCCCAGCATGCGCGGGCGGCCGATCGCCGCGCGGGCGCCCCACACCGGGCCGTCCACCCGGTTGAATCCGAGATCCGGCCCCCGGTTGAATTGAAATTGCCCGCGGCGCGCCAGCGCGCGCGGGTTTTCGAGACCGTAGGTGAGTGCGCTATCGAGCCCGGCGCTGTCGAGCGGCGCGGCCGCGGGCCCGAAGTAGGCGTCGGTCGAGTCCGAGAACGTGCCGAGGAAGCGATCGAGCGTGGTATCCGCCCGCGCCTCATCCGCGCGCGAGGGCGCGGCAAGCGCGAGCAGTACGAGCGCGGCGATGAAACTGCAGGCGGCGCCGCGGGGCTGGATTCGCAGGGAGGCGCTCATCTCGCCTCCGCGTGTTCTGCAGCGCGGCGCGCGCCGGAGGTCGCGAAGAGCGAATCGCTCAGTCCGGTGTTGATCGCGTAGTTGTCGAACGTGATCGCGATGTCGAACGATTTCCCGAATTTCGGGATCGGAATCGTGGTCTCGGCACGCAACAGCGCACGCCGCATCACCCAGTATTCGCCGACCCGCATGCGCTCGATGACCATCCGTGGGATGCCTTTGAGGAACAGCGGTACCGGCGAGCGCGTGAAGCCCATCTCCTGGCGCAGGATCACGAAGTCGTTGGTGTCCACCCAGACCAGACCGCGCGGAGTGGCGGGATCGAGCGGCGAGCGCGGCTCGAACTCGATCCGGTACACGAGGTGATCGCCCACCAGGTCGCGGCCCACGATCCGGTAGCGATAGTCGCGTCGCGCGCTCGGCCGGAACGCGAAGTTGACCATGCTCTCGCCCATGCTCGGACCGAAGTTGAGGTTGAAGCCGTCGTCTTCTTTTGCGATCGGCTTCGCGCGCCAGTCGCGCAGCTTGATCGTGCGCACCTTGTTCGGGCGTTTCTTGTAGACCTGGGCGACGGTCTCCTGAAACAGCTGAGGAGGCTTGGGTCCGGTCACGTTCACCACCATCCGCACCGTGCTGCGGAAGCTCTGGTCGCGCATCATCGAGTCGCGGTGCGCCTCGCCGCGCGCCACGCGGTCGAGGATCTCGTTCAGCGTCACGCGCGGCGCGCTGACCAGGATCTCGGGCACCGAGGTGTGCATGGTGTCCTCGCGTGCCAGGGTCGGGCCGGGGGAAGACGAGGCCGTCGCGGCCAGATCGACGCGGGCGGGAGGAGCCGAGGGACCGCGGCCGAGCGCCGCGAGCGCCAATTGAAGGGCAAAGCACGACAGGAGCGGCAGGGGCGGCAGGGACATGGCGACCTCGTGAAAGGGTGCGGCACGCTAGCATCCGTGCGGCAGCCTCGCAACACCGCGCGACAGCGGCGCCACGGCGCCGGCCTCGCTCGCGCGCAATGTGTTGCGGCTGCGCTAGAGTTACGTACGGGCTAGCAAGAACGTTTCCGGCACGGGGCGTGCGAATGCGTGCGAGAGGATGGGACGTTCGCTGGGTCCGGGTTTTCCACTCACGGAGGGCAACCATGAAAGTCACGATCCTCGCGCTGGCCGCCGCGTCGCTCGTCGCGGCCTCGGGGACGGTGCGGGCCGACCGGCTCGCCCCCTCGACATACACGCCGTCGGCGTTCGCGGTGCCGATCGTCGGTTTCGACGCGGCGAGTCTCGCGAAAGGCGTCACGCTCGAGGCGGTACGTTACCGGCCGCGCTCGCGGTACCGCGATTACGATCGCGGTCCGAGAAACGAGAGCCTCACCCAGCTCCACCTCGGGTTCTTCGATCCCGAAGGCGATGCCGACAACGGATTCGTGGTCGGCATGCGCGGCGGTCCGCTGGTGGATCCGCACATCCAGATCGGTGCAGGGGTCGACTGGGTCCATCGCTCCGACAACCAGAGCGCCGTGCTTGGCAGCACGCCGGGTCCGGGCGGCACCACCATCACCACCCGCCGCGAGCTGGCTCGCTCGTCCTCGAACCTGTTCCCGATCATGGGATTCCTGCAGGTGCAGGCCGACCCGGACATGCCGTTCATTCCGTACTTCGGCGTGGGCGGCGGTTACGAGGTGCTGTTCCTCTCGGCCGAGGATTTCAATACCGGAGAGTCGTTCGATGCGACCTACGGCGGCTGGGGCTGGCAGGCGTGGGGCGGCGCGGCGCTACCGCTCTCGGGCCGCTCGCGTCTGAGCGGAGAGATCTTCGTCAACGGCGGCGATGCGCATCGCGACGTGGACGACCCGATCAGTGGTGGCGTCGTGCGCGAGATCGTCTCGCTCAGCGGCGTCGGCATGCGCTTTGGCCTCAACTGGGGCTTCTAGTGTAATCGGAAGGATTCGCCATTCGACGCCCGGGTGCGGCACCACGCCGCCCCCGGGCGTCTTCGGGAGCCCAAACCTCGTTCCTTGCCCGTCCCCCGGCCGCTCCACTACGCTCGCGCGCCATGCCTCGCAAATCGCCGCGATCGAGACGCAAGCGCTCCGACACGCCCCGCCTTCCGGGCTCGAGTCGCGCGCGCTCGACTCCGCGGAAGAAACGGAACAAGACCCGGGCTGCCTCGCGCGCCACATCTCCGGGAGGCGCGGGCGCCGACCACGGACCGCGCACCGCGGGCGCCGCACGGCCGACGCGTCGCGTGCCCGCGACTCGGCGCGCGAAGGTGGCCGCCAAGCGCGTTCCGTCACCAAGACGCAAGGCCAGACCGGCCAGGAGCTCCGCACCGCCCGACCCGGAGCGCGTGGCGCACGTTCTCGAGATCCTTCGCGGGCTCTACCCCGACGCGAAGTGCGCGCTCGACTTCGAGAATCCGCTGCAGCTCCTGATCGCTACCATCCTCTCGGCGCAGTGCACCGACGTGCGGGTGAACATGGTCACGCCCGGTCTGTTCGCGCGCTACCCGGACGCCGCGGCGTTCGCGGCCGCCGACCCGGCCGAGCTCGAGGCGATGATTCGCTCGACCGGGTTCTTCCGGAACAAGGCGCGCGCCATCCGCGAGTGCTGCGGCGACATCGTCTCCAAGCACGGCGGCCAGGCCCCGAACACGCTCGAGGCGTTGACCGCGCTGCGCGGAGTCGGGCGCAAGACCGCGAACGTGGTGCTCGGAAACGCCTACGGCGTGCCCGGGCTGGTGGTGGACACGCACGTGAGCCGCGTCGCGAATCGGCTCGCTCTCACCCGTGAGAGCGACGCGGTGAAGATCGAATTCGCGCTCATGAAGATCCTCCCGCGCGAGCGGTGGACCCTGTTCTCGCACTGGCTGATCCTGCACGGTCGCGCGGTGTGCAATGCGCGCAAGCCCCACTGCTCGGTCTGCGCCCTCCTGCCACACTGTCCGCGGATCGGAGTGACCACGTCGGATTAGCCGTCCGACGGCCGCGCCACCGATTCTTCACCCGCTTTACGACTTCTGAACTTCCCGCGCCGGCTCTCGGCGCGAGAAAATCTTCCGCGCGGCGCGCTCTCGATATGCGCGTTCAGCCGGGCGCGCGTTCGTCGCGCGAATGCGTCGCGATGGTCACGGCGTGCGTGGCGTTCGTATTCGAGCGCACCACGCGCTCGCGCCAGCGTGAGAGCCTGACGCCCGTCGTCACGCGCGACCGGGCGTCAGTCGTGACCGGACCCGGCACTGCCGCGCGGCCCTCCGCGTGTCCGTTGTCGCCCGATTTCCATACAGGACCGACCGTCATCATGGGGTGGCATGAATTCGTCTGACTCCCGAGCCAAGCGAGAGCCCGGCGCTCAGGCTGCCCACCGCGTGAAGGCGCGGCCTGCGACTCCAGCGCCGCGGACTGCAACTGCCGCACCGCGATCTGCCACTGTCGCGCCGCGACCTGCGCCCGCCCCGTCGCTGACCGCGCCCGCCGACTCGCTGGCCGCAGCGGCGAACCGCGCCGCGCCGGTGCTCTGGATGTGTCTGATTGCGCTCGCCCTCAGTCGCGCGATCACGGTCTACACGCCGTCGATGTGGCTGTGGGGCTTGAACGTCCGGCGATTCCTCGGTCCGGACAAGGAGTGGCTGAACTGGCTCGACGTCGCGGTCGGCGTCGTGCTGCCGCTGACCGCGCTGTTAGTCCCGGCTGCCACCTCGCTCGGCAACTCGATCGTGCGCCTGCCGGTGATCTCCTCGCTGGTCGCCTCGACGCTGCTCGCCTCGCTCGCCTGGCTGCTTCCCGATCGCCTGCTCTTCACCGGCGATTTCCTGATGCGGCAGGGGACGGTCACCCAGGGCAAGTCCGCGGCAATTCTGTTCCCTCAGGCTCTGCCGCTCGACGTGCTGCTCCATGTCGAGCTGCCGCGCTTCCTCGTCGCGCACGGGGGCTTGAGCTCGAACGGTGCGGCGCGCCTGATCGGCGTGTTCGAGGTGGCGGTGCTCGCGCTCCTCGCGCTGGTGTTCGTGCGGGCGCTGGCGCTGCGCGGTCCCGCGGCCCTCGCGGCGGCCTCGACCGTGGTCTGCGGCGGCTACCTCGGGCTCTTCACCGGATACGGAAAGTCGTTCGCCGAGCTGTGCCTGGTCACCGTGGCCGTGGGCGCCTTCGGCGTGCGCGCGGTGCGGGAAGGCGGTGGCCTGCTGCCGCTCTCGCTTGCGATCTCCGCCGGAATCGCGCTGCACCGCTCGGGGCTCGCGTTTCTCCCGGTGCTGCCGGTGGCGTGGGCGCTGTGGTGGAACCGCCACGGAAGGGAGGGCGCCTGGCGCCGCCCCGCCGCGCTCGCCGCGTTTGCGTTGCCGGTCGTGACCCTCGCGGTGATGGCGCCGCGCATTCTGGCCGCGATGCGGATGCGCGACGCCGTTCACTTCCTGCCTGCCGATGCGCGGAGCGCGGGCATTCTGCAGGCGGCGTTCTCGGGAACGCGCGCGCTGGACCTCGCGAATCTCGCGGCGCTGCTCTCGCCGCTCGCCCCGGCGATTCCACTGGTCGCGCTCGGATTCGGACCGGCGCTGCTGCGCCGGCGCGAGGGCTGGGTGCTGGGTGCGCTGGCGTTGCCGCTGGTGGGAATGATGCCGTTCGTGCATCCCTCGCAGGGCGTGTTCCGAGACTGGGACATTTTCGCGGCGAGCGGCGTCGCGCTGTCGCTGATCGCGGCGTGGCTGGTCGGCGAAGTGGTACGCTCGCCACGGCACGCCGCGCTCGGCGTGGCGGTGATGGTCGGGGTCGCGCTCCCCAGTTTTCAATGGCTGGCGCACCTGAGCGACTTCGAACGCGGCGCCGAACGCGTGCGCGCGTTCGTGACCGAAACGCCGCAACGCACCGGAGACGAGCGCGCGACCACCTGGGAGTTCCTCGGCAACCGTTCGTTCGCGCGCAAACACTGGGAGGACGCATCGCTCGCCTATCGGAACGCCGCCGAGCAGGCGCCCAACCCGCGACTGTTCGCGCAGTGGGGAATGGCCGAGGCCATGCAGGGGCACTACCTCGAAGCGCAGGGACTGTACGCGCGCGCGGTGAGGCGCAATCCAGACTTCACGCTGGCATGGCTGGGACTCGCGACCTCGTCCACCTGGCTCGACGACACCGCGACCTGCGCGCGCGCCACGCGGGCCATCCAGCAGCTGAATCCGCAGCACGAGCAGTTGCCCGCCCTGTACGACTACCTCGAGAGCATGCGCACCCCGCGACCCGCGCGCTGAACACGCCGCGCGGATGGCGATGAAGAAGGAAGCCGGCGCCGCGCGCGGAACGCGAGGCCAGAGTGGGCCCGCGGCACGCACGGGTCGCGCCCGCTCCGCTCCCCGCGTTCCACCCGCCGCATCGCGGCCGCCGGTCTTGGCCGCCGCCGATCCCGCGGATGCGAGCGCTGCCGCCCGCTCGCTTTGGTTCGTGCTCGTGGCGCTCGCCCTGGCGCGCGCCGCGCTCGCGTTCCTGCCCGGCATGTGGTGGTGGGGCGCCAACACGCTGCGCTTCGTCGCGCCGGCGTGGGGCTGGAGCCTGTGGGCGATCGCGGCCGCGATGCTGATTCCATCGGTGGCGCGGCGCGCGATGCCGGCCTTCTCACGCACCGGCGATGCGCTGGTGGCGCACCCGGCGCTGGTCGCGCTCGCCTGCGCTGCGTTCGCGCTCCTGGTCTGGAGTCTGCCCGACCGACTCTATTTCGTGGGTGACTTCATGATGCGCCTCGGTAGCGCGCTCGGACAGGTGCCGCCCGAAAACGTGTTTCCGCAGGCGACCCCGCTCGATCTGCTGCTCCACTACCGGCTGCCGGTGTGGTTGCGCAGCCAGCTCGGAGTGGAACCGCTGGTCACGGAGCGGGTGCTCGGCGCGATCAAGGCTGCTCTGCTCGCCGGGCTCGGCGTCGCCTATGCCCGGGCGCTGCGGCTGAACGGAGGCACGGGGCTGGCCGCGGCCGCGATCGTGATCTTCGGCGGATACCTCGGCCTGTTCACCGGGTTCGGCAAGGCGCTCGGCGAGCTGGTGGTGATCACCGCGTGCATCGGGGTGTGCGCGATGTGGATGGTGCACGAGGGCCGCGGCCTGTTGCTCATGGGCGCGACGCTCGCGCTCGGAATCCTGCTGCATCGTTCGGGCGCGCTCCTGCTCGTGCCGGCCGCGGTCGCATGGATCGCATGGTTCCGGCGTTTCGGCGGCGGCGGTCGATGGAGCCGCTGGGACGTGGCGCTCGGGCTCGCGCTTCCGGCCGGCGCGCTCGCCTTTGCCATGCCGCGCATGCTCGTGACGTTCACCGCGACCGATCGCGAGCACCTCGCCCTCGGCAGCGCGGCGCAAGGCGGCGCGGGGCTGGCCGGCGTGCTCGCCGCGCTGGTCTCTCGAGTGCACCTGGCCGATGCGCTCGATCACGTGCTGCTGCTCTCGCCGCTCGCCGTGGCGCTGCCGTTTGTCGCGTTGCCGCTGCTCCGGCACGCGCGGCGTCGGCCCGACGCCGCGGTGGTTGCCGCGTTCGCGCTGGTGGCCACGCTCACGATCCTGCTCGTACATCCGCGTCAGGGCGAGCTGCGCGATTGGGATGTGTTCGCGCCGAGCGCGGTCGCACTCTCGCTCGCGCTCGCGTGGGTGGTTGGCGAGACTCTGCGCGCCGCTCCGCGCCACGCGTGGCTCGCGCCCGCCGTGGTGTGCGCCGCGCTCGCGCCCGCGGTCGTCTGGATCGGACAGGGCACCGATGTGCCACGCGGCATCGCGCGCGTGCGAGCCTACCTCATCGAAGAGCCGCGCCGCCCGGACCCGGAGCGGGCCCAGCTGTGGGCGTGGCTCGGCGTGCGCCATATGGCGGACCGGCGGCGCGAGGCCGCGGCCGAGGCGTACCGCGAGGCCGCGGCGATCGCGCCGAGCCCACGTTTCCTGGTCGAGTGGGCGATTGCCGAAGCGGATCTCGGGCACACCCGTGATGCGCAGGCGATCCTGCTCCGGGCGGCGGCCCGGGGTCCGAACATGGCCGGGGTGTGGCTCACCCTGGCCACGATCACCGCCGACCTCGGCGAGCTGGAGGCCGCGCGTGGCTACGCGCGGCGTGCGCTCGAGCTCGACCCGAAGAACCGGGCGGCGGCCGATCTGCTGAGCAGGCTCGAAGGCGCGGACACGCTCGCGTCCGCGCAGAGGCGCAGCCCCGCCCGCTGAAGGTGCGCCTTCCGCTCGCGCTGAAGTAGAATCGCCGGCCACCATGACTCGACGGTTACCGACACGCTCCAGATCCGGCCGCGCGTCGAGCCGCCCCGCCGCGGCCCAGCCGCCCGCGACGCCCGAGGAGATGCGGGCGGCGCTCGCCCTGTGGATCGCGCTCGGTGCGCTCGCCCTGATCCGGCTCGTGCTCACGTTCGTGCCGGGCATGTGGGCATGGGGGCTCAACCTTCAGCGTTTCCTTGGGCCCCTGTTCGCGTGGGGGCCGTGGGCTCTGGCTGCGCTCGCGCTGATCCCGCCGGTGGCCCGCGCGCTCGAGCCGGCGTGGAACTGGGCGGGGGATCGCATCGCGCGCCGGCCGCTCGCATCCTCGCTGGTGCTCGCGCTTCTCGGCGCCTGGCTGGTCTGGGCCTTCCCCGACCTGGTGCGCTACGTCGGCGATTTCCTGCTGCGCCAGGGCACGGTCGAGGAGGCGGGACAGCCCGGCATCATCTATCCGCAGGCGCAGCCGCTCGACGTGCTGCTGCACTTCACGCTGCCGAGCGCGGCGCAGAATGCGGGCCTGTTCGATGCCAACACCACGCCCCGGCTCATGGGCGCGATCGAGGCGGCGGTGCTGGCGGTACTCGCCGGCGCCTTCGCGCGCGCGCGCGCGCTGCGCGGAAGTGCCGCGGTCGCGGTCACCGCGGCGGTGTTCTTCGGCGGCTACCTGTGCATGTTCACCGGCTACAGCAAGGCGCTGTGCGAGATGGTGGTGCTGGTGGTCGCCGCGGGAGTGTGCGCGGTGCGCATGGTGCGCCGGCCGGAGGGCGAAGCGGATCAGCCGGCGGGCGCGGGGCCAGCGCTCGGGCTCGGCATCACCGTGGCGCTCGGGCTCGCGCTCCATCGTTCGGCGGTCGCGATGCTGCCGGTGGTGGTCGTCGCCTGGGCGTTGTGGCTGAGGCGTCCGGGCGCGCCGGTCGCGCTGCGCCGGCCGGCGTATCTCGTCGCGCTGCTGGCACCGATCGTCGCGGTGATCGCGCTCGGGCCCCACATCGTCGCGACCATGCTGCGCTTCGATTCGGTTCATCTCGCTCCGGCCGAAGTCAGGCGCCAGGGCGCGCTGGTGGCCGCGTTCTCGGGAACGCGAATCCTCGACATGAAAAACCTGGTTGCGTTTCTCGCCCCACTCGCACTCGTCGCGCCCCTGCTTGCGGTGATGCTCGCGCTGGCCCGGCGCGCGCGCGCCTCGCGCGAGGGCGGAGCGGGCGCGGAGATCGCGGTGCTGCTCGCGCTCGCCCTGCCATTCACCATCGCCATGCCGTTCATTCACCCGGCGCAGGGCATGTTCCGCGACTGGGACGACTTCGCGGCCACCGGTGCGGCGCTCGCTCTCGTCGCCGCCTGGCTGGTCGGCGAGACGCTGCGCGGAGCCGGGACGCGGCGCTGGCTCTCGGTCGGCGTGACGTTTGCGGTGATGATGCCGGCGGTTCAGTGGCTCGTGCACTTCAACGACATCGACTCGGGATTCCGGCGGGTCGAGGCGTTCATGACCGAGCCGCCGCTGCGCACCGGCCTCGAGCGCGGCACCAGCTGGGACTACCTCGGCATCCGCAACTACCACCTCGAGCGCTGGGCGAAGGCGGCGCAGGGGTTCTCGATCGCGGCCGAAACTTCGCCGAGCCCGCGCATCCTCCAGCAGTGGGCGATCGCCGAGACCATGCACGGCGACCTGCGCGAGGCGCAGCGCGTCTATCACCGATTGGTCGAGAAGGATCCGAACAATCCCTCGGCGTGGCTCGGGCTGGCCGCGGTCGCCTCGCGCGTCCCCGACCCCGAGGATTGCCGCTTCGCGCTCAAGTACCTGCTGGTCCTCCAGCCGGACAACGCCGAGGCCAGGCAGCAGCTCGAGATTCTCGATCGAACCAATCCGCCGAAGAAGTAGGAGGGCTGGGAATCACTCGTGAGCTCGCCGACGAATTTCCCGAGGAAGTTCCCGAGGTAGGAATTGAGTCCCGCGAATACGGCGTCGAGGGTCGCGCGCCCGGCTACGAGCCCGCGGCCCCGAGCGCCTCGCGCAGACTCGCGGCCCATTCGCTGGTGGAATCCTGCGCGAAGTACTCGGCGCCGAGCCGGCGCGCTTCGGCGCGGCGTCCCACCTGGCTGAGCAGCAGCGCGCGATCGTAGAGCGCCTCGGCGTACCAGCGTGACGCGCGCGGCACCGCGGCGAACTGCGCGATCGCCTGCAGCCGCAGCGCGCGGGCGCGCATGAGATCGCCCGCCAGCAGCGCCTCGCGCGCGAGCGTCACGCCCAGCCCGAGGCGCGCCTCGGTGCACGAGGCGCGCAGATCGAGCGCGGAGCGGTAGCGACGCTCGGCGCCCGTGTAGTCGCCGCTCGCGAGCGCGACGTGTCCGAGCGAGGCGAGGATCCGCGGCTCGAGCCGCCGCAGGGCGTGCGCACCCTCGAGCAGGGACTGGGCGGCCGAGAGGCGCGGCGCATCGAGCGGCGTGCGCTTGCGAAGCGGGGTGGCCTCTCCGGTCAGCGCGGAGCCGAAGCGCATCCCGTCGAAACCGAGCGACACCCTTCCGTACAGCGAGTCGCGAGCCGCGCGCGCGAGGTCGAGGTCGGGAAGTCCCTCCAGCACATGAGCCGGCAGGATCAGCCCGACGGTCGCGATCGTCGCGAGCACCGCCAGCAGGGCGAGAAACACCAGCATCGGCGTGGAGCGTTCCACGGCAGGCGTGGTGCGGGGCGGAATCCCGTGAGGGGGCACGGGCGCGGAGCCCGGATCGGACGTGCGAGGAGCGGAAAGGTCCATGAGAGGTGTTCCATCTTATATGGGTTCCGCTCGCGAGCGAATGAGGCAGCGTCGGGCTTTGTGGCGCACGTCTTCCTTGATATGTTGCCCGCCGCTCACCATACGATCAGCGCGGCTTCCTGGTCGACGTCCCAGCGCCACCCGGAGCGATTGCACCTCATGGCTGTTGCTCGTTTCCTTCAGGTTTCGGATCTGCACCTGGGCCGCCCATTCGGGTGGCTGGCCACGGACCGGCGCGCCGAGCGGCGCAGCGACCAGCGTCGCGCGCTCGAACGCGTGGTGCGCGAGGCGATCGAGCGCGGCGTTCACGCGATTCTCATCCCGGGCGACCTGTTCGATCTCGAGGGCGTCGATGCCGAGACCATGGCGTTCGCCCTGCACGCGTTCCGCGTGACCGGATGTCCTCCGGTGCTGATCGCCCCCGGCAATCACGACCCGTGGTCGGAGACGAGCTACAACTGGAGTCCGCGCCTGCTCAAGGCGCGCGGCGCCACCTGGCCCGACCACGTCCATGTCTTCACTACCCCGCACTGGAGCGCGAAGACGCTCGAGTCGTTGCCGGGCGTGCGCTTCTGGGGACGCTGCTTCACCTCCAACGGGCTGAGCACCGAGCGCCCGCTCGCCCCCGCCGGAATGCGCCAGCTCGGTGCCATCGACGCTTCGGGATTCGACATCGCGCTCTTTCACGGTTCGCGCGAGGGGCAGTGTCCGCCGGGCCAGGTGATCACCGGTCCGTTCACCGATTCCGAGGCGCAGGTCGCTCCCTTCGCGTATCTCGCGGTCGGCCACTACCACGCCGGCTCCCGCCTCGCCGCAAGCGGCGAGAAGGGCGCGAAGGGCGACAAGTCGGGCGGCGTCAAGCTCGCCTATGCCGGCTCGGCGGTCGCGATCGATACCACCGAGCTGGGCGCGCACGGCGCGCTCGACGTGCGTGTCGAGTACGGATTCCGCCAGCCGTTCGTCGAGATCGAGTTCGTGGAGCTGGACCGGCGCCGCGTGTATGACGTGACCTGTGACATCGGCGGAGCGTCGAGCGCCGAACAGATCGATCGCCGGGTGCAGAAGACTCTCGACGATGCCGGCGTGACCGAGAACGACATTGCGACGCTGCGCCTCAAGGGCCGGCTGGTGAAGGGCGTGCGCTATTCGGGGCCAGGCCCCGACGTTCGCCAGCGCGCGTTCCATCTCAAGCTCGACCTGCGCACGGTGCGGCCGGACTACGATCTCGAGGCGTACATGATGAAGGGCCCGACCACCACCGAGGAGCGCTTCGCGTGCGCGCTGCTCCAGCGCCTGGTGGAGGAGCGTGATCCGGCGAAGCGCGCGTCGATCGAGAGCGCGATCTACTACGGACTCGACGCGTTCCGGCTGCGCGAGGTCGTGCCTTCCTACGAGGAGTTCGGAGCATGAAACTGCTTCGGCTCAAGGTCGAGGGCTTTGGTCCCCTGCAGGGCGACTTCGATTTCAAGCCCGACCGCGTCACCGTGCTGGTCGACGACAACGAGCGCGGCAAGTCGAGCCTGCTCGCCGCGATCACCGCCGCGCTCTACGGCCTCGACGACGACAAGCGCAGCCATCGCATGGTGACGCCGATCGAGCGCTGGCGGCCATGGCAGGGTGGGCCGTACCGACTCGAGCTGGACTACGAGAAGGGCGGCGAGCGCTTCACCATCCGGCGCGACTTCGAAAAGGGCTCGGTCGAGGTGTGGAACGACCGGGGCCAGCAGATCACCGACCAGTTCCGCCACGGCAAGGACGAGTACCCGGTCGGGAAGATCCTGCTCGGCGTGGACGACGCGGAATTCGAGAAGTGCGCGCTGGTGCGCCAGGGAGAGCTCGATCTGATCGTGGCCGGCGACGAGAAGGTGCGCCGCAGCTCGACGCTGCACGCCCGGCTCGAGAACGCGGCCGACACCAGGGTCGGCGACACCAATGCGACCGAGGCGCTGCAGGTGCTCGAAGGGGCGCTGCGCCGCTACGAGTGCCCAGAGCTCGACAGCACCGTCACCGTCGACAACGCGGTCAAAGGACTCGAGGTCAAGCTCGGCATGCTCGAGACCGACCTGAAGACGCTCGAGCACGACCTGCAGCAGATCTCGGGTCCGATGGACGAGCTGGCACGCCTCGCCGAGGAAGAGAAGACGGCTCGCGATTCGCTGGGCAAGCTCGACGCCGAGCGCCGCGGCGCGCTCTCCTCCGAGGTGCGTCGCCAGCTCAAGGCGCATGCCGAGCAGAAGGCCGAGCTCGAGAAGCTGCGCGCCGAAGCCGACTCGCTGCGCAACGTCTCGCACATGTCGAAGAACGCCGAGGCCGAGTTGCGTGAGACGATCGCGCGCTACGAAGAAGCGCAGCGCAACCTCGACACCCTCGAGGGTCGTCGCCGCGAAGAGCAGGCCCGCGAGCGGAACGCGCTCGAGACCGAGAGCAAGGGACTCGCGGCCTACGCCACCTGCTCGGTCGCCGAAGCCGATCGACTGGTCGCGCTGGCCGCCGACATCCGGCGCGTCGCCGACGAGGACGGAAGGCAGCGCTCCGAATTCATCAATCTGCGCGACTCGCTTGCCGGCAAGGGCTGGGAGCCCGAGCGCATCAACTTCCTCAAGTCACGCTTCGGCGGACTCTCCGAGGAGAAGCAGCGCCTGCTGGGCGGGCAGTCCGACGTGGCGCTCGTGTTCCAGACCGAGGTTGCCGGGCTCGAGCAGCAGCGCACCGCGAGCACCGAGAAGCTGCGCGAGATCGACACGCTGCGCAACGGGCGGCGCATGCCGGGCTGGGTACTGCTGGCGCTGGGAATCGGCTCGGCCGCGGCGGGCGCGGTGCTGATCGCGGTCAATGGGCAGCTCGGGCTCTGGACGGTTCTGCTCGGCGCCGGCGCGATCGCGATCGTCATCGGCCTCTTCCTGCTGATGACCGGCGGAAGCGCGCGCGGGGCCGAGCGCGAGGCCGCGCTCAAGAACCTCAGCGACGCGCAGCGCCGGCTCAATCAGCTGCGCAATCAACGCGCGGAAACCGAGATGGGCTTGAGCGAGATGTCGAAGGAGATGGGTTACCGCGACGTCGTCGACCTGATGCGCGAGTGGAACGAGTACTGGCGCCTGTCGCAGGAGAACGGCCCGGTGATGCGCGCCGAGCAGCAGATCGTCTCGCTCGAGACGCAGCGCAAGTCGACGCTGGCCGAGGTGCGCACACTGCTCGACAGGGTGGGCGGCGGCCCGCCCGATCCCGCGCACCTCGAGCGGGTCGCGGCCGGCATCCGCCATCTGGGCGCGGTGCGGCAGCGCCTCGCCGAGCTGGAGAAGAACTGGTCGTGGATCGACGAGGAGAAGCGAGTCGCCGAGGCCTCGGCGACCGGGCTCAAGCAGCGCGCGATCGGCATGCTCCAGACCGCGGGGCTCGCTTACGACCCCGCGCGCAGCTGGAGTGATCACGTCTCCGAGCTGGCCGACCGCGGCAAGGATCGCGCCCGCCATTCGCTGCTGATCGAGCAGCTGATCCCGCAGGCCGAGAAGCAGCTGCGCCCCGCCAAGGAGATCGCGGAGCTCGAGAGCCAGCAGAAGATGATCGAAGCCGAGAGCGGCACCAGCGCGCCCGAGGCGCCGCAGTCACGGTCCCCGCTCGAGATCGATCACGAAGTCACGCGCCTTCACGCTTCGCTCGATACGCTGCAGAAGCGCCGGGCGGATCTTCGCCTGCAGGTCGAGGAGGGATGGCGCCGCCACCACGTCGAGCATCCGGAGAAGCTCGCCCAGAAGGAGCGGCTCGAGCAGGCGTTGCGGCGCGCACGCCGATTCAAGGAGGCGGTCGAGATGGCGCGCGAAACCATCTCGAAGGTGGCGCTCGAAACGCACCGCCGCTGGGCCGAGCATCTGAACCAGCACGTGAGCCAGATGCTGGCCTCGGTCGGAACCAAGGTGCAGGAGCTGCGCTTCGGCGAGGACCTGGATTTCTCGGTGCGCTTCTGGAACGGTCAGCGCGTCGCGCGTGGCAAGGCCGTACTCCAGCTGTCGAGCGGCGCGCGCGACCAGCTGCATTTCGCGGTGCGCCTGGCGGTGAGCGAGTACCTCTCGCGCGGTCAGGATCCGCTGCCGCTGCTCATCGACGACGCGTTTGCGACCAGCGACGACGACCGCGCCCGCGCCGGAATGAAGCTGCTGCTCGAGCACTTCTCGCGCCGCCACCAGATCATCCTGGTCACCTGCCATCGCAAGCGCTACGAATCGCTGGCCGCTCTCGATCCCGATCTGTACACCCAGCGCGTGCACTGGCTCGACGCACGCAGCACGCGCGTCGCGGGCTGACACTCGGGGGAGCGCGGGGTTCCAAAGAATCTCTCACCCCTGACCTCGAGGAGTTCCATGCGCTCCGATTCGCGTCTCGCGCTGGTCTGTGCCGTATTCGCGACCGGCCTCTGCCTCGGCGCCGCGCCGGCCCCGCCCGATTCGCTCTCGGGATTCCGCGCAACCGATGTCGCTGCCGAGCGCGCGCATGAAGCGACCGCGGCGGCGATGATCCGTCCCGACACGCTGCGCCGCCACCTGCGCATCCTGACCTCGGAGCCGCACGTCGCCGGCACCGCGGCCGATCGCGCGACCGCCGAGTACGTGCGCCAGTGCCTCGCCGCGTATGGATGGGATGCGCGGATCGAGACCGTGCCGGTCTACCTCAACTACCCGACCGAATCGCGTCTCGACATGGTGGAGCCCACTCGCACCCCGCTGCTCACGCGCGAGCGCGGAGCGGCGTGGGATAAGGACTCGTACGACGGTCGCGCGTTCGACGCGTTCCATGGCTACGGCGCCGCCGGGGATGTGACCGCACCGGTGGTGTACGCGAACTACGGCGACGTGGACGATCTCAAGAAGCTGAGCGAGATGGGCATCGACGTGCGCGGGAAGATCGTGCTGGTGCGCTACGGCAAGATCTTCCGCGGTCTCAAGGTGCGCAACGCCGAGCGTGCCGGCGCCGCGGCGGTGATCATCTACAGCGATCCGCTCGATGATGGCTACGCCAAGGGCGACGCCTATCCGCGCGGCTCCGCGCGGCCCGACGATGCGATCCAGCGCGGCAGCGTGCAGTTCCTCTCGGAAGGCCCAGGTGATCCGACCACACCCGGTTGGGCTTCGCGCGAAGGCGGCAGGCGTCTGAAGCCGGGCGAGACAAAGGGCGTCCCGAGAATTCCGTCACTTCCGATCGCGTACGCCGAGGCTCAGAAGATTCTCGAAGCGCTGGAAGGACCGCAGTCTCCGGCCGCATGGCAGGGCGGGCTGCCGCTGACCTACCACCTGGGCGCGGGCCCGGCCAGGCTTCACCTCAAGGTCGGACACGACTATGCGGTGCGTCCGATCTGGAACGTGATCGCGACGCTCAGGGGCCGCGAGGCTCCGGACCAGTGGGTGATGTGCGGAAATCATCGCGATGCGTGGACGTTCGGCGCGGTCGATCCCAACAGCGGCACCATCTGCCTGCTCGAGATGGCGCGCGCGCTCGGCAGTCTCGCCCAGACCGGCTGGCGGCCGCGGCGCTCGATCGTGCTGTGCTCGTGGGACGGCGAGGAGTACGGACTGCTCGGCTCGACCGAGTACTGCGAGGAACACGCCGCGGAGCTGACCGCGAAGGCGGTCGCCTATCTCAATGTGGACGTGGCGGTGGCCGGGCGCGATTTCCGGGTGAACGGATCGCAATCGCTCGCCGACGTGATCCTGGAAGCGACGCGTGATGTGCCCGACCCTTCGCGCAACGGCAGCATTTTCGATGTCGCGAAGAACAGGGCGTGGAGCGAAGGCAAGGCGGGCTGGGCGCGCAGCAATCGCGAGCGGCGCTGGCGGGGCGAGGCCGAGCGTCCATTCACGCTGTCGCTGCCCTCGCTCGGGAGCGGCTCGGACTACACCGCGTTCCTCGACCACCTCGGCATCGCGTCCGCCGATCTGCGCTTCGAAGGTCTGCAGGGCACCTATCATTCGATGTACGACGACTTCGAGTACATGGATCGCGTGGTGGATCCCGGCTACGTGGCGATCGCCGCGATGACCGATCTGTGGACGCGGGTCGCGATGCGGCTGGCCGAGGCCGAATTGCTGCCGCTCCACTACAGCGCCACCGGCAGGTTCGCGCTCGACGAGCTGCAGGGCATCGAGGAGCGCGCCGACGACGCGAACGCCGGCGCGGCGGACTCGGTCCTCCTCAAGGCGGATCTCGCGCCGGTGAAGGCTGCGGCGACTGCGCTGCGCGACCGCGCGCTCGAGGCCGAGGCCGCGCTCACCGCGGCGCAGGCGGTGGGTACGCTCACCCCGGCGCGCGCGACGGCCGCGAATGTCGCGCTGATCGGTGTCGAACGCACCCTGCTCGGCTCGGGGCTTCCCGGCCGCGGGTGGTTCCGCCACGAGCTGTACGCGCCCGGGCTCAACACCGGTTACGCGCCGGTGCCACTCCCGCGGCTCGGCCAGGCCGTTCTCGACAGGGACCGCGCGGCGTACGCTGGTGGCGGCGGGCCGATCCGAGAAGCGCTGGAGCGCGCGGCGAGGCAGGTCGACAGGGCGAGGCCGTAGGAGCTCGGGCAGAGATGAGCTCGCCGCGAGGCGGGCAAGCAGAGGTTCTTCGAACATGGAACCTGAAGCGTTCCCATCGCCTGCTCCTTCGGCGGATGCGCCGCGTGACGAGCAGCGAGCCTACGTCCAGCGCATCCGGGCGTGGCGCGAGACGCTGCTCGAGACTCTCGGGCACATCGCCGGCGCCTCGGCTTCATGGCCGCCGCGCGCAGTCGGGTTCCTGCGCTGGATCCTCGCCGAGTGGTGGCCGGACAACGAACG
>JANMQY010000089.1:0-7178 GCA_031370785.1 Candidatus Eiseniibacteriota bacterium | reverse complement strand
CCGGAGGCGGCGGCAGCGGCGGCAGCCTGTGGCTCGAGGTGGGCACGCTCGAAGGCAGCGGCGTGATCAGCGCCAACGGCGGCAATGCGGCCTACCCCTACACCCCCGGCGGCGGTGGCGGCGGTCGGCTGGCCATCTACTCTGCCGACTGTCTCAGGAACTTCGATACAAACAATCGCGCGCAGGCCAACGGTGGGTACGGTGGCGGTCCAAACGGCACGGGCGGGAAGGGAACGATCCTGCTGGGCTATGCGAACATCTCGATCGGGGGCATCGAGGATGGGTTCGTCCCACCCACCGAGCCCGCATCACCGAGCGCAAACCTCGTCGCCGGCCTCTCTGGATTCACGCTCGTGCCGTTCGACGCGATCCCTGTGGACGGCGCGCTCGCCCATACCTTCGCTGGACTCCCGGCCCAGACGCAGGCGGCGAAGGTGGTTTTCCGCGCCCGGGCGGGAACCGGGGCCAATGTTGCCACCGACCGACTGTCGCTCGGCTACTCGGACGGGGGCGGATTCCATTCCGTGTGGAGCCGCTACTTCGGGAGCACCAACGGCGCCGGCGATCCCGGGCTGACCGGACAGCCGTGGGCGTCCAGCAGGGACACGACTTTCGTCTTCGATGTCGCCAGCCTGCAGCCGGCGACCGGTCCTCCGATCGACGCGACCAGCGTGATTCGGTCGCACGGACACCTCGACTTCGTCGTCATGGGCAACACCGGCGTGGACTATGCCTTGCTGACGTATGGCGACTGTATCGGCCGCGCGGCGGGTGTCGACGACCCACACGAGTCGCCGCTGCCCACCGTCGCGGCCTTGAGGATGACTCCGAATCCATTTGCGCGACAAACCCGGGTGACGTTCGAGCTGCCGCATGAGTCCTATGTCAGTCTCGACGTCTTCGACATTCTCGGACGGCGGGTGACACGGCTCTTCGAGGGTCCGGCCGCGGCCGGCGTGCACCATCGGGACTGGATCCCCCGATCTTCGTCGGGCGGGGGACCCAATGCCGGCGTCTACTTTGTCAGGCTGCAGACGAGCGGCAAATCACTCGTGCAGAGGGTTGTACTCGTGACGGACTAACCGGCAATCGCTCAGCCCTGCCCTTGGCCCCGTCGTAGCCCGCAAGGCCACGGCGGGGCCATCGGTGCCTGGGGCTAGGCGGCGGCCAGGGCGTGCCGGAGGGACTCGAGTCTACGCGGCCACGCTACGAGGCGGTTTGTATACGCCCCCGTTGGGGACGCCATCACGACGTGATCAGCGGCTTCTCACTCGCTGACGGCGAGCATTGTGCGCTCATGGACCCTCAGAGCCGACTACTGCGCCACTTTTTCGCGGCCCTCGCGTACCGAACGCAGTAGCGCGTGGAAGCGAATGGTTGCGATTGCCGAGTGCGGAGGCCGTACCCTCTCTGCCAACGTGCGTGAGACACCGATCCCCCGGAAGTTTAGTGTAGAGGGCGAGTCGGGAAACGAAGATGTCGACCAGCCTGGAGGCCCCGCGGATGGCGGTGGAGACCGAGGTGGTGGCGAAGGCGGCGCGGCGGCGGTTCACGGCCGCCGAGAAGCTGCGGGTGCTGCGTGAGGCGGACGGCTGCACCAGGCCGGGCGAGTTGAGCGCGCTGCTGCGGCGTGAGGGGTTGTACTCCTCGCACCTGTCGGCGTGGCGCGCGGCGCGCAAGCGCGGCGAGCTGGCGGGACTGACGCCGCGGCCGCGTGGCCCGAAGGCGAAGCCCGTGGATCCGCGCGACAAGCAGATCGCCGAGCTGGAGCGCCAGACGCGGCGGCTGCAGGCCCGCCTCGAGCGCGCCGAAGGGCTGATCGAGCTCCAAAAAAAAGTTGCGCAACTCCTGGGCAACCCCCTTCCCAGCGACGAGAACGCGTGATGCAGACCGTCACTGAGATGGCGCCGCGGTTGGGCGTCGCGCCGACGTGTGCGGCACTGGGATTGCCTCGCGCCACCTACTACCGCGGCCAGCAACCGCGCTCCGAACCGAAGCCGCGACCGGCGCCGGTGCGTGCGCTGCCGCCGGAGGAACGCGAGCAGGTGCTGGCGGTGCTCCACGAGCCGCGGTTCGCGGACCTGGCGCCGGCAGAAGTCTACGCGACGCTGCTCGATGAAGACCGCTACCTGTGCTCGGAGCGCACGTTCTATCGCGTGCTGGCCGCGAACGCCGAAGTGCGCGAGCGGCGCGATCAGCTGCGTCACCCGCACTACGTCGCGCCCGAGCTGCTGGCGACGCGGCCGAACGAGTTGTGGAGCTGGGACATCACCAAGCTGCTGGGCCCGAGCAAGTGGACCTACTACTACCTGTACGTGCTGCTCGACGTGTTCAGCCGCTACGTGGTGGGCTGGCTGCTGGCGCAGCGCGAGTCCGCAGCACTCGCCGAGCAGCTGATCGCCGAGAGTTGCGAGCGGCAAGCGATCGAGCCGGGTCAGCTCACCGTGCACGCCGATCGCGGCGCGCCGATGATCGCCAAGTCGATGGCGTTCCTGCTCGCCGACCTCGGGATCACCAAGACCCACTCGCGGCCGCACGTCTCCAACGACAACCCGTTCTCCGAGTCGCAGTTCAAGACCCTGAAGTACCGCCCCGACTTTCCGGACCGCTTCGGCTCGCCCGAACACGGGAGATCCTTCTGTGGCGACTTCTTCCCCTGGTACAACACCGAGCACCACCACGTCGGGCTCGGGCTGTTCACGCCGCACGATGTGCACTACGGCCTCGCCGCGGCGAAGCGCCAACAGCGCGCGCGCGTGCTCGCGGAAGCGTTCGCGAAAAACCCCGAGCGGTTCCCAAACGGGCTGCCGCAGCCGAAGGCCGTGCCGAGCGCGGTGTGGATCAATCCGCCGGCGAAGAATGCCGACGTCTCGGCGTGCGAAAACACCATGGCCCTGGGGTCGGACCCGATTACGATCGGGGCGGGGCGGTCATCCTTGGAAGCCGATCTCGAGCGAAAGCAGCCCGAGATCCCGAATCTCAACTTCGAAGAGCCGTGCATGGCGGTCGCTCAGTAAACTCACGAAGCGAGTGTCTCAAAGTCGTTGACAGGTTCCGATCTTCGGTGTGCGCGCCCATTCACTCGCGCTCCTTGCAGATGCCGGGCACAACCTGAGCGATGTGTTGGGTCTCGGTTTGGCGTGGGGAGCGCTCCTCCTCGGTGAGCGGCCACCGACTGAAAGGCACACGTACGGCTGGCGGCGCGCCTCGATTCTTGCCGCGCTTGCGAATGCCATTCTTCTGCTCGTTGCAGTTGGGGGCATCGCCTGGGAAGCGCTCAGGCGCCTCGGCCATCCTGAGTCTGTGGGCGGTGGAGTCGTGATGGCTGTTGCCGGACTGGGCGTCCTCATCAACGGAGCCACGGCGTCGCTCTTCATCTCGGGCCGCAAGGAGGACATCAACGTCCGCGGGGCCTTCCTGCACATGGCCGCCGACGCTGTCGTGTCCCTCGGGGTCGTTGCCGCGGGCTTTGCCATGGCGCGAACGGGATGGCTCTGGCTCGATCCCTCCGTCAGTCTGATGATCGGCGCTGTCATCGTATGGGGAACGTGGAGCCTGCTGCGTGAGTCGCTCCGGCTGGCCATGGACGCCGTACCACAAGGCGTGGATCTGCGGGAAGTCGAGGCCTACCTCCAGGCTTTGCCCGGGATTACCACCGTTCACGACCTCCACATCTGGGCGATGAGCACGACCGAGATCGCGCTCACTGCGCATCTGGTCAAACCCGACGCTGAAGTGGATGACGTCTTGCTCCAGCGCATCAAACGCGATCTTCACGAGCGCTTCCGCATTGAGCACACGACGATCCAGCTCGAGCGTGAAGACGGCCGCTGCGACCAAGCGCCAGCGAGCGTCGTATGACGGATGCACCGATCGTGTCGCGCAGTCTTCACCTGCGAAACGCACTTCGCCTCGAGTATTTCACCGTGGGCTGGAACGTCATCGAGGGGCTGATCGCCGTCGTAGCCGCCGTGGGAGTGGGAAGCATTGCGCTGCTGGGATTCGGGATCGACAGCTTCGTCGAAAGCGCCTCTGCCGGAATCCTCATATGGCGACTGGGGGCCGAACGGCGAGGCGCATCAGTGCATTCGATCGAGTGGCTCGACCGACGCGCCCATCAGCTCGTGGGACTCTCGCTCTTCGGGCTGGCGGCGTACGTCATTGGCGATGCCACGCTTGCGCTTATCCATCGCACCAAGCCTGAGCCCAGTGGCGTGGGCATTGCGCTCATGGCAATTTCGATCGCGGTCATGATCTGGCTCGCGCGAGCGAAACGGCGCGCTTCGCGCGACCTGGAAAGCCGGGCATTGGAAGCAGATTCCTTCCAGACCACTGCTTGTTGGTGGCTGTCGATCATTGGTCTATGCGGCATCGGACTCAACGCACTGTTTGGGTGGTGGTGGGCGGACCCGGTGGCAGCGATCGGGATGTCCATTTTGCTCGTGAGGGAGGGACGCGAGGCGTGGCGAGGGGATGATTGCTGTCCCTGAGCCCCACGAAGTTCTTTTGAGATCCGTGATCTCATCCATGGCCGGTTGCTGGCTTGGCTGAATGAGATCTCGGCCGCGAGCTGAATCCGTCGGAGAGACCCCAATGGGTTTTCTGGTCAAATCGCTTTCGGAGCGGCGATCCCGAAGGAACCAACGTCGCAACCCGTCGACCAAACGCGCAAAGACATCGCTTGTGCGGCGATCAGGAAGGCAAGAAGGAACGAAAGGAAACGGAGAAGAGGGTCAGTTCGGGGACAGTTTCCGCGCGAGCGGCTTGTAAGTCGCTGCACCGCTTCGACTATTTGGCGTCCCCAACGGGATTCGAACCCGTGTCGCCGCCGTGAAAGGGCGGTGTCCTAGGCCTCTAGACGATGAGGACGCACTGCGGAAGGACGCGTGAACTTAGTCAGAGCGCGCGCGTCCGGCAAGCGAAAAGGCGGAAACGGCGTAGGGGCGAGGGGCGAACGGCGGCGCGGGGAGCGCCCGATCAGGGCTTTGCGCTGCCGAGCGAGATCACGCGCGCTTCATCCACCAGGCCCTTGCGGATGAGATCGCTGGCCCCTCGCTCCGCGGCCAACCGATCCGCGAATGAGCCGAGCACCACGCGGTACACCTCGCTGCCGTCCTCGGTGACGGTGAGGACGCGCCCCGACAGACCGGAACTTGCGGCGAGCTTCTCGCGCTCGGCTCCGGCGCGTTCTTCGCTGAGGTAGGTGGCGACTGCTACGCCAAACGTCGTGCGCGGCGCCGCGGGCTTGGCGACGACCTTGGGCGCGGGCTTCGGCGGCGCGGTTACCTTCGCCACCGGCTTCGCCGCCTGTGACGCAGGAACAGCCGCGTCGGGTTTGATCGTTGGCGGCGGCGCCGCCGGCTTCGCTGCGACTGTACTCGGCGTGGTGACAGGTGCGCTTGGCGAGGCGGGCCCGCTCGATTGTGGCGTCGGACTTGCCGTCACCGTGGGCGCGCCAGAGCTTGCAGACGAAATCTTCGCGGGCTGCGGGATCGCGCGAACGCTGGTCGAAGGCTCGACGACGGCGGGAGCGGGTGGCTTCGCACGATTCGTGAGCGGACCGAAGCGCACGAACATCAGCACTCCGATCGCGATCACCACAATCGCACCGACGGCGATCAGCGGCCGCGGCAGCCCGCCACCTTCATGCTCCACGACCTCCTCATCCTCGCTGACCTCATCCAGCTTTGCGCGCAAGCGCGGCGGCAGTGCGGCGCGCTGCTCCTCAGCAAGACTGCGGCGCGGCGGCGCGGCCGTCGGCTCCGCGGGGCGCGCTTCAACGGGGCGCGGCGGAGTCGGCGGCGGCGCGAGGCGCGGTGCGGGCTCGACGGTCTCGCGAGTCGCGGCCGGAGTCGCGACGGGCGGAGCCTTTGCCGGCGGAGGCGTAACCCGTGGAACTGAGACTCTGCGAGGGGCAGCCGGCTTGGCGGCTTCGGGCGGCGCGACCGGCCGCGCAGCGATCGGCGGCGCGGCGATGGGTGGTGCAGCAATCGGCGGCGCAGGGATCGGCGGCGCAGCGATTGGCGGCGTAGCCGCGGGCGGCGCGGGGGTGTCGCCCGCCTGTGGCAGGCGCGGGATCTCTGCGCCTCCGGGCGACAGCTTCACTCGCTCGGGCTGTGCATGAGGCGGGAGCGATGGCGGACGGTCGGAGGAGGTCGTCGCCTCGAACCCAACGGGCGGTGCCGGCCGCACAGTCGCGGGCGGCTCGGACGCGGCGGCCCGGCTCGCGCGCTGTTGCGTCTGCGAAGACATCCAGTTATCGATCGCCGGGATCTCGAGCGGAGTCGCATGCTCCGGCTCGGGCTCGGGGATCTCGAGCGGACTCTCATCATCATCCAGCTCGGCGTCATCCAGCGACTCTCCCTCGTCCTGCATCTCGAAATCATCCTGCGTCTCGGCCCCATCCTCCGACTCGGCCTCGTCCGGCGACCCGAGCCTGTCCAGCGGCGTCGGCCCGTACGCATCCACCCCGGGCTCGACCGGCGTCGTCGCGCGTACCGGAGGTGAGACCGGCACGGTCACCGCGCGCGGCGCGTCATCGTCGCGATGCGCAAAGGCGGGAGAGTCGTCGCGCTCCATCACGCTGGTGAACTCGGTCTCTTCGGCCGCGCCACTCACGTGCGACGGAGCGACCGAGCGCGCGTCCTCGACGAATGCGTTGAGCAGGGCCTGCGAGCAGACGTTGTTGATCTCGCGCGGAATCCCGTGCGTCAGCCGATGCACCGCGAGGCACGCCTCGGGCGGGAACACCGAGAGTGCATGACCGCCGGCCACGCTGATGCGGTGATGGATGTAGCGCTCGGTGTCCTCGGCGCTCAGCGGGTTCAGCCGGTAGTGCACGGTGATGCGCTGGCGCAACTGCCTCAGCTCGGTGCGCGCCAGCTTGACCTCGAGCTCGGGCTGGCCAACGAGGAAGACCTGGACCAGTTTCTGCCCGTTCGCCTCGAGATTGGACAGCAGGCGGATCTCCTCGAGCAGGTCGCGCTCGAGATTCTGCGCCTCGTCGAGCAGCAGGATCGCGCGGTCGCCGCGCTGATGGATGCCGAGAAGCGCGCGCTCGAGCTGGGCCAGCACCTGCGGCTTGGACAGGGGCCCCGAGATCGGGACGCCGAAGCGCAGCGCGATCTCTTCCAGCAGCTCATTGCGCGAGAGCGCCGAGTTGTTGATCAGCGCCACCA
>JANMQY010000078.1:0-1893 GCA_031370785.1 Candidatus Eiseniibacteriota bacterium | reverse complement strand
CTCGATTCCTGGTAGTCGAGTTCTTCCTCGAGCTCGTGCAGGACATCGTCGCTGACATGGTTTTCCTGCCACGCCTTGATCAGCGACGCGCGCTCGGCCTTGATCGCCGCGAGCCTCAGCCGCCGCGCGTGCTCGGCGTCGACGGCCTCCTGCGAAGCGCCCGCCTCCGCAAGCGCGAGGCGTTCGGCAAACTCCGCGCGCACCCGCTCGACCACCAGGGGCGAAATTTTCTCCTCGGCGGCGATGCGCTCGACCGCGCCGATCGCCGCGCGGCCCATGCCGGTGCGCGCGTGGCGCTCCTCCTCGGCAACGCTCTCGTCCGAAGTGAGCTTCAGCCGCATGATCAGCGGCGTGAGCGTGAGCCCCTGCCCCACCAGCGTGACCAGGATCACCACGAAGGTGAGGAACACGATGAGGTCGCGGTGCGGGAAGGGTGCGCCGCTCATGGTCGTGACCGGCAGCGCCAGCGCCGCGGCCAGCGACACGATGCCGCGCATGCCGCACCAGGCCTCGATGAAGAGCTCGCGGTTCGGGGGCGCGGGCTCCGCGCGCAGGCGGCGCGAGAACCAGCGCGGGATCCACGTCGCCGGGAACACCCACAGGATGCGCACGAGGATCGCCACCGCGCTGATGCACACCGACCACAGCGCGAGTTCCTTCGTGCTGTAGCCCGAGAGCCGCTCGGTGATCACCGAGAGGTGCATGCCGATCAGCATGAAGATCAGGCTGTTGAGCAGGAACACGAGGATGTTCCACACCGAGCGCGCAAGGATGCGCATCTCGGCGGAGACGATCTTCGGCGAGAACCGGCCGCGGAAGAGACCCGCGGCGACCACCGCCAGAACGCCGGAGGTATGGATCGATTCCGCGAGCATATAGGCTACGTAAGGCACCGCCATGGACATCAACACCTCGATGAAGGCGTCGCCGAGGTAGGGATGCAGGCGGATGAAGACCCACGCGACCGCCATGCCGATCAGGATCCCGCCGAGGGACACCGCGCCGAACTGGAGGGCGGCATCGGTGAGCGAGAACACGCCGGTGAGCACCGCGGCCACGGCGAACTTGTAAATCACGAGGCCCGATGCGTCGTTCACCAAACTCTCGCCCTCGAGCACCGTCACTATGCGCCGCGGCATGTTGAGGTGCGACAGGATCGCGGTGGCCGCCACTGCGTCGGGCGGCGAGACAATCGCGCCGAACGCAAAAGCCACGGCCCACGGGATGTCGGGCACGAAGAATTTCAGAGTCGCGCCCACCGCCAGCGTGGTCACGATCACCAGACCGATGGCGAGCATGCCGATCGGGCGCAGGTTGGCCTTGAAGTCGCGCCACGAAGTGAGCAGCGCCGCCTGATAGAGGATCGGGGGCAGCACCAGCACCAGCAGAAACTGCGGGTCGAACTCGAGCTGCGGCAGCCCCGGCACGAAACCGACGGCCGCGCCGCCGAGGACGAGCGCGATCGGGTACGGCACGCCAGCGCGGCGCGCCAGCCAGCCCAGGCCGACCGAGCACAGCAGCAGGAATACGAGCACCGAAAGAAACTGCACGGCCGGACCCTACACTGCGGGAGCCAGCCGGCCGTCTTCGAGCCGGAGAATCCGCTCGGCCTTTGCCGCCAGGGCAAGATCGTGGGTAACGATGATGAACGCGGTGCCGTGCGATTCCGAGAGCCGCACCATGGTCTCGAACACCGCGTCCGAAGTGTGCGTATCGAGGTTGCCGGTCGGCTCGTCGGCCAGCACGCAGGCGGGGCGGGTCACCAGCGCGCGCGCAAAGGCCGCGCGCTGGCGCTCGCCCCCCGAAAGTTCGCCGGGCAGGTGCTCGAGGCGCGCCCCAAGGCCGACCTCTTCAAGTACTTCCCGCGCCTGTGCAAGCGCCGCGGTGCGATCC
>JANMQY010000142.1:0-8320 GCA_031370785.1 Candidatus Eiseniibacteriota bacterium | reverse complement strand
GACGTGAGCCGCGAGCGTGATCCCGGTCGAGGTGCAGGCGCGCGAGATCTCTTCGACCGCGATCGCGTAGGCCAGCGTGTCCATGCCCGCGCCGCCGTACTGCTCGGGATACGGCAGGCCCATGAAGCCCAGCTCTCCCATCTGCTTCACGGTGTCGGCGGGGAACTCTTCGTTCTCGTCCAGATCGCGGGCGCGCGGCGCGACGACTTCGTCGGCGAACTTTCGCGCCATCGCGCGCAGCTGGTGGTGTTCTTCGCGGAGGAACAGCATCGGGTTCTCGCTCCGTTCAATGGCTGCGGGCTCGCGCGCCGCGGTCGCATCGACCTCGGGCGGTGGGTAACTCGTGGCGGGAGGGTTCATGCGCTTGAATCTACCGCAGGGGCGTGCGGATGCGAAACCCGGCCGCGAAAGATCATGGCGCCGAGCGGATGGATTGGGTGAGACGCAGGCGCTCTTCCGCGTCGAGATCGCCGGACTGGTGATGCAGGTCTTCGAGAACCAGCAGCGCGACGCGGCGCCCCGCCTCGCGGAAAAAGGCCGAGCCCGGGTTCGCCGGGAACTCGAACACCAGCTTCTCGCGCCTGGGGACCGGGCGCGCGTTGGCCGCGACCGCCTCGGGCGAGAGCGACCAGTAGGTGACCATGGCTCCGGAGCGCGGAGGCCCGGATGAGAACGCGGGCCCGGCCGGCTGGCTGCGGCGCGACTTCGCCCCCCGCGCACGCTTGCCGGCGACCGCCGTGTCGCGCATCGCGGCGCTGTCGCGTGCGGATCCGGTCCACTCCACC
Source organism: Candidatus Eiseniibacteriota bacterium (assembly GCA_031370785.1). Lineage (GTDB taxonomy): Bacteria > Eisenbacteria > RBG-16-71-46 > RBG-16-71-46 > RBG-16-71-46 > DATJGS01. The sequence goes on along the minus strand of JANMQY010000142.1, from coordinate 7,535 downwards.
GTGACCTGTGCCTGCCACGCATCGTCGGAATCGCCGCTGCCCATGAGCAGCACGAAGCGATTGGTGATCGGCACGCTCACCGCGTACTCGCCCGCGCGTGCCGCGCTGCGCTCGGTGACGAACGATTCGTCGAGGAACGTTCCGCGGAAGCCGGTCAGGAACGAGCGAGCGCGCGTGTCGTTGATCGGCGGCACGCTCTCGACCGCGAGCATGCGCACCATGTTGGGAACTCCGGGAGGCGTCGGCGCCGGCGATGCGCCCGCCAGCACGACGAGCAGCACGGCCGCGATCACTTTTCTCCTCCCATTTCGAGCGGAGCGCTCTCGATCAGCCGGCGTCCCGTCGCTCGCGCCCGGGCCAACAACTCGGGCTGACCGGCCACGCTACCGGTTTCGTTGTCTTCGTGCTGCCACACGATCGTCTCCTCCCACTTCGCACCGATCCACTTCAGATAGCCGCGCACGCTGCGCTCGGCGAGATCGTAACGGTGTCGACTCGAGCACGCGGTCACGAAGATGCCGCGACGGGTGCGCGCCCAGCGCGGCTTGAACGTCCAGCCGCCGTCCGATGCGCGCGCCAGAGGCGTCACGCAATTGCAGCGGTCCATCACCAGCTTGAGCTGCGCGCTGACGGCATCGAAGTATACCGGCGAACCGACCGCGACCGCGTGCGCGCGCTCGAGCAGCGCGTAGATCCGATCCATGTCGTCGTGAAAGATGCAGTAGCCGGTGGTGGGTTCCGGCCCGCACGCCTGGCACGACTTGACCGTGAGATCGTTGCAGCGCACGTGCTCGGCCTCGCCCCCCGCTTCGCGGCTACCCGCGCACACCTGCTCGAGCAGGAGGTCCACGCTGCTGCCTCGCACCGGGCTGCCGTTGAGCGCCACCAGCAGGCGCTTCCCGCCGCTCGCATTCATTGGCGCACCGCCCACACCAGCGTGGTGGCGCCGAGCCGGTTCACCATCGGCGTCGCTTCCGCCAGCGCCTCGGCCGCGCGCGACATGCCGAGCAACGGATCGGGCGTGGTCTTGAGCACCCACAGAAAACGCTTCGCGCCCTCCACCCGGAAGCCGACCGACTCGAGCCCCGAGATCAGCTCTTGCGGGTCGAGCGGATGATGGTAGCGATACGGATGATAGGCTTTGGGGTCGTCGGTCGCCTCAGGGAAACACGACGAAGGCAGCCAGCGGCGCAGCGACGGATATCCCACCGCGAGGCGCTTGACCGCCTCGATCGGCGAATCCGGATTGGGCGTCGAAAGGGCGATGCGTCCTCCTGGTTTCACGACGCGCGCGATCTCGGCAAGCACTAAGGGTCGGTCCGGCCGGAACACGTGCTCCATCATCTCGACCGAGACTGCGCGGTCGAAGCTGGCGTCGCGGAACGGCAACGCCTTCGCGTTCGACTGGGTGAGCCCGAGGTCGCCGAGCGGCCCGAGCGTCGCGCGCGCCCAGCGCAGCTGATCGAGCCCGAGGTCGACGCCCGCGACGCGGCATCCCGACTTGAGCGCCCAGTGTGTTCCATACGCCCAGCCGCAGCCCAGGTCGAGAGCGCGAAGGCCCGGCTTGAGGTCGGCGTGCGCCAGAACCTCGCGGAAGCGGCGCACCATCATGTAGCGGCGCGCACGCGAGCCGAGGTACCAGTGCTCGACCAGGAACGGCAGGTCGAGCCGCGAATCGAACGCGAGGGCCGGCGCGTCGGCGAGAGGCGCCATCCGAACCGGGCCGGGCGCGCTCAGCGCCGGGCGCGGCTGCCGGCGCGCACCGCTCGCTTCGCGGGACGGCGTGCGCGCTTTGCGGCGGCCTTGCGCTTCGGCGCCGCACGCTTCGCGACCTTGCGCCTGGGCGCGGCACGGCGCTTCGCCGACGCTCGCTTGGGCGATACGCGCTTCGCCGTTTTCTTCGCGGCTCGTGCTGCCGGCCTGGCGGCCTTTGCAGCTGCAGTGCTCCTGACGGCACGTGGCGGTGCGGGTTTGGCGAGCGTGGGCCTCAGCTGCGTGGGATCGGAGAAAGCCGCGGTCGGCGCGTTCGAAAGCGCGGGACGAGGCGGCGCGGGGGCAAGCGAATCGGCGCCGTGCCTCTCCACGAACCAGGCGCGGATATAGGTGGCGATGTCCTGGGTGGAAGATCCCGGGCCAAACAGGCGCCCGACGCCGAGCTTCGAGAGGGTGTCCATGTCCTCGGCTGGAATGATCCCGCCGCCGGTCAGCAGCCGATCGCCCACTCCGCGTTGTTCCATCAGCTCGAGCACGTCGGGGAACAGCGTCATGTGCGCGCCGGACAGGATCGAAAGCGCGACCACGTCCACGTCCTCCTGCACCGCGGCCTCGACCACCTGCTCCGGCGTCTGGTGCAGGCCGGTATAGATGACCTCCATTCCGGCATCGCGCAGCGCGGCCGCCACCACCTTGGCGCCGCGGTCGTGACCGTCGAGCCCCGGCTTCCCCACCAGCACACGGATCTTGCGTTGCATCGATTCTCCCTCGTCGATCGGTTCGCCCGCCGTCAGGCTCGCGCGTTTGCGGCTTCGTCCTGCTGATCCAGCTGCAACTGCTCTTCGATCTCGAGACGCTCGCGCGCCTGGATCGAGTCGAAGTCCGCCTCGGTCACACGGACCGGCGCGCCGCTGCGGTCCCGCGCCGGCCGGACGATGCGCCGCTCGAGCAGCTCGAGCGCGCGGCGCGCGGCGTCCTCCGAAACGAATTCCCAGCGGATCGAGGTCAGATCACGATCCTGATGGAGACCTTCCACGAGCCACAAGGGCTCGCCTTCGCGACCTTGCCGCACCCGGGCGAAGCGCAGGTCGCCCGGACGAAGATTGTCGGTGAGCAGGCGCTTGCGCAACTCCGGCTTCACATCAGGAAAGCGCGCTTCGGTCCGCGCGAGCTCTTCCCGCCTGCGTCCCGGCCGGCGCCTCACCCGATCGCGCCATTCGCCGATCACGCTGCCATCGGCGCACTCGGCGATGACCTCGCCAGGAACGGACTCCAGCCGCTGACTCTGCCACTGGAGCGCGAAGCCGCCGGCCACCATCGTGCCCAGAAGGACCAACAGATCCCGATTCGAGCTCGCAAGGATGACGGCCATCAGGCTCCCCCTTTCGCGCTACGTGATCAGAACTCCGTGCTCTCGACGAAATCGCCGAACACTTCGCGCATCGCGCCGCGGATCTCGCCCTCGGTTGCGTAGTTCCTCGCGCAGTCGAGGATCTTCTCCATCAGGTTGGCTTCGCCGGGCGGGGTCGCGGCGGCTTTGGTCAATGCCTTGAGCGCCGCGGTGCACGCGCGGTCGTCGCGGGTGCGCTTCACCTCGGCGATCGAGCGCTTCTGCTCCTCCTCGACCTCCTCACCGATGTAGAGGATCGGAATGTCCAGCTTCTCATCGGGCTCCACGTACTCGTTCACGCCGACGATGATGCGCTGCTTCTTCTCCATCTCCTGCTGGTACAGATAGGCGGCACGCCCGATCTCGCGCTGGAAGAACCCCTGCTCGATCCCTGCGACCACGCCGCCCATCGCCTGGATGCGGCGGAAGTAGTCCTCCGCCTGAGCCTCCAGCGTGTCGGTGAGCGATTCGACGTAGTACGAGCCGCCCAGCGGATCGATGGTCTCGGTTACGCCCAGCTCGTGCGCGATCACCTGCTGGGTGCGCAGCGCGATCTTGACCGCCTTGTCGCTCGGGAGCGCGATGGTCTCGTCCATCGAGTTGGTGTGCAGCGACTGCGTGCCGCCCAGCACCGCGGCCAGCGCTTCGAAGGCAGTGCGCATGATGTTGTTCTCGGGCTGCTTGTCCCACAGTGAGCACCCGGCGGTCTGGGTGTGGAAGCGCATCAGCCACGACTCCTGCTTTTTCGCGTGGAATCGCTCGCGCATGTGCCGCGCCCAGATGCGGCGCGCCGCGCGCAGCTTGGCGATCTCCTCGAAGAAGTCGAGATGGCTGTTCCAGAAGAACGAAAGGCGTGGCGCGAACTCGTCGACGTCCATGCCGCGCTTCACGCACTCCTCGACGTAGGTGAAGCCGTCGGCGAGCGTGAACGCCAGCTCCTGCGCCGCGGTCGAGCCGGCTTCGCGAATGTGATAGCCCGACACGGAGACCGTGTTCCACTGCGGCACGTGCCTGGTCGAAAACTCGATCAGGTCGACGATGATGCGCAGGCTGGGCCGCGGCGGGAAGCACCAGCACTTCTGGGCGATGTACTCCTTGAGGATGTCGTTCTGCAGCGTGCCGCGCAGCCTGGTGAACGGCGTGCCGCGCTTCTCGGCGTTCGCGAGATAGAACGCGAACAGGATCGAGGCGGGTCCGTTGATGGTCATGGAGGTCGAGATCATGCCCGGATCGATTCCATCGAGCAGCGTCTCCATGTCGCGCAGGCTGTCGATCGCGACCCCGCACTTGCCGACTTCACCGTGCGCCTTGGGATGGTCGCTGTCGTAACCCATGATCGTCGGGTTGTCGAACGCGATCGAGAGCCCGGTCTGTCCGTGCCCGAGCAGGTAGTGGAATCGCTCGTTGGTCTGCTTCGCGGTTCCGTAGCCCGCGAACTGGCGCATCGTGAACATGCGCCCGCGATACATGTTGTCGCGCACGCCGCGGGTGAACGGGTACTCCCCTGGGAATGCGATGTCCTTCTCGAAGTCGATGTGGGCGACGTCCTCGGGCGTGTAGAGCGGCCGGATCGGGATGCCGGAGATCGTGTACGGGTAGAGTCCCGCGCGCTCCTTCTGGCGCGCGTAGCGTTCGCGCCAGGCTTGGGCTTGCTTCTTCATGGCCGCAGACTCGGCGGCGCGCCCGTTGCGCGACGGCGCCGCGCTGCGGCCGGCGTGCGGGAGCTTCGCGGCCCGGACCCGGGGTCGGTTGCTGGTTGTGCGCGTCGCCATTCCGTTCTCCTTGGTGGCGCGACCTCACGTCGCGCCTGTGCCCGTTCTATCCGCGTGAGCTTTCGCCGCTGCGCGCCGCGCTCACGGCACGCACGTGGTCCTGCGCCGGCAGCAGGGCGTCGGTGAGGCGCTCGGCCGCCTGATGTGGGGTGAGCCGGCGCGCGGCCAGGTCGCTCACACTCTCGTTCCACTGGGTCACCGGGACACGGGCGCGGAATCCCGACCACAGCCGGTCGCGCAGCAGATCCTCGAGACGCTGTTCGATGCGCCGGCGACGCCTGCGCTCCAGCGCGCCCCGTGTCGTTAGAAAATCCAGGTGCTCTTCGAAACGGTCCACCACCTCGCCGACACCGGTGCCGTCGGAGGCGCAGGTCAGCAGCACCGGCACTTCCCACTCGCTGGCCGCGGTGCGCATCTCGAGCGCGGCGTGGATCGCGAACGCGGCGCGATCGGCGCCGTCACGGTCGGCCTTGTTGACCACGAACAGGTCGCCAATCTCCATCAGGCCGGCCTTCATCGCCTGCACCGTGTCGCCCGATTCCGGGACCAGCACCACCGCGGTCGAATCGGCGGTCTGCGCCACCTCGAGCTCGCTCTGCCCCACGCCCACGGTCTCGATCAGGATGCGCGAGAAGCCGGCCGCATCCAGCACGTCGCAGGCCTGCGCGGTGTGCACCGCGAGCCCGCCCATGCTGCCGCGCGTCGCCATCGAGCGGATGAACACGCCCTCATCTCCTGCCAGCTCGCCCATGCGGACCCGGTCCCCGAGCAGTGCGCCGCCGCTGAAAGGACTGGTCGGGTCGACCGCCACGATGCCGACCGTCTCGCCGCGGCGCCGGTATTCCTGCGCCAGACGCGTCACCAGCGTGCTCTTGCCCGCGCCCGGCGGCCCGGTGATTCCGATGCGGAACGCGCGCCCACTGGCCGCGAAACAGGCGTTCAGGATCTCGACCGAATCGGGCGACTCGTTCTCGACCCGCGAGATGGCGCGAGCGAGCGGCACCCTCTCGCCATTCAGGGTGCGTCGAACCAGCTCGTGCGTGGTCAGATCGCTCACGGGATCCCGAGGTCGGATGGGGGCGCCCGCGGCCGGCCCACGGCTCTCGGGGCCCGACCGGATGCAGCAGGCGGACGAAGCGAATCGAGGTTAAGGCCCGCTGCCGGAGGGGTCAAGGCGAACGGGGGCCGGGCATCGGTTCGAACCAGCACTGGGGGCGGCCGGTGTGCAATTCGCTCCGGAGCGAGTTGGGCGGCAGTGGGTCTACTTCGCGCGCCTCGGCCAGAGCGCCCCGGGCCTTCGGTGACTCGGAGTGGCGCCGACTCATCTCGCGGCGCCGCCGCATGACGTGAGGATGGACGAACCGAGAGATTTCTTGTTGACACCCTTTTTGGACTCGATGGCCCGCATCGCGCGCAGCGCGCAAGCACGGACGCCGAAAAGCCTCGTGATATGAAGTGACGGTTGCCCCCGCGATGTGTCTTCTTCGCGGAGTCCCGTCATGAAGTCGTACTCGCTGTCGCATCTCGACGATCACGTTCTTTTGCGCGACCTGGCCACGCTCGTCTCCCAGGATCGCGCCACCACCGCCGCGCTGCTCGCTCACATCGCCGAGGTCGACGAGCGCAGGCTGTATGCCCGGGCGGCGTATCCCTCGATGCTGCTCTACTGCGTGCGTGAGCTGCGCATGTCGGAGGACGTGGCGTACAGACGCATCGGAGTCGCGCGGACCGCACGGCAGTTCCCGGCGATCTTCCCGGCACTGGCGGACGGCAGGCTGAACATGACTGCCGTGTTGCTCCTGACGCCGCACCTGACCCCGCAGGTGACCCGGGAACAGGCGAAGGAACTCCTCGCCGCGGCCGCGGGGAAAACAAAGGATGAGATCCGGCTGCTGCTGGCCGAGCGCTTCCCGCAGCCGGACATGCCGACGCTCGTGCAGGCTGTCCAGACGATGGGTGTGACGGACGGACTGTCCCCGGGGGGAGTAGTGGATACTCAACTCGCTCTGGAGCGAGTTGGGGCCATTGCCTTGCAACAGGTTCCAGCATCACCTGCTCCATCCGCCATACAGAGGGCTCCAGAGCAGGTGGTTCGCGCGAAGGTTTCGCCGCTTTCGCCCGGGCGGTTCGCGCTCCAGGTCACGGTCGATCAGGAGACCGTCGATCAGCTGCGCTACGCGCAGGCTCTTCTGGGTCATGCGCTGCCCTCGGGCGATCTCGCGCAGGTGCTCAAACGCGCGCTGGACTCGCTGGTCGAGAAGCTCGAGCAGCGCAAGTTCGCGAAGTGTGTCCGGTCGCGCCCGCGCCGCAGTTCGGGCAACGGTCGGTACGTTCCTGGCGAGATCCGGCGCAAGGTCTGGCAGCGGGATGGCGGGCGGTGCACGTTCGTGAGCGAGAAGGGCAAGCGCTGCGAAGCGCGCGACCGGCTTGAGTTCGATCACATCGATACGGTCGCGCGCGGCGGACAGACGAGTGCCGATCGGATGCGGCTGCGGTGCCGGGCGCACAACCAGTACAGCCGACTGCACGTTCGGCGCCGGGTTCATGCATGAAAAGCGGCAGGAGGCTCGGCGCGTGGCGGCGGCTCGGAAGGAGGCGCTGGCTCAGAAGGAGCAGGCGCAGTCTGAAGCTGCGGCGAAGGCGCGAGCGCAGGCTGCTGC
>JANMQY010000141.1:0-6580 GCA_031370785.1 Candidatus Eiseniibacteriota bacterium | reverse complement strand
CGTCCCTCCTCGCGCGCCACTGCTCTCCCCGCCCCGCACGTAACCCCTATTTGCCGCCTTTCAGTTGCCTCGCAGGAGCACGACACGTTGGAGCTGGGTGCGCCCGTCGGTGACGCAGCGGACGAAGTAGATGCCGTCGCGGACCGTGTTGCCGCGATCATCGCGGCCGTTCCACTCGAATGCGCGTAAGCCGGCGGGCAGCGCGCCTCGGAACAGCGTTGCGACGCGGCGGCCGGCGATATCGTGCACGACCACCTCGACTCGCGCGGCACGGGTCAGGTCCAGGGTGAAGCGCGTTTGCGAGCCGAACGGATTCGGGCGCGGCGGGGAGAGTCCGAGCTGGCCGCCGAGCGTCTGCCAGGGCGAGCCGGAATTCACGCGCAGCGCGGCACCATCGGGACCCGAGAACTCCTCATCGGCCAGGCCCACATCGCCACCGGGCGACTGACCGGGCGCGAGCTTGAAGTGAAGGACGAGGTTGAGCGAGGAGTAGTCGTGCATTGCGTCGTGCATACCCATGAGATTGACGAGTCCGACGATCAGCTGGCCGCCTTCGATCTGGGAGAGCGCGAGCCAGTCGGAACGCCCCCCGTCCACCGCGACTCCCGCGGCCGCGAAGCGGTCGGTCGGGAAGTAGAGCGCGAGTCGCGCCGCGCCCAGCAACTCATCGCCCTCGATCCGAACGGGAAGGTCCACGCCGTCGCCGGCCGCGATCGCATCGCCGAAGCGCACGCGAACGCCCGGCGCGTCGCGCGTGGCCACCGAGTCGGGCATGTGACCGCGCAGGATCGGGCCCGCGCAGCACAGCACGTCGTCGATCGTGGTCCGGCCGTCGTGGTTGCAATCAAAGGCTCCGAGCGGGTCCGGGCAATAGCCGGTGCCGAGCACGCAGTGCACCATGCCCACCAGGTCGCGCACGTCTGTCAGGCCGTCGTTGTTTGCATCACAGCTCGCCTCATCATGGGGACACAGCTGGGCGATCGCGTGCCAGCGGACGCACGGCGGCGGCGCACACGTGGGAACGCCCGTACCGGTCGAATCCGAGCCGAGGAAATCGGTTGCTTCGATCACGGTGAGCATGTCCGACCGGCCGCTATCGCTCACGGCGAGGCCCACTCGCAACACCGGCTGACCTGCAAACCTGACAAAGTCGGGCGGCGCGGCCGGGATCGGCGCGCCACGGTCGGCGAACATTACGAAGCGCGCGCCGGTGCTGGTCCGTGTCCACTGCAAATGCATGCCCGCTGCGGCCCCAATCGGCACCATCCGACTCACGGACAGCCGGGTTGGATCGTGGATAAGGAGATTGCCCTGCAGTCCGGCGAGCGGCGCCCACGACTGCACGCCCAGATCCAGCGTCGCCTCATGCCCCGGCTCGATCACGGCGTCGCAGCCGGATGCGTTCCGGACCCATGCGGGGAGCAGGCACACCGGGGGAGCGACGGCGCAGTCCACCACCCTGAACGGTATCGACGTGTACTTCACGGTGCTGTCGTTCGGGAAGTCGTCCGTGCAAGGGGCGACGGCGTATTCGACGGTCAGCGAATAACCCCCGGAAGGCAGGGCTGGGATCGCCACCGAAGCAGACCACGGCACCATGACGGCCGCGCACGGCTGCCGGGTGCAGTTCGTGGGATCGAGCAGGATGCGGACGATTGCGGGGCAGGGCAGGATCGAAGCGTCGAGGGTGAGGCAAGCCGGCTGGATGTAGTCCACGCGCCTCACCCGCCAGCACGAACTCGGCAACGTGCCGCGCACGAAGACGCCGATTGGCGCGCCCGCGCAGATCGGCGGCGCGCCCACCCCGCACAGCACCGGCAGGCCAACTCGGATCTCATCGACGTAGGGGAATGGACCGGGCGACGGCCCACAGCTCGAACGGACCTCGACGGTCACGTACTGGTGCGTCACGACGATGTCGTACGCGGGAGTGATGCCTCCACGAAAGACCGCCTCCACCAGCTCGACATCGATCACGTTCGTTCCGAACGGGAATATGCCGAGAGGAAACTCGAGCTGGTTCAAGGGACAGGGCCGCTCGAGGCACGGGACGCCCATGCTGTCCCCGGCGGCGCGAGTCGTCGCGAAGATGCGGACGTGATGATCGTCCACGACCTCGGTAGCCGTAATCGAGCCGCACGGATCGCAGAAATCGACGTGCAGCGTGATCGAGTCGGCAACGCACGGCGCCACGGGTCGCACGCTCGCGCTGATGAACGAAAGGAAGTCCAGGGTGTCGGGCGAGATGAGCCTGGGTGCGCTGGCTCGAGCCTCGAGGGACGAAGCTGAAAGCAGTGCCACAACCATGAGAATGGAGCGCATTGCGCATCTCCGCGCGCGGCGGCCGACTGCCGCGCTCTGGATCTCGACCCGGTCCGGGGTCGGGGGGAGTGTGAGCCGCTCGCCCAAGAACGGTCAAGCGCAAAGGCGCCACGGACGGCCTGCGGGTGGGCGGCCATATCGAAGCCGACGCCTGCACGATCAGGGGCCCCGATGCTATCTTCGCCGCCCGAGCCTAGGAGGCCCCGCCGTGACCCGTTGCTCCAATCCCGAGAGACGCCATGGATGACCAGACCCCACCCCCCGCTACTCCCTCCGCCCCCGGCCAGTCAGGCGCGCTCGACCTGGCGATCGTGGGCGGCGGCATCACCGGCCTCGCGGTGGCACGGCTCGCGGCCCGCAACGGCCTGCGCGTCGCGCTGATCGAGCGCGGCGATCTGGCCTCGGGCACGAGCAGCGTCTCGAGCCACATGCTCCACGGGGGCCTGCGCTACCTCGAGCAGGCGCGGTTCGCCCTGGTGCACGAGGCGCTCGAGGAGCGCTCCGCGGTCAGCCGCATGGCGCCGGCCCTGGCGAGGCCCCGGCGCTTCCTGGTCCCGCTCTACAAGGGCGACCGCGTGCCGCCGTGGAAGATGCGGCTCGGGCTCCAGCTCTACGACTGGCTCTCGGGCAAGCACGGGCTCGCGCCGCACTCCATGACCCGCGCGCGCGAGGCGCTGAGCCTCGAGCCCGACCTCGCGCCCGAGGGCCTGATGGGTGCGGCGCTCTACTCCGACTCGGTGATGGACGACGCGCGCCTGGCAATCGCAGTGGCGTGCGATGCGGCGGCCCACGGAGCCGCGATCTCGACCTACACCGAGCTGACCGGCGCGCGGCCAGCCGGCGACGGCACGCTCGAGCTGCTGGCGCGTGACGTGCTCGACGGCGGGACGCGCACGTTCAATGCGCGCGCGGTGGTGAATGCGACCGGCCCGTGGACCGATGCGATGCGCCGGCTGTTCGCGCGCGCGCTGACCCCCGGCGCGCCCGAGCCGCGGCCGCTGCTCCGCCCCTCGCGCGGCGTGCACCTGGTCTATCCACCGATCACGCGCGGCCACGGGCTTCTGCTCACCGCGCGCAGCGATGGGCGCGTGCTGTTCGTGGTCCCGCTCGAGAACGCGGCCCTGGTCGGCACCACCGAGGTCGAAGTGCCTTCGCCTCCCCCTGAGTACGCGGCGCGTCCGAGCGTGGACGAGGTGCGCTACCTGAGGTTCGAGTTGTCGCGCGCGCTGCCCGGCCTCGCCGATGCGCTGCCGCTGGCCGCGATCGCGGGCATCCGCCCGCTGATCGATTCGAGCGAGGACGTGGGCCAGGCCTCGCGCGAACATCGCGTCATCGAGGAGAACGGGGTGATCACGGTCGCGGGCGGCAAGTACACGACGTTCCGGGTGATGGCGCGCGACACGCTCGAGCTGGTCGCGAAGCGCCTGAAGCTCTCGACGCCGATTCGCGACTCCGAAGATCCGCTGCCCATGCCGCCCACCGCCGCGCCCGGCCCGGATTCGCTGGCCGCGTACGCGATCGACCACGAGTTCGCGCGCCGGCTGGAAGACGTGATGCGCCGGCGCAGCACCGGCTGGCTCACGCCCGACCGCGGGCGCGCCGCGGCCCGCCCGGTGGCGGCGGCCATGGCGCGCCGGCTCGGCTGGAGCGAAGAGCGCACGGCCGAAGAGCTGAAGGCCTACGACGCCGCGCGCTGGGAAGAGGAGTCGCTTCTGCAGCGCGCCAGGGAAGTCGGGTGAAGACTCCGTTGGTGCTGGCAATCGATCAGGGCACGACCGGAACCACCGCGATGCTCATCGACCGCCGCGGCGACGTGCGCGGGCGTGGATACGCGGAGCTGCCGCAGCATTTCCCGAAGCCCGGCTGGGTCGAGCACGACGCCGACGAGATCTGGACCAGCGTGCGCCGCGCGGTGACGGCCGCACTGCGTCACGCGAAGAGCGCGCCCGTCGCGATCGTCGCGATCGGCATCACCAATCAGCGCGAAACCACGCTGCTCTGGGAGCGCGCGAGCGGGCGGCCGATCGCACGCGCCATCGTGTGGCAGGACCGGCGCACCGGTCCGCGCTGCGCCGCGCTCAGACGCGCGGGGCTCACGCCCATGATCCGGCGCCGCACCGGGCTCGTGCTCGATCCCTACTTCTCGGCGACCAAGCTCGAATGGATGCTGAAGCACCATCGCGGCGCGCTGGCGAAGGCGCGCAAGGGCACGCTCGCGTTCGGTACCGTCGACACGTGGCTGGTGTGGAAGCTGACCGGCGGCGCGGTGCACGCGACCGAGCCCACCAATGCGTCGCGCACCATGCTGTTCGACATCGGGCGCAGGCGCTGGGATGCGGAGCTGCTCCGGCGCTTCGGCGTTCCCGCGAGCGTGCTGCCCGAAGTACGAGCGTCGAGCGGCGACTTCGGACGCACGCGCGGCCTCGGCTTTCTGCCGGATGGCATTCCGATCGCGGGCGTCGCCGGCGATCAACAGAGCGCGCTGTTCGGACAGGGCTGCGTCGCCAGGGGCGAATCCAAGAACACCTACGGCACCGGCTGCTTCCTGCTGCTCCACACTGGCGCGAAGCGCATCGCCTCGCGCTCAGGGCTCCTGACCACCATCGCGTGCGGCCCCAGGGGTGAAGCCACGTACGCACTCGAAGGCAGCGTGTTTGTCGCCGGCGCGGCGCTTCAGTGGCTGCGCGATGGGCTTGGCATTCTCGCCAAGGCGTCCGAGAGCGAGGCGATGGCGAAGCGGGTGCCCGATTCGGGCGGCGTGGTGCTGGTGCCGGCGTTCGTCGGCCTTGGCGCCCCGTACTGGCGCGCCGACGTGCGCGGCGCCCTGCTCGGCCTCACGCGCGGCACCACGCGCGCACACGTCGCGCGCGCCGCGCTCGAGTCGCTCGCGTTCCAGAGTCGCGACCTTGTCGAAGCGATGGCGCGCGATGCCGGTGGCAGGGTACGCACGCTGAAAGTCGACGGCGGCGCTGCCGCAAACGACTGGCTCATGCAATACCAGGCCGACCTGCTCGGAGTGCCGGTCGTGCGTCCGCGCGTGGTCGAGACGACGGCGCTCGGAGCGGCGCTGCTGGCCGGGCTCGGCGTCGGGTTCTGGGCCAGCCATCGCGAGCTGGATCGCGCGCGCCGCGTCGAGCGCGTGTTCAGGCCGAAGCGTACGAAGGCGTGGCGCGAGCGCGAGTACGCGCGGTGGGAGGCCGCGGTCGCAACCCTGCTCGGAACGCGCTGAACGACGCGCGTCGCTCGACTACCTGGCCAGAGACGCCGCGAGCTTGCGGAACTTGCCGCGCCATGCCTCATCGAGCAGCGGCAGTTCGGTCAGCTCGCGCACGGCGGCCGGGTCGCGCTCGGGCTCGACGCGCACGCGGAACACGCGCGCCACGGTCCACAGCGGATTCGGACGGTCGGTGAGGGTCAGATCGTCGCCCGCCGCGACCAGTCCCTCCTTCTTCACGCGCAGGTACCAGCCGGTGCGACCGTTTGCGGTCACGCGCTTGACCATGTCCGGGCGGTGCCAGCGCTTCGCGATGTTGTTGCACGGGCCGCGCGGACAGGAGATCTGGACCACGGCCTCGCCCACTTCGAACGTGTCGCCGATGCACACGCTCGATTCCTCGAGCCCTTCGACCACGAGATTTTCGCCGAAACCGCCGAAGGTCATCTCGGGAATCTTCAGCACTTCTCGCCACGCTGGATAGTGGTCGGCCGAATAGGCGAGCGCCGCCATCTCGGGGCCGCCATGGCCGCGGCCATAGTCTCGCTGTTCGTCGCCTTCCAGGCCCTCGAGCCCCAGATGGCGCGGGCCTTCGACGGGATCCTTGTAGTAGGCGGTGCTCCATTGGCGCTCGAGCGGGTCGCTGGCGCCGGGCGTGCCGTGAGTGCGGATGCGGCCGACGTGCACCGAGACGAGGCGGGCTTTCACGCCTGGGGTCCTCATACGACGCGCACCGCGTCGAGCCACTCGCAAAGATCGCGAATGGGCTCGGCGCGCGTCGGCTCGTTGAACAGCTCGTGGTAGGCGTCGCGATAGGTGATGAGCCGGGCCATGCCGTGCGGCGCGGCTCCGGTGAACTCGAGCGCTCCCCTGGGATCCACGACCCGATCGGCGGCGCCCTGCTGCAGCAGCGTGGGCACCTGAAGCCGTCGCGCCTCGCGCATCACGCGCTGGCGCGCCTCGTTGAATTCGAAGTACAGGCGCGGGCTGATGCGGTCGTGCATCAGCGGATCTTCCTTGCGCTGCTTGAGCACTTCGCGATCG